>CAMAUV010000071.1 GCA_945861415.1 Akkermansia muciniphila | reverse complement strand
CGTGCTGCGCCCTCCGCTCCAGCTTCCCAAAATCGGCCCTCCCCCCGCACCAAGCTTGACATCCTGGGCAGGCGGATTAACTACAGGGACGCGCCGGGCAGCTTAGCTTAGCTTAGCCAGTAGGTGGCCGGACTTCGGGGTCCACTTCACTCTCTACTGGGAAGAGCGGCGAAATCAGGCGGACATCAATTGCGAGGACACGGAAAAAACTGGGGGGCTTCTTTGAATCCTGATTGCGCCAACCACTGATGCTTCAGGGGCCTGTCGTGCTTCTACCTCCCCCGGTAGTTGAAAATCTCCTCCACTTTCACCGGTGCGGATTCGCGTGTACGGAGGCAGGTGTTGAGGGCCTCCAGCACACGGCGCTGGGTGTTTATGGTGAGGCGACGACCTTTGCGGGCTTTGGCCACTTCCTTGTGGGTGAGGTGGGTGGTGCTGGCGGCCACGAGGTCGTGGTTCCGCAAGGTCTGCCCGTCCATGAAGGCATCGAGCGGCTGAGGGCCGGCGTTCATTTCGTCGGGAATATTCATGATGGGTAATGGATTTGCCGGAAGATGCCGCCACCGAGGAGTTCGGGGCCTCGGTAAAAGGCGCAGATTTGACCCGGCGCGATAGCTCGCTGGGGTGTATCGAAGGTGATGTGCACGGACCCATCGCCGGCGTCCTCCACCAGCGACGGCTGGCCTGGACAGCGGTAGCGGGGCTGAATGTCGAGCCGGGCGGGCCATGCGGGCGGCAGCTGGAGCCATGTGATGCTGCCGGTGGTGCAACCGGCGGAGTAGAGGTGCGCGGTATCCGGGCGGTCAAAAGCGACCACCAGTTCTCGGGTGGCCGGGCGTTTTTCCACGACGACGTAGGCTTCGCGGTAAGAATTGCTGGGCACACAAAGTCCTTTTCGCTGGCCGAGGGTGTAAAGGTGCAGTCCGCGGTGTTCGCCGAGCTCTTTACCCTCCTGACTGACGATGGGACCGGGCGCGTCTGGCACGTAGGCACGGAGGAAATCGCTCATTCTGACCTGGCCGATAAAGCAAATGCCTTGGCTGTCCTTTTTGGCCGCGGTAGAGAGACCGAGGGCCGCAGCTTTGGTGCGCACCTCCGCCTTGAGGATGCCGCCTATGGGAAAGAGGGCGTGGCGGGCCTGTTCCTGGCGCAGGAGGGAGAGAAAGTAGGTTTGGTCCTTGCCGGGGTCGAGACCGCGCGAAATGCGGCTGCGTTCCGGCCCGTGCTCCACCTGGGCGTAGTGGCCGGTAGCTACGTATTCGAACCCGTGCTCATGCGCGTAGTTGAGGAAAGCGCCGAATTTAATCTCGCGGTTACACATGACATCCGGGTTGGGCGTCACGCCGCTGCGGTAGCCCTCCAGAAGGTATTCTACGACCCGGGAGCGGTAGTCGCGCATGAGATTCACCACCCGAAACTCCACTCCCAGAAGGTCCGCCACGGCGCGGGCATCCTCGATGTCCTGCATCCACGGGCAGTCACCAGCTATGTTGTCCTCGTTGATCCAGTTCTTCATGTAGGCTCCTGTGACCTCATGCCCCTGCTCCAGCAGCAGAGCCGTAGCCACGCTGCTGTCCACACCACCGGACATCGCTGAGAGAACCTTCGCCATTACTTTCTTACTGTAGAGTAAGGAGCACGCCGCGCCCGGGCACGCAAGCGGCCTCACTGCATTCCGCCCGGCAATTCGGTAAAGTTTGGGGATGGCGCGACACCCGTGCCTTTCCCGGAGTTCTGCTGAGAATTGAACAAAAGTGTAAATCAAATTTACATCCGGCGGAGCGCGCATAAGGAGAACATTGTGAAACTGACTCCCCGAGTTTTGAGGCTGACTCCGGCTGTTCTGACAGGAACGGTCATATGTTTCTCTATTGCTTCGGATACGCCGATAGACAGCTTCAAAAGACTGCACGGCGACTGGAAATCGGCACTAATGGGGGAGAACAAAGCCCTTCGCGAAAGCTACGCCAAGCGCCTGACCGTGCTGGAAACGGGATCTATTGATAGCGGGGACTACGCCTCTGCGGACCGGGCCCGCAAGGAACGGCTGAAAATCAGCGGTGAGGGGCCGGCCTCGGAGATTTCCTATGGGAGCCTAGCTGCCCCTCAAGAACAGGATCAGCCCGTGATGGTGGATATGAGCCGGGCCCTGCTGACAGGTGGCGTGGCTATAAGTGGCGAGACGTCCGCCCTCGCGAGTTCTAATACCCCCTGATGGAACAGCAACCCGTCGCGCTCATCACCGGCGGTCGCGGCGCGCTGGCGACTGCTCTGTCGGAAGTGCTCACTAGCGCAGGATGGCAAGTGCACACTCCCGGCCGTGATGAAATGGACGTGACCTCAGCCGTCTCCGTACGCGCCTTCTTTCACAATCTCTCACGACTCGACCTTCTCGTGAATAATGCGGCAATCCGCCGCGATGCCCTTCACCTGCAGCAGGAGGATGCGGAGCGGGACGCCGTGCTGGACACATGTCTGCGCGGAGCCTTTCTCTGCAGCCGCGAGGCCGTGCGACTAATGGCACCGGCTGGCAAAGGCCACATAGTGAGTATCGGCTCGTGGTCCGGTCGCCACGGTGCGGTCGGACAGACCGCCTACGCAGCCGCCAAAGCCGGGCTCGAAGGTCTGACCCGCGCGCTAGCCTCAGAACTTGGCCCCTCCGGCATCCGCGTGAACTGCCTCCTTCCCGGCTGGATGAAGACCCCCTTCACCCGTGAGGTGCCGGCGGAGGCAGTCCGCCGGTCTGAGGAAGCGCACACTCTTGGCTTCCTCAATACTCCGCAGGATGCCGCCCGCTTCACCCACCATCTCCACGGCCAGTCGGCCATTTCCGGACAGGTGTTTCAGACGGACAGCCGCTTTTGAATGAGCGGCAGAATTCACACTTCTTTATGCGCTCTGCACACAAGGAGTATTACTTGGCTGGGTTCTCATCCCGTAGTTTACAGAACGGGAAGAACTTTGATGAAAAAAGTTGACTCGGCAACTCAGATATTAATCCATTTCAAAGGCGTGGACGCAGCTGCCTGTATCGGCATTTCTCTGGCGGTGGCTGCCCCCAAAGGAGATTGGAACCTTGCCAATAAAGCCGGTCTCAAAGTATTGTCGGATCTTCCAAGCCAGCATGGACGGAAACAGGCTAAAAAACTGGCCACATCGAGCCTTCCTGAGTGGGGGGATTGCTTGTCCGGGGTAGTTACGGATGCATAGTAGATCTACGGGGGAGGATCCAGATTTTTCCTAGACACCACTCTGGGGACGTAATTAAAGTAGCCGGTATTCTTTCGGCTTAACCTTGCGGCCCAAAGAATACGCCGCAGGACTACCCACTATTACCCAAACACCTTCCGGCCTGTCATGAGTGAACTTCCCAGTGGCATCATCGAATCGAAAAGCAAAGTCCGCCAGACGCGCCAACTGGCGGTGGGTGACTTTGTGCGGCGGCACAGCAAGCACCTTCACCTTGATCAGGACGGCGAGTCCACCGGAGCAGAAAGGAATATCCTCGAGCCTTCGATCAACCGCCCCGGTCTAGCCCTAGCGCGATTTTACAATTACTTCGCCTACAAGAGACTACAGGTGCTGGGAAACTCTGAGTTTGCCTATCTGCACAGCCTCGAGGAATCGGAGCAGCGCCGCACGTTTCGCCTGCTTTGCGAAAGTGACATCCCATGCATTGTAACCTGTCGCGGCAGGAGGCTCAGCGCAGACCTCATCCGTGTGGCCGATGATTGTGGCGTGAGCGTTTACCACACCGTCATGGAAACGGTGAGATTCATCAATGCCTGCACGCAGTGGCTGGAGTGGGAATTCGCGCCTACGACCAGCGAGCACGGATGCATGATCGACGTGAAGGGGATCGGCGTCATGATCAAAGGAGACAGCGGCATTGGCAAAAGTGAGGCCGTGCTGGGCCTGCTGGAGCGCGGAGCCAGCCTTGTGACCGACGATAAGGTCCTGCTGCGTGCACCCGAAGGCCGGGAACTCATGGGCACCGCCGAGGAACTGGGCCGGTTTCACATGGAGGTGCGGGGCCTAGGCATTGTAAACGTCCCCATGCTTTTCGGCGTGGCGTCTATGCGCATAGAAAAACGCCTCGACCTTGTGGTCTGTCTTAAGCCGCTGGCCAACTTCCTCGAAATGGACCGTCTCGGTACTGAGCAGCGCCATTACCGCTTGCTGGGTGTGGATGTTCCTTATGTGGAAATCCCCGTTGCGCCGGGACGGGACACGGCCCGCATGGTGGAAGTCGCCGCGCTTGAGCAGAAGCTTCGCAGTTTCGGGCACAACAGCGCTATCGAATTCAACAAGAAACTCTTGCAACTGATGAAGGAGAAATGCATCAGTTAACTCTCCCGTCCTGACAACTTCCGCATGATCACCAAAGAGCTTACCATCGTAAACAAACTCGGCCTGCACGCACGTCCGGCCGCCATGTTTGTGAAGATGAGCAGCGCGTGGAGATCTGAGATCTGGGTGGAGAAGGATGACGAGCAGGTGAACGGCAAAAGCATCATGGGTCTTATGATGCTGGCTGCCGGCTGTGGAGCGAAAATTTCTGTTTCCGTAGAAGGTCCGGATGAAGTGCAGGCCATGGCGGCACTGGAGCAGCTAGTCTCGGGCGGATTCACCGAAAACTGATCCAGAGCGTTCCCCACACACAGGGGCAAGGGAAGCCCTACCTAGCTACTTCCCGGCAGGCAGTAGTTCCTCAATCTCGGCCACTTCGAGGTTTTCGATGGCTTCCAGCGGAGCAAATCGACGCGCTGCGAACCCCAGCTCGGAAGGGCAGCCCTTCACTGTCGACGGGTCCACGGGATTGGTCAATTCCACCAGCAGCACCTTCATCTCTACTGAGTCCCAGCCCTTTTGGGCGCTCACCCATTTGGCGCGGCCCGGCTCGCATTCCCTGACGGTATAGATCTGCCCTTTCTCCGGCAGGGCGGCATAAAGGAACGCGATTTCCGGATGAAACCGGTCATCCACACAAACGACTTTTTCTCCCTGCTCGAACATAGTTGAACACAAGCCGGGCCCGAATCAGTGTCCAGCGCACGTTTACCCGGTTTTCGCGCCGCGGCTCCCACTGGCGTCACAGAGACTCCCAGAGGTGCTGAAACGCCTATCACGCCAAACCCCTTGCCCATTCAGAAATAGAGCGGCAATCTGGCCTAATAACTGCCTCCCTGCCTACCAATGGATATGCCCCCGCCTGCAGACAATATTCGCATTGAACCCGCCACTCTGGAGGATCTTCCGGAGTTGACGGATCTGGTGATGTCTTTGATGCAGATGGAAGCCGATTTTACTCCCAATCAGGAGAAGCATCGGCACGGTCTGCGGCTCATTCTTGAGCAGCCTAACCGAGGGAGAATTTTCGTTGTGCGCAACGACTACAAAGTCATCGGCATGGTAAACCTACTCTTCACCATAAGCACGGCTGAAGGAGGGTTTGTGATCCTGATGGAAGATGTCATCATCCGCCCGGAGCATCGCGGTCATGGCTACGGCACCATGCTGGTCAATTACGTAAAGGATTTCGCAATAAAGAAGGATTTTAAACGCATCACCCTACTCACCGACCGCCTGAATGAGGAAAGCCAGCGCTTCTTTGCCCGGAATGAATTCATCCTGTCGCACATGGTACCCATGCGCCTGCTGCTCGATCACGAGCGGGAAACCCCCGTCTGATATGGAAACGCTGGCGCTAATGGCCCCTGACCTTTTTGCGGAAACAGCCGCCTGCCGAGGTGGCACTATGATGCGCCAACTGGCAGGCCCGGGAATCTGGAACGGAACCTTCACCGGGGCGCCGGCGACTTACGGAGACGCCGTTGCGTGGGGCTTTGTACTTCTTTTGGCGATCACGCTCACTGCTTTTGCCTTAGCCGTCCGGGCGATCCGGCAGAGACCGCCGGGCCAGACACCGGAGCAAGACCTCATGGACGAAGTGCGGCGCAACGAAGATGGACTTGCCAGCGGAGCGGCTCAGAAATCCACCAGCGGGGCACCATGGGAACGGGATCCGGACTGGTGGCGGTAATAGTGCCGGTGCAGGACGGAGACAAAAAAAGGGCGCGTCAGGTTTCCCCGGCGCGCCCGTCACCATGTGAGCGGTCCCCTTTGCTCTCACGGCAACGTAATGTTTCTACAGCCTCCCTCCCCGTTTGCCAAGATATTTTTGCCCCATCTACGCGAAAACGTCTCCGGGGGCTTGATTCCGCCCGCAAGCGCGCCATGTCCATGGTCTCTGCCTCATTTTTACGCGTTTCTTGATGCAAACCATCCTCATTATAGACCCTGAATCCGATTTCCTCGAATGGGCTCAGCGCCATTTGAGCAATGCGGAGGTGTCCGTGCACACCGCTCCCGGTGTCGAGGATGGCCTTAAGCAGTTCACCAAGGTCAAACCAGACCTCGTCATCACCGAGTTTCACCTCAAGCCCGTCAACGGCATCGAACTTCTGAAGCGCTTCCGCCAGCAGGACCCTCAGGTGATGGTGGTATTGAGCACTGCCTTCCCGCCGACCAATGCGGTCATTGAGAGTATGAAGCTAGGAGCCTTCGATTTTCTCCGCAAGGAATCCCTACCCTATGACCTGCGGCCGGTGGTGGAGAGCGCGCTGGCGACCCGCGAGGCTTCCCGCACCGAAAAGCTGGCTGCGGACCCCGCCGTGGATCTGGGCGATGTCATGATCGGCCAAAGCCCCGCCATGCAGGCGGTTTTCAAAATGATTGGACGGGTATCCCGCTCCGATGCCGCAGTCATGATCACCGGCGAGAGCGGTTGCGGAAAGGAAGTAGTAGCCCGAGCCGTGCAGCGATTCAGCGCGCGCAGTGCAAAAGAATTCGTCGCCATCAATTGCGCGGCTATTCCCGAGAGCCTGCTCGAAAGCGAACTATTCGGCCATGAGAAAGGCAGCTTCACCGGCGCCACCGCCCAGCGCGTAGGGCGCTTTGAGCAATGCGACGGCGGAACGCTCTTCCTAGATGAGATTGGCGAAATGCCCATGCACGTGCAGACCAAAATCCTTCGTGTCCTTCAGGAAGGTGAGTTCAGCCGGGTCGGAGGCAATGAAACTCTCAAAACAGACGTGCGCATCATCGCAGCCACGAATCGCAATCTGGAGCGCGAAGTGGAACGCGGGAGATTCCGCGAGGACTTATTCTACCGGCTCAATGTCGTGCGCGTGCACCTCCCTCCGCTGCGGGAGCGCCCGGAGGATATCCGCCCTCTCGCTCTGTTTTTCCTCCAGCGGCTGGCCAAAAAGAAAAACAATTCCCGCCTCCGTTTTGCGGACGATGCGCTCGATCTCATGGAGAGCTACAACTGGCCGGGTAATGTCCGAGAACTGGAGAACACGCTCCATCGGGCGGTCGTCCTAGCGCGCAGCGATGTGCTGACCGCCGGGGACTTGCCGCTGGGGCAGAACTCCTCCGCCCGTCCAAACGAGGACAACGCCCCCTCTGTGGGCGACGCCATTCGCATTCTGCTCAGCACTGCGCGCGAATCCGGCTCCCCTGCTCTACCCTGGATTGAGCGCCGCCTTGCCGCCGAAGCCCTCAGTCAGGCCGGCGGAGAAGCCGCAGCCGCCGCGCAGGCTCTTGGTTGCAAGCCTGCTGCGTTCAAAAGGTTGAGTGCTCCTCAGGAAGAGTAGTTCCAACTCAGGCCCGCACGCTCTCCGTTAACCAGCGGAGATAGACCGCACTCACCTTTTCGCGAGAGACGGCGACGATTTCCGGAACCTGATAGGGATGCAGTTGCCGCAGGCGCACCTCAAGGCCCGGCCATGCGGCAGAAGTGGTCTTGATGATCGCGAGGACTTCGGCGCTGCGCTCCAGTTTTCCCTCCCACCGGGAGATCGATTCGACCCGGGGCGGAAGATTGACACAGGCGGCAAGAGATTCGCTAACCAGAACCTCTGCCGCGGCGCGGGCGACCTTAGATGAAGGAAAACTAGTCAGGACGAGTAGCATGACAGCGGGGAGTGCCCGGGCGAGTCAGTCGAGATAAATGAATTCGTTGAGATTCAGGACCGCACGGCATAATACGGCAAGGGAGGCGGCCGCGGTGAGTTTCTGACCCGTTTCCATCTCCTGCGGGGTTGGGTTTCGGTTCAACGCAAGTTGCCACGCCGCGGTGACCCTGGCGGCGGGATCAGAGCCGGCGGTTTTCTCCACCCGGGCCGCGAAATCGCGGGCGCATTGAATCGAGAAAGGATTGTTCAGAAGTGTGACCGCCTGCGACGGGACCGTGGAGATTCCGCGGCGGGTGCAGGAAACAAAGTTGTCAGGAAGGTCAAAGGTTTCCATGAACGGTACCCGCACCGTGCGCTTCTGGATAAGATACAAACTGCGCACGGTCAGATCCTCCGGCTTGTCCGGATACCAGCCTTTGGTCTTTGTCTCATTGTCGTCGTAGAAAGCGGGATTCGCCGCGAGCACCTCATCCGGCAGTGCAGGCCAGCGGGGCGGACCGCCTTCGGAACTCCGCAGCGTGCCTGCCACAGACAACATGGCGTCGCGCAGCTGCTCCGCAGTCAGCCTTCGGGGATTCATCCGCCACAGCAGCGTGTTTGCGCTGTCGATGCTTTCGGCCCTCGTCCGCCGGGACTCCTCAGAGATGTATGCCGCCTGCTGGTAAGCGCTGCTGGTAACCATGCGGCGGATAGTTTTCTTAAGTGACCAGCTGTCGCGCACGAGCAAGGTTGCTACGTGATCGAGCAGTTCCGAATGCGACGGACGCACTCCGCTGAAGCCGAAGTCTCCCGGGGTTGTTACGATGCCGCGGCCAAAACACTGCTGCCAGATCCGGTTGACCATGACCCGCGCCGTGAGCGGATTGTGCCCGGAAACAATCCAGCCTGCGAGAGCGCTGCGGCGGCCGTGGCCTGCGACTGAGCGGGAAATTGCCAACGCTCCTGGATTGAAAATGGCTGGGATACCCGCTTCCACTTCCTCCTTGGGAGTGTCGGCATCGCCTCCGGACAGGACACGAGATTTACCGGAGGATTCCCCCGACGTGGCCAACATTCCCGCAGTGAATTTGCGGCGCTCCTTTCGCACGTTGGCCGCCTCCTTTTCGGCAGTTTTAAGGGTCTTTCGCTGCGCGCTGCCGAGCAATTTCCTGAGTTCGTCATCTTTCTTGTCCCTATACTTCTTTTTGGCAGCGGTCAATATCGCCCGCGCCGCTTCGTCGTGTCTGCCGGCGCGTGCCTCTACGGAAGCATTGTGAGCCTCAATAACCTTCTGATCTGCTGCAAGATCGAGCGGCATCTCATCCGCAAACTTCAAATCCTCGAAGAACGCACGGAAACGGTAGTGGTCAGTCTGCGCGAACGGTTCCGTTTTGTGGTCATGACAGCGGCAGCAGGACATCGTGAGCCCCATGAAGGCACTGGCGGTGGTTTCGGTGAGGTCAGCCATCCATGCCGCGCGCGTCTTGTGTTCTTCATTGAATAGCTTCGATGAATTATCCCATGGACCAATCCGCAAATAGCCGGTGGCAATCAGACAGTCCTGCTGCGTGGCATCCTGCGGAGGACCGCTCACCATTTCATCTCCTGCCAAGTGCTCCTGGATGAGACGGTCTAGCGGCTTATCCGCATTCAAAGAGCGCACGATGTAGTCGCGGAAGCGCCATGCCTGCGGACGGAATTCATCCCAGTCATAGCCGTTGCTGTCGGAATAGCGCACCGCATCCAGCCACCAGCGCGCCCAATGTTCACCAAACTCGCGGCTGGCCAGAAGGGCGTCCGCAAGCCGCCCTGAGGCATCTGGTGCGGCATCGCGGCAAAAGGCTTCGACCTGCTCCGGCGAAGGCGGCAGGCCTGTCAGATCAAAGTAAAGACGGCGGGCGAGTTCGCGTTTCCCCACTTCCGGCGCGGGGGTGAGCCCTGCTTTCGCCAGAGCAGCGAAAATAAAGTGGTCCATCTCGTGCCGCGGCCACGCGGTATTGCCGACGCCAGGCAGTGGCGGTGATTGCACCGGTTGCAGTGACCAGAGGTCGAGACGCTGGCCTTTGAACAGCTGCCGGATGGGATTCCGTTCATCGTTCCACGCATCGCCAATACGGTCCTCCGCCGGAGCGGCAGCCGTGAGGTAAAGAAGAAGAAGGGCGCGCATCAACATGGAGAGGCAGGACTGGACACCGGGATCGCCTGACCGTCAAGATACGCAAGCCCCTGCTTCGCCTGTCGGAAACTGACAGCGCCGCAGCGGTTGACCTCCTCACAGCCCGAAGCATTTCGGATAGTATGTTATTCATTCCCCAGCGCATCGCCGTCATCGGGTCCGGTGCCGTCGGCTGCTACTACGGAGGCCAGCTCGCCCGGCACGGGCTTGATGTGCAATTTCACATGCGGCGCGACCTTGAGCACGTGAAGCGCCACGGCCTGACAATCCGCAGTTGTCAGGGGGACTTCGACCTTCCCCATGTTCATGCTTTTGGCCGCACTGAAGAAATGGGCACGGCAGATCTGGTGCTGATCACGCTGAAGGCGACTGCGAACTCTTCACTGGATGCCCTCATTCCGCCGCTAATGGGCCCGCAAACACTGCTACTGACGCTCCAAAATGGACTAGGCAATGAAGAGTACCTCGCCGAACGGTGGGGGGCCAGCCGGGTGCTGGGCGGGGTGTGTTTTACCTGCATCAACCGTACTGCCCCAGGCTGTATCGAGCACACCGCCCAAGGGCAAATCGCCATCGCCGGCCACAGTCCGGAAAACGCAGCAGCAGCAACCGGCATCGCGGCGCTCTTTAACCGGAACGGAGTGGAATGTGAACTCGCCCCCAGCATTCCGGCGGTGCGTTGGCGCAAGCTGGTCTGGAATATCCCCTTCAACGGGCTCGCCATCCTCGGTGGCGGCATCGATACCGCACACATCCTCGCGAATCCAGACCTACGCGCGCTAACGCGCGCCCTCATGGTCGAGGTCATGGAGTGCTCGGCGGCGCTGGGTTATCCCCTGCCCGACTGGCTGCCAGAAGATCAGTTTGAGCGCACCGAAACCATGCGCGCCTACCGTCCCAGCAGCATGATCGACTTTGTCGAAGGCCGCGAAGTGGAAGTGGAAGCCATCTGGGGTGAACCTGTTCGTCGCGCTCTGGCTGCCGGGGTAAATGCCGGACGGATCGAGTCGCTCTATCGCCTCATTTCTGATGCGGTGGCCCGGCGGAAGACTTGATCTAAGTAGTCGTCTAAGGCTTCACCGGCGCTGCGTATTCCGTGCGGTTAAAGTCCACGTATTCCTGCGAGAGGTCGCTGGTGTAAACATTATAAATCGCATCGCCGACGTTGAGATCTATGGTGACGGTGAATTCCCGCTTGGCTACCACTTTGCGCAACAACTCTACCGGAGTGCCGGTGGCGATGCCGTTTTTCGTGGCATTGTGACCATCGAAATAGATATCGATGAGGTCCTCGCGAATACGGGCCCGGCTGTATCCAATGGCGTGCATGATGCGGCCCCAATTGGCGTCTCCGCCGTTCCATGAGCATTTCACGAGCAGTGAGTTCGCGACCGTTTCCGCCACTTTCCGGGCATCCGGGACCGATGGGGCGCCGCGCACGATGACTTCCACGAACTTGGTGACCCGCTCGCCATCTCCCACAATGGCTTTGGCCATCTTGAGCATGACCCACTCCAGCGCCTCACGAAAAATACGGCACTGCTCTCCCCCGGACTTGATTGGGCGATTCCCGGCCATACCGTTAGCCATCACCACGACGGTGTCGTTCGTGCTGGTATCGCCATCAATGGTGATGCGATTGAAGGAATTCTGCACACAAGCCTTCACGCACTTCTGCAGGTTGGTGGACTCAATGGCAGCGTCGGTGGTGATATAGCAGAGCATGGTGCCCATGCTGGGCGAGATCATGCCCGCGCCTTTGGCGATGGCGCCGATGCGGATGGTCTTGCTGCCCAACGGAACCGAAATGGCGATACTCTTCGGCCGGGTGTCGCTGGTCATGATGGCCCGGGCAATGGCGTCACCATTTCCGCGGCCGAGCGAGGCGACCAACTCCGGAATCTTTGGCGTGATGCGCTCCATGGGCATTGGCAATCCTATTATACCGGTGCTGCCCACCAGCACCTGATGCGCTTCCAGTTTCAGTTCGCTGGCCGTAAGCGCGCACATGGTCTTTGCATCGATGATGCCGCGGGGACCGGTGCAAGCATTGGCATTGCCACTGTTCACAATCACCGCCCTCACCTCACCGGTACGTAGGTGGGACTGGCAGACTCTGACCGGAGCAGCCTTCACTTTGTTGGAGGTGAAGCAAGCCGCAGTGGAAGCGGGTATGCGGGAATAAATGAGCCCTAGGTCCAGCCTCAGCTTTGCGGCATTCTTGATGCCGCACTCCACTGCACCGCAAACAAATCCCTCCGGCGCCGCGACGCCGCCCTCAATGATTTTGTAATGACTGGGCTTAGAGGCCATAGATAGGAGTGGTTTAGTGAGTCGGCTATCACATTGCAAGCCCCACGATAATAAAAGCGTATATTTGAAGGCCTCTGACAGCCCAGATTGCTCTACTGCGGCATCACGGAGCGGCGCATCAATAAATTTAATGGATCGCTGGGGATTAGGAGGCTTTTGGCAGGATCGCTATTTCCACCAGCAATTCTTCAGACAATTTCTCCAGAACTTCACTGAGGGCACGCAAATCCACTCCCTCGGGCCCTGACAGCCGCATCATCGCGGTAAAGAGCGACTCACCGCTCATGGGAGCGCTGGTGACTTCCGAGGAAAACTCCTCCACGTTTAGTCCAGCCCGGGCCACAGCAGCGGAAATGTGACTGACAATTCCCGGATGATCTAGCCCTGTGACTTCCACATTGATCTGCTGCGCACCGAACGGGGCGACCACTCCGGCAGGAGAAGCCGTGACCGTCAGCCCCTCAGAGAAGAGCGCGGCGATGTCCGCTTTTACCGCTGACCGAGCGGATTCGGGGACTTCCACCCGCACCACTCCCGCAAAACATCCTCCGAGATGTATTAGGCGGCTTTCCAGCCAGCTCCCGCCGTGCGCCGCGATGACTCCCGCCACCCGCTCTACGAGCCCGGGGCGGTCCTGTCCAGTGATGGTCAATAGATAATGCTGTGCCATGACTGACCGTTTGGCTGATGAGGGCAGACCCTGCAAAGGCGGAGTCCGTAGAATCATTCGCCTTTCCACCAGCCGTCGATGGCACTGCGTAGCCCGGCCGCATCGGCGGCGCGGTCTTGAGCGAGATTTTTTTGCTCACTAGGATCCGCCTTAAGATCATACAATTCCACGGGTGCATCCGGCTCATTGGGGCCGGGCAGCATGAGCTTGAGATTGCCCTGAATGCCCCAGCGCCAGCGCAGGCTTTTGGCGGGCACCTCCAAATCCATACTTTCATGGGTATAGCAGCCGCCAAAAATCGCGTCGCGCTTCCCGACCGCCTCCGGGTCGAGGAGATTGAGTCCGCTCATATCGTTGGGGACCTCCACGCCAGCAGCTTTCAGTATTGTGGGCGCAATGTCGATGCTACTGGCCAGCGCCTCTGGCTGAGCCGGTTTCGTTTTAGCCGGCCAGCGAATCATGATCGGCGTTCGCAACCCTCCATCATACTGGCTTTGCTTCGATTTTGGTGCGTAGCGGGGGTTATCCGCACTTTGAATCCATCCATTGTCAGCAACATAAACAACGATCGTGTTTTCGCTAAGCCCCTCCTTTTCCAGCTGCCTCATGAGTTGACCGCAGGTCTCATCAAACCACTCGACCATCGCCCAATACTTAGCGATGTGGATCGACGGCGACTTTGCTTTGTATTTCTCCAGAAGGCGCTCCGGCGGAGTGTGCGGATCATGCGGCAGCAGCGGTGCATACCAGACAAGAAACGGCTTCCCTTCCTTTTTGGCGCGGGACATGAAATCAAAGATGGGTTCCATGGTCTTGCGGCCGATATCAAGCCCGGCATCCCCGTGACGCTGTCCCCGAGTCATGCCCTCAGTAAATCCGCCGCGTTTGAAATTTCCCTGCCACCACTTCCCTGTCTGGAGGCTGACATAGCCTTTCTGCCCCAGCAGGCGCGGCAGGCTCGGCGCGTTATCCATATAAACATTCATGCGCTCGCGCCCGGCCTTGAACGCGGGGATTTCCAGCTTGGGCACACCGGGCACTGCCCCTTTGTTCGCAGGGGGATCGTTGGAAGTGATGCGGTGCTGGTGTGGATAAAGTCCAGTCACTATGGTAGCAAGGCTCGGACAGCACAGGCTACTGGTGACATAGCCCCGGCGGTAGGTTATGCTCTGCGCGGCGAGCTTGTCTAGATGCGGCGTTTTGATCTCGGCATGCCCCATGAAGCCGTAATCCGTCCATGCATGGTCATCGGAAACGATCATCACGATGTTGGGCGGCGCCTCACCGCGAAGGACGTTCAGGGTAAAAAATAGACTGAGAAGGACTCTGGACATGGCTCAGGCTTTGGGTATGGTGGTCATGTGATCAGGTATTCCGCAAGTGGCGTATCCTGATCACGGGGAGTTAAACCCACTGCGGCAGTTCCATGTCAAACGCCGGAATACGTATGGCATAACGCACATCGTCATCCCCCTGCACAAAGTAGGCCCCTTCTGCCGTGCTACTGTGAGAAATGGTGTGGCAACTGTTGTAGCTGAACTCCCCGCCGGGCGGAATTTTAGGGAACTGGCCAACCACTCCGTCCCCTTCCACTACAATGACCTCGCCATTGGTGGCCCGCACCACCCATTTCCGCGCCATGACCGTGATCGTGCGCGGACTATTGTTCCGTATACTGATGAAGTAGACGAACGGAAAAGGCCGGTCATCGGGCGCATCGAGGCTGGGCATGTAGATCACATCGTCCACATTCACCTCCAGACCTGGCAATTCCTTGTATTGGGCATTCACAACATGCGCCCTAGGCGCGCGGCCGTCAGAGGTCAAAGGCTTACGCGGGCCTTCGGAGGTCCAGGTCCCGCAGCATTTCTGACAATTGCCTTTGGAATTTGCAGAATTTTAATTGGATGGCGTGCATTATCCAAACTCGGCATTACCGTAACCACTCCCAAATGAACATCCGCTCGCTGTTTTTCCCAGCCTTAGTCGTTTGCGTCCGAACGGCTCTTGCTGATTCAGCCGATGACACGGGATTCACCGCGCTGAAAAATGCACTGGGTCCCGCCATGCTGACAGGAGCGGGCGTAGGAATCAGTCAGGTGGAGGCGGAGATCGTCTCAGGCGGCATTGCCGACTACCTTCCTCAGGCGGGAGCGGGCACCTTTGCCGGGACCGGGACTTGGGCCGGCAAAACATTCACCGCAAAAAGCGACGGTGGCACAGTTGGAGCCTACTCATTTCACGCGAGTGAAGTCGCCCTGCACATCTACGGACCCAATACCCAACCATCTGCGCATCCTTTCGGCTGGGCAAGTATGGCTCCGGCCATTCCCGCTGTGGACATGTGGCTCGCCGATAAATGGAACGATGAATTCCTTGCCCCGGGCGATGCCGCACCGATAGTGGAGGTGCGAAAGGTTCAAAATCATGCGTGGGTGAAGAGCGCCACCGCGGCGACGGCCACTGCTTACAAAGACCTGCTGCGACGGCAGGACTTTGCCATCCACCGGGATAAATATCTCTGTATCTCGGCACTCAACAACGGGGAGACCACCGCGGTTCCGGATCAACTCGCTGCCGCCTATAATTCGCTCTGCACCGGGCTCAGCAATGCCCTGCACAGCCGCGGCGGCACGTCCAGCAACATGGATGGGCCGGGCAGGCGGAAGCCCGAAATTGTCGTGCCCGTTGGGGCCACGAGTTATGCGGCGGGCTACCTAAGCAGCGCCGCCAGTTTGCTCTATGAAAAAGCCGCCACGCTGACTTCGGACGCCGAAGACCCCCGTGTGATCAAGGCAGCCCTGATGGCGGGGGCCACCAAATCGGAATTTTCCGGGTGGGCGAAATCCTCTGCACACCCCATTGATACAATCTACGGCGCGGGGGAACTGAACATTTTCAACAGCCATCAGATTCTGGCAGGCGGCGAGCAGGCGGCTGACCCGACCACAAACAAGCCTTTGGCGGCGTGGAGTTATCTCTCGCTGGCGGTAAACGGCAGCGCGACCTTCCGTCTCAATGTTCCCGCCGGCACCTACGTCACGGAACTTTCCGCAGCGGCGGCATGGCACCGTCAGCCCCGGGATACCAATAGTGGTTCCCCATTTGTACTCAACCACCCAGTGATCGCAAACTACAATCTCACGCTTCTTCGCGATCCTGCACAGGGAGGCACTGCCGTCACAATCGACAGCAGCAGCAGCACCCTCTACAACTTTGAACACGTGTGGGCGCGAAATCTTCCAGCCGGCAACTACCGACTGCAGCTTGGCCGCACCAACGATGGCGCAGAGAATATCCCGCACGCGTGCGGCATCGCATGGCTCGTGCAGACCGCCCCGCACGCACCCGTGCCCGTAATGGTGCGTTCTGGTAATTCCCTGACATTCAGTTTCAACACCCTGCTGACAGGACAGCCGTATAAATTTCAAAGCTCAATCAATCTAACCTCATGGTTCGATGAGCGCTCCTTCACCGGCGGCGGAGTGATCTCAAATTACACCAAAAAGGCAGCCGCGGGCGGCGGGGAGTATTTTCGCCTTCTTCCCGTGCTGCCGTGAGAGGCAATTGCGCTCTTAAAATCCCGCGCCAGAATCGGCTTTATGGATTCTTCCCGCTCATGGCCTGCCACGGCCTATCACAGTTCCCTGCCGGATGGCCGCGCTAGTGGCCGCATCGCCGTTGAGGCAGAAGACCTGGTCTTTCATGCCGACTCACTACCGCCGCTGCGCATGCGTATTGCCGACATGGACATCCGATTTGGCGGGTTCAACAATCAGCAAGCCTATATCTGCCATTCGCAACTTCCCGCATGGACTTTTCTCTGCACCGACCCAAGACTCCTGAACGATGACGTGATCGCCAGCCATCCCTTCCACGGGCGCAAAGCCCGGCGCACCAACCGCGCCAGCAGAAACTGGCCATGGCCCGCCAAGGCACTCATCGCACTCACTGTTCTTAGCATCACGGGAATCATCGCACTGTGGACCTTCCGCGGCGAAATCACAGACTACGTGGCCGGCAAAATCCCGGTTAGCGTTGAGGAGCAACTGGGAGAGGCCGTTTATGCTCAGGTCCTCAGCACCACCAAGGAATCCGAAGACGCGGCACTAAAAGCCCAACTGGATGCGATCACCTCCCGCCTTGTTCCCGCGATTAAAGATAAGCGTTACGCTTTCAAATTTCACATCGTGGAGAACGACACCATCAACGCTTTTGCCGTTCCCGGCGGCCACATTGTCATTCACACCGCGCTATTGAAGAAGGCGAAGCGGCCAGAGGAAGTCGCCGGTGTGCTGGCACATGAAATCGCGCACATTACGCGCCGCCACTCCCTGCGGAACATGGTGAGCAGCCTTGGAACCACCGCGGTGCTGGCCGCAATTTTCGGCGACATGTCCGGCGTCGTAGACGGGGCGGCCAGCCTACTCGGCCAGAAATACAGCCGCGACTTTGAGCGCGAGGCTGATTCCAAGGGCTTCCAGTATATGCTGGATGCCAAACTGGATCCGACCGGCATGATCGACTTCTTCGCCACTCTCGCCGAGGAGGAGAAAAAAAGTGGCGGGGGCATGAGCGGGGCGCTGGAGTTCTTTAGCACCCACCCTGCTACAGAAGACCGTATGGCTACTCTCAAAGAAATGATGAAAATCGTCCCCGTGGGCACTGTTTTCGAGCCGATTGTCGTTCCCGCCGAGGCACCGGCTCCGATTGTGCCTGCGACGCCCTGATATCTTTCTCCGAAAAACCAGTGTCTCAGACTTCGCGGTTTCACTTAAAACGCCAGCATGCGTATAGAAGGGATATGCGCGCCATCCTGCTCACCCTCTTCACCTTCCTTTTGTCGCTGTCCGCTCAGACCGCACAGCCAGTCCCTGCTGCCGAACAAGCACCTCCGGAACTCACGGAATACATGGGTCGGACCATCGCCAAAACGATGCACTGGACCGGTGCCGAGTGGCTTATGCGCAAGAATCGCGAACAGGAGGAAAACGCCGCGCTCATGCTGCAAACGCTGGCGATTCAGAAGGGCTGGAACATCTGTGATCTCGGCTGCGGAAATGGCTACCACGCCCTGCAAATGGCGGCCAGCGTGGGCGAAACTGGCGTCATCTATGCCGTCGATATCCAGCAACAAATGCTCGACATGCTCAGCGCCCGAGCGGAAGGCCGGGGATTGAAAAACCTGAGGCCTATCCTCGGTCTGCCGTGGGATCCAAAACTCCCGCCAGCCTCCTGCGACTTAATTCTGCTCGTGGATGTTTATCACGAATTTGGTCACCCTGAACAGATGCTCAAGGCCATGCACATAGCCCTCAAGCCCGGAGGTATGGTGGCTCTGATCGAATTCCGCACTGAAGACGCAAAGGTGCCGATCAAGCCGGAGCACAAAATGACGCGCGAGCAAATTTACCGCGAGTGGCAGGCTTCCGGATTTCGTGTAGAGAAGGAATTTCACGGCCTCCCATGGCAGCACCTCGTGTGGCTCCGACAGGCCAAAGAGGGCGAAAAGGAAGTGATTCCGCCGGCAGTAGAGAAATTCGGCACGGCAGATGAGAGCATCGACCCGGACGAGCGTTTCCGCCGCGGCGTCCCTCTATTTTTCGAGGGCAAAATCAAAGAATGCCTCGTAGAATGGGACGCTCAGGTTAAGGACGACCCGGCTTCTCTGCCCATCCACTGGCAGCGCGGGCTAGCACTTTATTATGCCGACCGCTTCAAAGATGGCCGTGAGCAATTCGAAGTTCACCAGACCGTCAATTCGCAGGACGTGGAGAATGCGGTCTGGCATTATCTCTGCGTGGTCAAGCTGGAGAGTGTGGAGGCAGCACAGAAAGTCTTCATTCCCATCACTCGTGACAGGCGCGTGCCGATGAAGGAAATTCATGCACTCTACGCTGGCAAAGGCAGCACAGAAGCGGTGCTCAATGCCGCAGACCGCGCCGAGGGCTTCTCCGCGGATGAGGTGAAGAGCCATCAGTGCTACGCCCGCCTATATCTCGGCCTCTACTTTGAAGCCACCGGAAAGGCCGATGAGGCTAAAAAGCACATGCTCGAAGCCGCACGCCTCACCACCGAAGACAGCTACATGGGCCGCACGGCGAGGGTGCATTGCAAAGTGCGCGGGTGGAAATAGCCTTCGCGGCACTCCCTCTTGCACCCGGCGCGCGTATCTTCCAAAAGTTGAATACTATTCTATGATCTCAGCCGCCGAATCCTCCGCAGCCTCCGCAGCCTCCGCAGCCTCCGTGAATCCGCATCGCATCAGCACCACGCCCCCAGAAGGAGCGCCGGGAGGCCTACTGGCCACTAAATGGGAGCGTCACAAGGCCGACTCGAAGCTGATCAGCCCCGCCAACCGTCGCAAATACACCATCATCGTGGTCGGCAGCGGTCTTGCCGGAGCCGCCGCGGCTGCAACGCTTAGTGAGCAGGGCTACAACGTGAAATGCTTCTGCTACCAAGACAGCCCGCGCCGCGCGCACAGCATCGCCGCACAGGGTGGCATTAATGCCTGCAAAAACTATCACAACGACGGCGACTCGGTGAACCGACTGTTTTATGAGACTATCAAAGGGGGAGACTTCCGTGCCAGGGAGAGCAATGTTCATCGCCTCGCCGAAATCAGTACTTCCATCATAGATCAGTGCGTGGCGCAGGGGGTTCCCTTCGCACGGGAATACGGCGGCTTACTGGCCAACCGTTCCTTCGGCGGCACACAAGTTAGCCGTACCTTCTATGCCGCCGGACAAACCGGGCAACAACTGCTACTGGGAGCCTATCAGGCACTGAGCAAAGAGATCGCGAAGAAAGGTGTGACTATGTTTCCGCGCACCGAAATGCTGGATCTCGTTGTGGTGAATGGTCACGCCAAGGGCATCATTGTGCGCGACATGGTGACGGGTGAAATTTCCAGCCACGCCGGGGATACAGTGCTGCTTTGCACCGGAGGTTATGGGAATGTCTTCTACCTCTCCACCAACGCGAAAGGCTGCAACGTCACCTCCACGTGGCGGGCGCATAAACGCGGCGCCTATTTTGCCAACCCCTGTTACACGCAGATTCACCCAACCTGCATTCCCGTGAGCGGCAGTTATCAAAGCAAGCTCACCCTCATGTCCGAGTCCCTGCGCAACGACGGCCGCTGCTGGGTGCCGAAGCGAAAAGAGGACTGCGGCAAACCACCTTCGCAGATCGCCGAAGAGGACCGTGACTACTATCTGGAGCGGAAGTATCCCAGCTTCGGCAACCTTGCGCCGCGCGACATCGCCAGTCGCGCCGCCAAGGAGCAGTGTGATGACGGCCGCGGTGTCGGCCCCGGCGGTTTGGGTGTTTATCTCGATTTCAGCGACGCCATCAAACGCGACGGTGAACCCGCGGTGCGCGAGCGCTACGGCAACCTCTTCCAGATGTACGAGCAGATCACCGGCGAGAACGCCTACAATGTAGCCATGCGCATCTACCCCGCCGTGCACTACACTATGGGCGGCCTCTGGGTAGACTATAATCTTATGAGCAACGTGGCCGGCCTACACGTGCTGGGTGAAGCCAACTTCTCCGACCACGGCGCCAACCGCCTAGGAGCCAGCGCCCTTATGCAGGGTCTGGCTGACGGATACTTCGTGATCCCGGCTACGCTTCCTAACTACCTCGCCGGTCAAAAACCCGGCTGCGTAAAGAGCGACGCTCCAGAATTTAAACTCGTTGAAAACGATGTCCGCGAGCGCACCGCCCGTATGCTCGCGATCAACGGCAAACGCAGCGTGGCCAGTTTTCACCGGGAACTGGGCCTCCTGATCTGGGACCAATGCGGCATGACCCGAAGCAGTGAGGGCCTGACGGAAGCCATCGAGAAGATCCCGCAACTACGCGAGGAATTCTGGAGCAATGTGCGCGTACCCGGCAGCGGTGAGAGCTTCAATCAAGAACTGGAAATGGCCGGTCGGGTCGCCGACTTCCTCGAATTCGGCGAACTCCTTTGCCGTGACGCCCTCCACCGCGAAGAAAGCTGCGGCGGCCACTTCCGCATCGAGCACGAAGACGCCGGGGAAGCCCGCCGTGACGACGATAACTACTCCTACGCCGCCGCATGGGAATACACCGGTGACCTCGCAAAGCCGAACCTCCACAAGGAATGGCTCAATTACGAGGAAGTGCACTTCTCCACGCGGAGTTACAAGTAGCCGGAGACCAAAGTCCCCGGCATCGGCCTATTTGTGGAGTAAGCCGAGGGCAGTTTCAATGTTTGAAAACGGGCGAATGTGCCGGAACTTTTGCCATGCCGCAGGAAATATATTAACCCTCAGCTTTCCGTTCGTTATAACCGCCCGCGACCACGAAAATACCTACTCCGTTGTCACCCGGCATCACTCCGGATTTTAAAGTTTAACGGGCATATAAGGCTACGGTGAGGTTTGTGCACCACGAGGTGCCAAGGACATTCATTCCACGCACCTATGAAATACCTCACATCACTACTCCGCGCAGCTGTCTTTCTGGCTCTCGGTATTGCACGGGCTACCGCCGCGCTCTTTGCTGTCACCAAACCAACCAGTCGCGGAGAGAGGATTCTCAATCTGCCCCCCAATACCTTGTTTCCAGGTTTCTATTTCCATGCCATAAGGTTCGGCGACGGGAGTTCCGTTGCAATTGGACCAAGCTTTCAGCTTTACCGGAGACGGTAAATCCTTAGGGGTGAGGTGGACGCCGAAAACCAGGCCACTGGTTAAGCTATGATTGGGCTGGACCTTGGCGCACGAAACCGCGAACGCAATAGCCACCCAATGAAAGCCAAACGAAAGAGACATGATGCCGGATTTAAAGCCCGTGTAGCGCTGGAAGCGC
>CAMAUV010000070.1 GCA_945861415.1 Akkermansia muciniphila | reverse complement strand
CGAAATTACGCCTCCGGAAATGCGCCTTGTGCGCCTGTTCAAGGTCGAACTGACTACTGCGAGTGACCTCCGCGGAGAAAACTCCTGCCGCCGAAACGAAAAGAATTTTCCGGGCCGAAAAACGGGGCTTCTAAGTCCGACAGGCTGCTAGATGCACAGAGTGACAACCAACGGAATGCCAAAGGCGCGTTGAATCATGGCGCACTATGCCCTGTTCCGCTGCCGTGACAGTCAGGCTCAGGGCAGCCGGTAATAGCCGTCAGGATTGAACAGATAGTAGACGTCTTTGGGATTCGCCCGGGGCAGCATCATGAAAGGCCGGCCTTTTTCATCAAGGGTTTCGCTCATAAGCGGCACCTGCGTTTGATGTCCTGGAATGATCGGGATCATAGTGCGCTGCGGCTTTTCGGGACCGGGAGTGAGGTCTGGGTGTTTGAGCACACCGGTCTCGTGGATTTCGTTCACGATAACGTCGACCCACTTCAGCTTCTGCGCGTTGTCGCCGAATTCGGTCCAGTCGCCGGTGGTGGTTTTGGCATACATTTGCTTGATGAAATCCTCGAGGCCAATGCCCATCTTCTTGGCGATGGGCCCGGCGAGGCGCTGCCACCATTCCTCCACTTCTTTCAGAGTTTCGCGCTGCTGGGTGAGATTGCCGAACAGCCCGGAACTGATCTGGTGGTGAAGGATCTGGGCGTTGGGATAGGCGAAGGACTTGTCAGCGAGCGTAGCAATGCAAGCGGCCATGCTGGCAGCGAACTGTTTCACGACGACATAGATCGGAGCCTTGCTGCCATCCATGGCGCGCAGTATCTTGTAGCCGGCCATGACGCTGCCGCCGGGACTATTGTCGATGACGATGAAGATGGGGAGCTTCGGGTCCTTGTTGTTGAAGTAGTCAAGCCGGTCAGCAACCTCATCAGCCGTGCGCGACATGATAGGGCCGTTAAGCGGGATGCGGCGGTCGGAAATGATGAGCTTGTTGTCCTGGAACGGGTTTTCGAGATAAACGGGAGCGGATGCGGTGGCCCACTGGGCAGCGGTCATTTCCTTTTCCTTGGTCTCGATTTGCACCGCGAGTTTCGACAACTGGCGGCGGGCGGCGACGTCTTCGTTGCGCAGTTCTGTCTGAAGGAGTTCGGACTTCGCTTTGGCGAGCGATGCCTCCATAGTGACCTTTTCGCTCTCGGCTCTGAGTTTCGCATTTTCTCGGGCCGCGGCGAGGCTGGCGGCCTCAAGATCTCGGGCGAGCTTGGCTTTTTCCTCCTCCATGCGGAGGTTCTGGCGTTCAATCTCGGCGCGGCGTTCGGCGAGTTCTTTGGCGAGCTTTTCCTTGGCAATGGCGTTCTCGGCCATGAGGCGGTCACGCTCGAGCATTAGTTTGGCCATTTCCTTTTTGGCCTCGACCAGCGCAGGATCTTCCGGCACCTGCGGAGCGGCAGGCACCGCCGCAGGCGGAGTTGTAGTGGCCGGGACTGCTGCAGGGGCTGCAGGGACTGGAGTCGCAGCGGGTTTCGGGGCCTCGTCGGCAAGGACACAAGGAGCGGCGGCGAGGGCGGACAGCAGAGCTAGCAGATGGCGGTTCATAATTAAGTAAGATTTATAAATTCCATAAGCTGCACGCGTTTTGCCCGTCCGTCAAATTTTATGGCAGGGAATCCTCGCGGCGATGAGGGATGGGGCAAAATTTAGACCGTTGTGACGTTCGCCTGCGCGTATGATTAGCGGGCGGGCCCTGTTTCTGCCCGCTTTCAAAATATGAAATGGTCCTACCGCCTCGGCCGGTTTTTCGGCATCGACTTTTACCTCCACGTCACCTTTATCCTGTTCCTCGCATGGGTTTGGTGGACGCCGCCGCAGCAGGGTCCGCTAACCCTAGGATTCATCCTTTGCGCCTTCACCTGCGTGGCTCTGCATGAATATGGTCACGCCTTGATGGCGCGGAAGTTCGGTGTGAAGACCCACGACATCACGCTGCTGCCCATCGGCGGAGTGGCGCGACTGGAGCGCATCCCGGAACGCCCGTTTCACGAGTTCCTCGTCGCCATCGCGGGGCCGGCGGTAAATGCAGTCATTGCCGTGGTGCTTTATGGCATCTGCCTGCTGCTGCGCATCAACCCGTCGTATGAATCGGATCTGCTGATCAAAGCGGATTTCATGGTTACGCTGATGTGGTGGAACGTTGGGATGATCGCCTTCAACATGCTGCCCGCCTTTCCCATGGATGGGGGACGGGTGCTTCGCGCTTTGCTGGCCATGAAGTTCGAATACGCCAAAGCCACGCGCGCAGCAGCCATCGTGGGGAAGGTCATGGCGGCGCTTTTTGCCTACTTCGCGCTTTTCCACTCCGGCAGTCTCCTGCTGATCATCATCGCGGTTTTTGTGTGGATGGGAGCCTCCGACGAAGTAGCGGCTGCCGATCAGCGCTCGGCGCTGTCTGGCGTGCGGGTAAGGGACGCCATGCTGGTCGATTTCCGCCGGGTCAGCCCGGAAGACACCGCCGCCTCAGTGGCGCAACTGATCCTGCAAGGCTGGCAGGCGGACTTCCCGGTCGTGTATAATGACGAAGTGGTGGGCATCGTGACACGACAGGAAGTGGTGGGCGCCCTCAGCCAGAACCACGCCACACCGGTAAGTCATTTCATGCGCCAGCAGCCGGTGCTATGTGATCCATCGGAACCGCTGAGGAATGTGCTGGGACGCATGAAGGAGCGTAATCAGCCGCTGATTCCCGTGATCAAAGACGGTCAACTAACCGGACTGGTGACCCAGGAGAATACTCTGAAGTTCATCCTTTTTCGCCGCGCGCTCAGTTCCCCTCGAAACTAATGGCCTACGGCTTCGCGATTGCCCGGAGCCCGGTTCGCCCCTCAGAAAGGCCCATGCAACGTGTGGTGGTCATTACCGGACCCACCGCCAGTGGAAAGAGTGCCGTGGCGGCTGCCGTGGCCCGACGCACCGGCGGAGAGATTGTGTGTGCGGATGCCTACCAGCTTTACGCAGGCCTGCCAATTCTCACCGCGCAGCCGTCGCCGGAGGAACAGGCCGCCGCGCCCCACCATCTTTACGGCAGCGTGCCTCTGGATGGAGAAATGGACGCAGCGGCCTATGCCCGCATGGCGGAGGCCTGCATCGCAGACATCCAGTCGCGTGGCCGCCTGCCCATTCTCTGCGGAGGCGGGGGCCTGTATATCAAAGCCGTAACTCATGGTCTGGCTCCGCTACCACCTGGCGACGAAGCCCTGCGCACCCGTCTTGCAGCAGAGCCGCCAGAGGCACTGATAGCGCAATTACTGGCCCTTGATCCCGCCGCAGCACAAACCGTGGACCTGCGCAATCCTCGCTATGTCGAGCGTGCGCTGGAAATCTGCCTACTCACAGGACGTCCGGCTTCCGAACTCCGCTCCAATTTCGCCGCCGGGCCGCGCGCGGAATTTGTCGCTCACGCCTTTCTGCCCGGCCGCGAAACGCTTTACGCCCGGGTGAATACGCGGACACTGGCAATGTTTGCGCAGGGGGTGCTGGATGAAGTGCGCGCGCTGGAAGGAAGACCACTTTCAGCCACGGCGGCGAAAACGCTGGGGCTAGGGGAAATCCAGTCGCTATTGACCGGCGCCCTCTCCCTGCCGGAAGCCGTGAAGGCCATACAGCAGGCCACGCGTCGCTATGCAAAACGCCAGGGCTCATGGTTCCGGCGCGAGACATGGATGCAGTTACACGGGCCGGAATGGCCCGGGGTCGAGGCGCTCGCGGAAGAGATCATCGGGGCCTTGCAGGTTACGGGGCATAGTCTTCTTCCGCCACGCACTGGATCCTGAACAAACGTGCTGATCAGGAGGGAGTCGCAGGGAGCGTCTTTGGCTTTGCCGGGGCTCTGGGCTTCCTTGGCTTCTTGCCTTTCAGTTTCGCGCCGGGTGCGACCGCTGGGTTACCAGACGCTCCCAGTTTTACATTCATACCGGCCCGGTCAATCAATCCATCCAACTCTCCATCTTTGCCTCTATCGAACACAGCCAGCGGACCCTTGGGGTTCTTTTTAAACTCCGCTGCCACTTCCTCGAGTTCCTCGATGTCGATATGGTCGTCACTGTTTTTGTCGAACGGCTTCAGCAGCTTGATGGCCCCCTCATCGACCATATCGGTGCGCACCCCCGGCTTCTTTGCAGTTGGCGGCTTTTTGGCCACGGGCTTTTTCGTCTTCGCATTTGCCGCAGCGGGCTTTTTTTCATCCGCAGCATCTGCGTTTAGGAGAGGCACGGCGGCAAGCAGAGCAATAAGAATGGCAAATTTCATAGGCTCGCGCACTACCGCCCGCTTCATCGCTTCTGGGAAGGGCGAATTACACCCACCGCCCGCCAGCCGCTTCACAGCCAATCAAAAAACCCGAGCGCTTCCAGCTCTGCCTTGAGCCGGGCCGTCTGCTCGGCGTCGAGCGCAGTGTTAGGCAAACGGGCGGGGCTGACGTTTACGCCGAGCATGGCCATCGTTGCTTTCGCGGCGCCCATGTAGCCGTAGCGCACGAAAAGCTGGATGATCTGGACTCCGCGGAATTGCTCGGTGCGGGCGGCGTCAAGATCACCGCGGGCGAAGGCGGCGAGCAGGCGGTTATAGATCGGGGCGGCGAAGTTGAATCAGCTGCCGACCGTGCCTTGAGCCCCCATGGCCAGCGCACCGAGCATGTGCTCATCCACGCCGAAAGGCAGATCCCAGCCACCTCCGCCGGCTTGCAGGCACAGTTGATAGGACATCAGGTCCGGGTTGGTGAACTTCAGTCCCACCAGCGTCGGCACATGCACCGGCGCTTTCTCCAGAAATTCCGACATCGGAAACGAGACTCCTGTTAACACCGGGATGTCATAGTAATAGAATGGCGTGTGCGTGGCGGCGACGAGGCCGTGGAGTGGATGGCTGGTTATCATTTTAGGAAAATCACGGGGCGGAGGACTCGGTATCGCTTGGTTTGATGAGGAGCACCAGCACAACAGAGACCAGCGCGACGGCCGCAAAGACGCTGAAGATTCCCGCCAGCGGGACCTGACGATCGCGCATGATGCCGAAGCCCCAGTCGGCAAGTCCCCCTGCGCTGATGCTTACGAGATTCATGATGCCATAGCCCGTGGCACGGTGCTCCGGCCGAGCAATCTGGCAGAGAATCGGCATGTTATTCGAATCAAAAAATCCCCAGCCGAGACCGAAAAGAATGAGAAAAGCGATGGCCACCCAAAGCTGTCCGGTTTGCGGAGAGAAACCCACACCATAGAGCGCAGGTATGATCATGGCCATGCCGAACGCACTAACATAGATGCGTCCGCGCTGGTTCCGGCGCATCCAGCGGTCGGCCAGCCATCCGCCAATGATGGCTCCGACGATCGCTGCGACCTGCCAGTAAAGGGTGGCGGAGACCCCGGCCTTGCCCTGCCCAATATGAAACTCGGATTTCAAAATTACCGGCATCCAGTCACGCACGACCCAACCGGCCAGAGCAGGCAGCGTAAAATAGAGCACCAGCAGAATGAATGACGCGTTGGTGAGCAATGCCGCCACGCCTTTGAAGGGACTCTCTGCGGCCTGCTCCGCGGTGCGCGGCGGACGGGGCACATCCCGCAACAACAGCACGAGAGGGATGGCAAGGACCATGCCCATGATGCCGCACACATCGAACGCCCAGCGCCAGCCAAGCGATGGCGTGTCCGCGGCGTAGCCGCTGAATCCTCCGACGATCACCCCGCAGTAGATCCCCATCTGGTGAATGCCCACTGCCCGGGAACGGGTGTAGCCGGTGTGATAGTCCGCGATGAGCGCAAGTGCGGCCGGAATGTAAAAGGCCTCGCTGATCCCCATCAGCGAACGCGCCCACAACAGTTCATCATAAGTCTGCACATGCCCGGTCCACCATGTAACCGCGGACCATGCGAAGAGACTGCCGCAGATGGTGTAGCGGCGCCCGAAGCGATCCGCTATCCACCCGCCCACAGGACTCAGGATGGCATATACCCATTTGAACTGCCCGAGCATCCGGCCCCAGTTGGCATCGCTGCCGATGTCGGTGAGGTCTCCCATCACCGACGTTTTCATGGCGGCCAGCATCTGCCGGTCGAGATAGTTCAGCAGGGCCACCGGGGCCAGCAGGATGACGATCAGCCACGCAAGCCGGCCAGGCCCGGAGGTCCAAGACGTGGGACTCAGCGGAGCGGAGGGCGTTGAGTAGAGGTTACTCATTTCGGGCCTCCTGCAGCCTTGCCTGGCCCCTCCATACTCCTCACTCCATTGCTCACGCCGGCAAAAGGTGCCGCGACACCCAGCGGATCGGGCAATGGAGCCAGTCGCTCCCACGGCTCAGCAACCACGAACGAGACGGGTCCGAGCGCGAGAAGACAGACAATTGGCAACAGGTTCATACCCATAATAAAGCACGTCTATAACTCCACTCGCAGACGAACAACCAGAATGAATCACTTGTCCGCGCACCGGACAGCTCCAGCCCCACCACGGAGCTTCAACCCGTCTCCGGCATGAACGTCGGAAACGTGATCCCCTTCATCGGAGGAGCCGCGCCATGCACAGAAGCTAGATGCAGTTCTACATTCCGCGCACCCCACGCATAACACTGCCGGACCAGCGCCGCGCAGTGCACCGGTGCCAGCCAGACGACGCCCCGGCCACGAAAGGTCTCATCCAGCACGCGATGCAGCAGCACGATCGCGGCCGACTCATCTTCGCACACGCCAGGACCCACCATTTGCGAAGCCGGATGCGCCACTGCGCCGAGGAATCCGGCGAGCGAACCATCCGCTCGCTCGGCGATCCACAGGTGCCAGCATTGCTGCTCATTGCGGATGAAGTGGCGCCAGTCGTGACTCCGCCGGATACCGTTGAGCCGGAGTTCGAAGTCTGCGATGCGCTCGGCATCCTCCGGCAGGGCCCGGCGCAGCATCAGCCCGCTCTCACCGACCGGCGGCATGCCGGCCGCAGGCACTTCTAGCTTTAAATCCTGAAAGGTCATGCAGGGCACAAACCCCAGACGTGTGTAGAGGGAAAACGAGTCCAGATTCATGGCACTGGAAACTAGCCTCACCGGCTTTCCGGCGGCGTCCGCCAGCGCCAGCACGTGCTGCATGAGCGCCCTCGCCACACCACGCTCTCCGAAATCAGGATTCGTATTCACGATTCCCACGGCCCAGTGTGTCTCCCGGGGATGGTAAAAAATGGACCCGGCCAGACGGCCAGAGGCTTCGTCCTCCGCCACCACACAACAACCCGGATCCAGCGCCTCATAAAGTTCCGGAAACACGCGGAACGGCTCCGCCTCAGCGCCAAATTTCTCCATGTTAAGCCGGGTGCGATACCACACACTCAGCGAAGAATAGATGAGTTCGGCGAGTTGGTCCCAGTCTGGCGGGGCGAGTGATCGAATGCGCATGACTCGCCATACCCAGCTCCCGCCGCCGCTCAAGCCGGTAGAATACAGCAGGAACGCCTCCCCGGAAAGAATCGACCTAAAACCCCACTACACGATCATCCCCGCCGCCACTGTTTCATTCGTTCCGGCGTCGATGAGAATGAAGCTGCCGGTGATGCGGTTCTTCGCGTAGGAGTCATACATCAGCGGGGCGCTCGTGCGCACCGCGATCCGACCGATGTCGTTCATGCTGAAAGTGAGATCGTCCTCGACTTTGTGGAGAGTGTTGATGTTCACCTTATAGCGCACGTCACTTATGACGGCCTGCACTTCCCTGGTGGTATGACGCAGCACGTAGCGCCCGCGGGCAGTCAGTGGACGCTCGCTGAACCAGCAGATCATGGCCTCCAAATCCTGCCCCACTTCCGGCGGATTGTTCGCCTTCACCAGCATATCCCCGCGGCTGATGTCGATCTCATCCTCGAGCGTCAGCGTGACGCTCAGCGGCGCAAAAGCCTCCGGCAGATCTCCATCCGCAGTATGCACCGACTTCACTTTAGTTTGGAAACCACTAGGAAGCGCCACCACGTTGTCACCTGGCTTGAAAACCCCTCCAGCCACACGACCTGCATAACCGCGAAAATCATGCCACACATCGCTGTGAGGACGGATCACCGTTTGAACCGGAAACCGCGCCTCCACATGGTTTTCTCCCGGGCGCACATACACCGTTTCCAAATGGTAAAGCAGCGTCGGCCCCTGATACCATGGCATCTTCGTGGACTTGTCCACGACGTTGTCCCCGTTGAGCGCGCTGATGGGGATGAAGGTCATCTCCACAAGATTGTCCAACCGACTCGCAAAGTCAGTGAACTCTGTCTTGATGCGCTCATAGACCTCTTCGCTGTAGTCCACGAGGTCCATCTTGTTCACCGCGAGGATGACGTGCTGAATGCGCAGCAGATTTGCCAGAAACGCGTGACGGCAGGTCTGCTCGATCACGCCTTTCCGCGCATCGATGAGGATAATCGCGAGGTTCGCCGTGCTGGCCCCGGTGACCATGTTCCGCGTATACTGAATGTGCCCCGGCGTGTCAGCGATGATGAATTTCCGCCGTGGCGTGGCAAAGTAGCGGTAGGCCACATCAATCGTGATCCCCTGCTCCCGCTCCGCACGCAGCCCGTCCGTCAGCAGCGCAAGGTCGATGTGAGCATCCCCACGCTTCTGACTGAATCGTTCCATTGCCGCCAACTGGTCTTCGAAAATCGACTTGGAATCATAGAGCAAACGGCCGATGAGCGTGGATTTCCCGTCGTCTACGGAGCCGGCAGTGGTGAAGCGAAGAAGGTCCATGATTTTCGATTGGAAAGGAGGTTTGGATTACCCCGGAATTGGCCCGGTCTAGCGTAACCATCCAATCCTCGCAAGTGGAAATTCGACTAATCCCATAGGGAATTAGGTGTTTTAGCTGTAAGTTCTCTCCAGCTCCGTCCTCGCGGATCAATCCCAGCCATCCGCCGTGACACATTTCTTACAACACAAAACTGGTCTTTTGGCTGGCCGGTCGGATGGATGCCCCATGAAAACCACTCGATTCTCCCCTGCCCTTCTCGGCGCATCGTTCAGCCGACGGGATGGCGATACCGGAGGCGGCTCTACTGCGATTTTCGACAGCACGAACACAATTTCATTGTTCTCGTCTCCTCCCGCCATCGTCGACGCGAGCGAAAGTCAGGAAATCTGGCGGGTTTCCAGCGCAACCGCTGTCCTCGCTCCTGGCTCTTACATTTTCCGCGTCAACATTGACGATACCGCCAATGCCGACGCGACGTTTGTGGACGTGACTCCCGTGCCGGAACCCGGCACTGCAGCATTCCTTGCCGGAGCGCTCGCACTCTGCCTCCGTCGCAGAAAGTAATCGTGCCGGGGGGATAAACCGGTTCCTGCGGGCCATGGATGTCTGAATCCGTGCCTTGGAATTGGATGTGCTTTACAGGCCAAGGACTTCCATCCGGGCTTTAGGCTTTGGCGTGCAGGCAATGGTTGCCCGCCCCCTCCCGCTACGCCCGGTGTCGGCTATCCTGAGGTAATATGAAAATGTGCGGCCTTCTCTGTTCAGAATTGACAGCCTGCGCACATCCGTCTTGAATACCCCACGTTCACCCCGCCCAAATTCACTTATGACCACTGATGCGGCGTCAGCGGAAATAGGCGCGCCACTTAGCTTCTGAAGGCCACTTTCCCTGCGGAGAGTGGCCTTTTTTATGGCGCTGTCCCGCGCGATTTCGTATTTATCTGAATTATGCACCCCTTCCGCGCCCTCGCACTGCTCTCCGCTCTCGCCGTCCTGCCCGCCGCCGCCCAGGACAGCGCCGTTGTCATCAACGAAGTCCACTACCATCCCGCCAACGAACTCACGCAGAGCGAGTGGATCGAAATCCGCTGTCTGCACGGCGTGGATGTGGACATTTCCGGCTGGCAGTTGGAAGGCGGGGTGAACTACACGTTTCTCCCTGGCACGATCATCAATGGCCGGGCGTTCCTGGTCATCGCGCAGAATCCAGCCGCATTGCCGGGCGTGACTGCCCTCGGTCCCTGGACGGGGAAACTGGACAACGGCGGCGAAGAGGTGCGGCTGGTGAACAACAGCGACCGCGTGATGGATCGCATCACTTACAGCGACGACGGCGACTGGCCCGCGGGACCGGACGGCAGTGGCGCGACACTGGCGCGGCGTGACCAGACGAGCGCAGACAGCGGTCCGGCGGCATGGGCGGCGAGCAACCAACTTGGGGGCACGCCGGGGAGTTCGAACTTCCTCGACAGCGACTCCGCGCCAACGGTCACCAAGCCCGTGCCCATTGATGCCGCGAACTGGAAATACGACGACACAAACACCGCGCCGCCGGCGAACTGGAAAGATCCCGGATTCACCGACACGGCGTGGAGCACCGGGCGCGCGCTCTTTTACAACGGCGCAGCGCAGATCGGCGCCCCCGTGCCGGCGACTTCCCTGCTTACCGGTCCGGGCGTGGGGCTGACGAATTACTGGGCGATGGATGACACGGTGGGCAGCGCGACTGCGGCCAACAGCGCCGGCGGCACCGCAGGCACGCTCAATGGCAGCGTGGGCACGAACATCGCCTTCACCACGGACACCGCGCCGCGCAGCAAGGTGCTCCGCTTGAACATGACCGCGGCGAATGCCAACACCACGGGAAGCTGGGTCGCTGCGGGCAATCTGCCGGTGATGACCATGGTGAACGACTATACATGGGCGTTCTGGGCGCGCACCAATGAGGTGGTTTCCAACGACGTGATTTTCGGCAACCGCTACTCCAGTGCCGGCAATGTGGACTTCGCCCCGCGGGAATTTATCAAGTTCACCAACGCGGCCTTTGAGTGGCATGTGAACGGCGGGGGCCAGAATGTGGACTACGTGGACATTCCCAGCGGTTCCTGGATTCATCACGCCGTCGTGAAGCAGGGCGCGGTGCTAACTTACTACCGCAACGGCGTCGCGTCCGGCAGCGTGACGGTCTCCGCCGTTCCAAACAACGCGCAGCCGCTCTTCATGGGCGGCAACGGCACGATTGAATCGTGGAGCGGATTCCTCGACGATGTGGCGCTCTGGAACAAAGTCGTGCCCGCGGCCGCCATCGCAGCGCTCGCGGCGAATACCTACACGCCGGCCACGCTGCCGACAAACGTCACTTTCATAGACAACGGACCGTTTCCGGTGCCGGCCAGTGTGCAGTTCCCCTCGACGACGACCACGCCGCTGACGGACGATTACACCGGCACTACGATTGATATCGCCAAATGGGAAGTGATTGACCAGGGACTGGAAAGCACAGCTTCGTCCGGCATCACGGCGACTCAGAATAACGAACTCAACCTCTCCGGCACGACGTCCGTCAGCTTCTGGGCGGGCAAATCTCTGCGCAGCGTGCAATCATTCTCCAGCCGCAGCACGGTCACGGCGGAAGTGGACCGCGTCTCGCTCGCCGGCACCGGCACCGCCTATCGCTCCAGCCTGTGGCTGTGGGCAGACGCCAGTCACTACCTGCACTTCTCCCAAAACATCGGCGAAGGCGGCTGGTCGTGGAATGCCAACAACGCCGGCGGCACCGGCACGCTCGCCCCCACGGGCGGCGGCAACAACCTAGGCTCGCTGGACTTTGCAGACGCCGCCCTTGGTCTCGCGCGCATGAAGCTCGTGTGGATTCCCAGCCTCTATCCCGGTCAGGGCACCATTCAAATCTGGCGCGATACGACGCTCGCGGCCAGTCATTCGGTCACGAACTGGCCGGCGAATTTCAAAGTGATGATCACCGGTCAGGCCCGCGCCGCAGCGGACACGGTGACGGCGGTCTTCGACAACGCGAGCGTCACGGTGGCCGCGCCGCAGCCGCTCCAGACCGCGGTGATTGCGGCGACGACGCACTACTTTCGCAACTCCTTCAACTTCTCCGGAGATCCCTCGCTCACCACGCTGACCCTGTGGCCCATCCATGACGATGCCGCGGTATATTATCTTAACGGCACGGAGATTCATCGCGACAACATCAGCGCGGCACCAGCGCACGGGACTTTTGCGACGAACCCGGTGGCCGATGCCTTTTTTCCGAGAAACCCGATCAGCATTCCCGCAGGCGTGCTCGTGAGCGGATCGAACGTGCTCGCTGTCCAGGTCCATCAGGACAGCGCATCAAGCCCCGACATGATGTTCGGCGCGCAGTTGGAAGCGGCCACGCTGCCCTCGCCTGCACGGGACACACTAGGTCTGCGCTTCACGGAGATCAGTGCGTCCACCGATGCGGACTTCCGCGTGGAGGTGCGCAACACGACCGGCAGCCCGCTGAATCTCGCGTCCTTCACGCTCAGCGATTCCAACGGCCAGACTTTCACGCTCAGCGGCAGCCTCGCAGCGGGCCAGTATTTGAATCTGGGTGAAGCTGCTATCGGCTGGCGTCCGCTGGACGGCGCGCGGCTCTTCCTCACACAGGGCGACCAGTTCTACGACGCCCGCACGGTCACGCCGCGGCTGCGCGGACTCACGGCGGACAACACATGGGGCTATCCCGATGCGGCATCGTTCGGCAGCGCGAACAGCTTCGACCTCGAGGACGGCATCGTCATCAATGAAATCTTCTTCAATGCGCCGAACCAACTGCCGGAGCAGTGGGTGGAACTCCACAACCGCAGCGGCGCGCCCGTGGAAGTCTCCGGCTGGAAATTCACCGACGGCATCACATTCGAGTTTCCCGCCGCCACTCCGTCGATCCCCGCAGGCAGCTACGCGCTCATCGTGCGGGACGTGACCGCCTTCAATGCGCTGCATCCCGGCCTGCCGCGAGTGTTTGGGCCATTCTCCGACGGCCTCTCGGGCAAAGGCGAGCGCCTGCGCCTGCGCGATGCCGCGGGCAATGTTGCCGACGAAGTTCGCTACGGCGAAGGCGGCGCATGGCCGGAGTTCACCAGCGGCACGGCGTCGAGTATCGAACTGAAAAACGCGCTGGCCGACAACAACAACGGTTCCGCATGGGCTGCGAGCAATGAGACGCTGCGCGGCGCGTGGCAGAATGTGAACTACACGTTCTCAGGGGCGCTCCTGGAGTCGATTCATGCCCACTACAGCGAGTTGGTCCTCGGCCTGCTCAACGACGGCGAAGTGCTCATTGATGACATCAGCGTGCGTCAGGATCCCGCGGGCGCGAATATTGAGCTGATCCAGAATGGGAATTTCACCGTGGGCACCACGGATAAGTGGCGTCTTACCGGCAACACGCGCCGCAGCACGGTGGTGGACGATCCCGACAGCCCCGGCAACAAAGTGCTCAAACTTGTCCAGGGCGGCAGCGTTGACCATATGTCGAACCACCTTGAGACGACACTCAAGAACGGCGCCACGCTGCTCGGCGCCAATGGCATCAATCCCTCGCTGAACTACCGCATCTCCTTCCGGGCCCGCTGGTGGCGCGGGAACAACGCGCTGAATTCGCGCCTCTACTTAAATCGCGGTCCCGTCACGACCACGCTCACCCGCCCGACGAGCGGCGGCACGCCCGGCGGGGTGAATTCCACTGCCAGCGCCACGGCCACACTCACACTCGGCAGTGTCAGCCACACACCCGCCGTGCCTGCGGCTGGTGTAGCCGTGACGGTCACCGCGAAGCTGGATGATCCCTCCAATTCCTCCACCGTCACGCTCTACTACTCCATCAACGAAACCGCGGAGCAGAATACGGCCATGACTCTGGCCAACGGCGTCTGGACCGGCACCATCCCCGGGCAGGCGGCCGCGGCGAAAGTGAACTTCCGCATCCAGGCCACCAGCCTCGCCGGACACACCACCGTCTGGCCCGCAAACGGACTGGCCGGGCGCACCATCGTTCCATGGAATGACGGCATGGCGCAACTCGTGCGGCCCAACGGCTGCCGCCCGCACAACGTGCGCATCGTGATGACCGCCACGGACACCGCGCTGCTGCACAACGTCACCAACGTGATGAGCAACGACTGGATTCCCTGCACCGTCATCTATGATGAACGCGAGGTCTACTACGGCTGCGGCGTTCACCTCAAAGGCTCCGAGCACGGACGGGCCAAGGTCTCACGCGCCGGGTTCCTCATTCGCTTCCCGCAGGACGGCCTGTTCCTTGGACGACAAAACGAGATCGGCATAGACCGCAGCGGCGCGGGCGATCAGTTCAGCCAGAAGGAAATCCTGGTAAAACGCAGCATGAACCGCGCGGGCGGCATTCCTTGCACAGAGGACGACCTCATTCGCGTCATCGCCCCGCAGTCGGCGCACACCGGACCGGCCATCTGCATCCACAACAAAATCGACAGCGACAACTTCCTCGACGGCCAGTGGAGCAGCGGCAGCAACGGCACCATGTTTGAATACGAGCTGCTCTATCCGCTCACTGGCACCGACACCGGCGGCGTCGAAGGCAACAAGGTCACCCAGGACGGCGGCTCTCCCGGCCCCTCCGGCGTGAGCGTGCGCAAGCTCAACCCCGGCCTCACCAAAGAGGAATATCGCTGGTTCTGGCTCATCAAAAACAACCGCACCCGCGACGACTACGCCGGGCTCATCACCGCGCTCACGGCTATCGGGCAAGGCGGCACCACCTTCCACACCCAGACCGCACCGCTGCTGGATACCGATGGCTGGCTGCGCTCCTTCACCGGCCCCGTCGCGTGGGCCGCCGGCGACAACTATGCGTTCGGCTCACAGCACAACTGTCTCTACTTCATGAAAGCAGACGGGAAGCTGCTCTACATCCCGTGGGACATGGATTTCACCGCCACCGGCGGCGCCACCGCGAGCGTAGCTCCGAACACCGAACTGAACAAGATGATCGGCACCCTCGCCGGCACTACCGCGGACGACGTGAATAAGCGCGCCTACTACGGCCACATGCTCCACATGGTGAACACCGGCTTCAATCCCGGCTACATGGGCCGCTGGATGGATCATTACACTTGCTTTGTGAACGAGGACTTCCGCGCCAACTTCATGAGTTTTATCACGCAGCGAGAGACGCACATCCGCTCGCAGATCAATATTCAGGTGCCCGTCGTCACGTTCCAGATCACGACCAATGGCGGCGTGAACTACCCCGAGCCCAACAGCGCCACCACCCTCGCCGGCGACGGCTGGGTGAACGTCTCCACCATTCGCCTCGTCGGCGGTGAGCCGCTGGCCGTGACATGGACGGATCAGGATTCGTGGAGACTCACGCTTCCTGTCAGCAATGGCGCGAACGTCTTCAATCTCGAAGCCCGCGACGGCACCGGTGCCCTCGTCGGCACCGACAGCATCACCGTCACCGGCACCGGCGGCGTGGTGCCCGCCTCTTCCGCAAACATCCTGCTCACCGAGCTGAACTACCACCCCGCGGTGGCGGGCGAGGAGTTCATCGAACTCACCAACATCAGCGCCTTCACCGTGGACATCAGCGGCTGCACCTTCACCGCGGGCATCACCTACACGTTCCCCTCCGGCACCATGATCGCACCCGGCGCGCACATGCTCGTGGTGGAAAACCGCACTGCCTTCGCCGCACGCTATCCCGCCGTCACCGGCCTCGCGCCGAATGCCTACACGCCGTCCAATCTCAGCAACGGCGGCGAAACCCTCACCCTGCGCGCCGCCGACGCGCTGAGCGACATCTTCAGCGTCGCCTACAATGACGACATCGCCTCCACCGACGGCCCCGGCCGCAGCCTCGTGCGCATCGTCGGCTGCACCACACCGACCGACTACACCTGGCGCGAGAGCACCGCCGACGGCGGCAATCCCGGCAGTTCCGATGCCTTGATGCTCACCGGCGATCCGCTCGCCGACAACGACAACGACGGCCACGCGGCCATTGTCGAGTATGCCTTCGGCACCAGCGACACCGTATGGACACCGGCAACCAAGTTTCTGACTCCGAACGGCACCAATCCTCCCACCGCCACCACTCCACTGCCCAACGCCGATTGTGCCCTTCTCGAACTGCAAAGTTCGGACGACCTCAACAACTGGTCCGCCCCCGCCAGCCCCGCCCGCCGCTACTGGCGCTGGCAGGCCACCCTGCGTTGAGCCAACCGTTGCCCTCAGAACCCGAGCAGCAAGATAGCGCCCGGAAGGGACATCCCATGGCACCATGTCGGCGCTCTATCGACCTCTACATCCGGCGAAACCTCAGTATCCCGTCACCGATGAGCTCGGCGAGACGCTGGCGGTATTTGGGATCGAGAATGCGGGACCGTTCTTTGGCGGTGGAGATGAAACCGCCTTCAATGAGCGCAGCCGGCACGCGGCAGTCGCGGATGACTTTGAATCGTCCGAATTTGACGCCCCTACTCGGGGTGCCGAGACCGGCGGCGATGGAGTTCTGAACGGCACTGGCGAGTGGGAATCCATTGCTTCCACAGTAGAAAGTCTCGGTGCCGCTGGGACCGCCGTAGCTAACCCAGTTGAAATGAATGCTCACGAAGACGCTGCTGCGGATCCGGTTGGCATAGGCTGCCCGGTCGGACAGGGGCACGAAGATGTCTGACCGGCGGGTGAGTTCGGTGCGAATCCCCTTTCCTTTGAGATAGCGCTCAAGCCGCAGGGAAACATCGAAGGCGAGGAACTTCTCGAACACATTACCGATTTTGCCGCCATTGTCATGGCCGCCATGGCCGGGGTCGATTACGACGTTGCTGAAGCGTCCGGCTTTTGCGGGTAGCACGAGCAAGGCCAGCATGATGCAGGCAAAAAAGCCGGTGAACCGACGGGAAGGAGTGTAGCCGGAGGTCATTGTAATGTTCAGAATGGTTAAGCAACCTAAGATACCAAGGGGCTATAGCCAAATGGTATTCACAAAGAACATTAGATTTCTGCTACTCCACCCCAACCGGGCGATCGGAGAGCCGCTTCACACTGGCCGGCCCTGGACTGACTGGCTTCTTTTCGGTCGGATCATAGGGTTCCCCTCCAGCGATAGCGAGCAGTCCACCGCGTTGGGTGACGAGGGTGACTTCGCCCTGTGTCTGTTTGCGGAATTTTTGACTGACCACTCCGCCATCGGGATTGATGATCATATGGACCCAGATTTTAGGGCTGCCGAGGTAGAGAATGTGCAGGTTTTGGCTGAGGTCGATGGCTGGCTGGAAGGTGCGGTCTGCTTCCACATAGCTTAGCGGCATCGTCTGGATGATTGCGCCGGTGGATTCGTCAATGACGCGGCTGTAGATGTAGGAACGGTGAATGTCGTTAAAGTAGAAGACCTGGTATCGGCGGTATTTGCCGACCATCTTGTGGTTGGCGGGCAGAGCCACAGTTTTTTCCCAGCGTGGTTTGGGGGCTAGGGTGACGGTGAAACGTGCGGGACGAGAGTTTACCCAGCGGGAGAGATCGGCAAAGTAAACACTGGCTTTAATAACGTATCCGCCGGAGTCGATGAGGTGGTAAAAGCGCGGGAGATTGTAGCGGCGCTGCAGGGTCTCTCCGGCGCGGCACATCATGGGATTCGCGCTAATGTTGGCCAGACCAGCGACCGGTTTACCGCTCTCATAGTTTATGATGAAGTTGAGCCACGGGGTGCCATTAGGACCGCCGAGCACAATGTCGGCTCCGCTGGTATTGGTGATGGTGACCGTGGCCGGTATGGCCTCGTAGGAAACGTAATTGGCGCGCTCGATTTCCACGCGCACATCCAGCTGAGCGTGCGAACTGGTGGCGAACAAAAGCAAAACAATCGCGGGAAGGAAGCGGCGTAGATTCATAAGTATGGGCCGTTGGAGTTGAAGCACGCGAAGCGCGCAGTTGATTTATGCTGACTTGCTGGAGACGGTTCGGAAACCGAGATTTGACTCAGAATAGTCCGGGCTTTCAGCGAGCCATGGAGTGGTGAGAGCCTTCCCTGGGGACGTGCGAAAGTCGCCCGCGCGAAAAACCGGCACCGTTTTGTCAGGGTCCTCCGGGTGCGGCGCCCATGAGGCAGTCCACTCCGAAACATTCCCTGCCATGCCGTCACCTTCTCTGAAGGAACCATGCCGCCCTGCGGTGTGGGAAGATTCACGGTCTGCAGCCCGCGAAACTGCAACCGCAGCCGGTCGCGGAGTTCCTTGCCGCGCCCCGAGGCGAATCCAGTACTGAAAAGCAGCACATCCAGCACTTCGATAGTGCCCACCGACTCCTCAATATCCGCCATGGTTTCGGTTGCTGAAACTTGGTCATTCCCATGCCCGGCGAGATGCTCCGCCAGCGACTGACAACTATCATGCTGATCATTGGCAATCAAAATAACCATGACGATTGAGAATCAGGGCGGCGGCGTGAGCGCCGGAGGAAACAGGCTAGCTTCCGGCTGGCGACCCGTTGGCAGCGTGATATCGGGCGTGCTATATAAAATATTGTCCTGCGCCTCGAAAGCCGGCAGGGGAAGTTCCCTGGCCATCTGCAGCAGTTCCGGAGTAGTGGCGAAGGCATCCTGAAGCTTATCCTTCAGAATGACTTCCAGCGTGCATCCATAATACGCGCAGCGGCCAAACCTGACAAACTGCTGCGGAGACATGTCGGGCTGCCAGTATTCGAACTCGAAGCGCTCCGTGCCGTCCTTCCAATCCACCGGCTGGTCCACGGGCTTGAGCGCGGGCTGCGCCGCCTGCGAGCGTGCGATACGGCGCCTGTTGACCGTGTCAAAGAAGTGAATGGCCAGCAGCATGTCCTGCTCCACGTCCACCTTTTCCTTCGTGTGCTTTTTCAATGTGGCGACGAATCGCACCCGTTGTCCCTCGGCGGTGGCGGGCAGCTTTTCCTCCTGCAGGTCAACAATGGTGAACTTCCCTTCCTTTTCCTCCTCCGACTCGGCCGCGGCCACCGCAGCACCGTCCGCCATTCTCGTCTGCGCCATCTTAAAAAAATCACCAGCTCCCTCTCCGAGGCTGAAAAGCTGCTTCCACAAGGGATCCGCTTTCTTTTGCAGGCCCATCAGATCCATGACTGAGCAGGTATAGTAAAGGAGCCTCGGATGATCCGGGTGCTTTTGAAGTGCCGCCCGGAAATGTTCCAGCGCGCCTTTAATGTCGCCCTGAGTCCGCAGATATTGCCCCTCATCTACATAAGTTCGGATAGCTTCATCCTTCAGCGGCACATCAAGCGCAGCCACCACTTTCACCGCAGACGTGGGAGGCACACTGAGCACCTGCGATTCACGAGCCACGAGAAGGGTTTCCGCAGGATCAAACGCCGGGGCCTCGCCCGCCGGCCCGAACAATTCCGGGTGCGGATCGGTCTGCGGAACTGCAAGGGACGAAAAAGGATCCGCAGGCACCCGGGGCGCGAAGGGCGATGCCACAGACTCTGGTTTCGATACTTCTAAACGATCTTTGCCTGACGATTGAGGACGGGAGACCACGCCCCACGCGACAGCCTGTGCCGTTGCGACCGCAGCCAGCGCGCCACAGGCAACCCGGAATACTAGGGCTCCTTTGCGCGGAGTGGGTGGAGTGACTTCAGACATCATTAGGACCGGAAATTGCGGAATTTGAGTAGGGGAAACCCTTGGTCCTGTCAACATCCCCCGGCAAAAATGTTGGAAAACTTTCGTTCACGGTTTGTTCAGGCCTGAGGCCCAATGAAATCGGGAAGCAGAAAAAAGTTCGGCTTCAAGGAACTCGGGGATATTTGCGAAGAAGTGACCATGTGCAGTTGCGGCACCGCAATCTTTTCCATTCTTTTTGCCACTGCCGCCTCGCTCTCTTTGGCTCCGGCACTTCCCAAGCCGCATGGATTCGGTCCGCCACCGGTTTCAATTCACTCCGTATGCCGGTCTAGCCACCAGCGACGACTGTCCACATTGGCGAAACAGAAGCCGTCGCTCTGGGCGATCCCGGCGGAGGTCGTTTGTTCTCCGCGACTCCTGGAACCTAGGCCAGAGAGGTCCGCTTTAGCGGCACCCTCCTTATCAGTATCACCCGTGACTTGATCCGATGAATTACGACAGCGCGGTCACCATCGACTGTGCCTTCTATCCACCTATGCGGGCACCAACTGCTATTCTGGGTGGGCCTTTGAAATTTGTTTCGATTGCAGAATTTATTTCGGCCACTCGCCATTTGGCATGTCGCGGCCCTGCAGTTTTGCAGGATCAATAACCGTGTGTTTGATGCGCTTGCGATGCCATGTCCATGTAGCGTGAACCATGCCGTCCGCTGTCTGGATAACTGCCGGGTAACTGAACTCCTTCCCGGGTTCATTTTCCAGCACCACTGCCGCCTGCCATGTGGTGCCGTCTTTTGAGATCGCAAGATTGAGTGGCGAGCGGGTGCCGCCGGAGGTCCGTCCCGAAGGAAGGGTGGTGTGGTTGTAGATGAGCAGGTGCCGCCCGTCTTTCAAGGTCACGGCGTCTGTGCCGGAGCTGGGATTTGGCAGATTGGTCAGCGTTAGTTCGCTCCATGTGCGTCCCATGTCAGTGGAGCGCACTTGAAAAATCCGGTTCTGGCGAGTACGCCCCAATGCCATGAGGGAATCTCCGCCCGTTAGAAGAATGCTCGGCTGAATCGCGCTGATTGATTTACCGGTGTTCAACGGGCCGGTGCGCGTCCATGTTTTGCCGAGGTCCGCTGTGCGCTCAAAGTGAACGAGCCATCCATCGTGCTCCGTGCTGCTGCCGCAAAGGATTTCCCCGCCGGGTAACTGCACCGGCTTGTTCTTGACCGGTCCATCAATTCCCTGCGGCAGGCGGTGCGGAGTGGTCCATGTCTTTCCGCGATCCGTGGACGTCGTCATCATGCCCCACCATTTGTCCGGTGCCGGTCCGCATTTATAAAAGAGAAGCAGCGGCCCCTCTCTAGGCTGAAAGAGTACCGGATTCCATGTCGGATGCCGGTGCGCTGAACCATCCGGCTTAAGATACTGAATGCCGTTGGCCACTTCTACTGGAGGTGTCCACTTCCCGTTTCCCCGCCGCGACACCCAAATGCCCACATCAGGATCCTTCTCGTCCGTGCCCCCAAACCATGCCGTCACCAGACCGCCGCCTGTTTCGACAATCGTCGACGCGTGGCAGGAGGGAAACGGGGCCGTTTCATAGATGAACTCACTCACTAGCACAGCCTCTTCCGCGAGTGCAGTTGAAAAGAAAATGGCGGCGGACAGGCATGATAATAGTCGAATCATGAAGTTAAAATAATCAGCTACCCTGCACGCGCCAGCTATATTGCATCCCCAAAACCGGCTGTGAGTTGCCTTAGCACGGGTGCCTGCACTCCCATTGCAGTAACTCACGAATTTCGAGCTTCGTTTTTTTCATTTCGTCATTCCCGGCGCAGTTCTCACCGTTCAGACAGGTCTTTTGGTTCCGCCTGCGCCGGATAAGATTTGATCAGCCCGGCCTCACAGCGCCTCCTACAGTTATTCCAGTTCCACGAGCCTAGACCTCTCATAAACGGCAGCCCCAAGGCAAAGCAGGTAGATCACAAGGCTATGACGCAGCGCCACCCAGCAGACTTGGCGCTGCGCGCGCGGAAACATCTAGGCAGAGAGCGCGGTGCCGGCTTCGACGCTCGCGCTGGCCGGGGTCGAGGAGGTGATGGTTCCGCCGGGCATGTTGATGCGGGCGGCTTCCACACCGTTGATGTATATGACCGCACCGTCGTCGATCGCATGGCTGAGCTTGAGCAACAAGAGGTTGGCAAACTGTGGGACGCTGATGTTGAACTCCGTCTCGAAGTAGTAGCCATCACGTAGGGCACGGTGGCCGAAGCTTCGTAGGCGAAGGCGACCGGGAAATCGCCGGCCATTCCCAAGTGTGGAATGCTGCTACCCCCTTCCAAATCACAAATGTGATCCGCAATCCGGCCAATGGCCAATTGACCCTGACATGGACCTCCCAGCCGGGGAAAACGTATCGGCTGAACTCCTCGACCAATCTGGTTGATTTCAACACTGTGGTCGGTGACAACATCCAGTCCGGTGGAAGCACCACGACCTATGGTCCATTCGCCTGTTCCCTCCCGGAAGCGTTCTTCAAGGTAAGGTAAAACTGACCAGAAATCACTCGACCGATTGAGTGGTGCGGGCCGGGGCGATGGTATCGCGGATCTGTCCGTCAACTGACCTTCGCTCGTGACGGGGGCTTCAGGATCCCGATCGGTCACCTCAACCGCACCAGTGCGCGGAAGAAGCCGCGTTTTTCCGCCGCGAGGGCGGCAGGGACGCGAAAAGTCAGGCTCGTATCGGTGGCGGTGACGAGGTCGGCGGCGATCCAGCCGGTGAGGGCGGTGCTGACCTGGCCGATAATTTCGGAGTCGTCGGAATTGGG
>CAMAUV010000069.1 GCA_945861415.1 Akkermansia muciniphila | reverse complement strand
AGTTCTTCCGCGATCTCCGCGACGGGCCGGCCGGTCTCAAGCAGCTCGACGGCCTGGGTCTTGAACTCGGCGGTGTAGCGCTTGCGTTGCTTCTGGTTCATGGGCATGGATTCTGGTAGGTGGTGGTCCAGAAATCCAGCTCACCTCACTAGGGATGTAAATTATCTTCAGTTCATGAAAAAGAATACTTTGATTATTGCCGGTGTTTTCTCGGTCTGCATGGCAGCTGCCTTTTGGGCGGGTTTATACTTGTCTGGTTCGCAGTCATCAGGTGATCGACTCGGGGAACTGGTCTCCAGTAATTCTAGCAAAGGACGCATCGCCCCCACAGGAACCGCCCGGACGCGCTCTAAATCCGGCCCGGGTGCTATTTCTCCTGGATCTGCCGCCGACCGGCCTGTGATTAACTCATCCTTGCTCGGAGCGAGCGCTATAAGCCAATTTACTGCCGATGAGGTTTCCGAGCGAGCTGCTGGCATTTTTTTAACCGAAGACCCGATTGAGAAGATGGAGGCATGGCTTGCCTTCGTGAAGGGGCTCCAAGGCAATGAGCAAATGGAGGCTGCTCTTGAAGGCAACTTTAGTGGGCGTGATCGGGGACGGGAACTTTCCTTGGCGCTTACGATGTGGAGCCGTAGGGACCCAGAGGCAGCCTTGGCGTGGGCCAGCAAACAGGGTGGATGGGTCATGGAACGGGGCAGTGGTACCGTTCTTGCCGAATGGGCAAAGGCGTCACCGGATCAAGCGATTGCATGGGCTCAGGCGCATCCACCCAAAGACAAGAAGCAGGGGAACTGGCACATGGTCAGCGTGCTCAACACAGTGGCAAAATTAGATCCCGTGCGAGCCCTTGAACTGGCACAATCTATGGACCGCAGCGTTGCCCGCGGCGAAGCAATGGATACGGTCATCAGCAACTACATCAATCAGCACGGCAATGACGGTGCCCGGACCGCCATCGAATTGCTGCCTGAAAGCACGTTCCGCACCGGCATACTCGGACGTCTGGCCGGACGCATGGCAGAAACTGATCCCGCTAATACTGCTCAGTGGGCGGTAGGCATTACCGACAAAGGCGCCCGCCCGCGCGCCATCACCGAAGCCATCGACGACTGGGCCGAACAAAACCCTAACGACGCCGGGAAATGGCTCAACGAGCAGCCGCGCAATTCCGAAATGGATGAGCCCCGTGAACGCTTCGCATGGAAAGTGCAGGAGCAGGACCCCGAGTCGGCTATAGCATGGGCTACTACTATCTCCGACGAGCGCCGCCGCAATGAGACATCCTACCGTCTCGTGCGGGAGTGGATGCAGCGCGATCCGGAAAAAGCGAAAGCGTGGGTGACAGCCAGCACTTCATTGTCCCCGGAAATCCGGGAACGCCTACTCAGTCGTAATAGAGGGTAGAGCCTTTACTCTTAAAGCTTAATCCTGTGGCGCCAGTTTGGCGGCGGCCTCTTTCATACGGCGCAGAAGATAATGGGCGGTCCGGCTTCGCTGCCTCACCAATTCGACGCCTGCGAGTTCGGTCACAACTTCGTCAGGCACTTGTATAATCTCTTGAGCAGTGCAGCCGTCTAGTCCCCGGCAAAAGGAGGCAGCCATGGCGCGCGTGAGGGTCTGCGCTTCCGGCCCTAGGCTAATTCGCACCGTAAGGCCAAAGCCAACTCTCTTAAGGTGAATTCCTGCCGCATCGCTGCATTCCGCGTCTTTGCGAACCTCATTAATGCAGAAGTCCTCCCTGCGCGGCTCCCAGTTTTTAGCTGATCCGGCCAGTCCCATTAGGATTTCGCGGCGCTCGGATTCCGTCACACCTTGGAAGAGCGCGAGGATTTCCTGAAGCTTGCCGGGTATCATGAGCGTGCATATTCTTTCATGCAGAAGCCCACAACAGGGTGACGGACTTTTGAATCGCGTTATATCAATCTGTAATTGGGTGAAATAAAGTTATAATTTGTAAAATGCGATTTTCAATAACAACCTTTTTAGCCTGCGCGATTCTTACGCAGGGACCATCCCACCTGACGATGTCAAAAGCCCTAAATTTTCAGCCCGCCGAAGCGACTTGTCGAGTCAAGGTCACAGCATTGCCTGCATTAGAGGGAAAAGATGGCCAAATCACAACCCGCGCATGGCTAAATGTTGGGAAAATTTCACGGGGCAAGTTGCCCGACACGATCTGCGTGGAAACCCTCGGCAGCAGCCGCGAGGGCGGGGGATTAATCGCGAGGATGTCGTGAAGCTCAAACCGGGCGATTAGCGCTTTTCTCACATTGCTAGGACACGGGAACGCCTGACGGCGCTCCGGCAGATCCCCTGCCGTCGATCGTTAGTGCGGGCGGTGGCCAGGGACGGATTCCCCTGAGGCGCTTTTGACTGGATTCCGGCCTCGTGGATGTTCGCATGTTTCAACAATGCTAATCCTGCGATGGCCACCAAGCATACAGCGACTGATGCCTCTGACGGTGATGGGGTTGCGAATGTTGAGGACTACAGGCGTTGCACCAGCCCGATCTTTGTGTAGTCACTGTTCCGAGCGGCATTTGCTCCTAGGTAGTTGCAGTGAAGTGGCCGTCTATGGACCCCCTATGAACCGCAGGGTTTGATAACCTTCAGTCTTGGAGTGTTTTGCGCCGGATCACGCCTATGGGCAGTATCGCGCAGCCGCCCAATCCATTTGCTAGCGCCAGCATCCCGTTTGTTCCAGAGGCACCCGGTGAACTGCGCTTTGTCCGACCGCGCCACCTTAACTAAGCCGTCGCATCGCAAACGCCTTGGGTTTCGCTTTTGCCTTGAGTGATCTCCGGGTCTTGCCTTTGTCGAACCATGCGCATCTCCATTCTCCCGTTTTGTTTCGCTGTAGTCACGTCTGCTGCTTTTGCTCTGCCTGACGTCTTCGTAGGTTCTCAGCCATATCGGGAGGCAACCTTCAAGGGGGTGCGTAACGATCGTCTCGACCCCGTGTGGATGGAAAACGGCGCTCGTCTCTGGTTCCGCACCCAGGGCGCCGACGGGGCAGGGGAGTTCACGCTGGTGGACGCCGTCTCCGGGAAAAAAGAACCACTCTTCGATCATATAAAGCTCCGCGCCGCACTGACTGCTGCAACAGTTCCTGCGGATACAGTTAGCGCCCTGCGCCTTGAGAACATCCGGCCGGCTGTCGGCTCCCTGCTCTTTTCCTTGGTTGGAAAGACATGGACATGGACCGCTGCCGGCGAATTGAAGCTAGGCGATGCTGCCGGTGTGAATCCTGCCGGTCCCGTGCCTCGCGCTAGCGCCAGCGGTGGCCCCGAGATGAATCTCAGAATCCGCAACGAGTCCGGCGGCCCAGTCACCATACACTGGCTGGACACCAACGGTCGCCGTCAGAGCTACGGTCGCATCGCCAACGGCGGCACAGGTGAGCAGCACACTTTCACCGGCCACGTCTGGCTCATCACCGATGCCGCAAGCAGAGACCTCATCGCCTTCGCCGTCCATCCTGACCGCCCCGAAATCACAGTCAAAGGCCCTGAGGAAATCCGCTGGGAGGGTCCGCCCCGCGAGCGCCGCCGCGGACGTAGCGACATGGAAACGCCACGGGCCAAAGAGGGGGATACTGCCCCCGACGGACAGCGCACTGCCTTCATCCGCGACCACAATCTCTACGTCAGAACAAAGGATGGACAGGAGAAGGCCCTGACAACAAATGGCACCGCCGCTGATCACTATGACGGCCCCTTCTTCTGGTCCCCAGACAGCACTCGCCTCGCCGCTATGCGCTTCCGCCCCATCGAGGAGCGCAAAGTCACCGCCGTCCGCTCATCCCCCACCGACCAACTCCAACCGAAGGTCGAGACATGGAACTACGCCAAGCCCGGGGACCCTCTCCCCTACCGCCGTCCCCGCCTCTTCGACGTCATCGCCGGCACCAGGTTTTCCCCTGACGAGTCACTCTTCGCCACGCCATTCGATATCGGCGATTATCACTGGGCACCCGATAGCTCCGCCTTCCATTGCCTCTACAACCAGCGCGGTCACCAACTCCTCCGCATCATCGCCCTCGACCGCGACGGTAAAACCCGCGCCTTATTCGACGAAAAGGCCGACACCTTCGTAGACTACTCCCAAAAGACATTCCTCTACTGGCTCGACGCCCCCGGTGAGTTCCTCTGGATGAGCGAGCGCAGCGGCTGGAATCATCTCTACCTCTGCGATGCCAAAACCGGTGCCATCAAGAATCCCGTTACCTCCGGCGATTGGGTGGTCCGCAACGTGGAACATGTGGACGTGGAAAAACGCCAAATCGAACTGCGCGTCATGGGCATTCATAAAGGCCAGGACCCATACCACATGCACTTCGCCCGCGTGAATTTCGACGGCACCGGATTCACCGTGCTCACTCAGTCCGATGGCTCTCACACCATAAGCTACGCTCCAGATAGAGAGACATTCATCGCCACATGGTCCCGCATCGACCACGCCCCAGTCCACGAACTCCGCCGCAGCGACGATGGTCATCTCCTCTGCGAACTCAGCCGCGCCGACATCACTGCCCTTACCGCCGTCGGTTGGCCTCAACCCGAGCGCTTCAGCGGCCCCGGCCGCGACGGTAAGACGGAAATTTACGGCTTCATCCTTCGCCCTTGGAAAATGGACCCTGCCAAGCTATATCCCGTCATCGAATACATCTACGCCGGCCCCCACGACTTTCATGTCCCCAAAGAATTCCGCGCGTGGAACCGACACTACGAACTAGCCAATCTCGGCTTCGTTATCGTCTTCATCGACGGCATGGGCACCAACTGGCGAAGTCGCGCCTTCCATGACGTCGCTTGGCAAAACATCGGCGACGCCGGATTCCCTGACCGCATTTCATGGATGAAAGCCGCCGCCGCCACCCGCCCATACATGGACATCACCCGCGTTGGCATCTACGGGGGCAGCGCCGGAGGCCAGAATGCCATGATGGCCCTCATCGCCCACGGTGACTTCTACAAAGCCGCCGTCGCCGACTGCGGCTGCCACGATAATCGCATGGATAAAATCTGGTGGAACGAAGCATGGATGGGCTATCCGATAGGCGACCACTACATAGCCTCCTCCAACGTCGAGCAAGCCCACCGTTTAAAAGGCAACCTCCTCCTGACTGTCGGCGAAGTGGACACCAATGTGGACCCCGCCAGCACCATGCAAGTTGTCCATGCCCTCATCAAAGCTGAGAAAGACTTCGAACTCCTCATCCTCCCCAACGCCAACCACGGCGCCGGCGAAAGCCCCTACGCCGCCAAACGCCGTGCCCTCTTCTTCCAGCGCCACCTGCAAGGCACCACACCCGTGGTGAACTAAATAGAGGGTAGTCCGTGGCTTGTAAGTCTGGGACGAGTTCAAAACAAACGGCCGCAACCCAAACTTTTCCAGCGTTGCGAGTGCAGGGAGCGCTGCGCGTTGTAGAGTGTGCCCGCGGCATTTTCCTTGACTCGTTTCGGAGCGACGGGCCACGGGCATTCAGGTATCACCGCTTACGGGCTCAAGTGTGCCACCCCGTTTTAAGGGGCGCACTAATCCACCTCCTCGCCTAAAAAGGCGCGGCTCATATTGACAAAGCCACCGCTTTGCAGCGCCTCGACGCACGACATGCTAGAGGCTCCACGCTACCCACGCATTGGCTCAATCCGCCACCGGGCCGCTATCATTACTTCGAGTGTCAACTGTTTGGTTCACAGTATCCCGTAAGTTTTTGTGCCGTCGTTCTGACCTTACTTAAGGTGCGGAATCGATTCGCCTCGTCAAAGCGGAATTGGCTTCTTTATGGTAGCGACCTTTGCGCTCAGTTGCTGCGCGCTGCATTAGCCGAAAGCTTTAAAACGTGATGTGCCCGGTGTTTTGCCGCCGGACTTGACCGCCTGCTGGAAGATGATGGATTGAGTGCCGCCTAATGGACTGCGGTGCCTGAAGTTTACTGGTGGCAGAACCGGGAGGGTATTTAGGATTCTACTCGGGGAAAACCATTCACCAGCCCGCCGCCGCAGGCCATCAAGCAACCGTAAGGGCTGTCGAGTCAGTCATTGTCATGCCAGCCAAATGACGAGGGCGGTAACCCTTCAGCCGCCGCCCTGCATAGATATTTGATTCGGGATCAGGCGATCTCCAGCACTTTCGCCACGACTTGGTCCGGGTAGGGGAGTTGCAGTTTCTCAAGCGGCGGGCTGTAGATGGCCGGGGCGTCTACGGCGCTGATGCGGAGCACCGGGGCGTCGAGATCGTCAAAGCACTTGTCCTGAATCAGGCTGGCGATTTGTGCTCCGACGCCGCAGAATGGTTTGTTTTCCTCAACGTAAATGGCTTTGTGCGTTTTGCGGACTGATTCGAGGATTGTCTCCTCGTCGAGCGGGCGGATGCTTCGTAGGTCCACTACTTCGCAATCGATCCCGTGCTGGGCGGCGAGGATTTCGGCTGCTTCGAGGCAGGTCAGCACGGCACGGCCATGACAGATGAGGGAAATGTCGGAACCGGTGCGCTTTACATCGGCCACCCCGAGCGGGATGGTGTATTCGCCTTCTGGCACCTCGCCGCTCATGCCGTATAGGAGCGTGTTCTCCATGACGTAGACCGGATCGTTGTCGCGAATGGCGGACTTCATGAGGCCCTTGGCATCGTAGGGTGTGACTGGGCAAATCACCTTGAGTCCGGGAGTGTTGGCGATGAAGTTCTCCGGTGTGTGGCTGTGCGTGGCGCCGACATTGGTGCCGCCGTTGGCTGGTCCGCGGATGACGATGGGACAGTTAATTTTGCCGCCACTCATGTAGCGCACGCTTGCGGCATTGTTGATCATCTGGTCCCACGCGACATAGGCAAAACTCCAGAACATGAGTTCCATCACCGGTCGGACGCCTAGCATGGATGCGCCGATACCCATGCCGATGAATCCGGCTTCGCTGATCGGAGTGTCCACCACGCGTTTGTCGCCCCACTTTTTCCAAAGACCTTCCGTGACTTTATAGGCGCCGTCATATTGGGCGACTTCCTCTCCCATCACGACGACATTTTCGTCGCGGGCGAGTTCTTCATCAAGGGCGTGGCGGATGGCTTCGCGATAGGTAATGACTGGCATGGTGGTGAGCTAAGGGAGAAAGGAAGTCAAGTGCTGCAGATCAGTCGGAACAAGAAATTGATGGCACGCGCTGGAGAAGGCTAGGGGCAGGGTGATCACACATCCTGCGATGTCAGACGTGAACCTTTGCGGCTTAATGGCTAGTCGTTGAAGAAATGTCGCCCGGTGCGACCGGCAGCGGTGAATTCGTCGACTTCGAAATACACGTCTTTGGTGATGTCTTCGAATTCCGGGAACGGACTGGCGAGGGAGAATTCGATGCTGGACTGGGCCTCAGCTTTGGCATCGTTGTCAATAGTTTCGTATTCGGACTCTGTGACGACACTTTCCTCCACAAGGCGGTTCTTCCAAAGGTTGATGGGGTCGAAGTGCTGCTTGTAGCGCTCGATTTCATCCTCGGGCCGGTAAACCTTGGCCTTGGCGTCAGAAACGGAGTGACCGTAGTGGCGGTAGGTATTGATTTCGACGACGGTGGGGCGGCATTCTTTGTGAGCGCGTTCGACCGCGATCTGCATTTTGGCCCGCACTTCGTAGACATCCCATCCGTTGATGAGGTCCCATACTATGTCGTAGCCATCAGCGCGGTAGGCGAGGCAGTTCTTGTAAGCGCTGCTGCGGCACTGGCTAGTGCCCATGGAGTAGCCGTTGTTTTCGATGACGAAAATGACGGGAAGGTCGAAGAGTCCGGCGAGGTTGAGCGCCTCATGGTAGGCGCCCTGATTGACCGCGCCGTCGCCCATAAAAGTCATGCAGGAGCCGGTGAGGCCTTTGAATTTCAGGCCATAGGCAATGCCAGCACCCAGCGGGGTCTGGCCGCCCACGATCCCGTGACCGCCCCAATAATTCTTGTCCGGTGCAAAATAGTGCATGGAGCCGCCTTTTCCTTTGGAGCAACCGGTCGCGCGGCCGAAAAGTTCTGCCATGCACTCGTTCATCCCCATGCCAACGGCGAGCGCGTGGGCGTGGTCGCGGTAGGCGGTTATCATGTGATCATTGGGGCCCATGAGTGAGGCGCAGCCCACGGCGATGGATTCCTGCCCGTCGTAGCGGTGGAGGAAGCCGCCCATGAAGGTCTGGCCACCTTTGCCTTTGTAGTATTCGCCGGCCTTTTCCTCAAAGCGGCGGATGCGCACCATGTCGGACAGGATTTTGATTTTCCGCTCCCTGGAAAGAGCCTGATTGATGGCGGCGGCTGCAAAGTCAGTCGGGTCGACGTGCTTTGGTTTTTCGGCTACGCTATTCATGGTCTCAGATGATGGTCAGGTTGGAGTGAAGTTTTAGGATCAGGCGGCGGAGATAACGCGAGCAGATGTGATGCCGCGTGAGGGAAGGGAATTCCGGCAGCAGGCAAAAAAGGCGGCGGTGAAACAGAGATCACCCGTAAGCTGGCGCAGGGAGAACAGCCAAGTGGGGGGATACTGAGGCAGACCGGTGGTCTGGCACTGCCACCAGCCGCCGAGAGTCTTCGCGTAGCCTAGATCCCAATAGAAAGAAACCGTGTTGCTCGCCAGATGGAACAACACGGTGCCTAGAATGGAGGTGCCCAGAAGTGCGGCGAGGGTGACCTTCTTTTTTAAGGCGGCCCCCGCCGCGGCTATAGCCACGGCGGATACGGCGATTACGATGCTGAAAGCATTGACGGCAGAGAATCCCGCGATGGTATTTACCACGGCACTGGAGACGAGGATTGCGGCTGCGGGCAACCACAGCGCTGTCTTACGGGGCAGAAAAGCCCCCCCGCACAGCGCAAAACCCATTAGCGGTGTCCACCCCGCAAACTGCTGGCGTAAGGCTTCGTCCCCGGCAAGCCATGGAACGGTGCGGAACAGGACGATGGAGGTGAGAAGGATGAGGATTGGTGCCATTACAGAAATGGATACGAACGGAAGAGCCGACAGGTGACGACTCTAGCGGCCAGCTTTTATCTGTGCAAGATGGTTCTCACACCGGTTCTGGCTATCTCATACCCCGTCCACCGCACCTGATGCGGGCCATTCGCCCTCTCTTTTCGCCGCAAGCATGGTGTAAGGACACGCGTGTTGCAGCCATCGCCCGGCAGGATACGGAACAACCGGCGCTAGATTTCCCTCCCGGTTTAAACTTCGAAACTGCCATATTATGGATCGCAACGTTATCTCCGCCATTCTTGTGATATCTGCACTCACGGCACAGGCTGGTTTCGCGTTGGACCGCGCGGACCGTGGGTAGCTGGCGAACCGACTCTCAACGCTGCGATTTTGCTGTCCGGTGGGAGCTGTTACTCGCCGTAGCGGTCAACGATGACCGCGTGCCTGTCCTGACCCTCGGCGGTCCGACCACTGGGGGGCGTGGAAAATTCAAAAGAGCAGTGACATGTGTCCACGGAGCACCAATTAATCAGGTGTCGGTCTCGAACTTGAGCGGTCATGGACGGTCATGTTTAACGAGTAACAGGCCTTTTTTCCGGAGGCAGTAAATTGCCTCCACAGATCTGCCGAAGTTTTCATTGAAGCCGGGACGGAACCCGCGCATGTAGGCAGGATGAACTTCACGCACTGCGTTTATTTCCTTCCGCTCCTCGTTGCTGCCGCATCCGCTGCTCCGGTAGATAATTCCCGGTTTGAAAAGGAAGTGCTGGCTAGCGGCTGCAATGATACTCTCCAGCTTGATGTCGCGGCGGACGGACGGGTTTTTTTCATCGAACGAAAAGGCACGGTGAAAATGTGTGAGCCGACCTCTCGGCGCACGGTGACGATCGGGAATTTCCCCGCGCAGATGAGCGCGGATGCAGGAGCGCTGGGGCTTGCTCTAGCCCCGGATTTTGCGAAGTCGGGCCATCTCTACACCATCCGCGTGCCGGCGGAGGGGCTCGGGCGACTCGTGGTGGCGCGCCACACCTTGGGCGGGGAATCGCTAACGGATGAAAAGGCCGTCCTCACGATTCCGCTGCGAGAGGGAAAGGATCAGTTTCATTGCGGTGCGGGGCTGGCATTTGATGCGCAGGGAAACCTGCTCATCGGTGTGGGCGATAACATGCCGCCGCAGGATGTGCCGGCGATTCACTCGGAAGACACGGGCCGTGATGCCCGTGGCACGGCGGGCAATTCCCAGGAATTGCGCGGGAAAATTCTCCGCATCACTCCTAAGCCGGATGGCACGTATGGCATACCGGCGGGGAATCTGTGGACTGATGCGGGGCAGGGGAAGGCCGAGATCTTTGCTTTTGGCGTGCGAAATCCGTTTCGGGTGACCTGCGATGCCAAAACCGGCCTCATCATCTGGGGCGATGTCGGGAACAATGTGCGCGTGGAGTTCGATCTGGGTCCGGAGGGGTTCGATGAAATTAACGCGACGCGTGAGCCGGGTTTCTTTGGCTGGCCGTTTTGCACCGGCCCTAACGCTCCATGGCGGCAGTTCGACCCTGAAACGAAGAAGCCGGCGGGAGAATACTACATCCCTGAGAAACTCCTGAACGACAGCAAGGCGAACACTGGCCTCAAGGAATTGCCCCCGGCGCGTCCGGCGGCGCTTTATTATAATAACACGGCTTCCAAAGAGTGGTCATTTACCGGCAGCGGGGGACGAAGCATCACTGGCGGCTTGGTTTACCGCAAGCCGGCGACGGCGGGAGAAACACGGCTGCCGGACGAATGGGAGGGTGCGTATCTTTTCGGCGAATGGATGCGAAACTGGGTGGCGGCGGCTCGGTTTGATGAGGCGGGCAAGCTCCTACAGACCGAGCGGGTGCTGCAAGGGATGACGTTTAAGCGGCCGGCAGATTTCAAGGTCGGCCCGGATGGCGCCCTCTACATCGCAGAATTTGGCGACGGCTGGCGCAACAAGGATAGCCAAATCACCCGTGTCGTTTATCGCCGCGGAAACCGTGCACCGCTGGCAGTGGTGAATATAAGCCGTGCGACTGGCAAGCTGCCAATGGAGGTGACTTTCGACGCACTGGGCTCCAGTGATCCTGATGGCGATGGCCTGAAGTACCTGTGGATGATGGGGGACTACACTTACCCCATGAAAGACAAAGTGACCCACACCTTCACGACCGCGGGCATTCATCAAGTGACCCTCGAAGTCACGGATGCTCATGGCGCAAAGGCTCTGGCTCATGTGAACATCGCAGCTGGTAACGAAGCGCCGCAGGTAGCATTCACCGCGCCGCAGGATGGTGGATTCCTTGATGGTAAATCGCTACCATGGAAAGTGAGCGCGGAGGATGCTGAGGACGGAGCAGTGGCGGCGGATCGTCTGCTCATTCAGATGGAGAAACGCGACCGCGCTGCGGCGAATGGTGCCGGGCATCCGGGGCTGGCACTGATGAAACGCACGACGTGTTTTGCCTGTCACAGCGCCACGGAGAAAAGTGCCGGGCCTCCATATTCCGCCATCGCCGTCAAGTATGCCGCAGAAAGCGGTGTGCGCGACAAGCTCGCAGCGAAAATCATTACCGGCGGCGCCGGCGTGTGGGGAGAATTGCCCATGCCGCCGCATCCCCAGCACACGCCCGCAGAAGCCGCGCTCATGGCGGACTGGGTGCTCTCGCTCGCCCAGCGGCAGATTCAAACCCTTCCCACCGCCGGGGAAGGCTCTGCAGCGCTGCCGGAATCCACAGGCGGCTGGGGCCGCGTCGTGGAGAATACCGTCATCGTGCTCACCGCAGCCACCACCGACAAGGGCGCGGGCACACTTCCCCCGCTGAGCGGAGTTGCAGAAGTAATGCTCCGCAGCCGCAAACAGCGTGCGTCCTGCTTTGACCGCAGCGAAAACGCCGCTGCTCAGGACAATCTCGACCAGGGTGGACTCGTCGCGCGCATCCAGCCCGGCGGATGGATCGCTTTCGATCGCATCCGCGTGCAGGACTTTAAGAGCATTAAACTCGGCGGCTGGGCGCAGGGGAAGGACATGGTGGATGTAAATATCATGGCCGGAGACAAAGTGCTCGTGCAGAAGGGCATCCCTTCAGGCTCTGCGGTCGGGAAGCCGCAGGAGTTCACGCTGTCCATGCCGGACGCCGATGCGGGCGCCGCTCCGCAGCAGGTGAAGATCAAACTCATCGGCCCTTCCGGAAGTCTGCTGGATCTGATGTGGGTGGAATTTCAGAAGGAATGATCGGGTCGCTCTTGGGATTACGCACCTCAGCGCGCAACGGCTGGCGGGCTAATAGGCAGCGCCCTGATTCTTTCGTGCTTTTCCGGTTCTGCGGCAGGACTGCCGCTGCTACTTTCTGAAGCGGCAGGGGTTCCGCTTCTATCTTCCTATGCTCATCTCCGAAATCTTTTACAGCGTGCAGGGCGAAGGCATTCTCACCGGAGTGCCTTCGGTCTTCATTCGCACGAGCGGTTGTAACCTTCGCTGCCGCTGGTGCGACACACCCTACGCTTCGTGGCATCCAGAGGGCGAGGAGATGACTCCCGCGCTAATTATGGAATCCTTCCGCGCGTTCCCCGCCGCCCGCCACGCCGTCCTCACCGGTGGCGAGCCGATGATTGCCCGCGGCATCCACGAACTCGCCTACGGACTCCGGGCCGCCGGATTCCACATCACCATCGAAACCGCCGGCACAGTGGAGCCCGGGGGTATAGCCTGCGACCTAGCCAGCCTGAGCCCAAAATTAAAGCACTCCACCCCGATGCCCGGCGAAATCGATTCCGGCTGGGTCGAGCGCCACGAGCAGCGCCGTCTGCGCCCGGATATCCTGAGCTCATGGCTGAAGCACTGCCCGGAGTATCAGATGAAGTTCGTCGTCGCTGAGGAGGGCGACATCGAGGAAATCACCGCACTCATCGCAGAAACGGACGCTGCCATTCCTCCGCACCGCGTGCTGCTCATGCCAGAGGGCCGCAGCGTGGAGGAACTCGCCGCCCGCAGTGTATGGCTGGTGGAGGTGTGCAAAGCCCGCGGTTTCCGCTACTGCCGACGGCTGCACATCGACCTCTTCGGCAATCGCCGCGGGACGTGAAGAAAAACTTGTGTTTCGCGGCGGATTTCCTAATGTTAGCCGCGTCCTGCGGTGTCGCGGGGTAAAAGTTAAAAACCTGATATGAACTACTACGCGTCACCATCCATCATCGACCTCCCTGTCGCAGACCGGGCTACTTTCATCCGCCGCACATACGCCCACCTGGCTGGAGCCGTGGGCGTGTTCGTGATCCTCGAGGCGCTGCTCTTAAACTCTCCGCTTGGTGCCAAGATGGCAGAGACCATGATGGGCGGACGCTGGACATGGATCATCGTGCTGGGTGCCTTTATGCTCGTCTCTCATGTCGCCCACCGATGGGCGGCGAGCGCGGCCAATTCCAAAACGCAGTATGCCGGGTTGGGTCTGTATGTACTGGCTCAAGTGATCATCTTTGCCCCGCTTCTGTTTTTGGCTCAACGGATCGACACGAACATCATCCCCAAGGCGGGTATGATCACGAGCGGTCTGTTCCTCGGCCTGACGTGGGTCGCCTTCACCACGAAAAAGGACTTCAGTTTCATGGGCGGCTTCCTGCGGATCGGGATGTGGGTGGCTCTTGGCGTGATCGTCGCCAGCATCGTATTTGGTTTCGATTTGGGCACGATCTTCAGCAGCATCATGGTGCTCCTGCTAGCGGGCTGCGTGCTTCATGACACCTCCAATGTCATCCACCACTACGGCACCAATCAGCATGTCGCGGCCTCACTTTCCCTCTTCGCCAGCTTCGCCACGCTGCTGTGGTATGTGATCCAAATCCTAATTAGCCTCCGCTCCGACCACTAACCGCAAGCCGGCGCCATGTCCCCTCCAGCCGTTCTCATCCGCAGCCTCACCAAAGTTTTTCGCGTTTCCAATTTCCGGAGAGAAACGCTAACCGCAGTGGACAATGTGTCGCTGGAGGTGGCCCCGGGAGAAGTTTACGGTCTTATTGGGCCCAATGGTTCTGGCAAGAGCACTACCATGAAGGTGCTGCTGGGGTTGCTGCGCCCTTCCTCCGGGCAGTGTGCCATTTTTGGGCGGGACAGCGCGGGCGTGGACTCGAGGGAGGACGTGGGTTATCTGCCGGAGAATCCCTACTTCTATAAACATCTGACGGGACGGGAAACCCTGCGGTTTTACGGACGTCTTTGCGGGCTGAAGGGGGCTCAATTGAAAAACCGGATCGATGAACTGCTGGAAATGGTGGACTTGACCTCTGCGTCGGATCGGCGGTTGGCCGGTTATTCCAAAGGCATGCTCCAGCGAATAGGGCTGGCACAAGCCATCGTCCATCATCCCCGACTGGTCGTTCTGGATGAGCCTACCGCCGGCGTCGATCCCGCCGGATCCCGGAAAATCCGAGATCTCATCTTTGAACTCAAGCGTCGGGGGAACTCGGTCATTTTATCCAGTCACCTAATGGAACAGGTGCAGGAGGTTTGTGATCGCGTGGGCATCATCTTCCGGGGCAAAATGGTGCGCGAGGGAACGCTGGCCGAACTCACCCGGCTGGACGACCAGACGGAGATCACCCTGCGTGACGCGCCCGCGCCGATGCTGGAGGCAATGAAGTTGCTGGCCGCCAAATATGGCAGCGAATGGATGGCCTGCGGTCAGCCCCGCACCACACTGGAGCGGCTCTTCCTTGAAGCCACCGGATACAATTCATCGGAGACGCAGGAATACGTGCGGAAGTAACTGATGCCATGGGGGCCGTTAGCGGGGGGGAGAGTATCGCCGGTGAGCGCTATCTCATAAGGGGAAGACATTTCTCTGATGGCGAGAATGAGGTTTAACAGGAGGGAGCAGAGACCGCAGAGGCTCAGCAGCTTATGGATCGCCCTCAAGAACGCCTGCTAGGGAACAAGTTCTTCATTTTCTGAATCTTCTGCGTGGCCCTATTCAATCATTGTTCCTTCCATGATTCCCGATTCTAAATTCACTTAACGGAGCCAGTCGGCAGCCGTTCATTAAAACCGGCTTCGGGCATAAAAAAGGGCGGGAGATAAACTCCCGCCCTTTGCGTTATGGTTGGTTAAGCCCGTAGGTGGCTAATTGCCGCTCGACATGACCGGCACGCCGCCTGGCGGCGGGGTTTCCGGCAGCAGGATGCTCTCTGGACCGCCTCCGGAAGGATCGACGGATGGTGAATCATCTTCGCTGCCGCGGAGGGGTTGCCCGGCGGGATCGACTAGTTGACCACTGACGTAAATCATGAGGTTCTTTTTGTAGTGCTCCTCATTCTTAGTTTTGAAGAAGCGGCCAATGAGCGGGATGCTGGAAATGACCGGCACCTTGTCTTCGACGGACTGAACGTCTTCGCGAATCAATCCACCGATACCCACGGTCTGACGGTCCCAGATCAGCACCTGAGTCTGCAGCTTGCGGGTGGCAAACACCGGTTGGAGAATTTTGTTGTCCGTCAGTACCACCGGTTCGTTTTGACCGAGGGCGTTGGTGCCGGTGGTTTGAATCGGGCTTCCGTAGTTGATGAAGCCTTCGAATTCAGTGACGTCCGGAGCGAGATTGAGGTCGATGGTGTAACCATCTTCGCCAACAGTAGCTTCGACTTCCATGGTAACACCGGTGTTCCGGAACTGGAAGGCGTTCGGTGTTGTAGGGGTTACGGGGAACGCGGCGCCCTGCTGGTTACCGCCGCCTAGGCCTGGAAAACCGCCCCCGCCACCACCGCCACCCACTGTTTGCGGAATCTGAGGAGGATCAAATTCAGTCGGCCAGGGGAATTCACGGATAACCTCGATCTTCGAGCGCTGTCCGCCGCGGACGATGATGCTTGGAGCGGTCATGAGGTCCACGCCCTTTTTCTGCGAAAGCGCGCGCATCATTACCTGAAACTGGGGATCAGTAAAGACGCCAGAGAGGGCGAAGACACCCGGGGTGGCGCCGGAAATCCCGGCTGTCGTGCCACCGGCAATTAAAGCGTCAATGGCGTTGCGGGAGATGGCGTTATTGCCGAAGCGCAGGCCGCGAGTGACGGGGGTGCCGCCAACAGGTACACCGCCGGGGCTAATGATGGAATAGTCCGTTGGGTCGATTGGGCCCGAGTTGCCGCCAGTGCCGCCGGAACCAAATACACGATCTCCACCGATGTTGAAGGCACCCACCAGCCAGTCGAATCCGAGTTCCTCGTTGTTGCGCTGAGTGACTTCGACAAACTTGGTGGTGATGAAAACCTGCTTGGTGCCGGTATTTAACATGCCGTCCACTAGTGTCTCGATGAGATCGAGTTGATCAAAAGTGTTCTTCACGATCAGACGGCCAGAGCTCGGATCATAGGATGCGCTGGCGCTTTCACCGAATGTTACGCCTAAGGATTCCAGCACCCCCTTGGCTCCTTTCTTCTTGCCAAGGGAAGCCGGAGCGGAACCTGCCGCGGGCGCGGCAAACGGATCTGGGGCCGCCGCATCGGGGTCAGCACCACCGCCATCGGAACCGCGGCTGAGGAAGTCTGGTGGGACGCGGAACTGGCGGGTGGTCAGCGAGGTGCTGCCGCCGGTAGCCGGGAAGATCACCACGGCGTTCGGTTGAACGTCGAAGCGAACGCCAGCCACTTCACAAACGCTGCGAATGGCGTCCATCAGTTTCACACTGCGCAGTTCCAGAGTCACCGCTTTGGCACCCTCGGTCCCCCGGACGATGAAGTCGACGCCCTTCTTGTTGGGATCGGTCTCAATATTGTCCGCCTTGATGCTCTCCTTCTTGAGATACTGCACGACTTCCGTGATATCTGACTCGGAAAGAGTCAGTCGGTCAATGATGATGTTGTTGAGCTTGTATGTAAGGCCAGCGGAGCCCCCGTCTTCAAGGGAGAGGTCACCAGAAAGCTTTGGTGTCTTGGCTGTGCCGGGAACGGCAGTCACCCACAGGTTGTCCACGTCGTTCAGCATCTTAGCCCTAGTATGATCGCGGGCAGCCTTTAAGTAGGTGGTAACTTCGCGTTCTGTGCGTTCCAACTGACGGCGGGCTGCGGAATTGTATGGGTCAATGGCGAGCACGCGATTGAATTCTGTCTGGGCTTCTGCGAACTGGCCGAGTTCATAGTAGCCGAGGCCTTTGGTGAAGAGACGCTTCGCTTCCTCGGTGTTCGCGTAATGCTTCGGCGACATGGCCTGATTGAAACGATCCGGATCGTCGAGCTGCTTTAGGAGAGCCTGTGCTTCCTTATAGTCTGGAGCCATGGATTCGCCCAGCACTCCGTTGAGAAGGGATTTCGCTTTGTCGAATTCACCGCGGTGACCGAGTTCGCGGGAATGAATGACGGCAGCCTTGGCGAACTTGCCGATGGTGCGCCGGCGGTCAGCCTGGTTGCTGGTGCCGTTTGGCATTACGTTGAGCGCATATTGATAGCGCTCAATAGCTCCGGCATATTCCTGCTTGGCAAAGCGTTTGTCGCCCTCCCTCTCGCTTTCGAGGGCCTCACGAACGCGCTCTTTGCGTTTGATCCGCTCCTGTTCAACGATGGGGGACTCGTCAACCCCGCCTAGCTGGCCTTTGGCTGGTATGACTTTGTCCAAGGTGACGGTAATGGCCATGTCGGTAGCCTCAACCCCGCCCACCTGGCCAATGGCTGGTGTGACGGCAGTGCAGGCGAGTCCGGCGATTAAGGCCTTAGTTTGAAGTGTAAGCGCGTGCTTTATCATGGGTAAAAACAATTTGAGTATCTGTATAAATCAATAAATCGGTCAGTTGGGAAGAAGAAAGTGTCTTTTTATGGCACAGGATAAAATTTAGTCATCCTGAATGTTACGGTGCACTGGAAATTGGGAGCTTGATGGTTTCCTTTTTGCCTTCAGCCCCATACCAAGTCTCAAGGGCGATCTCCCCGGGTTCGATGCTTACCACTTTGTAATACTGTTCAGGGGCCGTTTTGAAAGTGAACTCCTCAGCGACGGTGACTACCTTCTCTTCCTCCTCCACGAGCGAAGAGATGAGTTTGGCGCGGGTGGTCGGCAGTTGGAGAGGAGTGCCATTAATGAGATCGTATTTCTTATTTTCGTCCAATAGATCCTCAATGACCACAGCGTCCTTGTCGCCAGGGCCGCCCTGAGGCTTGAGTTCGGTGAGCCTAAAGCGCTTATCTTCACCGTCCTTCAGCACGGGGAAAGCCTCGCCCTTCTTAACGGTTTTCGCCCACTTCAGCTCAGCGGGCTCAGTGCGCTTTATGTTGGCTTCGGTCTCGTCAAGGATTGAAAGCATCAAAGTCATCGGGTCGGTGACAGTTTTCACATACTTCACCTTGGAATAAGAAGCTGGCATGCTCTTGGCGTCACGGGGATTACTGCCCTTAGTGGGGTCTGCAAGGCTCCATTTTTCGTTATATTCCTCTCTGTTGGTGAATCCATCGCCATCCGTATCCATGTCCGCGATGTCCTGCCGGGTGATGTCGAGGTCGAAATTGTAGAACCAGGCATTGGCAATGGGCGGACGAAGCTCCGGGCCGCCAAAGACCTTGTAATCTTCTGTGGAGCCCGCCTTTTTGAGAACCGGCGTCGAAACAAACAGGTCAACCTGGCGGCCTTCTTTGACAGGCTCTTTGATTTCAACCACTTCGGCGAGAGCTGTTTTTGCAGCTTCAACTTTTTTGCCAGCATCATCTGCGCCGAAGTCAGTGCGAATCTCGGGCTCACCCCTAGGAGTAAAATTGTCTTTCTTGAAGGTCATTGCCTTCGTGGCCAGCAGCCCGCCGAGAGCGATGGCGATGACACCGAAGGCACCCAAAAACAGCCGATCGTATTTATCTTTGATCCATTCCATGGAAACAGTTGGGAAAAGTGAGGTTAATTGCTGGTTCCAGCGGAGGGTTTGGGATCGTTAAGACGGACGATATCCATGTCCAGATATGCCCTAACAGCTTGATTGCCAAGCACGTAGACGGCATCCAAGATGTAGGGGTCCTGACCTTCAGGCTTAATTTCTTCGGCTTTGACCTCAAGGGTCCATAAGGTGCCGGTCTTCACTTCGTTTTCGATGCGAAGGTTGCGGATCGTGACCAAATGGGGAGCTTTTTCCGGACTGGTGTTGGCGAGGGCTTCGAGCAGGGCGGTGACGCTATTGTGCTTGCCGGTGACGATCATCCGGACGGACTGTCGCTCGATGACATCGGATTCTTCAAGCAGTGACGGCTTAGCCTTCGCTGCCTGTTTGGCATCTGGCTTTTTCGAAGCTGTCGCCTTCTTCGGGGCGGTGCCGGAGCCCGCAGGTGCGCCCTTCTCGATGGCGATCTCCTCGCGTGAGAAACTGTCCACTGAGCGCAAGCCGGATTCGAGCGCGGCGGTGGTGATGAAGTTTAGGGCTTCCAGATTGGCTCCAAGGGCCCGAGCAATGTCACCGTTGGGGGCGAAGTTTGAGAGGTATTTCCCCATGTCGAAATCGAACTTGTCCGGTAGGGCGACATTGTTGTCCTTGGCGGCCTTGTTGATGTCGGTCGCGAACTTCTGCAGCTTCTTTTGAAATGCCTCCGGGTCCAGCGCCTCTGCAGGAGCGGCCTGATATTCACCCAAAATACGGTGCAGTTCATCAACCTGTGCGAGGTATTTATCAACGCGTGCCTCCTTCTCCTTCGCGTTATCTTCCGTGCGAGAAAGTGGGGCTCTTTCAAGCGCATCAAGATCATTCTTGGCCTCCTTGTAGGCGGCTTCTTCCGTGCTGGCGTCGCGGCTGGCACTGTAGGCGAGGTAACCGAGTCCAAGGGCACTGGCACTGACGACGCCAAAGAAAACGGGGAGGAACTTATTTTGGATTCCTTTGCTCATGGTGTTCCAGGGTGATTAGTTGGGCCTGCGGTTGTTGCCGGAGAGCACTTTCACTTCCACGCTGCGCTTCAGTGGGAGGCGCATGTGGAAGGGGTATCCACTCAACTGTTGGGCGTCCTCGACGCTGTTTTTGAGGTAGTTCTTAAGCAGTTCGTCAGCCGTTTTAGCTTTGAATTCAAAGAAATTGGCGATTTTCGGGTCGTTGCTGATTTTCTTGAACAGGTCAATGGCGTTGGAGCCAGCATCTGCGGCGTTGCGATTGATGCCGACGACATAAAGCTCGCTTACGGTGGCCTTTGTTTTGTCTTGGGCGGACACGGCGGCCGAGGCCAGCTTCTCGTATTTAAAGTTTTCTTCCGGTTTCAGTGCCGATTCGAAAAGAACCGGAGCGGTCTCTTTGCCTTCCGAGGTCACGGGCGTGATCTGAACGATCCAGATCTGGTCATCGACGAGCAAGTTATTGAGGTGGTTCAGCATGGTGACCCAGTATTTCTGATCGCTGATGGCATTGGAAAGATGGTCCGCACGGGCAGCACCCAACTTTTCTCGGGTCTCCTCTGCTTTGATCTTGCGGTCGGCACTGTCGAGGGTGCTGGTCAAGTTTTGCAGCCTTTGCTTCTCACGCTTGAAGGCGGAGGCGGCACCACTGTTATACAGCCACACTCCGGCAAGGCATGCGAGTAGAGCAGCTGCACCCATGAACAGGAAAGGTTTACGGTTGCCCACATCTTTGCTGGTCTGCACCGACTTGGGAGCCAGATCCAGTTCCATGGGGCAGCCCATCTCTCGCAGCGCTAGCCCAACGAGTTCGCCGAGGGTGAATGCCTCCGAGCCCAGCTTCTCCGCATCGACTTTCGGGCCTACGGAGACGTTTTTGATAGCGTTTAAGTAGTCTACCGGGATACGGAGCTTCTCTTCGAAAAATTCTTTCGCGTAAGGTAGGGCCGCCCCGGCTCCACAGAGGTAGGCGGCTACGGGAGCGGCTCCACCCTGTTGCTGGCGGTAGGCATTGGTCCTGCGCACGATTTCCCCGTGGATTTTGGAGAAGGTAGTGCGGATGACTTTGGACATCTCATTAATTTCAGGATCCTCATGGTCGGCATAGTTTCCGCCGAGGTTGACGAAACCGTCCGTGATCTTCCGCTGCTCGGCAGTGTCGAAATCCGTGCCCATTTCCTTGGAAATGGCCTGAGTGACGGAAGCGCAGCCGATTTGGCAGGTGGAGATAAAGGCCCTGCAGCCTTCGATGAAGATAAGATTCGTGGTGCGGGCACCGAGGTCAATCAGCAGGGTGCACTCAGAAATTTCCGGATAATTGTAACGGAAGGCATTGTAGAGCGCTACTGGTGCCGCATCGACCAAGTGGGCTTTCAGCTTGTTGGACTCTACAGCCGCATTCAGGTCGTTCAGGTGTTCGGAGCGCACGGCTACAATGCCAACTTCCACTTCCCCGGCGTTCTTGCCCATCAAATGGTAGTCCCAGACGGTCTCGGCGAGGGGAAAGGGGACGGCTTGCTGGGCTTCGAACCCGACCATTTTTTCGACCTGATCCTCGTTGAGCGGTGGCAGTTTGACGAACTTTGAAATGAGGAACTGGCCGGGAACGGTGTAGTTCACATCCGAGTCCGCCGCTCGCATAGCAAGTGTCAATTGCCCAACGGCCGCCGACAGGGAATCCCGCCTAATACCGTCAGAGGTCGGGTCGCCCGGCATGTCGGCAAAGGCATATTGCTTCAAATGAAGGGTGCCTTTGCCACCGATGCCAAAACGCGCCATGCCAACGCGTTGAGAACCGAGGTTAAGTGTCAGAATTGATTTTTTTTCCGCCATCGTAATTGTTGTGTAGTGCGGGAGATATCTACAGCGTCAATGGATAAAAGTAACGTTGGCCGAAGATCGGATGAATTACTTGCTGCTCTCGTCGAGGTGAAAGTCAGCCCAGAGGATGGAGAAGGGAGTCTGCGATTTCTTTTTAAGGGCAGCTTCCTTCGCAGGAGCCGTCGGAGCTTCCCACCATGGTTTGTCAGCGCTACCGGGCGCTCCGGGGCTTACCTTGTAGCCTACGGTTTCTCCTCCAACCGTGGCGACGACTCCCCAGAACTTTACCGCTGAAGGGTTGCCCTCTTTCTTTCCTGTGAGGTCGAAGATGGTGGAGGGGGTCAAATACATTACCGAGTGCTGGTCCTTCTCAATCGGCACGTTACCGTGGGTCACTTCGCCGGTAAGGATGCGGCTCTTCTCTTTGGATTGTCCTTCGAGATAGACGAAATACTTGAAGGTCACGGACTCATGGCTGTTCTGCTTGGGATCCTTGGATTTCTTCGACTTGAGGATGTCGCAGTCCACTTCGATCTCAAGCCAGTCTTTGGGAGTCCAGCGTTTGTCGGTGGGGCCATCCGCCTGAATTTTCGGTGTCTTCTGCACGGAGACAATAACCTTTTTGATGTTCACCAGTTCCTCCTTGGCAGAGGTTGTTGAGGGAACCTGAGCGTGGACACCAGCGAGACCTGCGAAGGAAGCGACGATGCCTAAGAGAGCGGTAAGTTTATTCATGACAGGCGGAGTCAGGTTGAATTTAGCAAGGATTGGCGAATTTTAGCGAGCATGGAGGAAAATCCTGGTGAGTGCTAGAAAAAAGTACTAGCCCCCCTAAGATTTTTCCAATCAGGAGGAGGTAGACTTAAATGGGGCCCGTGCCGGGGGCAATTTAAAAAGCGGTGATTATGAAAGTTTTTCACTGGCATCCCATAGGCCAGAAAACACGGGGGTGCCTCCCCCGTAGAGACGGCGGCTGAGTAACTAAATTCGTTGAGGGGTCGAGTTGTGATTTTCGAGGCCTGCCCCGGCGATTCGGCTCAGTGCTGTCCCATGATCCTATCATT
>CAMAUV010000068.1 GCA_945861415.1 Akkermansia muciniphila | reverse complement strand
TCACCATCACCATCACCTGCGCCCTGCTCGGCGCGGGGTGCTCCGGTGACCCGGTGAGCGCGCTGGATGGGGCGGAGAAGAAAATCTTCCTCATCAACAACCGAAGCGAGCCTAGGTTCCTTGACCTCCAGCGGTGTAACAGCGTGGCGGAGCACCAGATCATGCTGGCGCTGTCGGAGGGGTTGGTGGCGGAGAAGAAGGATTCGGAACTGGAGGTAGAGCCGGGCGTTGCGGAGAAGTGGGTGCCGAATGAGAAGGGAGATTTGTGGACTTTTACCATCCGGAAGAATGCAAAATGGTCGGACGGGGTGGGCATAACGGCACATGACTTTGTGTGGTCGTGGCAACGGATGCTAAGCAAGGAACTGGGCTCGGAATACACCACGATGCTCTTTCTTCTGAAGAACGGGGAGCCTTTCTTTAAGAAGGAGATGCCCGCGGAACAGTTGGGCGTGCGCGCCGTGGACGATTATACGCTGGAGGCGACCCTCGTGGGACCAACGCCGCATTTCCCGAGCATCATCTGCCACACTTCATGGTGGCCGGTGCCCCGTCATGCCATCGAGAAGCACGGGAGCATTTACGATGTGATGAATCCGTGGACGCAGCAGGAGAATCTGGTGAGCAACGGGCCGTTCAAGATGAAGCGCTATCTCTTCAAGCAGTATGTGGAAGTGCAGCGGAATCCGCACTACTGGGACGCGGCGAATGTGAAGCTGGATGGCGTGCGCTTCTACCCGATCGACAAGGATCTGACAGAAGATCGGCTCTTCCGCCGCGGGCAGTTGCACGCGACGTATGCCACGCCGCCGTCGAAAGTCCCGCGCTATCTCAAAGATCACAAGGACATCGTGCGAAACTATCAAAGCCTAGCGATCCGCTTTTACCGCATCAACACGACCCGCAAGCCGCTCGATGACATGCGGGTTCGCCAGGCTCTGGGCTTTGCGCTGGACCGCGAAAGCATAGTGAAAAACGTGCTGCGGGCGAATCAGACGCCCTGCTACGGCCTGACACCGCCGATCAGGGAGTATGAGACGGCCAATTTCTTCAGCTTGGATGTGGCGAAAGCGCAGAAGTTGCTGGCAGAGGCGGGATTCCCCGGCGGTCAGGGCTTTCCAGAACTGGAGCTGCTCATTGCGAAATCAGAAGTGGAGGTGAGTATGGCGGAGGCGGTACAGGCCATGTGGCGCAGGGCGCTGGGCATTTCTATCCGCATCAAGCAGGTTGACTTCACCGTGCAGCTCACCATGCAGCACTCAAAGCAATACGACATCGCCGTGGCCGGGTGGAGCGCGGACTACTATGACCCAGCGACTTTCGTGGACATGTGGAAGACGGACGGCGGCAACAACGAAACGGGTTGGAGCAACAAGGAATTCGACAGCCTCGTGGATGCCGCCACCCAGTGCGCCGATGCGCAGGAGCGCCTCCGCATTCTCAACCGCGCGGAAGCCATCGCCACGCGTGAGGCGCCGGTGGTGCCGATATATGTCTATACCCGCACGCGCCTCATCCACCCGGCCGTAAAGGACTTCCAGCCCCGCGCACTCGACAACTGGCTCTGGAAGCACATCGACCTGCAGTATCCCGTCCCGCCCAGCAGCATGGACGCCCTCCTCACCGCCACCGACTGACCCATGCTGCGCTTCACGGTTTCCCGACTCCTCCAAGCCATCGTGGTCGTGTTCGCGGTGTTCACGCTCACCTTCTTCATGGTGCGCCTCGCACCGGGAGACCCACTGGCCACGGAAAAGGCGATTCATCCCGATGTGAAGCGCTCACTGCAGGAGCGCTACCATCTCGATAAAAGCCTGCCCGAGCAATATGCATTAACGCTGAAGTCGTACTTCGCAGGCGACCTCGGCCCCTCAATGAAACACCAGGGCATGTGGAACGCGAAGATCATTAGCGACTCGTGGCCGGTTTCCCTCACCATTGGTCTTATGGCACTCATCATCGCGGTGGCCATCGGCATTCCCGCCGGCGTCATCGCAGCAGTGCGGAGGAACACGTGGGTGGACAACTCGGCGATGTCTATGGCGCTTCTGGGCATCTGCCTGCCGGGGTTTGTCATGGGGCCGCTGCTCATCGCTCTCTTTGGTATCAAGCTCCGCTGGTTCAATGTGGGCGGCTGGTATGAAGCGACGGACTGGGTGCTGCCCGCAGCGACCATGGGCATCATCTACGCCGCCTACATCGCCCGTCTTACCCGCGGCGGGATGCTGGAGATTCTGAACCAAGACTTCATTCGTACCGCGCGGGCCAAGGGCGTGCCGGAATTGAAGATCGTCACGCACCATGCATTGCGCGGCGGACTCATTCCCGTAGTGGCCTACCTCGGCCCTGCCCTCGCCGGAATCACGACGGGATCGTTTATCATTGAGACGATCTACAACCTGCCCGGCCTCGGCAGCCACTTTGTGAATGCCGCGGTGAACAAGGACTACACGCTCGTGCTGGCCACGACGGTGCTGTTCGCCACTCTGCTCGTTTTCGTCAATTTCTTCACCGACATCCTCGTCGCGTGGCTGAACCCCAAAGTGCGCCTCACATGACCACTGCCGCCGCTACCGCTTCCGGGGAAATCCAGGGCCGCTCACTGTGGCAGGACGCGTGGGCGCGCCTGCGGCGCAACCGCCTCGCGGTGGTGTGCATCTTCGTGCTCGGGTTTGTGATCCTCTTCTGCACCGTGGGCTCGCTGCTGTGTAACTGGAGCCCCCATGTCACCAACCTCGATCTTAAAGCTAAGCCTCCCGGCTACGAGGAAACTCTGGATCGCGAAACATGGCTCAGACATAAATATGACGACCTCGCCCCCGAAGAAGAACAGCGCTTTGCCCAGGCGCTGAAAGCTGGCGAAGGACCGGAAAACGTCACCCTCCGTCACTGGCTGGGCACGGACACTCTGGGGCGCGATCTTCTCGCCCGCACCATGCAGGGCGGGCGTGTGTCGTTAATGGTGGCAGGCATCGCCACTGCCGTCGCGCTGCTCATCGGCGTGACCTACGGCGCGGTGGCGGGCTATCTCGGCGGACGCACCGACGACAAGATGATGCGCTTTGTGGAAATCCTGCGCGCCCTGCCGTTCCTTATCTTCGTCATCCTGCTCACCACCATGTTCGGCACGCGACTGTGGCTAATTTATCTGTCCATCGGCGCTATCGAATGGCTGACCATGGCGCGCATCGTGCGCACGCAGGTGCTCGGGCTGGCGCGGCAGGAATTCGTGGAAGCCGCTCGCTCGCTCGGCCTGCCCACCAGCCGCATCATCTTCCGCCACATCATTCCCAATGTGCTCGGCCCCGTGATCGTCTATGCCACACTCACCGTGCCCGCCGTGATGCTGCTGGAGGCCGGCCTCAGCTTCCTCGGGCTCGGCGTGCAGCCGCCGCAAAGCTCATGGGGCACGCTCATTTCCGAAGGTGCCGACCAGATGGAAACCTATCCATGGCTGCTCGCCGGACCCGCCGCACTTTTCTCTATTACTCTCTTCTGTCTCAACTTCGCCGGCGATGGCCTGCGCGATGCCATGGACGTGAAGACCGCCAAAGACTGACCCATGCCGCTCCTCGATGTCCAGAACCTCCGCGTCGCGTTCCATACCCGGAACGGCGTGGTGCGCGCCGTCACCGGCGTGTCGCTGAGTGTGGAGAAAGGCCAGACCGTCGGCATCGTCGGGGAGTCAGGCTCGGGGAAATCGGTGACGTGCTATTCCATGCTCGGGCTCATCCCCATGCCTCCCGGACGCATTGAGGGAGGCACGGCAAACTTCGATGGCGTGGACCTCCTCAAGATGAGCCGGGCCGAACTGCGCGCCATCCGGGGCCGGCGCATCAGCATGATTTTCCAGGACCCCATGACCTCGCTCAATCCCTACATGCGCGTGGGCGATCAGGTCATGGAACCGTTGCGCATTCACGAGGGACTCTGCAAAGCCGAGGCGCTGCCCAAGGCCATCGCCGCCCTCGCAGAAGTCGGCATCAAGAACCCCGAAGAGCGCGTCCGGCAGTATCCGCATGAATTCTCCGGCGGCATGAGACAGCGTGTCATGATCGCCATGAGCATGATCACGCGGCCCGAGCTGCTCATCGCCGACGAACCCACCACCGCCCTAGACGTCACCATCCAGAAACAGGTCCTCGATCTCATCAAAGAACGGCAGCGCGCGCTGGGCAGCGCGGTCATTCTCATCACGCACGACCTCGCCGTCGTCAGTGAAGTCTGCGACTATGTGAACGTTATGTATGCCGGCCGGCTCGTGGAGTCTGCGCCGGTGGGTGAGCTCTTCCGCAATCCCCGCCACGCCTACACTCGCTCGCTCATGCGCAGCATTCCCGCGCTCCAGCCCAAAGGCGGCACGCTCTACACCATTCCCGGAATGCCTCCCGATCTCGCGAAACTCGGCCCCGGCTGCGCTTTCCGCGTGCGCAATGCGGAGAACGGTTATCTCTGCCTCACCGACCGTGATCCTGAGATCATCGAAATCGCACCTGGCCACCGCGTGCAAAACTGCCCCGGCTGTCTGGAAAGGGGGAACGCATGAGCGCACTGCTGCAACTCGAAGACCTCAGCGTCCACTTCCCGAAAAAGCGCGGGCTATTCTCCAAATCCCACGAAGTGCTCCGCGCCGTGGACGGCGTCTCGCTCGAAATCCAGCGCGGCGAAATTCTCGGCCTCGTGGGCGAAAGCGGCTGCGGCAAAACTACGCTCACCCGCGCCATCATGCAGCTCCAGCCTATCACGGCAGGACGCATTCAGCTCGAAGGGCGAGATCTTTCCCACCTCACCGCCACCGAACTCCGGCTCGCCCGGCTCAATTTCCAGATGGTCTTCCAGGACCCGTATGCCTCGCTCAATCCCCGGCTGACCATCTTCAGTGCCCTCGCAGAATCCATCACCGCGCGCACAGGCCCGCTGGAATACGAAGACATAAAACAGCGCGTGGCCGCCCTCATGGAACGCGTGGGCCTCAGCCCCTCCGCGGCGCTCAAATATCCGCACGAATTCTCCGGCGGCCAGCGTCAGCGCATCGCCATCGCCCGCGCCCTCGGCCCCGAACCCCGCCTTCTCCTCGCCGACGAACCCGTGAGCGCCCTCGATGTCAGCATCCAGAGCCAGATCATCAATCTCCTGCTCCAGCTCCGCTGCGATCTCAGCCTGACCATGCTCTTCATCAGTCACGACCTCGGCGTCGTGCGCTTCATCGCCGACCGCGTCGCCGTGATGCAGAACGGAAAAATCGTAGAAACTGGCCATACAGAAAACGTGATGGACGCACCTCAGCACGAATACACCCGCGCCCTGCTCGCCGCCGCCCCCGGATTGCGGCGCACCGCCTCCTTGTGAGGAACTGAGTCTGCACGCTTTGAAACCGCCCACCTGCTCTCCGGCGCCGAGCCTCACACCCACTCCCTACACAGCGGCCCCGCCTGCGCGAACTCGCACAAAATCCGGCAAACCTCCGCGCCTCAGCCCGCCTCTTTTAACGCGGGGACGATGCAAGCGTCGCTGGTCTCAGCATCGTTCATGCATGTTGGCTCAGAGCCATCCCTTCCGAGTTCTTTACCGCCGATGCGATTCCGTCCCAGAGTTGTATCCTGGATTGCAGCGCAGCAACCGCCGCCTGTGTGGCCTCGTCTTCACGGTCCGCGTCTCCCTCGCACAGCAGACTCACCATCCGTCGCCCCATTTCGCCGTGCTGGTCCCCATCCAGCTCGATGTGTCGGTCCAAATAGTAACGTAACGTCGCCAGTTTACCGGGGAATTGCCGTTCCAGCTCATGCACCAGTCGCGTGAACATGTCGGGGATCAGATCCTCCCGGCCGTAGGTGAAGGCCGCCGCGATCTCGTGCGTCCGACCGCGCCCGATCACCGCAAACGTATGCCTAACAAATGCACCGACCGCAGGCGGCACACCGGCGTCCTCCAGCGCCCCGTCCACTGTCTGCCCCGACTCCACCGTCCGGATAAAATGCTCAACTTGGGCTGTGCTAGCCCCGGCCTCGCGCATTGCCTGCAGGTAAATCTCGAAGTGGCTTGACGCCCCGCCATCGGGCAGGGCATCGCTCTCCTCACCCAGCACGATCTCATTGACTAGGCGGCGCACCTCGGCATTGCCCTGCGGGAGCCACGGTACAACCGCGCAAGTCAGGCGCACCTGCAACGCCTTCAGCAGCGACATGAAATCCCAGACTGCAAACACATGGTGCTCCATGAACATAGCCAAGTGCTCCAAGGTATGCAATTGGCCGTAAACGCGATGCTCAAGAAGCGCGCGGCGCTCATCGGCGATCTCCGCCTCAAGGCTTTTGGGAAAAGTGCGTAGTTTTGGGTGATTTGGGCTATCCGTCATGGCAAAATGAGCTTCCTTAATTATATACGTCCTTCCGCTCGATAAAGACGGTCGTATCAAAGCTTTCCGGCGAAAGCTTGGTGCAGCACCCACCACTTTAATTTACCGTGCGAACGCCGGCACGGCAAATGAAGAGTTCGTTGAGAAATCGCCGCTCACCCACTCAGCGCACAACAGCAGCGCCCGGCTGAGAAGCGTTTTTATTGCCTCCTCCCCAAGCATGCCCGCCTTACGGCTTAGTGGAAACTGAGAGGCTCTGTTGCTGCTATAACATTTCCGGCCCTCCGTCTGGCGATTGATCGGATTTCCGGCTGCCGCCCGGGACCACTGTCACCGGTGTCCGGGGGTTTTCCCCTTCCCAAACAGACATCCTTCGCTCTTTGCTATCGAAACACTTCTGCTTCCTCACTTTCCTCCCCCATGAATTTTCGCAATAATCCCGCTGCCGCATGGGCTGGTCCTCTGCTGCTCTTTACTTGCTTCCTGTTGCTGATTGGTGGATTCCGCTCGGACAAGATTGATGCGCCGTGGTATTTCGCGCGGCCTCAGATGTGGGTCTACCCGTTGCAGACCTTCGTCGTGCTCGGTGTAATCGTTTTTTGGTGGAGAAACTACACCTTTGGTCCGCTCAACAGGCGCATCGTGCTCTGGTCGGGAATCGCGGGTGCGGCGGGTATCGGCGTGTGGTTGCTGCCCTCCTGGATGTTCAATCAGGGCTGGGTGCCAGAGAACGAATGGCTCGGATTCACTTCCCGGGCGGGGGATGAGACGAGCTTTAATCCCGAAAAGCTTACGGGACTGGATTTCTGGAGCGCTATCCTGATGAGGTTTTTGCGGGCTGCGGTGGTGGTGGCTTTTGCAGAGGAGTTGTTCTGGCGCGGGTTTCTCTGGCGGATGCTGAGCGACCGCTTCCGGGACTTCAGCGTGGTGCCCTTCGCGCAGAAGAGTGCGCTGGCCTTTGCGGGGGTCACGGCGGGCTTTGTGCTCGCGCACACGAAGCCGGACTACGCCGCGGCGGTGATCTACGCATCCATTATCAGTTGGCTCTACCTCCGCACGAAAAGCGTTGGCGCCTGCGTGATTGCGCACGGGGTTTCCAATCTGCTAATGGGCATCTATATAATGGCGACAAAGCAGTGGGGCCTGTGGTAAGGGTCGCCGCGTCATCCCTCTGACTGCACCACATTGCGTTTCATCATGAACTACCGTCCCGCTCTAATTTTCGCCGCCCTAACAACCGCGTCACCCGCCGCAGACTATGTGATCGCCGTTTCCGAGAAGACGAAGACTGATGCGGCATGGCAGCCGGTGCTGGCCAAACTGGCCGCTAAATATCCCGGCGCAGTAACGGTCTCATGGAAGGCGGCGCCGGAGGAAATTCTGCCAGCACTGCAGAAGGAAATGCCGCGCCATACCTGCTTTGTCGCCACGCGAGAGGAAGCCTCGCGTGAGTTCGTGCAGAAGGTCCACCGTTTCACGCGCAAGCTGGATAGCGATCCCTTCACCGATACCCGCTGGGGCATTCTCACGGGGCACGATGCCGAGAACGCGCTGGCCATCGCGGCGGAGGAAAAACCGCTCACCATTCACAGCGCCGGCTCGGGCACAGAACTGGCCATGGACCGCATTGAGAGCGGCACATGGTATTGTGAATTGAAAAAAGGTCACATGGTACGGAAGGACAAAGGCGGCGAAGCTGCGCCCAAATCCACTGAGCCCGATACCACCCGGGCGCTGGTCGATCTCATCAATGCCGGCCCCGACCTCTGGGTCACCTCAGGCCATGCCACCGAACGCGACTGGATGATCGGGTTCCGCTACGAGAACGGGTTTTGGAAGAGCAAGGACGGTCGGCTGTATGGCGAGGACACCGCCGGCGCTACTTGGGACGTGAAAAGCCCGAATCCCAAGGTCTATCTGCCCATAGGCAACTGCCTCATGGGGCACATCGACGGTCCCGACGCCATGGCGCTGGCGTTCATGAAAAGTGCTACCGTCCGCCAGATGGCCGGCTATGTGCTGCCCACATGGTATGGCTTCCAGGGTTGGGGTTTGCTGGACTACTTTGTAGAACAACCAGGCCGCTATACGCTCACGGAAGCCTTCCACGCGAACAACATTGCCCTCGTGCACCGGTTGATGACCGAATTCCCGGGAGCCGAGAAGATTGAATCGGTGGACGAAATGGGACGCCCCCCGCGCCTCACCAAGGTCCCGCAGGCTGGGGGCCGGTTCACTCGTCAGGACATGCAGGGCCTTCTCTTCGACCGCGACAACGTGGCCTTTTACGGGGATCCGGCATGGGAGGCTAGGATGGCACCGGGGAAACTGAACTGGAAACAGACCTTGGCAGAAAAGGAGGGTGCCTTCACGCTGACTCTCAAGCCTCTCGCCGGTGAGTCGACATGGCAGCCTGTGAACAAAAACGGTTCCCAGCGCGGCGGCCGCCCCATTCTGCAGTGGCTCCCCCGCCGCATTGATCCCGCTAAGTGCAAAGTCACCGCCGGCGTGGAATGGCAGCCTGTCATCGCCGATGACTTTATTCTCATCCCGCTGCCTGAAAGTACGAGCGCTACCGTGACCGTCACCTTTTCCGCACAGTAGCCAGTTACTCCGCGGCGTGGAAGCGCCGGGAAGTTATCGAAAAGCTTATGCCGGAAAGCAAAGGCTGGGCTTTACGTTTGCTGTGCCGGGAATAAACTAAGGTCCCTGCTCTCCACGACCCAATATGATTTGCCACCTGCTTTTTCCACTGCTGCTGCTCACTGGTTTCACTGCCTCCAGCCAAAACGCCTTCGATCCTTTCTCGAGTCCGGATGCCGGTGCTGCAGTGGATTCCAGTGAGCCCGTCAAAGCGACACTGTTGGGCGAGCAAAGCGCGGTGATACCGGGGCAGAAGTTCAGCGTAGCGGTGAAATTGGACCACGCAGAGCACTGGCACACATTCTGGAGGAATCCCGGGCAGTTTGCGCAGTCGCCTTCACTGACATGGACGCTGCCCGACGGGGTGAAGCAGGAGAATGTATTGTGGGGTATTCCGGCCGTGAAAGACGCGGGGATCCCCGATGTGGCCGCAGTGCAGTATATTTACGAGGGCACGTCCTACATCGTGACTGAGTTCAGCGCGCCTGCTGCGTTGAAACTCGGGGACAGGTTAGAACTATCGCTGAAGGCTAAGCTCCAGGCGTGCAAGGAGCAGTGCATCCCGCTGACTTTTGAACTAAAGACTTCGCTGCCGGTGGCGGAGAGAGCGGAGCCGGGCGCGGAGGCCTCGACCATCGATGCGCTGCGGAAAGCCCAGCCGCAGGCGTTGGCGGCGTGGAAAGTGAGTATCGCAGCAGCGGGCGAAAACTGGACGGTTCGGGCGGAACCCGGCGAGGGTGCGGCGGCAGATCCTGGCAAGCTCTACTTTTTTGACGCTGCTGCAGCCACCGAGGCCACTCCGCAGGAATGGAAGAACGAAGGTGCGGCTTTTACCGTCACCCTTACCGGTCAGGAAACGAAGCCACCGGGACAGAAACCTTGGGGCTGGATCACGGCGGAAAAGTCGCTGCTCACGACCGTCGAAGTGAAGGCCATGACTGCCGGAGAGGGGTCGGTTGCGGCCACTGCCGGGACGGCGAAACCCGCGCCAGCCGAGTCCGCAGTTCTAGCCATTTCCGACGATGAAGAGGACAAACTTATCGCCGAAATCCGCGGCTGGGGAGTTACGAAGCTGGGAGGCGGCAGCCGCGAAGATGCCATGACATGGCCGCTAGCCTTGTTGTTCGCTTTTCTGGGCGGCATCATTCTCAATCTCATGCCCTGCGTCTTCCCAGTGCTCGGCATCAAGATTCTCGGATTCGTGCAGCAGGCAGGTGAAGACCCGCGCGTGGTGAAACGTCACGGTCTCACCTACGCGCTAGGCGTCATTCTGTCGATTCTGCTGCTCATGACGGTCTTGCTGGCCCTTAGGAGCGCCGGGAAAGGCTGGGGCTTTCAGTTGCAAAACCCGTGGTTCCTCAGCGGACTCATCGTGCTGGTGTTTGCATTCTCCCTAAGTATGACGGGACTCTTTGAAGTGGGCGCGCGGCTCACTTCCGTAGGGGCGGAATTGCAAAACGAATCCGGCTATCGCGGCTCGTTCTACAGCGGTCTGCTCACCGTGCTGCTGGCCACGCCCTGCACCGGCCCTTTTATGGGGCCCGCGCTGGGATTTGCTCTGGATGAAAGCACTCCCACGCCGCTGGTCGTTGCCGTGTTTCTCTGGCTGGGAATCGGTCTGGCACTGCCATATGTGGTGCTGTCATGGTTTCCCTCGCTGATCAAAAAGCTGCCGCGGCCTGGGGCATGGATGGAGACCTTCAAGCAGTTCATGGCCTTCCCCATGTTCGCCACCGTCGTCTGGCTGCTCTCAGTCTTTGGGGGCACCACCGGGCGCACCGGAGCTACACTTCTGCTTTTTGCCCTCACCCTAGTGGCCATGATCCTGTGGATTTACGGCCGGTTTTTCCAGCGCACCACCCGGGGCCACTCCCGCACCCTAGCCGGCCTGACTGTCCTGCTGTGCCTCGCGGGCGCCGTTTGGCTGATAACCGAAGCCACCAGCGAACGCGCCCCCGCCTCCGCCGGCCACGGCACCCCGCTTTCGGTCAAAATGATCATCGAGCGCCGGGAAAAAGGACTCACGACGGTAGTGGACCTCTGGGCGGAGTGGTGCCTCCAGTGCGAGACCAACCGCAAGTTGGCCTTCGACCGCAAGGAATTCCTCGACGCACTGCCCGGCTACGACGCGATCTTCATGCTCGGCGACAAAACCGTGGAGGATTCGCCAGCCGACCGCACGGCCCAGAAATTCGTCGAGGCTTACAAGAGCGGCGGCATCCCCTATGCCTTTATTGTTCCATCAAAAGGTCCTGTCATTGCACTACCAACCGTCATTGCATCCCCTAACTTGCTGCTGGATGCCCTCGAAGAGGCGAAAAAGCAGTCTCGGTAGCCCGCGGTGCGTTAATCAACTCTAGACATCCCCCTGTGGCGAGGGGTTGCTTTTTCACGGGATGAGTTGAATTATTAAACGTGGACCCTTTCGGCCCCCTTCAACCGGTCCAACTATGATTGGAGAACTCATCAAAATCAAACCCGAGCAGTTGCGTCAGCGCTCAAGAAAGCGGAGCATACCGCTTTGGAAGCGTCGCTGGGTGCATGTGCTGTTGTTGCTGATGCTGCTGACGGCAACCGGAGGATGGGTCGGGATGCTCGCGTATATCAAGCCTTATAGAGACAAAGCTTCTGCACTCGACATGTCCCTTGTGGCCAAGCTTGAGCAGAGCAGCATCATCTATGACCGCAACAAAGTCGAGATCGGCCGCCTCGCCAATGAGAACCGGATGATCATCCCTCTCGCGGACATGCCGCAGAATCTAATCGACTGCCTGACCGCCACAGAGGACCGGCGTTTCTGGGAGCACTTCGGAGTGGACTACTGGGGAGTCGCCCGGGCCGCCAAAGACAACCTTTTTTCGGACGGCATCAAGCAGGGAGGAAGCACCCTAACTCAGCAGCTTGCCCGCAACACCTACGGGCTCACCGAACGCAACGTCCAGCGCAAGCTGCTGGAAATGGAGATCGCCAAACGTATTGAGAAGTATTACACTAAGAAGGAAATCCTCGAACATTATCTAAACCGCATTCCCCTTGGTAAAGGGTTCTACGGAGTGGAGGCCGCGGCGCAGGGCTACTTTAGCAAACCTGCAAAGGAACTGACTCTGCCGGAAAGTGCTGTCATTGTTGGCCTCATCAAAGCCCCCTCAGTCTATTCCCCGCTCCATAGTATCGAGAATGCCAAACGGGAGCGGAACAAGGTCTACGACCGCCTCATCGCCGAAGGAAAGCTCAAGCCAAAAGAAGCCGAGCGAATGAAGAAAGCGCCGATTCCGCTCAAGCCTTCGGAGACCGCTCGGGCAGCCGGTTATGTCCAGCGGGAGGTGGAGGAGGAAGTGGAGGGGATCCTTAATAGCATGGGACTGGAAGGCATCACAGGAAAAGGCTTTAAGATCTACACCACCGTGGACAGCGACCTGCAAAAGGCCGCGGAAAAAAGTCTGGTCAGTCGGCTCACCGAGCTCGAAAACAGCAAAACCTATCCAGCCCGCGAGAAGATGGCTGACTATACTCTGAAGCTGGAGGAATGGGTGAAATCCAAGAGGTCGCTCACTGAGAAACCCCAGCCCGGCTATCTCCAGGGAGCGCTGCTGGCAGTGGACAACAAAACCGGCGGTGTGCTGGCAATGTCCGGCGGCCGCGATTTCGGGCAGTCCCAGTTCAACCGTGTTGCGCTCTCAAAGCGGCCCATCGGCACCGCTGTTTTCCCATTCATCTACAACGCAGCATTTGAAGGCACCCACTTTCCCGGCAGCCGCGTTACCGACGCCCCCATGGACAATACCAAAATCATGATGGGAGCCACCACGGGCACACTCGGCGAATGGGGTGCGGAGGGCGCAACCGGTGAACATGAACAGAATACCTCACTTCGCCGCGCGCTCATTCAGGGTAAAAATAATTGCGCCGCGCGCGTGGGCCTCGAAATCGGGCTCAAGAAGTTCGTGGACATTATGAAGCGCGCCGGGTTCGGCGACGTGCCGGAGGAGTCCGCTTACCTCATGGGCCGCACTGATGTGACCCTGCGCGACCTCTGCCTTGCCTATACCATTTTTCCCAACGGCGGAGAAAAACCCGCCAGCATGTGGTTTGTAACCCGTATCGAAAATGCCGACGGCTCTCAGGTCTACCAGCGCACCGACAATCCAAAGCCTCTACCCGTAAGCGACCCCATAGCCACCTTCATGACCCACAGCTGTCTGGAGGAAACCCTCGCCAGTGATTTTGGCACTGCCTTCAATGCAACCGACTACGGCTACAAAGATGCTCCGCTGGCCGGTAAAACCGGTACCCACATTAATTCTACAGATCTGTGGTTCGCCGGCTACAATGACGAAGTGACCTGCGCCGTGTGGGTGGGGCTGGACAAAAAGGAAACTGTTTATCCTGATGCTTTCAGCCGCCACACCGCTTTGCCTGTCTGGGTAGATGTGATGAATGCCTTAGTCGCAAAGAAGCCCGCCCAACCCGTGGTCCAACCACCCGGGATGCAGCTTGTGGAACTCTGCGCCATCTCCGGACATCTTGCTACGGATGCCTGCCTTGAGCTAGGCCCGGATCCCTCCAACCCGGAGCGCCAAAAACTCATCAAGTGCTCCTACATGGAATATGTGCGCCCTGAGACAAATTTTGATCTTCGCTGTACTTTTCATTCCGGCGAAGCAGCCGTTGATGAGGCACCACCCGGAGCCCCTGTCATTAATTCCAGAGTGGACTCGTCCGTTAATCTCGCTGACGCGACCCCTCTCAAGATCAAGGCTCCCGTCCTTATCGGAAAGGATCCCTACCTTTCCTACGTGGGTTCAGCCAAATCGCCGGATGAAGAAAAAGAAGACGACTTTGAAAAGGAACAGAACGGCGAAACGGCTCCAGTACTAAAAGCTCCAGACACTTCCCGCCCTCCGCTGGTGCCCATGGTGCCACTACCCGGAAGAATTAGTGACACGATCTTGCCGCCGAGTCCGGGCCAAGCTACCGTGGATTGATCGGGACTGTGGAAAGGATGGCAGAAACTGCCTCCAATGCCGACTCCCGTATGCGCCCGATCCCGCCAGCGAGGGGGATTCGGGCAATACTGAGAAGGACCTCAGGCAAGATTCGGGATTTCCCAGCCCTTTCTATAGCTGCGCCCCACAAGGGCAGTGGCAGCATCATGTCCGGTGAACTTAAGTGCCGCCGCATCCCATTTCAGTTCCTCGCCCGGAAACACGCTGGCCAGGCAGCCAAGGAGCACCGCTTCCGTCAGTGGGCCCGCGTAATCAAAATTGGCACTGGGCTTGTTTTTTCCGGTAAGGATACAGTCGACGAATTCATGCCAGTGATTCCGCGGCTCGAGTTTTGGGAACTTCACCTCCTTGGCTTGGCCGTTTTGATAACACAGCGGACGGCCTCCGTGAGGAAAAAGCATGATCCCATCGGTCCCGGTGAAGATACTCCCCTCGCCTGGAATACTGACTCCACCAAACTCCTTTTCCAGTTCCGCCGGTGGTCGCGACTTCGGACCGTCGAACCAAGTAACCTTCACTTCCTTGCCCTCGGTGTAGGCTGTGCCGGGAAAGATATACTCCACCTTTCCATTGATAGCCCAGTTGTCCCTGTTAGGAGCCGGACCCGTGGACTTCACACTCAGCGGGGCCGTTAGATCAAGAGCACGATACCAACCGGAGAACATATGGCAACCCATATCGCCCAGCGTTCCCGTGCCGAAATCGCGTCGTTTCCGCCAGTTTCCGGGATGGTAGTAGCCATTGATGAAATCGCGTTCCGCGGCGGGCCCCAGCCAGAGGTCCCATGAGAGGCCCTCAGGCACAGCGTCCTTGCTCTGCGGCACAGGGCTCATGTCGCCCCAATCCTTGAAACTGAAACTGTAAACCTCTTTCACCTTTCCGATGGCCCCAGCCTTGATGAGCGCCTGACAATAACGTTCATTGAAATCACTGCTGACTTGGATGCCCATTTGGGACATGACACCCTGTTTGCGCACCAGCGTGGCAAGATGACGGCACTCCCTGAGATTGTGCGTGAGCGGCTTCTGCCCATAAACATGCTTTCCTGCGGCGGCCAGCGCCGCACCGATAGGGCCGTGCATGTGGTCCGGCGTTGAAACATTGGCGCTATCGAAGTTCCCCGCCTCCGCGGCCATCAATTCGCGCCAGTCCTGAAACAGCTTTGCTTTGGGAAAAGCGGATTTAATCTCCGGCCAGCTGCGCTTGTCCACATCCACCACGGCGAAAACCTCCACGGCTTTATGCCCCGAAATGGTGTTCAAGTCTGCACGGGCCATACCCCCGGCTCCAAAGGAAACGTGACGAACCTTGCCGTTCAGCGACTGCGCCCGGAGGCCCGGCAGGAATGAAGGCGCGGCAAAGGCAGCTCCGGCGGCGGTAAGAAAGCTGCGGCGATTGATGGTATTAAGGGTGGTCATGATGAGGAATCTGTCGGACAGATTTGCTCGTATTCCACTAACTATTTGCCATGATAAGTAAAAATCCTTCCGCGTCTGCGTTAGCCTGCTAACGCCCCCACCTCTTGCCGCCACGACTTTCATGCCTCCGCACTCCCTCAAATTCCGGCTGCTTCTGAGTTTCCTCGTCGCAATGACGCTGGTCCTCACGGGCGGGAACATAGCAATTTATAAGGGCATCCAGCAGCACCTTGAGGACGAGCACGACTCCCTGCTCCGGCAGCGGCTTTTCTTTTATGAGACCACCGTGGATATCACTACCCGACGGGGCACCGTGATCACCAGCCTCCGGCTTTCCACTCCGGAGTGGGAGCAAATCTCAGTATCCGGCAATCCCGACCTCGTCATGGGCTGGCGCGTGTCGGACGGCGAAATCATCATTCCCCGCTCTCCTGCGCTGCGGGTTGATGGCAAAGCACACAACCTCCCCCGTCTGCCAGCAAAGAACAAAGAAATAGTCTACGACGACTGGACCACATGGGACGGAAGACCAGCACGGCTGTGCTCCCGCGTATTTATACCCATGAAGGAGACTCCTTCCCTTCCTGACATTCCTGTGCAGGTCGTGGTCGGTCGTGACCTGCTCGCACTCAATGAGACGCTGAACGAGGTTTTTTGGTTCCTCGTGAGAACAGGTACGAGCGTTATGCTGGCGGTCCTAATCGTTTCTGCCATTCTTATCCGTCGCGGGGTGAAACCCCTGGTCACCCTCGCCCGCCAGATTGAGAAGCGCCCTCCCACGGGTGATACAAATAATCCATTCTCCCTGCCGGGCGCGCCGCTGGAACTGCAACCCGTGGTCGGCCGCCTCAACGCGCTCATGGGTCGTGTCGCCGAAGCTATCGAGCACGAGCGGCAATTCGCCAACAACGCCGCCCACGAACTCCGCAATCCTCTCGCAGCCATCCGCAGCACCGTGGAGGTCACCCTCAGCCGCAACCGCAGCTCTGAGGAATACGAAGAGGCCCTCGACACTGTCTGGCAAAGTCAGCAGGGTATGCAGCGCATTGTCGATCACCTCCTGCTTCTCGCCCGCCTCGAAAGCGGCCACCACCACACCGAATTCATTTATGAGCCTGTCTCTCTGTCAAAGATACTCAAAAAAGCATGGCGCAACTGCTTCGAAAATGCATCAGAGAAGAAGCTTAACGTCACATGGCATGTGAAGGAGCCCCCCACCGACCTCCGCACCGCGGCTTCGCTGATCGAAATCGTCATTTCTAACGTGCTCGACAACGCCGTAAATTACACGCGGGCCGGCGGCACAATTGACATTTATGCAGGAGCGGAAGGCGATACCTGCCATGTGCGCGTGGAAAATACCAACCCAGGTCTCACCCCTGCCATGATAGAGGAAAGTTTCTCTCCCTTCTGGCGTGCTGACCCCAATGCCAGCGGCCATCAGGGAAATGCCGGTATCGGTCTCGCGCTCTGTCGCCGCATTGCCACTACCATCGGAGGTAAAATGGATGGGCGCATCACCGAACTAGGCCTCGTCTGTTATTCATTCGAATGGCACGCCCTTGGTCCTGCCGTGCAGAGTGATTCCCAGCCGACCTCCTGAACTCCTTCAGCCACAGTGCCGGGCCCGCACATTGATCCCCCACGCGAAAAGCCTGGCGCGGTCTCGGCGCTGTGCTTATGCGCCAGAATGTCAATTCTTCCCAACTCTCGACTCACCGCGTGGCAGATCCTCAGGCGCTGGTCCCCTCAGGGCACCTACGCTGAGGACATGGTCGAGCGCGAAGCCTCGCGGCACAATCTTTCTGGCCCCAACCGAGCCCTGCTCAACGCCATCGTCCTCGCTGTCCTCCGTCACCGCACACTGCTGGATCTCTGGATCGATCATTTCCGCAGCAGCGGCAGCTTAGAAGACGACGCCCGCGAGTGGCTCCGCACCGGCCTTGTTCAGCTCCACATCATGGGCATGCCGGAACACGCCGCCGTCAATGAAACAGTGGCCCTCGCCGGCCGCGCCCGCGGACTCGTGAATGCCGTCCTACGCCGTAGCCTCCGTGAGCGCGATGAATTGCAACGCCTTCGCCGAGCCGCCCCCCCCCACGTGCGCCACTCCATGCCCGAGTTTCTCGTGCGCGAATGGTCTCGCCGCTTCACTCCCGATGAAGTCGAAGCTCTCTGCGAGTGGGGCAACGCCCCGGCCCCCATCTGCGTGCGCATCAATCCCCTCGCCAAACGCGCCCCCGATTTCTCCCGCGCCCGCCGACTGGACGGCCCCGTAGAAGGCTGGTTTGAAGTGGATGACCTCCCCCGCGCCGAACTCGCCGCCGGCCAGTGCTACGCTCAGGACCCCAGCACCGGCATCGCCCCGCGCATGCTCCGCGCCAAGCCAGGGCATACTGTGCTTGACGCCTGCGCCGCCCCCGGAGGCAAGGCTGGCATCCTCGCGGCCGATATGGAAAACGCCGGCACCATTATCGCCACCGATTCCTCCGCCAAACGCCTCGAACGCCTCCGCGACAACATGGCCCGAATGAGCGTCAGCATCGTTGAGCCTCACCTACAGGACTGGGAAAAACACCCGGAGCCCGCATGGTTCCGCGAACGCTTCCAAGATGGCTTCGACCGCATCCTCCTCGACGTCCCCTGCTCCAATACCGGCGTCCTTCGCCGCCGCGTGGACGCCCGCTGGAGGCTCCAGCCCGATTTCTTTACCATCATTACCAGAGTCCAGCATCATTTGCTCCTCCGCATGCTAGCCCTCCTCAAACCCGGAGGCCGCCTCGTCTACTCCACCTGCAGCATTGAGCCAGTCGAAAATATACAGCTCGTACGCGCCGTGATAAAAGAAGCCCCCGGTTGGCAACTCCTTGAGGACAAGCTCCTCCTCCCGCACCGCGACCACACCGACGGTGCCTACGCCGCCCTCATCGAGCGCACCGCTTAATCATATTCCGTTTGCCCGATGCCACATGAATACAGCGTTTCCTCAAACGATGCACCTCTTCACCTACGGCAGCCTTATGGACCCCGATGTCTGGTTGCGCGCCGCCGGACGCCCCTTTCCTTGGGAGCACGCCGCTCTCCGCAACTACGAAGCCCGCGCCCTTCGTGGCGTCAACTTCCCGGGCCTCATTGAAGCTCCCGGTTCCATGGCCACCGGCATTCTCTATCGGGACATCGACGCCCCTACGTTCGCCCGGTTGGATGAATACGAAGACGATTTTTACCAGCGCATCGCAGTGAACGTCGAGACCGCCTCGGGGATAACCTTGATCGCCCAGGTTTATCTCATGGCCCCGGAACATCGAAGCGGCGTATTTCCGGGCATCTGGACTCCGACCAGCAACTGAACCCTGCTCAGTTGTCCTGCCCAGCTGGCTTTACGGAACAACCGCTCTGCTTTTAAAAAAGGATGCGGCCATGGTACTTGGGATTCAGTTCACCGCCGGTCTTAAGCGTGCGCCACCACGAAATCGTATTTTTATGGCCAGCCAGTGCTGAGACCTCTGCAGCGATCAACGCGAAGATCCCTGTCTTTGTGAGGCGGGCCATGTCCGTGCCGCGCTTTTTCGCGAGCGCTTCGCGCAGATCATTGATAGTTGCCACCTTTCCGTGCTTCGCCTTCCGCATGATTGCGCCCCCCCGGAGAGGGGATCACACGCGTGCCTCCCGTGCCCAACTTGCGAGGCGGGAGCTCCAGCACTTTCGGCAGGTCTTTGTCGTCCTGCAGTTTATCGCGCCATGACTTTCGCTTCGAGCCAGTGCTCAAAGATTGAGGAAGTTTTGCAGAATTTGTTTCCCACCCGTGGTGAGGATGGATTCCGGGTGAAACTGAACCCCGTGCACCATCAGTGTGCGGTGGCGCAGCCCCATGATTTCGCCTTCCGCCGTCTCGGCACAGATCTCCAAACAATCCGGAAGTGTCTCACGCTTCACGATGAGGGAATGGTAACGCGTGGCCTCAAATGGATTCGGGAGTCCGGCAAAGACGCCTTTTTCGTCGTGCTGAATCATAGACGTCTTTCCGTGCATGAGACGCGGCGCGCGGATCACATCGCCCCCAAAAACATCCCCCATGCACTGATGGCCGAGACACACACCAAAGATAGGCTTCCGCTCAGAGAATCGCCGCAGGACTTGATTACTGATGCCGGCTTCGCGCGGCGTACACGGACCGGGCGAGATGCAGATGCGGTCCGGATTAAGCCGCTCAATCTCCTCTACCGTGATCTCGTCGTTGCGCTTCACCAGTAGCGTAGCGCCCAACTCGCCAAAGTATTGGACGAGGTTGTATGTAAAGGAGTCGTAGTTGTCGATGACGAGGAGCATAAAGTAGTCTTTTAAGACGCAAATCGCGCGGCTGAAAAGCAGGGAGATTCAGCGGGCCGCGGCGAGGCATGCCTCAACCAGAGACTCCGGATCGCTGCTGATGTTCACGCTGCAACCCTCCTCCGGCCCCGGTTCCTCCAGACTGGCAAACTGGCTGCGGAGCAAATCCGGCGGCATGAAATGACCTCTACGGGCGGCAAGACGTTCCGAAATGAGATCAAAACTGCCCCTCAGATAAATGAGCCGAACGCCTTCAGCCCCCTCCATCAGGACTCGCCGGTAGGCCCGCTTGAGGGCGGAGCAGGCCACAACGCACTGCCGCCCCGGCGCGGTGGCGTCCAACACTTCCCGGACACGCTGCAGCCACGGCCACCGGTCCTCGTCGGTGAGGGGAATCTTTGCCCTCATCTTCGCTTTGTTCGCGGGCGAATGAAGCTCGTCCGCATCCACAAACAGACACCCAATCCGCTCCGCCACCATTTGTCCCACCGTGGTCTTGCCACAGCCGCTTACTCCCATGAGCAGGAGGACACGCGCAGGAATTGTATCAATGCTGGCGATTATCATGGGAAGGACAGGCTTGGATGAGGGAAAAGGAAGGCCGAAATGCTCAACAATAAGCAAGCCACCGGAAGCCGGGAACTCAAGCCCGTCCTGCCACAACTTTTCGCCCTCCGCATTCATCATTCGACATTTCTTCGGAATTCGTCATTCTAATTAAGTCATTACCCCCCCGCCATGTCTCATACACCTGCTGAACAGTTCGAAAAAATCTCCAGCGTGATCTTCCCTTCCGCCGCCGATGCGGCCGCTGCACTCGCACGAGAGGTAAGGGCGCTGATCGAGGCGAAGAACGCCGCTGGCAAGCCTGCCGTTCTGGGAATGGCCACGGGCAGCACGCCGGTGCCGTTCTACCGCGAGCTGATCCGCCTGCACACGGAAGAGGGCCTGAGCTTCAAGAACGTCATCACGTTCAATCTGGACGAATACTTCGGCCTCATCCGAGACCACCGCGAGAGCTACTTCCGCTTCATGCAGGAGCAGCTCTTCAAACACATCGACATCCCCGCGGAGAACATCCATCTGCCGGATGGCACCATTGCGCTCGACGCCGTGTTCGATCACTGCGCGGCGTACGAGAGAGCTATCGCCGACGTAGGCGGCATAGATCTGCAAATCCTCGGCATCGGCCGCACGGGCCACATCGGATTCAATGAGCCGGGCTCTCCGAAGGACTCGCCCACTCGCCTCGTGCCCCTAGACCGAATCACGCGGCAGGACGCAGCGGCGGACTTTCTTGGTGAAGAAAACGTCCCGAGGTTTGCCATTACTATGGGTGTAGGCACCATCCTTCGCGCGAAGAAGATCGTGCTCATGGCTTGGGGCGAAAACAAATCCGAGATCGTGGCTCGCGCAGTGGAAGGCGAAGAGAATGAGGCCGTGTCTGCGAGCTTCCTGCAGAGCCACGCCAACTCCCGCTACTTCTTAAATACCGCAGCCAGCAGCGCGCTCACCCGCGTGAAGCTTCCTTGGCTAGTGGGCCGCGCAGAGTGGACGCCTCAGGAGACGCGCCGCGCCGTTTGCTGGCTCTCAACTAAAGAAGGCAAGCCCATACTCAAACTGCTCGATGAAGAATACAATGAAAATGGAATGGCCGAGCTGCTCACGCGCTATGGACGCGCCTACGAGTTAAACATCGATATCTTCAACCGCCAGCAGCACACCATCTCCGGCTGGCCGGGCGGGAAGCCCCGCGCCGATGACTCAAACCGCCCGGAGCGGGCGCTACCTTTCCCCAAGACCTGTCTCGTGCTCGTGCCCGAGCCGCAGGACGACGTCGTTGGCATGGGCGGCACCATCGAGCGCCTTGTGAGTCAGGGCCACGAAGTCCACATCGCCTGCCTCGCCAGCGGCGACCTCCGCGTGACCGATGCCGAGGCTCTGCGCTTCGCCCGCGTGCTCAGTGAGACGGCGGAAATTGACCACGCCCGCTGGGCTGAGGCCCTGCGCTTCGCCGCCGGCATCATTGAGGAAATTGAAGCCAAAGGAATGTTCGGCGACCCGCAGCCGCGGCTGCGCGAACTAAAGAGCCTCATCCGCCGCGGTGAAGCGCGCGACGCCGCGCAGAGCATGGGCGTAGCCGCGAACAATGTCCATTTCCTCGACCTTTCTTTCTACGCCGAAGGCCGCTACCGTCAGTTCAAGCTGAGCACCAAAGACGCCGCACGTATCGGCTCGCTACTCGACAAACTGAAGCCGCACCAAATCTACCTCACCGGCGACCTCGCCGATCCCAGCAGCGTCCAAGGCATGGCCTTCGCTTCATTTCGTCAGGCATGGAGCGAGCGCACTACCGCCCCATGGCGTGCGAATTGCCGCATCTGGCTCTATCGCGGGCACCAGAAGGAATTCGAACCCCACGAGATCGAAATGGCCGTTCCCATGAGCCCGGATCAGCTTGCGCGCAAACTCTCGGCCGCCCAGAAATTCCAGACCCACACCCTAACCGAAAACCTCGACGGCTCCCGCAATAAACATATCGCCGAACTCTACGACGCCCTCGGCATGGCCGAATACGAAGCCATAGAAGTCTTCCGCCGGTGGATGGAATAGGCTAACGGTGACGTAGCGTGGGCTGCTTCCCTCCTTTCTTCATCATGGGGCCACCGGACTTGGAGTCTTTGATTGCGCCGGCGATAGCTTTTTTGTGGGTCTTCCTATTTTGGCGTATTCGCCTTAGAAGCAGACGAAGACTACTTGGTAGTGCTCAGTGGCAGCCCTGTGCAACCAAAGGACGCCGTCGATGATGAAGGCGATGTTGGTTTCTTCAGTCTCGTCTTTATCGCGGCTTTTATCGCTGAACCAGCCGAGCGATTCGCTCCATGAAGCGAGGTCTCCAATGTGGACGTTGTGGCCGCACGCGCAGTTAAAAACGAATTGCAGATTGCCGTCCCTTTCCTCGGTGTCCACATGGCCACGTAGTTGTTGTTTTCGATGCCATCAGTGCTTTGGACACAAGCCCACGCAGCCATTTGGATTTATTCCCTTAGAGCGGAGGCAATAAAAAAGCGCCTTGGGGGTGGGCCCAGCTTCGTCTCCGGCTTCGTCCAAATAGGTCGGCGAGAAGACTAAATGGTTACGGTATTCCATCCAGTCGCGCTGCCCGCCGCGCAGCTCCATAAAGTGGGTTTTTGAGAGCTCGGCCTTGGCCTTCTACTAGACGGCATGCGATTCCTTTTCAGCTTTGGCCAACGCGACTTTGGCCAACGCGAGCGTGGAGGCTTTATCCTCTGCCTAGCAGCCTGTCGGACTTAGCTCTGGCCTGAAAAACCTGGGGATTATGGGGTGCGGGTGGCCTGTGTGCCTGGATATTATAATGATGTTAGGGAGGGATCGCCTTGGCCCCCGGGCGCAGCTTGTGCCAACAAAGCACATGGCCGCGC
>CAMAUV010000067.1 GCA_945861415.1 Akkermansia muciniphila | reverse complement strand
TGATGTGATGACGGACTGGCTGGGCGGATGACGGATGGATTGGTTTGGTTGACATAACAACTCCACATCAGCCCGTTCCCGCCGTCCAGCCAGCCCATTTCCACTCGCATCTAACTCAAGCAGCCTTCAGCACTGTAGGACGCCAGTATAGTCGCTTCCAATAACACAGTCCCTCAAATGACCTCCCTGAGAACCATCAATGGCCTCTCCAATGAACACGCCGAACTTCTAAGCTCGGCGGGCATCCGTTCACTTGGCCATATGGCCCGGGAAAATCCTTCCCACTTACACAGCCGCCTTGAACTGATCGCATGGCAGCGCACCGGCGGCCGTGTTCCTCCTGAACTGACGCAGGTGGAAAAGTGGGTAGCATTCGCCCGAATAGCGCTCCCCGCCGGCGAAGAGCCATTGGAGCTTGAGCACCTTCCCGAAGCTATCTCTGACAATGCAGTCGCCCTGCCTCAGCTTTCTGGACCCACTCAGCCAGCATGGACATCGCCAGTCGTTCGCGCAGCGCCGGAAACGCTCAGTCGCCCAACCCCTCTGCCCCAAGCCCACAACACTTGGCAGAAGTTAGACCCAAGCAAGTTTGCCACCATTGAAGAATACAACGAAGGGCTGATTGGCATCCAACAGTTCTCGCGCGAGTCTATTAAGGATCCTCAGGCATCCGGTGAAGCAGGCGACAAAGATGAAGCGGGGGAGACCGGCGAATCCGCCGCTGGACGCGTTCAGCGCATCAAGGGCGGCAAAGGCGGCGTCTCCCGGTGGGTTAGGCGCGGGGTGGTACACACCCGGCCTGTTCACACATGGATCGGCGCACTCGTCTCGGTCCTCTGGCGCGTGGCCGTAGTGTGCGGCACCGTTGGACTTCTCTACTTGCTGACCGATGTCGAAAACCCGCCGGATTACAAGCAGGAGATCTTGGTCGGCAGCGGTATTCTGATTATTCTCAGCGCGATGCAGCTTCACTTTGGTGGCCGCAGTCGCTGCCGGATTTGCAGCTGCAATTTATACTACTCCAAAAGCTGCCTCAAAAACAGTAAGGCTCACCTCATACTAGGGTTCGGCTACGTGGCCAGCGCCGCCCTGCACCTCCTGATTTTCGGGTGGTTCCGCTGCATGTATTGCGGCACGGCCATCCGGCTCAAACCAAGCCCCCACCGTTAACGCTCATCCCGGTCTTCCGTCGAGAAAACCCCGCCAAAACGAAGAACAGGGGCGCAAATTAGGCAAACCTGAACGCCCCGCCGCGACAGCGGAAGACTTTCAAATTCGGCAAGCTCTCGGGGAACGAATCGGAAGTCAGATTGCGTGACCGCCAGCCCGAGGTGCGGGTGACTCCGGACTCGGTCCGGTTGCTCACCATCTTGCACGACCGCAACCTCCGCTTGTAGAGCAGCCAATTTACCAAGAACTTATTTTGGCTGCGTTCTCGACAGGGATTCTGCTACCTGCCTGTTCGACTTCATTTCTGCTTACAAGCACATGCAAAACCCGGCAGGAATTAATTGAGATCGCGTAACTTCCGGTGTATGTCGCACAGATGTTTCCCAGTCAGCAACCCTTCCCCCGCCACCCGTTTCTGCTCGCGGCAGTTCCACTTCTGTGCGCACTTCCGATGCCCTCCCCGGCGGCCCCGTCGTCGGACAGCGTCGTGGTCTTGAATGAACTGCATTACAACCCGGCCGGTCCTTCGGAAGACGGTGAGTGGGTCGAGGTTTTCAACCAGATGGGGATCAAGGTGGATCTCTCAGGGTGGTATTTATCCGGCGGGATAGACTTCAGATTTCCCGCCGGGACGATCATCAATCCCGGCGCTTACCTCGTCGTCTGGAAAACCCCAGCTGCAGGTCAACTCGGTCCGTTGGTGGGGAGTCTCGACAACGGCGGCGAGAGCATCACGCTCTTCAATCAATCGGGCCGGTTGATGGACTCCTTGGATTACGGTGACACGGGGCGCTGGCCGGTCGCAGCGGACGGGTCCGGCGCCACGCTGGCCAAACGCGATCCTTACACTGCCAATAAGCCCTTGGAGAATTGGACCTACTCCTCTAATGTCGGCGGCACGCCGGGAACCGTCAACTTCCCTCCTGCCGGACAGGCATCGCCCACCATCGTGCCACTGCTCTCTCTCGGCTCGACTTGGCGCTTCAACGAACAGGGCCCTAACCTTGGCGCGGCTTGGGCAGCCACGACGCACGCCGTGGATGGAACCGCATGGAGGTCTGGCGCCGGTGTCCACGCTTATGAAACCGGTCTCGCTCAAGCGATCGGAACGCCCTTCCGCTTTCCCGGAAACAACGATCCTTACGTTGTCACCTACTACTTCGAGACCGAGTTCACTCTCAGCAGCGCTCAGGTCGCAGCCCTGCAGTCGCTCCAGCTTCGGCACCTCATCGATGATGGCGCAGTCTTCTATCTAAACGGAGTCGAGATCACCCGCACGGGCATGCCAGACGGCCCCGTGATCGCATCTACGAGGGCCTCCGCGAGCATTGAGGCCACTCTTTCGGCTACCCTCCCGGTCCCCACGCGCTCCCTAGTGGCTGGAAGCAATCGTATTTCGGTCGAGGTCCACCAGGCAACGGGCATCAACAGCGATGTCGTATTCGGGCTCGAACTCGAAGCCGTGATCGCAGGCAGCTCGGACTCATCAGCGATCCGCCTCAACGAAATACCGGCAGCGGGCGCTGCAGAATTCTGGATCGAGCTGGTGAATGCCGGCACAGGCCCGGCGGATCTCAGCGGGCTCACCATTTCTGCCGAAGGTGATCCTCTTCGCACGCACTCCCTCGCTGCGGGAACCCTTGGTCCGGGAGAACTGCTGGAGCTGACAGAGCAGCAATTAGGGTTCAGGCCGGCAGACGGGGAAAATGTGTTTCTCCATGCTGCGGCGGGCACCCGGGTTCTCGACGGCCAAAGGCTTACCGGGAGCCTCCGCGGTCGCGCCCCATCCAAAGGCGGCGAGTGGCTCTATCCGTCCGCGGCGACTCCGGGGGGGACAAACACATTCACCTTCCGCGATGAGATCGTCATCAGCGAGATTCATTATAATCCGCCGGACCTCCCAGGGGTTCCAGCCATGCCGCCCACTTTCTCTACGACCGCCCTTATCAATTACGGCGATACTTGGCGCTACAACTCTGCGGACGAAAATCTTCCTGCCAACTGGGCCGCCACCGTGCATCCGGTCGGCGGCAACTGGCGCGATGGCACCGGCCCGGTCGGAGTAGAGACCGTCGTACTCCCAGTAGCGATGGCCACCACCATCACGCCCTACGTCGCAGCCACGGTTACCTACTACTTTGAGAGGGAATTCAACATTACCGCCCAGCAAATCGCCAGCTCAACCTCCATCGATATCTCCCACATGATCGACGACGGTGCTATCTTCTACATCAATGGCACCGAAATTCCATCTTCCCGTTTCAACATGCCAGCGGGGGCCATCGGACCTGAAACCCTCGCCAGTCCCAGCATCGGAGACGCCAGCATCAGATCCCTAGTGGTCTCTCCCTCTAGCCTCATCGCCGGGTCCAACCGCATCTCTGTCGAGGTGCACCAAAGTGCCACCAACAGCAGCGACATCGTCTTCGGTCTGAAAATGGAAGCCCGTGTGCAGCTCACTACCGGTATGCCCGGCGCGCCGCCGCGCAAGTCGGACAATCAGTGGATTGAGATAGCCAATCGCAGTGCCATCCCCGTGGATCTGGGTGGGTGGGAATTCGACGAGGGTATCTCCTTCACTTTTCCTGCCGGGACTGTGCTGGCACCGGGTCATTATGCCTGCCTGGCGGCGAGTGCGGCGGAGTTCACTGCCACCTATCCGGGGGCGCGACTCCTCGGGGAATTTACAGGCAACCTGTCGCGAAGTGGCGAGCGACTTTCGCTGCGATCCGCAGACAAAAATCCGGTCGATGAGGTGCGCTACTTCGACGCGGGGCGACGCTGGCCGGAGTTTACGGACGGCGGAGGCTCGAGTCTCGAACTCCGGGACCTCGATGCCGACAACGGCGTTCCAGAAGCATGGGCCGCCAGCAACGAAACGCAACGGTCTTCATGGCAGACCTACTCCTATCGCGCCACTGGTGCCTCCAAAGCGGGCCCCGACAGCCAATGGCGCGACTTTTGCTTCGGCCTGCTCCAGGCCGGTGAGGTGCTTCTCGACGATATCAGCGTGAAGGAATCCCCTGATGCAGCGGCCACCCAGTTTCTCTCCAATACCAACTTCGAATCCGGGTTCACCGGCTGGCGCCTGCTGGGCAACCATCGGCTGAGCAATGTCATCACCGATCCTGACAATCCCGGAAACAAGGTGCTCCACCTTGTGGCCGAGGGCGGCACCGAGCACATGCACAACCACATCGAGACCACGCTCGCGAGTGGAAGATCAGTGAGCAGCGGCAATACCTACGAGATTTCCTTCCGCGCCAAGTGGCTCACTGGCTCGAACCAGTTGCACACCCGGCTGTATTTTAACCGCGCCGCCCGCAACAATCTAATCACGCGTCCCCTCAACGGAGGCACTCCCTCCGCTCCGAACTCGCGGGCCGTCGCCAACATCGGGCCGACCTTCACTCGATTCCTCCACTCGCCTACCGTGCCCAATGCCGGCCAGGCGGTCACGGTCACTGCACAGGCCGCCGACGTTGACATAGTGTCCGGCCTCACCTTATTCTACCGGGCGAACGAGGGCTCTTGGTCGAGCGTTACCATGTCCAGTGGCACCGACGGGAACTACTCGGCCGCCATTCCCGGCCAGGCGGCAGCGACCGTGGTCCAATTCTATGTACGCGCGACCGACGGGCTCAGCGGAATTTCCACCTTCCCCGCCCGCGGACCGGACTCGCGTGCCCTCTACAAAGTCCGGGACGGAAGGGCCTCCGGCACCGGGATCCACAACTTCCGCATCATCATGACCACCACCGATGGAAACTTCATGCACACACCAATCCACGCGATGAGCAACGCCTTCCTGGGTGCGACCGTCATCGACCGCGAGCAGGAGATCTACTACGACGTCAGCGTGCATCTCAAAGGCGGCCAGCGGGCACGCTCTACGGACATCTACGTTGGCTATACTGTCGGCTTCAATGGCGAACGGCTCTATCGCGGGATACACCCCTCGGTCGGCGTTGATCGCTCGGGCACACCTAATGAGACGCCCACCGAATTGATGTTCGATATCGCCATCTCGAATGCAGTCGGTTCGCCGAGCCGCTACAACGACCTGCTACACGTGATCGCCCCCCGCGACCGCTACACCGGGCCCTCAATCCTGCAGATGGCTCGTTACGATGATGTCTTTCTCGATTCCCAGTATGAGAACGGGGCGGACGGACATCTCTATGAATACGAGCTGATCTACTACCCCACCACCGCCGACGGAAACGGATTCAAGCTTCCGCAGCCAGACAACATCCTCGGGCAGAATGTCGGAGACCTAGGGCCCGATAAGGAACGCTATCGCTGGTTTTTCTTGAAGAAGAACAATCGGGGCGAGGACAACTTCGACCCGATAATCCGCTACAACCAGCAGTTCGGGAAATCGGGCGCGGCGTTCGAGGAGGGGCTGGATCAGGTGATCGACGTTGACGGCTGGCTGCGCGGATTTGCCTACTCGGCCGTGGTAGGCTCAAGCGATAACATCGCCTCCGGATTCGAACACAACGGAGTGTACTACGCCCGGCCGGATGGACGGGTGGTCTCGCTCCCGCACGACATGGACTTCAGTTGGAACGCCAGCCTCCCCATCTCTGTCAATCCGGGCAGCAATACCAATCCGGAATGCGTCCAACTCACGCAGGACGGACGGCGGAAACGCATCTATCTCGGCCACCTGCACGACATCGTCAGCACGACCTTCAACAATACCTACATGTCGATGTGGAGCAGCCACTTCAACACGCTCAATCCTGGCAGCCACTGGTCCTCCACCCTGAGCTACATCAACAGTCGATCGACCAACGTCCTGTCGCAGATCAACATCAGCATCCCGAGCGTAGCCTTTGCGGTCACGTCCACGAACCCGCACACTGTCGCTTCCAGCACCGCGACGGTGAATGGCAATGGCTGGATCAATGTCCGCAATATTCGCGTCCAAGGCAGCACGGAACCGCTCGCTGTCACATGGACCGGGACCAACACATGGACTGTTACGCTCCCAGCTCCACCCGGCACCACCAACTACGTGCTCCAGGCGGTCAACTTCGCCGGCGCAGTCATCGACACTGCCAATGTCACCGTCAACAACACCACTCCCGTTCAGCCCGCCAGCAGCGCCAATCTCGTCATCCCGGAGATCATGTATCATTCCGCCGATCCGACGCCCGCGGAAATCACCGCCGGCTTCACCGATCAGGACCAGTTCGAGTTCCTCGAAGTGCAAAACATCAGCACCACCGCTGTAGTGGACCTCACGGGCGTGCGCTTCACCGCCGGCATTGACTACAACTTTGCCGCCGGCACACAGCTCTTGCCGGGCGCGCGCCTCATCATCGCGGCGAACCGCGGCGCCTTCCTCTTCCGCTATCCCGGCGCCTCCGCATCTCTCGCTGCGGGTTCATTTTTGAATACGACACAGCTCAGCAACGGAGGCGAAAGCATCACTCTCACCGACGCCCTCGGCGGCACTCTCCGCGCCTTCGCCTACGACGACAACGCTCCTTGGCCCACCGCCGCCGATGGCAAAGGCCCAAGTCTCGTGCTCATGAATCCCGCCACCAATCCCAACCACAGCCTCGCCGCCAACTGGCGCGCCAGCACCGTCAGCGGCGGCAATCCCGGCACCAGCGATGCAGATGCAGTAACGCTCTCCGGCAGTCCCACCGCCGACAATGACTACGACGGACAGTCCGCCCTGCTCGAGCACGGCCTAGGCTCAAGCGATTCCACTCCTGGCGCCCCGGTGCTCACCGCCACCACAGAGCCTGATGGCCACATCACCCTCAATTACACCCGGCGCGCCGGCGCCGACGACGTGATCGTAGAAGCTCAACTCTCCATCGACCTCACCACCTGGAGCGCCGCAGCCTTCGCCGTCATCACCGAATCCCTGCAACCCGACAGCACCATCCATGTCACAGCCCGCACCGTGGCACCCAGTCCCCAGGGCCGGGCGTTCACAAGAGTCCAGGTGCGCCAGCGATAACCATAGGCGCAAGGAGACTACGCCAGCCAGTCGGCGATCACTTTTCCGCCGACATCGGTGAGGCGGAAATCTCTGCCCTGGAAACGATAGGTCAGCTTTTCGTGCTCCAGACCGAAGCAGTGGAGCATGGTGGCGTGGAGATCGTTGACGTGGACCGGATTCTCGACGGGATGCCATCCGAACTCGTCGGTCTGGCCGTAAATCTGGCCGCCTTTGATCCCGCCACCGGCCATGAGCATGGTGAAGGCGAAGGGGTGATGGTCGCGCCCTAGCCCCCCGTTGTTTTCCGGCTGACCGAGGGGCGTGCGCCCAAACTCTGTTCCCCAAACCACTATGGTGTCCTCCAACATGCCCCGCTGCTTGAGGTCCTTGATCAAGGCGGCGATCGGCTGATCGACCACCTTGGCATTGTAGGGCAGCTCAGAGTCGATGCGACCGTGGTGGTCCCACGAGGACTAGAGAATGTTGACGAAGCGGACGCCGCGCTCCACGAGCCTCCGGGCGAGCAGACAGTTGCGCGCGTAGCCCTGGGCGGTGTTGCCGGATTTGGCTTTGCCGCGACCGCCGACGGGCGGGTCCGGGCGATCAATTCCGTAGGCCTCAAGGGTCGCCTTTGATTCGCCGGAAAAGTCGGCCAGTTCAGGCGCTGCGCTTTGCATCCGGTAGGCCAACTCGTAGCTGGCGATGCGGCTGGCGATCTCCGGGTCGCGCATGACATCGAGGCGCTGCTGGTTGACATCGCGGAGAGTATCCAGTGAGGCGCGCTGGAGTTCCGGTGGCAGCCCTTCGGGATTGACCAGGTTCAAGACCGGCTCGCCCTGGTCGCGGAACAACACGCCGGCGTGGGTGGTGGGTAGAAAGCCGGATTGCCAGAGAGAAGCGCCTCCGCTGGAACCAACGCCGCTGTTGAGCACGACATAACCGGGCAGGTCCTGCGATGGGCTGCCGAGGCCGTAGGAGAGCCACGATCCTATCGTGGGCAGGCCGAAGGCTGCGCGCCCGCACTGCATCAGGAGCTGGCCCGGGTGGTGGTTGAACTGTTCGGAGTGCAGCGAACGGATCATGAGCAGGTCGTCCGCGCAGGTCGCAAGGTTCGGCAGGAGGTCGGAGAACTCCATTCCGCACTGTCCGTGCTTTCGAAAGGTCTGGTTCGATCCCAGGATGGTGGCGGTCTCCTTGATGAAGGCGAAGCGGACGTTCTTCGTCATCGATTCCGGCAGGCGCTGTCCGTGCAGTTCCTTCAGTTTCGGTTTGGGAGTGAAGAGATCGAGTTGCGAGGGCGCGCCTTCCATGAAGAGGAAGATGCAGTTCTTTGCCTTGCCTAGGAAATGCGGGGGCCTGGTGGCGAGCGGGTTCGGGGCTTGAACAGGAGCGGCGAGCAGTCCGTCCTGCTTGAGAAGACTGGCTAGGGCGATCCCTCCCAGTCCGCTGGCGGCGGTGTTGAGAAACGAGCGCCGGTTGAGGGCCATCTTGGCCTGGAAGTCGAAGTCGCGCCGGTGTTTCATGGTTATTCCCGGGTGATGAATTCGTCGAGGTTGAGGGCGGTGCGCGCTACCGCGACCCACGCGGCCGCCTCGGGAGCGGCGATGTCTTTGGGCTGATATTTGCCGATCAGCTTTTGAGCACTGTCGGGATTCGCACGGTAGTAGGTGCGGCCAGTTTCCAACAGGTCAATGAATCGTGCGCTCTCCGACTCTACGGGTTCTCTGCCGATGCAGAGCCGCAGGGCCTCACGCACGCGCTGCCCGTCGCTGGCGGCCTCCATCTCGAGAATGCGCTTCGCAAAGGCCTGGGAGGCTTCCACGAAGACCTCGTTGTTCATCATCGTTAGGGCCTGAAGCGGCGTGTTGGAAACGCCCCGTCGCACGCTGGTGGTGTTCGAGTCCGGGCAGTCGAAGGCGGTCAGGTTCGGATGCGGGGCCGTCCTCTTGAAAAAGGTGTAGAGCCCGCGCCGGTAACGCGGTCCCCCCTCGCTGGGAGTCCAATTGAAATTGCCGTCGTAGCTCAGAACCGCGATCCCCGGCGGCAGCGGCGGAGAGACGCTCGGCCCGCCGAACGAGTCCGAAAGAAGCCCGGAGACCGAAAGGCAAAGGTCGCGAACAATTTCGGCTTCCACCCGGAGGCGGTTCTGGCGCGCCAGAAGTTTGTTAGTGGGATCAATATCCCGAAGCTCCTCGCGATGGGCGGAGGCCTGCTGGTAGGTCGCGGACATCACGATCGTTTCGATCATTTTCTTGCGGCTCCATCCCAGCCGGCGGTACTCGGTGCCCAGCCAGTCGAGCAGTTCCGGGTGAGCCGGTCGCTCCCCGCGCACCCCAAAGTCCTCCATCGTCCGGACCAGGCCAGCTCCGAACAACTTGTCCCAAAGTTGATTGGCCAGCACCCGCGGCGTTAGCGGATTGTCGGCCGAAACCAGCCACTTCGCCAGATCCAGCCGGTCCAGCTTTCCTTCCACACGTCCTTTGATTGGCGGCAGGACCGCGAGCCCGGCTGGCTTCAACTCCTCTCCGGTTGGACTGAGAAAATCACCGCGGTTGAGGAATCGCGTCGTATTTGTGGGTGTGGCAGCGGGCGCAGTTCATCGTGAGCCCAAGCCAGATCGTGCCGGTGGTTTCGGTGCGGTCGAACACCGCTGCGTTTCGGAATTCCTCCTGGTCCGTGCCGCCCTCAGTGTTAGTCAGGGTCTGCCGGTGGAATGCGGTGGCGAGCCGTTGCCCGGGCGTCGCTCCGGGGAGCAGGTCGCCCGCGAGTTGCTCGATCGTGAACTGGTCCATCGGCATATCGTCGTTCACCGCGTTGAGCACCCACGTCCGGTAATGCCATGCATCGGGACGAGGGGCGTCCTTCTCGTAGCCGTCAGAATCGGCAAAGCGGGCGTTGTCCAGCCAGTGCCGCCCCCACCGCTCACCGAAATGTTTCGAAGCCAGCAGGCGCTTCAGCAGCGCGGCGTAGGCATCGGGGGAATCGTCTTTAGCGAAAGCATCCACCTCGGCGGGCGTCGGCGGGAGACCAGTGAGATCGTAAGAGAGACGCTTGATCAGAATGTGCCGCTCCGCCCGCGGCGATGGCTTGATGCCTTCCTTCTCCAGCCGCGAGAGAATAAAACGGTCGATGGGATTCCGCACCCATTGTTCATCATTTACCCGCGGCAACTCCCCCGGGGACAGCGGCAGGTAAGCCCAGTGCTGCTCGAACTCTGCCCCCGCGGCCACCCATGCCTTTAGTTTCCCAACCTCGGTCGCATTCAGGCGTCCGCCCTTCGGAGGCATCATCTCGTCGGGATCGTTGCTTGTGATCCGGCGGATGATCCCGCTTTGATCCAGATTTCCCGGGACCACTGCGGAGTGCCCGGACTCCTGTTCTTTGAGCAGGCTCTCCCGGCTGTCGAGCCTGAGCCCGCCATTCTGCTTGTCAGGCCCGTGACATTCCAGTCACTTCTCGGCAAAAAGCGGCTGAATATCGTTGGAGAATCTGATCCCGGCGTCGGCGGATGCCAGTCCTACCCCGCCGATTTGGGCGAGGAGCAGGAGGGGGAAAGCAGGCAGGTGGTTCACATTCATGCGAGCGAAGCGCGCTTAATTGAGTACAGGGAAGTCGGGGGGGCGATGAATTGGATCAACGTGGCACCTTGCCGAGCGATGTCAGAAATTTCATCAGATCGACGAGTTCGTCGCGGCGCAAGGAGGCGGTCAGGCCGGGGGGCATCAGCGAGACGGGGCTGCTGTCGAGTCTGGCAACGTCTGCGTTGGGGATGGACACGATTTTGCCGGCGGGATCGCGGATCAGATGGGCTTCGCCGGTTTTTCGCTGCATCAAGCCCGCCACGACGGCCTTGTCCCTGGTGGTCACGATCACGGTCTGATAGCCTTGCTTGATGTCGGTGCTTGGGTTGAGCAGTGACTCGAGTAAAGATTCGGGCGTCATGTAACTGCCGACGGTGGTGAGGTTGGGACCGACCTCGCCTCCCTTGTTGTCGATCATGTGGCAGGTTGCGCAGAGCAATTCTTTGCGGTGGTAGATTTCCCGCCCGCGGGTCGCGTCGCCTTTGGCTGCGGCGTCCGCGAGGAGCGAGCGGCGGTCCTCCGGGGTGAGTTGCAAGCCGACCGTCTTGAGGTCCCCGGCGGTGTTCAGCGCGGCGATGAGGGGGCGAACGTCGCGCCCGGAAGCGTGCGCAAGACGCGTTGCGGCGATGGCGATGGCTTCAGGCAATTTGACGTTGGCAAGTCCGTCGGCGAGGATTTTTGGGCCTTCGGCATGTTGCAGATAGGCGGCGACGATGGGCTCGGAAAACTTGGCGATGGCTGCAGGCAAGGCTTCGGCGGGGTGCGCTGCGGCCCGGGCGGCAATGGAGTTCGGGGTGTTGATGGTTTTCAGTTGTTCGATTGCTCCGAGTCTGGCGAGAGCGCCGGCAGCGCTGGCGACGTCCTTCTCGCGCAGCAGCTTTACCAGCGGCTCGACCGCAGTGGAAACACCCCAGCGCCCGCAGAGTTCGGCGGCGGCGGCGGCGAGCGTGGCATCTCCATTCAGCAATTCGACCAATCGCCCGGCCTTGCTGGCTTTGGCGGTGTTGGCACGTGCGCCTTCAGCGATGGCGGGAAGCAGCGCCGTTGGCAGCGCGAGCAGCGCGTCGAGGTGCTCGGCAGTGCCAAGAGCGGCGACGGTGTTCGCTGCGCTGGTGAGCTGTTCGCCCTCCAACCCGCCGCGTTGAACAATCTCCAGCAAACGTCCGACGGCGCGGGAGTCTTTGACTTCGCGCAGCGCGTAATCCAGCCGCGTGGCATTGCCGTCGAATACGGGCTTGCCGCTTTCCAGCGCGGAGAGCCAGACGTCGCGCAGGTGGCGGACGGTGAGTTCGAGGGCATACTTCAAATTGTTGTCGTTCTCGCGATCGAGCGCGCGCAGCGCGGCGTTGGCGGCGTCGAGGGTGCCGAGGCCGCGCAGGCCGTTTACGGCCTCCAGGCGGACTTGCGGATGTTCGTCTTCGACTGCCCTGGCCATCAGCTTGAGCTGATCAATCGTCCCGGGCTGCGAGCGCCAGTTGGAAACGGCGCGGACGGCGGCGGCACGGGCGCGGTGGTCGGACGAGCGCAGGATGTCCTCGACCAGCGCCGGCGGCCCGACCCGGCTGGCCATCATTGCCCAGAGCGCCTCGAAGCGGTGATGCTCGTAGTCTGGAGCCGCGGTGTCGAGCGCGGCAACCCATTCCATAGTGTGCTTCAAAAGCTCCTGGGCAGGCCGCGACGCGAGTTCGCGGTTCGCCTGCGTGCGGGTATACTGCTCGGGCGCTTTGAGCATGTTCAGGAGATCGGGAATCTGACTACCATGAGTCTTCGGTCGCTCGACCAGCGGGCGGCCTTTGGCGGTCACGCGCCAGATGCGGCCGTGCGATTTGTCGCGCAGCGGGTGATGGAAATCGACCTCGCCGTGGTCGATGATCGCGTTGTACCAATCGACAACGTAGATGGCGCCCTCGGGTCCCATTTTGATGTCCACGGGCCTGAACGAGCGGTGCTTCGAGTGGAGGACGGTCTCAACTTCCTCCGCGGTATAGCCGCTGCCGCTTTCCTTCATTTCGTAGCGGACCGTGCGATTGGCGCGAAAGTCGTTGCCGAGGAAGCTGCCCAGCCAACGCTCGGGCACGTGTCGGCCGGAGACGAATTCGGCGGCGGTGTTGTTGGGTTTGCCGGGGACCAGCCCGCGGATCAACCGATGCGCTCCGACGGCGGTGTGGAACGCGGCACCGGGGAAGGCATAGTGCGGTCCCTGGCCGCCTGCGCCGTCGGTGCCGAAACCCTGGCCCCATTGGTTCACCGCATATCCCCATGGATTGACCATGCCATACGCAAGGCCGTCGAGCTGAAGCGTATCGGGGCGGAAGCGCCAGATGCCGCTGCCGTTCATGCGCCGCGGGCCGTGCGGAGTGTCCACAAAGCTGTTGATGTAAATTGACTGGATGAAGTGCAGGTCGCCCCATGGTGCCCAGCGCAGGCCATGAATCATGTGATGCACGTCCGCGTTGCCGAAGCCGGAATACACAGCGCGCCGCGACTCCGAAACGTCGTCACCATCGGCATCGGCCAGAAACAGAAACTCCGTTCCGCTGCAAACATACGCACCGCCCGGCACGGGCATCACCGAATGCGGTACCAGCAGACCATCCGCAAAAACCGTGTGCTTGTCGGCGCGACCGTCGTGGTCGGTGTCTTCCAGGATCACGATGCGATCGTTCGGAGTGCGACCCGGCTTGATGTGCGGGTAAGTCGTGCTGGTGGTAACCCACGCTCGTCCGCGTGAGTCCCAGTTCATGTTGATCGGATTGGCGATCATCGGATTCGCGGCGAAGAGATTGACTTCGAAACCCTCCGCGACGGTGAAGGCAGCGAGTTCGGCCACGACATCGGGTTTGGGGATGTCTTTCGGCACCTCGTGGTCCGGGTAATTGCGGGGTGATTTCCAGGGCTCCACGCGTTCGATCTCGTAAGTGTGCGGCCGCGGCTTGCGCAAATGGGCGATGGCGCGTTCGTGGCCGGCGACCAGCCGGTCGAAGTCTTCGAGTTCGTAGGCGAGGTGGCCCATCTCGTGGCGCCGATGGAGGAAGATATACGTCTTGTTGATCGGACGCAGCTTGTAGCGGTGGAGCTGGTTCTTCTCGTTGATCTTTTTGCGAAGTTCTTCAGCCTGCGTCTGGTCCGGGCCGCTCGTGATCGCGAATCTGCCGCTGTCGAAGTAACCGACCTCCGCATTGCCATCAATGCGTACCCTGAAGGACGGAGCTTCGGCATTGGCTTCAGCAGGCCATGGCGACCTCACGATACCGCCAGCGCGGATTGTCGGCAGGCGGTCGAGTTCGGCGTCGAGGCGGAAGCCGCGCTTGGTTGTGATTTGTTCGGTGGCGACTCCGCCTGAGATGGTCATCCGGCTGGGATCGCCGTCCTTGCCTTCGGCGTAGTAGAGCGAATATCCGGTGAGCGGGAGGCCGAGGTCTTCAGCCATAAACCCGACCAGAGTCTGGTGGCCCGACTCGTTGAGGTGAATGCCGTCGGAATAGTCTGAATTGACGTCAGAGCCGTCGCGCCGCTCGCCGAAGGTCCGGCGGAAGTTGTCCACGGCGCGGCAGCCGCGCTCCTTTGCGATGTCGAGGATGAACTTCGATGTGCTCTCCAGGCGTTTGTTATTCTCGGTGACGTCGAGCAGAGCGGCGCCGTGCTTTTCCTGCCGGACCGGTGTGAGCAGGATCATCTGAGCGCTGGTTTTCGCGAGTTCGTCGAGCAGCCGACGATAGCCAGCCTGCCAGTCCACCCATTGCTCCTCCTTCTCTAGGAAGGCCGTTTCTGCACCGTAGCCGACGAACAGCGTAGTGGGTCCGGTCTCATGCACGTGCTTCACCAGTTCGCTGAAGCCAAAGTCCGCCTTCGGCCCCGTCGCCTTCCACAAGCTGGAGTGCTGCGCCCCCTCAAACTCGCTGCGAGCCGTGCCGAAGACATCGTCGCCCGGCCAGCCGACGTTTCGGAAGATGATGTCGTGCTGAGGCCAGTGCGAGGTGATTGCGCTCTCGAAATAGCCGTATTTCCCCATGTCATAGATCGTCGTGCCACCGACGAACACGATCCGGTTGCGTGCCGGCGCGGGCGCTCCTGCGACTGCGGCCACGGCGGGGACAGTGAAATTCGCCGGCGTGCTCCATCCGCCGTCCGTGTTCTCAGCACCCCAAACCTTCACTTTCCACCAGACAGTCGCGCCGTCGGGGATCCCATTCCCGCTGTAAAGCTCTCCCGCTGCGTTGCGCGTCCCGTACCGGCGTCCGCTGTCCCAAAGATCGCCGACATCGGCAGCGAGTTTCCGCTCATCGCTGGCGACGAGCAGTCGGAAGGTGATCTGCTCCGGTGCCTCCCAGCGGAACGCGTAATCGTTCGTGTGCAGGCCGAGCTGGTTCGGCACCGGTGTCGCCTGAGGGTTTTTTGCGGGCTCAAGCGCGAGGGCGCTCTGAGTGAACAGCATGAGAACGACGGCAGCGAACGCTGCAGCCCGTGAACTAATAGAAACTTTGATTTTCGGCGTCGGGATCATATGGTGTGAGGAAAGGTGGAAGTCGGCCTACTTTTTCCCGTAGGCGCGCTGTGCGGGTGCGAGTGAGTTTTCGAGCACGGCCTGGCGGCATTCGGCAACCACTTCATCCACGGTTTTTGACTCTCCGCGCGCCTTGAGCAGTTCGGGCAGCCACTTCGTTCCCCAGCGCACGTGCAGGGTCTCGTCGATGATGTCGTAGAGCACGGCCTCGGCGGAACGCGCGTCGCCCCGGGACACGTAATCTTTGTAGGTCTCGTGTTTCAGCGCGAAGGCATCCTGCTCGATGATCCATGTGAGCATCCCGTAACGGCGCATGGGATCGTAGAGCTGCCGCCACGCGTAGTTGCCTATGAACTGCGGAAACTCGTGCAACCGGTGGCCGAGTTCGTTCAATCGCTCTTCGCCCATCCTGCAATGGCGGCATTCGTCGTAACAGTGCCGGCCCGCATCAAAGTAGAACTCCCATTCCATCCCATCCGTTTCCCACAGCACCGACCCCAGTGTCTCCGCCGCCTGCATCTCCATGGCGTAATTGAGAAACTGCCATTGCGTGTGCGCCTCGACGTCGCTCGTGTCAGGCCGATCGAAGCCCTGCAACTGCGTCTTGAAGCGCGGATCGCGGCGGGCGTTGGCGATGGGCAGCAGGCAGGCATACGCGGGCGGCAGTTCCGGCAACGGTGCGGCCGTCGTGCCAAATAATCCGCTCGCGCTGACCAGTTCCTCTGCAAACTCCCGCCAGCGCGCCACCAGCCGTTGCTGCTCCGGCGCTGGTGCCTCCTGCTGCAAATACTTTTCCACCCACGCGATCTGCGCCTCCGCCTGGACACGCGCGGCCTGAACCACGAGAATGCTTGGCGCGTCCCAGGTCGCGTGCGTGTACTGCTCGTAATCGCGGTAAGCCCGGACGAGTGCGCGTTTGAATCCGAGATGCAGACCGGCGATGAATTCGAAGTCGTGCTGCGCGGAGGCGAGGCGGCGGATCACGGTTTCCAGAATATTGCTTTTCTCGAAACGACCCGGCCTGGGCACGCGCAATTCCCAAAGACGCCCGCGCAGATCCCGCGCGGTCTGGAGATTCTGCCAGAGCTGCAGACCGGCTTCGTGCTTGGCTTCCCAGTTGGCGATACCCGGCAGCCAGCCTGCCAGCAGGCGGGCACACCAGGTTTCAGCCGCCTGCAGCACCTGCAGGCGTTCGATCATTTTTTTGGAATCAGGTGTCGTCGCACTCATGTCCGGGCTGGTTCAAATTCGTTTCGCAACGTCGCGCGGAAAGAGAAAGCTCAACAGTGAGCCGGCGAGGAAACACGTGGAGAAGCCGATCAGCGCATAGAGCAGACTGAAGACGGGCGCTTTGCTGAAATACAATCCCGCCACCGCGAGGAATCCGCACATCGCGCCAAGCAATGCGCCGCGGCCGTTGGCGCGGGGATTGAAAATGCCTAGCGCAAACAGCCCGCCCAGCGGCCCCGCGGTCAGGCCGATGAGCGAATTGAACGCGGCGAACATGGATTGAATGTCCGAACGCGCCATGACGCACGCCAGGACTACACCGGCGATGCCCATGGCCACGACGATGATCCGCGCCACTCGCAGATTCGCGCGGTCGGGATTGCCGGGGCGCACGACCCGGGCGTGGAAGTCGGTGACGTAGGCCGTGGCCACGCTGTTCAGGCTGCTGGAAATGGTGGACTGCGCGGCGGCAAAGATGGCGGCGATGACCAGCCCGGCGAGGCCCACGGGTATCTGCTGCATGATGAAGAATGGCAGGATGGCGTCGTTATTGGCCAGACCGGGATCGAGCAGCGCGGGACTATTTTTGTAAAAGGCATACAGCGCCACGCCGAGGGCGAAGAAAACCGCCGAGCAGAACACCGCCATCCACATGGTCAGCCACAGCGAGCGCCGGGCTGCTTTTTCCGTGGGTGTAGTGACATAGCGCTGCACCACATCCTGGCCGCTGGTGTAAGGCACGAGGGCGTTGAACAGGAAGGCCAGCGCCACCACGAGCCACGACGTGGTGTCCGGCCGGAAGTTCAGGTCAGTGGTGAGGCTTTGGAAAAGTTTCGCGTCGGTCTGCGCGGTGTGCCACACGGCCGCCACGCCGCCATCCACGTGGCTGACAACCAGCCCTAGGCAGAGCAGCGCGCCACCCATCAGCACCACTGCCTGCACCGCATCCGTCCAGATCACCGCCTCGATGCCGCCCATGCCGGTGTAGATGATGCAAATCACGCCGATGACGAGGATGCTGGTTATCACGTCGATGGAACTGACCTGTGCCAGAGCGAGCGCTGGAAGGTAGAGGACCACAGCGGTACGCCCGACGTGAAAGAGAATGAACGAAAGGCTGCCGACGAGGCGCGTGGCAAGATTGAAGCGCTGCTCCAGATATTCGTAGGCGCTGGTGACATTGAGCCGCCGGTAGTAAGGCAGGTAGAAAAACAACACCAGCGGCACGACGGCGAGGATCGTCAGTTGCCCGATGTACCACGAAGCATCCGTGGCGTAGGATCTCGCGGAGATGGCCATGAAGGTGATCGAGCTGAGCATCGTGGCAAATATGCTCAGGCCCGCCGCCCACCACGGGATGCGCTGGCCGCCGCGGAAGAAATTGTCCGTGCTTTGCTCGCGCCGCGAAAACCACGCGCCCACCCAGACCATGCCGCCCAGATACACCGCGACGACCAGCCAGTTCCACAGGCCGAAATTCTTCTCCACCGACTTTACAGAGCTGGTGAGAACCTGCGGAGACCGGATGCCCGGATGAGTCTCTCCCGTTGGCACAACCGTTTTGCCACCCCACGACACCGTTGTCGTCGTGACCGGCGCGGGGCGCGGCACATCGCCCGCAACCGTCCATGTATCCGTGACGACATGATACGCGAGGATGGCGGTGGGAAATCCGGGATGCTCCAGACCATTGCCATCGGTCGCGGGACGGGCGGCGCGCTGCGCGTCCACGAACTGCCGGTTCGAACCGCCAAAGACGAACAAGTGCGCCGCGCCAACCCGCACGGCCGGACTCGGCGCAGCAGCGGCCTGCTGCGGTAAGTCCGCGAGACGTTTCCATGATTTCGAAGCCGGGGAGAAGGACCACGCGTCCTGAAGATAAGTGCGACGGTCGAAGTCCGTCGAGCCGAGCGAACACCCGGAGAACATGAAGAACCGGCCTTCAGCCACCCCTGCCACTGCGAGCATCCGCCCCGGCGCGCCGGCTGGCCAGGGCAATTCCTCCCACGCGGGTTTTTGGGCAGCGAGATCGAGTTTGAAAAACCGCTGAAGTGTCTGACCGCCGGATTCGCCGCCCGCCACATAGACCGCTTTCCCGAGTAACGCGCCGCAGGACATCGTGGCCGGCACAGGCAGCGCAGGCAACTCCCGGCGGATGGTTACCCTGCCCTGCTGCTGCACCATTTCGAACACGCCGGCCTGTGCGCCCGCCGCGTCATTGCCGCCGATGCACAACACGGAATCCCGAAATGGCACCGTAATGGAAACGCCGTAACCGGTGAGGGCGGGAAGTCGAGTGTCGCTCACTTGCCATTGGCCATCCGGCGACGGCAGCACGAAGATACGGTCGTGGAAAACTTTCTTGCCGCCATCCCATGGATAGCCGTCCGGGAAATTTGCGCCGCCCGCGACTATGAGCGCGCCACCGGAAACGCCCGCCAGCGGCCCGGCGAAACCATGCTTATCGGGCAAGGCGGGCAACGATGACCATTCGAGTGATTCCGCCGCTGCCCGGGTTGCGAGCACCGCACAGAGAATCAAGTGCATCATCAGAAACCCGCGCCGGAAGGATGCGGTCAGGACGGGGAGCATACGCTTCTCTCGTGGGGCCGGGGAGCGCGGGGGCAGGGGGAAGCGAAGGGTAGGAAGAGGATGGATCATGAAGGATGAATTTTCGTGTTAGCCGCATGGAACCCATCCTTGCGTTCCCTCTGAGCATCGCTGGCCAGCGGCGGCGGCCCCTGCTCGCTCTACTTCTTCTCCGGCAATGCCTGCGTGGTCCGCAGGTAGCGGATGAGCGCCACCACTTCGTCGTCCTTGAGCGTGGCCAGGAGACCCTCAGGCATCATCGACACCTTCAGGCGCTCGCGGGACTGGATGTCGGCCTTGTCGATCGTCACCGGCCCGCCGACGGCCTGACGCAGGACGAGTTGGCTATCAGTCTCGTTGCCGACCGTGCCGCCGAAGTTGCGCCCGTCGCGCGTGGTCACTACATTCAATTGGTAGCCTTCCGGAATTTCGGCGCTCGGGTCGAGCATGTTGTCGAGGATGTAGTTCAAGTCGGCGCGGTTCGAGCCGGTGATGTCCGGGCCGATGTCGCCGCCCGCGCCGTACATCTTGTGGCATGTGGCGCAGGCTTTGGCGAAAACCTCCTTGCCGCGATGCGGGTCCGCCGCCTTCACGGCATCGTCAGTGAGCAGCTGGCGATACTTCTCGAACGACTTCGCCTTGGCTTCGGGCAGTTCGTCCACAGGGCCCCAGATTTCGAGGAATCCGGAACCAACCACGCGATGCAACTGGCGCGGGATGTAGGCGGGGATGTCGGTGCGCGGGATCTTCTTGTCTCGTATCGCCTGCGCGAGCAGCCAGCCGGATTTTGGCCGTGAGGCGAGCGTCTGCACGGCGGCACGTTTGTCATCTGCTGAGAAGCGGTCGTAGCGCATCATCACCTCACCGGCTATGGCCTCGTCATCGAAGGCGGCAATGGCGCGGATGGCTTCGAGTCGCAGCGCGTCGTCGTCGAGCAGGGCGGTGAGTTTCGGCGCGAGCCCCGGATTGCGCTGGGCGGCCAATCCGCGGATCGCCTGGCGGCGTGGTTCGGCATCGATTTTGTTGTCGCTGACCGCAGCGAGCATGGTCGCGGTCGCGGCGTCATCGCCGAAGCGCAGGGCCAGTTGCTGCGCGACCTGGACGACGGGTTGGTCCTGGGACGACTTGAGTTTTTCGTAAACGGACGCCCAGCCTTCGGGTGCAGGAATCTGCTTCCCTCCGCCCCCGATGCCATCGAGCATGCCTGCGAGAAGTTCGTTCTGAACTGCGGCATCCGCCGTGCGGGCGAGCAGCGCGACGACGGTGCCGTGCGCATTTGCCTGAGCGGCGCGGCGCGCGGCGTATTTTTGGAGGATGGGAAACTTGCCGGAAGCGACCATGTCGAGGGCTTTACCGGAAGCCTCTGCCACCATGGGCTCGATCGCGAACCAGAGCATCTTCGGCAAATTGTGATCCCTGATGTCTCCGTCGTGGCTGAGAAGCCCGGCGGCGATCGGCCAGCGCTGCTCAATTGTGAGACGCTGCATCGCGGACGCGAGGTAGAGCCGCACGACTGGCGAAGGATCGCTTTTGGCCATTGCGGCAAAGCGTTCGAGCGCAGCAGCAGGCGGCGCATTGTCTTCGCACAGCAGTTGGATCGCCCAAGCGCGGAGATGCGGTTCTTTGTCATCCAGCAAAGGGAGCAAACGGTCCGCGGCGGCCCCGCCGGTGACATGCAGCGCCCACAGGGCTTGCAGGCGGAGATCCTCGGAGTTGCTGGTGTCGGTCACCAACTTGAGCAGGCTGCCGTGCGTCTCCGGCGCGAGCTTGCCCGCCACGGCGCGCCCTTGCAGGATAACACGTGCCCGGCGCGCGTGCCAGGAACTGGGGCTCTTTTGCAACTCCACGAGCTCCGCATCTGTGAACGTCATCAGATCGCCATAGCGGCCTTTCCAATCCTTCGCGCGGGATTCCTTCGGCGCGATGCGGAACACACGGCCGGTTTCCTTGTGGAGCACCGTCTGGCCGCAAATGTCGGCGTCGTGCCAATCCAGGACATACACATTCCCATCGGGGCCGATCTCCACACTGAAGCCGATCCACTGGGCATTGTTGGCATCCAGCAGGTTCGGGCTGTGACGTCCGATATATCCGGAGCCCGACGGCTCGAGCTTGTCCACCATTACGGAGTGCTCGTGGAGGTTGGCCATGATCAATTGCCCCTGGAATTGTTCGGGGAAGGCGTCGGACAGGTAAACCCTGGCACCGCCGTGCGCCGAGAGGTGATCGTGGTCGGCGATGGTCCTGATGTCGCTGTAAACGTAAGGATTAAAATGGCTGCCCCCCTGGCGGTGGTAGATGCCGCCGGGAATCACGTGCCAGAGGTGCGGGATGACGCAGGCGGTAATGAACAGTTGTCCCTTGGCGTTGTAGTCAATGCCCCATGGGTTGCTGAAACCGTGCGCCACCACTTCGAAACGATCCTTCGTCGGGTGGTAGCGCCACACACCACCGTCGATATCGACTGCCGGACCATCGAACTCGAAATTATCCGGGAAACCCTCCCCGTGCTTGAACAAGCGCCCCTTGCCCTTCGGCTTGCCGACCTTCGACGGCGTGGCGAATCCCTGAGTGCCGTAGAGCCAGCCGTCAGGGCCCCAGTGAAAACTGTTGAGCGTCTCGTGGCGGTCGCGAATTCCCCAACCTGTCAGGCGCACCTCGATGGCATCCATGTCGCCCTTGTCGTCGCCGTCCTTGTCGGGCACGAACAGCAGGTTCGGCGGCGTGCCGAGCCACAGTCCACCCATGCCGACAGCGATTCCGGCAGGGAACGGGATGCCTTCGAGGAAGACCTTCCGCGAGTCGGCGACGCCATCGAGATTGGTGTCTTCGAGGATCAGAATGCGGCTGTCCCCGGAATTGGAGAAGCCTTTGCCGCGTGATTCGTAATCGCGGTTTTCCGCGATCCACATTCGTCCGCGGTCGTCCCAGCAGAAGGCCATCGGCTGGGTGATCATCGGCTCGGCGGCGAAGGCGTTGACCGCGAAGCCGTCCGCCACCTTCATCGCCGCCACCGCCTCATCCGGGTTGAGGAATTTCGCCTGCTTCGCCTCCTCCCGCGCGATGCCCCACAGCACATGGTTGTTCTTCTGTCCGCTCCACGCCTTCCACTGGTCGGAGATATCCTTCTCGTTGAGCTTGCCGGTGTAGATGACGAAGCGGTGGAGGAAGGTCTTGTCCTTACCGGCACCGATCGACCAGTCGCCCTGAATCGCACGACTGGCCCCGACCCCAAACTGGCCATCAACGCGCCATGCGTTTGGGAAGCCGTCGTTTTGCGGGTGATCGAAGATAGCGAAGTGCGCATCGTCATCGCGCCCGGCGATCTCCATGCCGACATCCAGCCACATCGAGCGTTTCCCTTCTGCCTTCTCGTTGACTACGCGCGCTGCGGTCATCACGTGCGCGCGCTTACCCTTCTCCCATGGCATACGCAGAAACATGCCACCGTAAGGATACTTGGAAACAGTGACATCCTTCTCCCCGGCCTTGCCGTTCCACGCCAGATCCAGGATCGCCTGCCCAGCCGCGTTGATCGACATCGTCCATGTCTGCGTCTCCGTCATGGTCACGGCACCAGCCTCGTCGAGCATGGCATAAACGGTGCGCCAACTCACATCCCCGCCCTCGCCCTTGAGGACCTCCGCCGAGACGCGCCGCCAGTAGTCACCCTTAGGGTTGTGGAAATAGTCGCGCCCATTGACGCGTGTGAGGCCCCAGTATAGACCGGTCTGATGTTTATGATGACCCGGACTGAACTGTGTCAGCTCACCCTTGCCATCCGGAGCCATGATGGGGTGCAGGTAGGGACGAAAATCCTGCGCGGCGTTCTGCGTAAGCAGCGGCGCGACATCTTTGGCAGCATCAGCGCGGTGGACCGTGATCGTGCCGCTGGCGTCGTCCTTTCGGATGTTCAATCCCTGCGCGAAACCGAGGGGAGCGATGGCCAGCAGCAACAGGTAGGGGAGGAGAGATGCGCTTTTTGCCATGATTCAAGATGAGTTGGCTTGATACGATGCTCTGGTGACCGCCGTTTCAGTCAATTCAGAAGTTTTCGGATGGCTCCAGCCGGGCGCAGAACCTGGTCTGTTAGACCCATCCTCAAAAGTTTTCGATCCTAACACTTGTACTTTCCATAACTTGACATAGTTACCAGGCAGTTGTGAGCCGCCCGGTCGTCATGCCCAATTTCGAAAACGCCTCGCTTGCCGAGGTGGAGACGGCCGTGCGCTGCACG
>CAMAUV010000066.1 GCA_945861415.1 Akkermansia muciniphila | reverse complement strand
CGCACCGAACTCTTCGCCTACATCGAATCCTACTACAACCTCCACCGCAAACACTCCGCCCTCGACTACCAAACCCCGGCCCAATTCGAGGCCGGAATCCTCAGCCAAAACTAAACAAAAAACGGTCCAGCAATCCGTTGCCTCTCACTACATGCTTTTAGAAAAATGCCAAAAAAAGGATTGACTGCCCATCTCACTTCGATTTCAAGATAATATAGCTAGGCATGTCGAAAGGGAGTTCGAAGAACCCTCACCACTTATGCTGCCGTCATCCACTAGGATTTATGCTATCCGCTTAAATTCCTGCTACTTTTCCGCGAATATCTGACCACTTTGTCCGTAAGACTCATTCTCAACCCATAACCCTCGTTCCCAAACCTCGTTACCATGGCCAGCTTAGAACTCGATGGAGGTATAAAAATTTACCTTCGTGAAATCGGTAAGACCGCCCTCCTCACTCCCGAGCAGGAGGTGGAACTTGCCGCGCGCATCAAGAAGGGCAGCAAGCTCGCACGCGACCACATGATCAAGGCCAATCTTCGCCTCGTGGTTAAGATCGCGCAGGACTACGCCAACTACGGCTTGCCTCTGCTGGACCTTATCTCGGAAGGAAACATCGGCCTGATGAAAGCCGTGGAGCGTTTTGATCCCAACAAGGGCGGCAAACTCTCGACCTATGCCGCATGGTGGATCAAACAGAGCATCAAGCGCGCGCTAGCCAACCAGTCTAAGACCATCCGTCTGCCGGTCCACATGGTAGACAAGATTTCCAAAATGCGCCGGGTGTCCATGGCCATGTCGGAAGACCTAGGGCGCGAACCAACGGACGACGAGCTCTCAGAGGAAATTGGAATCGAGCGCGCGAAACTGGCCCAGCTAAAGGCAGCCAGTCTGCGTCCAGCCTCATTGGATGCGCCTATTTCCGACGATGACAGCACAGAATTCGGCGAAATCATCGGTGATGAACGTGCGCAGACACCGCATGAAATTCTATCGCACCGCAACATGCACGACCAGTTGGATGGCTTGCTGGATGTGCTGGATGAGCGCGAGCGCAAGATCATCGACGCCCGCTTTGGCCTGATGGGCCAAAAGCCCAAGACGCTGGAAGAAGTCGGCCAAGAATTCGGGGTGACCCGGGAGCGGATCCGCCAGCTCCAGAACATCGCCCTGAAGAAGCTCCGCCGGGCGCTGCAGAAGAAGGAAGATCCGGGTCCGAAGCCGCTTAAGGGAGCGAAGGTCAAAAAGGCGCCGAAGAACGACCTGCTTTCGGCACTCGCGGCTGCAGGCGGCGAGTTCGACGAAGACCTCGGAGACGACTTCGGCACCATTTGGTAAGTCTTCCGCAAAATTCAAGGCCCCGCAGTGGATAACGCTGCGGGGCCTTTTTCGTGACTTTTTCCCGTCTCCTACGGTCTAGAATGGGAACCACTAGCCACGTGTATTACATTTATATTTAATGAGTTGTCGATCTTTTTACCCAACGATTGAGAGACGCCTGCGTCATCAGTCTGAATGCCCCATCTCCCCGTTGTCTGCGTTATCCGTGCAATCCGTGCCCCCGCCTTTCGCAGTTTAGCTCGCATCGCTAAGGTCAAAATCGTACAGAATTTCGACCAATCTCGGGATCCGACTGCACCGGTGAAGGCAGATTCAGAGAGCAATGCGCCCGGCGCCCCGATCCTAATCAGTTTCTGGCGCGTGGTATACTTCCGGGGCATGCCAGCGGTCGGCACCGGGCGTAAACTGAAAGAAAGTATGCGATATTTTTAGTTCTAAAAGTGACACCGTCGCCTATCTCTGCAGCCAATTCTTCACACAACAGGGCAACATTCTCAAAGTTTGTAATGACTCCAGTTTTTTTGGCCTGGACTATTTAATGATCTTTGATTATTATATCAGGCTCAAGAATCTTCTTGGAAATAGCGCGCAGATTTGCGAAAAACTAACCCAAATGACCAAGCCAGCTATATTTAATACGCCGACCACCCGCAGCGGCCTGCGTGCACTGAATATTGAGGGTGATGATGCGGTGCGGCTGAAGGTGACAGGACTCCTCCAACGGCTTGGATGCGAGGTTCACGCGTGCCGAGATTACGCGGAAGCCATGCAGCTCTTTGACGGTCATGAAGTCGTGGTGGGCGCGGTTTCGATAGAAATGGGGGACATGGAGCATTTTGTGGAAATGGTGCGTGCCGGCAGTGGAAAAGCGCAGCCATTCATGCTGGGTATCTCCTCCGGAAGTGGTGTCATGCTGAGCAGCCAGGCCTCGGATTACGGCATGGATGACGTGATGCCCTTCCCTTTGGATTCGGAGCGACTGACCACGCGCCTCAGTGCGATCGTGCGCGAGAAGTCGGCCCGGCCGCGTCGTGGAGTTGCCACCGCTCCGCATGACGGCTGGACTTCACCCGCTAGTAAGGTGCTGCTGGAGCAACTGCCCGCGGCGGTGGCGGTGCTCGACGCAGATCTCAATTACGTCGCCGTGAACGCCCGCTGGCGGCGGGAGTTCCAGCTCCACGGCCTGCAACTCACCGGGCATTCGCACTACGAGATTTTCCCTGACCTCCATGACGACTGGCGCAAGCTCTATGAACGCTGTCTGAATGGGCATCGCGAACGCATGGAGGATGACCTCCTCGTGCGGCCGGATGGCACCCAAGACTGCGTGCGCTGGGACATTCAGCCGTGGCTGCATCCAGCCGGCGGCATCGGCGGGCTCATCCTTTCCTGCGCGATCATTGCCGGTGACCGGCACGACAAGGTGCAGGCCGTATTTGAGCAGAACCTTGTGCAATCCATTCTGAATGCCCCCGAAGCCCTCATCACGGTGCTGGATACCGGCGGCCGCATCGTGCGGCTGAATGCGGCGGCAAAAGCGCTCGCCGAGGGTCATGCGATCACGGAGGGGCAAACTTTTTTCTGGAATGTGCTCGCACCCGAGTCTCGCCGCGAACAGTGCCGCCAGCGAGTGCTGGAACTGCTCACGCTCGCCGCGCCGCGCCACCAAGAACTCTGGCCGCTTGATGGCGGACCTTCTCTCCTGACGCCTGCGCCCGACGATCATTCCGTCGCTTGGAAGGCCCTGCCCCACCGCCGCTCTGACGGCACACTGGAAGGACTGATCCTCCTCGGCCTCGAATCCACTAAAACCTTTGCCCCGCCACCCATGTCATCCGAAGCCACAACCTCCCCTTCCGCCAAATCTTCTGCACACGACGACGATTTCCGCCAAATCGCGGAGGCCGCGCCGTTTGGTATGATCGTGCTAAATGAAGAGGCTGAGTTGGTCTATGCCAATCCGCAGCATCAAAGACTGCTGGGATTCAGCGTAGCTGAATGCGGAGGCCTGACGGAATGGCTGGAGCGCGCCTGCGCCGCTGATGAGGAGTTTAAACGGCGGGCACTGGACGAATGGTGGGAGCGCGTGTGGCGTCGTCATGGGGCTTGGACATGCTCCATGCGCACGGTCGGCGGTATGGTCAAAGAGCTGGAGTTTCGCCCCTCGCAACTTGCCAATCACCGGCTGCTGCTCACGGTGTCTGACGTGACGGACTCACGTCTGGAGGATCAGGCCCTCCGGGCCAGTGAGGCCCGCTACCGCAGCCTGTTTCAGTCCTGCGCGGGCGGAGTCGCGGTCCTGAATGCTTCAGGGAACATTACAGAAACCAATCCCGCATTTGAGCAGCTCACCGGGCTCAATAAACTTGAAATGCGGCGCGCCACTCTGGCGACCTTTCTGCCAGAGGATCATGCCACGCGCATCCGTGAGGCGGCGTCCCGGCCGGACAATGCCGGCTCCATGGGATTCATCACAAGCCTCAAAGCCAAAGACGGCACGCAGCGACCGGTGAGCCTGAGCTTTTCCGTGCTCAAGAATGAAGACGGCGTGCCAATTTATACTTCGTGCTTTTTTCATCCCCTGCCCGCAGTATCGGCACCAGCACCAGCTCCTGTTGAGTCCGCTTGGCGAAGCAGCGATTGGAGCCGCGCCGTGCCGGACTGCGTGCTGCGCATCGACGCCCATGGCCTCATCCTTGACCATTCTGATGCGCGCGATTTTGCTTCTATCCTGCCCTCGGGAGCATCCATCAGCGGGATGCGTCTGGAGGACGCTCTGCCCGCTATCGCCGATCTTCTGCCGCTTGATGTTATGGTGGACCGGCTTAACGAAAATCCGAGCGCGGAGACTCGCTGCGAATTCACCACGGTGCTGCTACCCGGAGGCAAACCGCACAGCCTTGAGGCCCGCATGGTTTCACTTCCCGGCGATTGCCCCGCTTACGGTCTGGTGCTGAGAGATGTGAGCCAGGCAGCAGGCCAGGCAAAGACGTCGGCCTCCCCCGCAGACAACGCTGCGGCATGGGTGCGCAACCTACACTCGCCCGTGATCATGTCGAATGAACGCGGCCGGATTACCAGCCTAAACACGGCCGCAGAGGAACTGCTTGGCACTGAATCCGCAGAACTGGAGGGCAGTGGACTATTCCGCCTCTTCCGTCCGGAGAATCCTAAGTCCTTCAGCGAAGAAATCACCGCGGCACTGACCAGCGAACGCTGCTGGAGGGCTCGCACACCAGTGCACCGCTGCGACGGCAGCACGACGGAGATGCTGATCGAATTGGTGCCAACCTATGACGAAGCCGCCGGGCCGCGAGGATTCATCGCTATCCTCAGCGATCTGCCTGCTCTCGCGCCACCACCCGCGGAAGAAGCCCCGCCGCGACCCGTAGTCACCCTGCACCGCGCCCGCAATGACCTCCAGGTTCTCAGCAGCCTGCTCTCCCTTCATGCTGACCGCAGCGAGGACGCTCAGTCCCGCCTTGCCATTCTGGCCGGCAAAGACCGATTGACCGCCGTGTCCCTCATCTACCGTCTGATCAATGGAGAACAGGACGCCGTAGATTTTGCACGCTATACCTCCGAACTCGGACGCTCTCTGCTGGACAGCCGTAAAATCCCCGCAGACCGCGTGAAGATCGAAACCGCCTTCAATTCCATCCACCTGCAGCAGAGAGTCGCAATTTCCCTAGGCATTATCCTTGAGGAACTCATCACCTCATCACTCACAGAAGCCTTCCCCGACCAAACCGGCGGCACCATTCGCATCTCGCTGACCACCGGCGGCGATGAGGGCGTGCTTATCGTGAGCGACAACGGCACGCTCCTGAGCGAGGCTCTCCGCTCCAAACGCATCGGTTCCTTCTCATGGCAAGTCGTGCAGATGCTTTCGGAACAAATCAGCGGGGTCCTAACCCTGCTGAGCGACCTAGAGAATCAAGTCCGCCTTCGCTTCCGGTTGCCCGGAACTGCGCTATAAGTGCGTGGCCGCCGTAAGTTTTCCTCCCTTTAGGCACTGCTTCCAGCGCTTCGGGTGCCGGAATTCCCATTTTCTGCTTTCCAACCATGCCTTCATCCCGGTAGTGGTAATAAATTGCCCGTCGTTGGTTCGGAAAACTCAGTTGTTGACCATTTCCGAACAATTGCCTAAAGACCTCCTTGAATACCTGATCCACCCATCCGTAATCTCCCTATCCCATTCCAATAAATTTTCCGATGAACAAACGCGACTGCTCTATCAAGGCCGCCCTCACTGCTGCAGGGCTGGCCGTCGTCTCCACGGCTACCGCCAACAATATTAATGTTAGCAATGTCACGCTGCAGAGTATCAACACCACCGCGGGGACTGCGATGGTGCAGTTTGATCTTAGCTGGGAAAACTCATGGCGCCTGACTAACGGACCTGCCAACCACGACGCCGCATGGGTCTTCGTGAAATTTCACGTTGCCGACAATGCATGGAAAACAGCCTCGCTGGACATTAATGAAGCCGTCCACAGCACGCCGGCAGGTGCCACGCTCGACATGGGTCTCACCGGAGCCAAGGGAGTGGGATGCTTCATCTACCGCGCCACCAGCGGCAGCGGGAACAACAATTTCAACGGCGTCCGTCTCCGCTGGGACTACGCTGCTGACGGAGTCTCCAATTCCGCGCTCGTCAGCCTTGATGTCCACGCCATTGAAATGGTCTACGTACCCCAAGGCTCCTTCCAGCTTGGCGACGGCGTCATCCGCAACAACACTAACAAAGATACCGGCACCCTTTGCGATGGCTTTAAAACCCCAGGAAGTGTCTTCACAACCGCACCGCCGTTCACCGTAAGTGGTCCCGGCCCTATCAGCGTTGGCCCGGTAGCTGGCAGCCTCGCAGTGAATGGCCTGCCCGCCGGAGAATACGCCGCGGTTCCAGTTACTTACCCCAACGGTTTCAGCGCCTTTTACACGATGAAGTACGAGGCCAGCCAGCACCAGTGGGCTGCTTTCCTCAACACCACATCTCTTTTCCCCAGTAACACTCACACTTACACTTACTTCGACGTTACCTCCAACACAGCGCAGGCTCCAATTGACGTGCCGGAACCCATCCGTGCACGCCAACAGTTCACCAGTGCGGACATTCCGCCGCCCCGCCCTACCCCATATTTTCTTCCCACTACCAATGACGTGCCCCCTGTGCCGACCCGTCCGATGGTCACCGCTTTGACGCCGGACCGGGCTTTTATCACCACAAACAATACCGTCTTGGGCGTACCCCCGCCGTTCCCTCCCGTAAACACGGAGGCCCTAGCCCTCGTCTACCTTGATTGGGCCGGTCTGCGCCCTATGTCTGAATTTGAATACGAAAAGGTGTGCCGGGGCCCTGTCGCCCCCCTTGCGGGCGAATTCGCATGGGGCACCGCAGACGCACCGCTGCTGCCCTATGGCGCCCCGGTGAATTGGAGCCAAGGCCTCGCCGACGACGGGACGCCCAACGAACGCCCCCTTGTAAACTACAACGAATCCGGCGGCAACGCATGGACCCGCACCACTGTCCTGAAATATCCAGCAGGTGGTTCTGTGCTCGGGCCCTGCCGCGTAGGTATGTTTGCCAAGTCCTCCTACAGCGGGCCTACCCCGCCGCGTATCCAGTCAGGTGCCGGCTATTACGGGGTCATGGACCTCACAGGCAACACCGCCGAACTGGTAGTTCGTTGGAGCTTTGGACTGGCTACCGTACCGGACATAGCCTTCACTGGTGAACATGGCGACGGCGCCCTCGCCGCCACGGGCCTGCATGACGTAGCCGGCTGGCCCGCCGCCGGGGCATATGCCCTGCGCGGCGGTAGTTTCGAAGAAGTCGCCCAGCCTGTCTCCCAACGTGCGACCCTAATCGGCGGGGTGGTGCGCAATCCTGGCATTCGTGGCCTGCGCACGGCTCCGAGCCCTTGATCTGATCTGAAGATTCTGGTCATCCAAAAAGACTCCCCAGGGTATAATCTGACCATTCCTCATGCGCTTATCAAGTGCCCGCTCCCACAGCGCCGCGGCATTGCTCTTCTTGGGCAGTCTCACGGCAGCGCTGGGGCAGTTTGCGGGCTCTATCGGTGATGGCTTTAGCAATGCGGGAAGCATACACATGTCCATCAGCGGACAGCAGGCACCCGGCGCCCCCTACTCGGCGGGATCTCTGACCGAAGGTGGCGACGGCTACAGCCGGGAGGGAGTTCTCTTTGTCAGAATCGGCGCAGGCACCAACGCCTCGCCTGCCTATTCAGCGTCCGAAACCGGGGGCGACGGCTACGCGATGGATGGAGTTCGCTACTTCCCGCTTACCCCGGTTTCACCCGGCACTCTCGCGGTTTATAAGGGAAGCGACACTGGCGGCGATGGCTTTGACGTAAGAGGGCTCATTATGAGGACGCTCACCGAAGCACCCTTGCCGTTCGCCGTTTATCGCGGAAGCAGCACCGGCGGCGATGGTTACGATGCGGGTGGATTTACTGACGTTCCGGTCGGTGGAGACGCCTATGCAGTCGTGCTCTTCCGCGGAAGTGATCAAGGCGGTGACGGCTATGATGTGGACGGCACAGTCCATGCTTCCATCAACACCGCACCTGCCCCGCTGGCGATGTTCACTGCAGGTGAATCCGGAGGGGACGGTTACGACCTTGGTGGCACCCACCATGCAGCCCTAACCAGCGCTACTGCTGCGCTAGCCATGTTTATTTCGTCCGATGCCGGTGGTGACGGTTACGATGTGGATGGCTCCACTCATATTTCTCTCAACGGCTCAACTGATTTTGCCTCCCCGGTCTTCACCGCCAGCGGCCCCGGCGGAGATGGCTATGATATGGATGGCCTGCGGCATTTCGAAGTCAGTCCAGCGCTCATCAACGGAGCTATCGCCTACACCGGCGGCGGCGGCGACGGCTACGACACCCGCGGACTGATCTTTGTGCAATATCTCGGCGGCGGAGAGGCTGCTTCGGGAATCACCTACGAAGGCTGGCTGAACTCACGCTTCAACGAATCTGAAATGAATTCGGGGCTCGCCGATGTGGCCGCGGATGCCGACGGTGATGGACTTCCGAATCTCATGGAGTTTGCCCTTGGGGCCGATCCCCGTGTTGCCGATGCGGCATTTTACGGGCCTAAATTTCGTCTGAGCAACCTTTCTGACTTTGGCCTCGCGGCTCTGAGCGATCATCACCTCACGGCTGTGGTGCGCCCCAATTCTCTAGCTCTTGATGCTTCTCTCACGGCAGAAGTCGGCGACCAAACGGAGAGACCCTGGAGCCGGAACGATGTGATCAAAGTTTCGGAGGCTCCCGGAGTAATGATCTTGCGTGACCGCATGGGCATTAGTCACGAACCGAGGCGCTTCATGCGATTCCGGGCGACACTGAATACGAGTCGGTAGCATACGTGCCTAACAGGCGTTTCTGCCTGATACTTCTAGCTTGGCGCAATCCACGCTCGCGTAATGGATTTTCTGTCCGGCCCGGCCTCACAAGGATGAATCCATTACGGCTCCTCAGGAAACTCGGAGATGAACAATTAATCGTCAAAGAAACACCAACAAAAGGAGCCAACATGAAACCAGCCACACCTCAAACCGAACAAACACTATCAACCCAACTCCGAAAAGCAGTTTTCGGAGGTTCCCTTTAATTGATCATCTCAGGATCCGCGTCCTAGCATCGGATGCATGCGGAACTTAAACCTCGACCTCTTCGAGAAAATCCTTCTTTCTATCTAATAACTCATGCATCCTACCCGATTTAAATCGCGAATTTCTCTGATCCTCGCCAGCCTGACCACCTCCCTGTTTGCTGTGCCCACAGCGGTGGATGACAGCTTTACCACTCCGGAGGATGTCGCTGCGGGCAATTCCGCGGTAACTGTCATCAATGCCAACTTCGATGCTAGCGCCTCAGCTTTCACCCTGCCTGCCAACTGGCAGTACAACGACGGTCTCCTCACCAGCGCAGCCGGTGGTAACAACCAGTATCCGGTGGATGAGGAAGGCAACAACTGGAGAGCACTTGCCTTCGACCCATCCACTTCGAACCGGGGCACTTGGAAAACCGCCCCCATGCCGATCCAGGCCGGGGGGATCGACGGCCTTGCCGGAGCAGTCAATCTTTTGGAAGGAATCACCGGCAACAACGGGGTCAATACCGTAAACGGCTACCTCTTCCGGAATAAGTTTACCATCACAACTGCCGACGCGGCGGTGGCAAGCACATGGGCTGTCTCCGTGCTCGCTGATGACAGCTGCATCGTCTATCTCAACGGCAATGAAATTGGCCGGTCCAACTGGAGTGTCGCCGTCCCCATAGAACCGGATGCACTGGGAGGAGGCAATGCAGGTAGTGAGACAGCTTACAATCTGATCACTTTTCCTTCCTCGGCATTCCTCAACGGGGAGAACGTGTTTGCAGTTCAGTTGAATCAGAACACGAATAACAGTTCCGACGCTGGCATCGACTTCAGGCTGGCCCCCTCCGCCACCTCTGGTTTTGTTGGTTTAGACGACGCCTTTTTCGGCACCGCCCGCGCCGATTTTGAGTTCCAGAGCTATGCCGCCACCGGCGGATTCAGCGGCACCGGAGCCCTCAGGCTAGAAATGGGCAGCGTTTTTGCCTTTGGCGGCAACACTTCTGTTTCCGCTGCATGGAGACATACCTTTTCCCTCGCCTCTCCCGCGACGATTACCCTCACCTTCCGTTATCGCATGCTGTCCGGCCAAGATTACGATGCCGGAGAATACCAGGAAGTCCTCTGCGACATCGACGGCACGCAGTATGGCACCACTACCGCTCCCAGCACTCACCCCTCTGTAGCGTTCCTCGTAGGAGATGGAAATGGCGGCGGCGCAAAGGACACCGGCTGGCAGCAGCGCACCTTTACCATCCCGCTGTCCGCGGGAAACCACACGCTTAGTTTGGGCGGCTACGCCAACGCTGGCACGGCCGGCTTTAATCGTGCTCAGGAATCATTCCAAATTAATTTCGATGACGTGAACCTCGTCGTTCCCGGCAGCGTCTCCCTCCTCTCCAACGACACTAGGGGTGTCGCTCCGGTGACGGCAGTGAAAGCAAGCAACCCGTCGCACGGGACTGTTACGGTAAATCCGGATGGCAGCTTCAACTACCTCCCTGCGTCCAATTACTTTGGCACTGATTCCTTTACCTACCGCGCGGTAGACAGCACCGGCGAAAGCGCGCCCGCCACCGTTACCATCACCGTTGCAGCGGTAAATGACATTCCCTTAGCCGTGAACGACGGCCCGTATCTCACGCCGCAAGGCGAAGTCCTAGCCGTCGGCGTCGAGGAGAGCGTGCTGAAAAATGACACCGATGTGGAAACGACGGTGCTCACCGCCGTGCTGGGCACCTCCACCGGCGGCACCACGGTGCTCAACCCTAACGGCAGCTTCACCTTCACCCCGAATCCCGGATTCGCTGGCTCCGCTTCATTCACCTATCGCGCTACCGACGGGACTGCTCAGTCGACTCCCGCCACCGTGACCATTAATATCACTGACTTCCCCGACCCTCCGACGGCGAATAACGACGCCTATACCGCGGTAAAGAACACACCGCTCGTGGTGACTGCCACCACTATCAGCACCGCCATTGATGAAGTCCTGCCGTATGGGGCGGCGGACTGGCATTACTTCGACTCCTTGGTTCCTGCGAATCGAAATCTTGGCAACGCATGGCGCACCGAAATTTACAGTGAAAATGCCGACTGGAAAATCGGGGCCGCGGAACTCGGCTACGGTGACAGCGACGAGGTGACGACCATTAACGACAATCCCGATCCCGTTTTTAATCAGGGCGCCGGAGACAAGTTCATCACCTACTACTTCCGCCGCACGCTGGACATCACCAACGTCCATAATGTTACCGGGGTCACGCTCCAGCTACGCTATGACGACGGTGGTGTCATTTACATCAACGGCGTGGAAGTTGGTCGCACCGCCAACATGGGCGCGCCCGGTACCCAGGTCACTTTTGACCAGTTGGCTGCAGGTAACGTGAACGACAACTCCACCCAGGACTTCACGGTGCCGGACGGCCTCCTGCGGTCCGGGGACAATCTCATCGCCGTCGAGGTTCACCAGAATCAGCCCACCAGCTCCGACCTCTCATTCGACCTCCGCCTCCGCCTTGATCGCGCCATTCCCGCCAGTGTGCTAGCCAATGACACCGATCCCGATCCCGGCCAGACCGCCACTCTCACTGCAGCGGTCGTCGCCCCGCCGGCACACGGCACGCTCGTGCTGAACCTGAACGGCACCTTCACTTACACGCCAGCCAACGGCTACACCGGACCGGACTCGTTCACCTACCGCACCACCGACACCGCCACTCTTTCTTCCGCTGCGGCCACGGTAAACATCAATATCATCACCGGCCCGAACTCTCCTCCTGAAGCCAGACCCGATCCCGACTATGTCACTCAGGAGGATGCAACGCTCAACGTGAGCACGGCCGCCATCGGTGTTCTTGCGAACGATACCGATACTGAGAACGATCCCTTTACCGCCGCACTGATCAACCAGCCCTCCCACGGCCAGTTGACGCTCAATCCGGATGGCACCTTCAGCTATGTCCCCAGTGCAAACTTCAACGGCATTGATACGTTCAGCTACCGTGCCGTGGACACACGCGGCAGCGCCCCGGCCACCGTCACCATCACGGTTCAGCCGGTCAATGACACGCCAGTCGCCGCGGATGACAGCTACGCCGGTGATCCCGGTGTGCCGTTTGTCGTTACTACAGGCCAGGGACTGCTTGCCAATGACACTGATGTGGATGCCGGCACGGTTCTCACAGTCCAACTGGTGAGCCCGCCAGCCACCGGAGATCTCACCCTGAACTCCGACGGATCATTCTCCTTTAGTGCCGCTACAGGAGGCATCTACACTTTCACCTACATTGCCAAAGACACCGCCAGCCAGTCTGCTACGGCCACCGTGACCATCGCACTTAACGCGGCCCCGGCCGCCGGCGAAGATTCCTATACAGTCAACGAAGACACTCCACTCTCCCGCACCGCCGCGCAGGGTGCTCTCTCCAATGATTCCGACCCCGAAGGCCAGCCAATCACAGCCTTGTTGGAGGCAGGCGTTCGCCATGGCACTCTATCGCTGCAGGCTGATGGCAGCTTCAGTTACCAACCAGCCGCCAATTTCTTCGGTAGCGATTCTTTTACCTACCGCGCCAGCGATGGGACCCGCCAGTCGGCACCAGTCACAGTCAACATTACCGTAAACGCTTTGAATGACGCTCCGGTTGCCACCGCTGATATCTATGGAGCGCGCATGGATGCGCCGCTGGAAATTCCCGCTGCCAACGGTGTCCTGCGAAACGACACCGACGTGGACAACAGCAGCCTGACTGCGACCCTCATCGCCCCACCGGCTGAGGGGGTGTTGGTGTTTAATGCAGACGGGGCCTTCACTTACAGCCCGCCCACAGGCTTCTCCGGATCCATCATATTCACCTATCGCGCCAATGACGGTATTACGGAGTCCAGCGTCGCCATCGTAACTCTAAACGTTTCCGCCGCCCAAAATACCATCGCTATCAGCGAGATTATGTATAATCCTCCCGGTAGAGGCGGGGCACTCGAGGAATTCGTCGAAATCCACAACTACGGCGATGCTGCTGTAGATCTCACCGGTTGGGCCTTTACGAAAGGAATCAATTATACCTTTCCGCCAGGCACACTCATCACCACAAAAGCTTACCTAGCCATTCCGGCCAACCTCGCCAGCTTCAACACCAAATACCCCGCTGCCACCAATGTCACCAGCACAGCCTGGGGATCCGCGGTCAGCCTAAGCAATGGAGGTGAGTTGATCCGGCTTAGAAACGCGGAGGACGAAACAGTGGACGAAGTGCCCTATTCCGACTCCGGAGACTGGGCTCTACGTAAAATCGTAAACGTCTGGGATGCTACCAATACACCGGGGCTCACCCCCGCCAGCGGTCTAGATACGGACCCGGGACTCGAGTGGGTCACTACAGCAGATCCAGACGTGGAAATTGACAATCCGGGAGGCTCCTCAATTCAACTCATCAACATCGCCCTCACAAACAAAACCGGACAAAACTGGACCGCAGCGGTGCCTACACCCGGCGCCCCCAATGCTGCGGCGGCCCAACTCGACAGCGCCCCGCTCATCCGCGATGTTATCCACAGCCCGACTGTCCCCAACCGGACTCAGCAGGTGTATGTCACCGCTCGCATCACCGATGAACTCGATAGCGGCGTAAACGCCACCGTCTACTACCGCACGTGGGGCCGCAACTCCACCGTGCCAGAATCGGCCGACTTCACTCCTGTGCCCATGGCCGACAATGGCCTGCGCGGGGACGGAGTTGTCGGTGACGGCATTTATGGAGCAGTCCTGCCAGCGCAGGCCTTGAACACCGTCGTGGAATTCTACGTTCAGGCCACCGATGCCGCTGCTCTCAAGCGGACATGGCCTCCACCCACCCTCGACCTTGCCGGCACGGGTTCCAGCCAGAATGCAAATTGCCTCTATCAGGTAAATGAGGATGTGTGGACAGACCACCGCCCGCTTTACCAGCTGGTGCTGACGGGCGCTGACAACTCTGCGTTCAATGCCGGCCTGTCCAACCGGCAAAGCAACGTGGCGAGCAACGCCACTTTGATCTTCCGGCAGGGCGGAAAATATGAAGTGCGCTACAGGGGCAGTATCCGCGCCCGCGGCAACAGCAGCCGCGGTGACACCCCAATGAACCTCCGCATGGAAATTCCCGGAGATACTCCCTGGAATGGCCGGACTGCCTTTACCCTGAACTACAAATACTCCTACAGTCAGTTTCTCGCGAGCCGACTCTTCGAGTCCAGCGGCATACCCGTCGAAAAAGCAAATGTGGTGGGCATGCGCCTGAACGGACAGAATCGGCTTCTCGACTCGAATGGAAACCGTACCTTTGGCTACTACTGCGATCTTATATCGCGCGGTGGCGATACCATTAGAGAATGGTTCCCTGAAAATGAGGATGGAAATGCCTACGGAAAAATCCGCGGCAACGTGCGCTGGGGAATCTCCTCCCTTCCAGTCATTGGGCCCAGCGGGTTGGCAGAAGGCGGCTATGTCAATCAAGGCTATACGAAGCAAACCAATGCCGCTCAAAACGACTGGACTGACCTCCACGCATGGATGGAATCCCTAAACGCGGGCACCGCCGAGACATTTCACACCACCATCGCGGGCACTGTCGACATTGACCAGTGGTGCCGCTTCCTCGCCATGTCGACGATAATCAATCACGCCGAAACCAACATGGCCAACGGCGATGACGATGACTACTCCGTCTATTTCGGAGCCGCCGACAAACTTTGCCGCATCATCGCTCACGACCTCGATACCTGCTTCAACCTGAACGCCATCGGACTCGGCGACGAAATCGCACCGCCTACTCTTTCCATCTATCAGTGTACCGAGCCTAATTACCCGACGGACAACGCCACTCTCCCGCAGATGAACAAGTTTTACCGCAACCCGGTGACTGGCCGGAAGTTCAAAGCCGCGTTGCGTCAGTATCTCGACACCATCTTCCTCAAGCCGACCTTCGACGCGACGGTGGACCAATTGCTCGACAACCGGTGGATGGGCACACAGTTTACCCCCAATGGCGATGCCATCCGCACGCACATCAAATCTTTCCTAGATACCCGGCGCACAACCATTGAGGCGTTCCTACCCACCGCTTTCACCGCCGCTACCACCCTGACGCTACAGGGCGGCCTGCCCCGCACCACTTCGCCGACGAACCTCGGCGGACTGGGTGGCAAGCTCGACCCCGCCCGCACCGCAGAGGTCAAAGTGAACGGCATCAAGGTGACGACGAATCCCTACGGCTCCACCGGCGCGGACGACAACTCATGGAGTGCCGGCACCGCCATCTCGCTCGCCCCTGGCCTCAACAACCTCGTCTGCACCGCGCACGATGAAAGCGGCGCAATCTTCGCCACGCAGACCGTCAGCATTTGGCTCGACACCCCCGGCGTGAACAAGTCCGGCATCCTCGCCGACTCTGAATCCTGGACCGCCGCCGGCGGACCATACAACGTCACGGCCAACCTCACGGTGCCGGCCGGCGTGGTGCTGACCATCGAACCCGGCGCGACCGTCTTCGTCGCTCCCGGCAGCGGCATCAACGTCACCGGCGGCGGACGCATGTTCGCTCAGGGCACCGGCGCAGCGGGTATTCGCTTCCAGACCAATCCCGCGGCCACCGGCACATGGAATGGCATCAACATCAGTGGCGCCACCGCCGAGGCCAGCGTCGTCAGCTACGCCACCTTCGCCAACAACGGCGACACTGCCGTCCACGCCCGAAACGGGGCTAACGTGGTCCTGAGCTACCTCACCTTCCTCAATCCGGGCGAGCCGTTCATCGAAGTGGACGCGAGCAGCTTTTACATCAGCGACTGCGTCTTCCCGTCCAGCACCGCCGGTTTCGAACCGGTTCACGGCAGCGGAGGCATCGCCCCCGGCGGACGCGGCATCATCGAGCGCTGCCACTTCGGCAAGACGAGAGGCTACAATGACAGCATTGACTTCACCGGCGGCAACCGCCCCGGTCCCATCCTGCACATCCGCGACTGCACCTTCGCAGGCTCCGATGACGACATCCTCGATCTCGACAGCACGGACGCATGGATCGAGCGTTGTGTCTTCCTCCACGCGCACCGCAATGGCTCCCCCGACAGCGCCAGTGCCATCTCCGGCGGCCAGGACAACAACGACCGCAGCCAGGTCACGGTGCTCAACTGCCTCTTCTACGACTGCGACAACGCCGTCACCATGAAGCAGGGCAATAACGGCGTCGCGACCGCCGACCCCGCATCCGGCAACTCCGCGGTGCTGCTTTATAATACCATCGTCCGCACTACGAGAACAGGCGGCGAAGACACCGGGTCAGGTGTCATCAACTTCGACGATGAGGGGTTCGTCGGCGAAGCCCGCGGCTTCCACCTCGAGGGCAACATCATCTGGGACGCCGAAAGCCTCACCCGCGACTGGGTGCCCGCCAACAGCGCACTCGTGCTCACCAATAACTGGCTCCCCTCTGCGCCGCCCGATGAAGCGATCGCCACCGGCAACCGCACCGGCGATCCGATGCTCAACCTCGCGCTGATCCCGAACCCGGTCACCGCCACCGTCGCCCAGGTCGTGGCCGCGCTCCAGCCGCTCGCCTGCTCGCCCGCGCTCGGCCTCGGCGCGGACATGGACATCGCGCACCGCTCTATCCGCGTCAGCGCCCCTCCCGGCGGCGTCTGGCCGCCGAATGTCTCACTTTCCGTCGGCCCCGGCGGCAGTTTCACACCCAACGGCCAGTCGGCGTGGACCTACGGCTTCACCCATTATAAGTACGTGCTCGATGGCGGCAGCGAGAGCGCGGAGTTCCCCATCGCCATTCCCCTCACGCTCACCGGACTCGCCGCTGGCAGCCACAGCCTCACCATCGTGGCCAAAGACGACAGCGGCGTGTGGGTGGACGGCGGCTATGCCCTCAGCTTCAATGTCGCCACCGACGCGCCGACCGTGGTGCTCAGTGAAGTGCTCGCCGCGGGCGAAGAGTTCATCGAACTCCACAACTACGGCACCGCAGACGCCAGCCTCGCCGGCTGTTCCCTGCTTACCGCCGACAGCCAGCCCGTGGAGATCTACACCTTCGCCGCCGGCACCACCATTCCCGCCGGCGGGCGCCTGCTGGTGGATGGTACGCATCTCACCTTCAAAATCAACAGCAGCGGCGAGACGATCCACTTCCGTTCTCCGGGCGACGCTGATCTCGACACCGTCGCCTTTGGCCCGCAGATCACCGGCATGTCGATTGCCCGCGTGGGCAATACCTGGGCGCTCAGCACGCCGACCCCCGCCGCCGCCAATACCGCCGCTTGCGAACTCGGCACTGGCGCGTTCGTCCGCATCAATGAATGGATCGGCAGCAATAACCTCATCGTCGCCGGCGACTTCGTGGAGCTCTACAACGGCGAGGGCAAACCCGTGAACCTCGCCGGCTGGAACATCACCGACGACTTCCGCAATGAACCGGGCGCAAACGAGTTCCCGCCGCTCAGCTTCATCCCCGCGAGCGGATTCCTCGAACTCATCGCTGACGGCGATCGTGCCGCCGGGGCGGATCACCTCGACTTTAAAGTGAGTCGCCTGCGCGACGACATCACGCTGCTCAACGCCTCCGGCACACTCCTGGACCACGTCTTCGTCCTCCCTGGCAATCCCGATGTCAGCCAGGGCCGAACTCCCGACGGCAGCGCCACCGCCGCCTATCTCGCCCTTCCCACTCCAGGATTCTCGAACGACAGTGATCTCTCCGCCGACATAGGCGTCATGAACAGTCTGCGCATTACCGAGATCATGTTCGATGCTCCCTCCGCCGGGCCGGAGTTCATTGAATTCAGGAACATCGGTAATGCCACGCTATCCCTCGCCGGGGTGCGCTTTGACAGCGGCATCACGTTTGCATTTCCCTCCCTCACTGTCGATGCCGGCGGCTACGCTGTCATCACTAACGACCTCGTCAAATTTGCCGCCCGCCATCCCGGCGTTACTGCCACCCAGTGGACTGGCGGTCGTCTGGACAATAACGGAGAGACCATCCGTCTGGAAACCGGCTCCTACGGGCTGGGCATTCTCGACTTCCGCTACGAGGGAGACTGGTATCCCTCCGCGCGCAGCGGAGCTTCGCTTGAGATCATGAACCCGTCCGCAACTCGCAGTTCATGGAGCGACGCCGCCAGTTGGCAGCCTTGTGTCCCCAGCCCGGGCGGTCCCAGCGCCTTTGGCGTCTTTGCCCCCCTCGACATGACTGTCATCCCACCTGGCCCAGCCATTCTCACCGGATTCGTATGCCCGGGTCCCTATCAGACTACCGAAATCACCGTCGCATGGGAGAAAGTGAGCGGCCCCGGCACGGTGACCTTCACCGCTCCCGCCAACAAAGACACTGATGCCAGCTTCAGCCACCCAGGCACTTACGTTCTGAGCATCACCGCTACCCCGCCGGGAGAAGCGCCGTCGATGATCGACACCGTGACCATTGTTTACGAAGAGCCTGTCCTTCCTATCATCCCGGGCAATGGAACGCTTGCCTGCAATGTGGGTTCTTCCACAAAAGTCACCGGAGCCGCGCTCGCCGGACTGGCTACCGGCGGCAATGGGCCTCTCTCCGTCTCTGCGGTCCAGTCCATCGCCACCAATTTGGGCGGAAGTGTGACGCTGCAGGATGGATGGCTGATCTACGAACCTGCCATCGGAGCAGCAGGGCTTGACACCTTCACTTACACGCTCACTGACGGCAGTCAAAGCGTCACAGGGACCGTGGCGGTCGTCATTACCATCCCGCTTGGCCCCAGCGTGAATATAGTCGGAGTCGTTACAGAAGGAGCGGGTCTCCGTCTGGGAGGATCCGGCATCCCTGGGCGTATCTACCGCTGGCAGACCTCCTCAGATCTGGCAGTGTGGACACTGCTTGGAAGTCCTGCAGTTTGCCCTGCCAACGGAGCAATCACCGTAATCGATCCAGGCCCACTTCCTCCTAGGCGCTACTATCGCCTCGATGAATTTGGACCATGAGATCTTTCATCCGCAGATTGCCTCCCAGCGCACCTAGTTCCATAACATGAGAGCACTGATCCTGCTGCTAGGCACCCTCAGCAGCGCCTCTGCCGCCGTTCTCAGTTTTCAGGACATGGCCCATGCCGTCATTCCGGACGGCGACAGTTCCGGTCTCGTTCGTTCCATAGCGGTAAACGCACCGGGCCAAAGCATCCTCGGAGTAGAGGTCGACATCCGCGTTACGGCCGCTTCGCTTCATCAGCCATTCCTTGGAGACCTTTATATTTACCTGAGTAACGGCACGAGCCTCTCGGCTCTGGCGAACCGTCCCGGCCGTCGTGACGGTTCTTCCGCAGGCTACAGCGACAACCAGCCATTGGACGTCACTTTCAGCTCCATTGGAGCGGACTTCCACAACTACCGGCTCACGGTTAGCGGCTCCAACAATATTCCACTGACCGCCCCTCTGGAGGGAACGTGGCAGGCTGACGGCCGTAGCGCAGACCCTGCGCAGGTGCTGGACACCAGTGCACGCAATGCTGGTCTTGACCTTTTCACAGGCCAAGTTGCCACCGGCTCATGGCGCTTATTCGCGGTGGATTTGTCCACTGGAGCCGTTCACGTGCTGGAAAGCTGGACCCTGCGCCTCACCACCGTCCCGGAGCCGGGCACCACCGCTCTATCCCTCGCCGGCGCTCTGGTTTGCCTGACCCGCCGCAGAAGTTAGGTAGAGCATGAAGAAACCCGTGGGCGCGTCCCGCGACGCCGCATCAGCTTAGCCGCTTATAAGTCCATGATTTATACCGCGACTAACATGGAAAGACAGGAGTCCAGCTACCTGGCATTCTCTTCGCGACGAGCCGCTAATTCCGGCGAACTTGCAGCCGTCCAAAAAAGCGGCGGGCACCCGACGATTCGGTCGGACGGAGAGTCACGATCTTGTAGCCCGGTAGACTGGAAGGCGCGGATGAAACTTCCCGGAAGTAGCCGTAACCCCCGAACCATCCGTCGAGATCATGACTACCTTCGAGCGAGTAGTCGAGGCCGGGATCATCGTCCCGCACGCGGAGAACTACGTCGCTGGACGCATTGAGACCACCGTCGACGAACGTGAGGGCTTCGTGCATTGAGGAACGGGTCGTCATGCTGGTGCCGAGCAGGTATTCCTGTTCATTTGTTATGCCGTCGCCATCGGGATCGGCAGTCCAGCCCCAGCTGGTGGCTTCCGTTTGCTGATTACCGAACTGCGCGAACGCCTGCTGACGCGGATCGCTACGGACGTAAACAGTGAAGGCGCAAGTGACGGTGTTTTGGTTGCAGTCAGTAGCCCGCACCGTCCCATCATATTGCCCTAAGGCCAGCAGCGTGCCCGGTGACGGAGTCTGCACGACGACAACACGGTCCGACGAGCAGCAGGCATCCGTGATGCGAAGTTTGGACTTCAGATCAGGCATGGTTGCGCGTTCTGCGGCACCGGCAACCCTCACAGTGTAGAGCGTCATGTCCGGAGGACACTGCGCAATGATGGGAGGCATGGTGTCGGTAAAGGACATGCCGCCGCTGTGGCCATATGAGTCGAACTCATCCCAGCCATAAATCTCAATGCCGTGATTGCGTCCACTGGAGTATTGCAGGGGACTACTAGTGGTATAAACAGTGGCAGGAGCCAGCGTGACCTGACGGTAGTAGTAAGATGTTCCGACGATGTGAATGACCGGCCCGAAGGCAACGGGGGCGGGATTGAAATTCACCCCGGCGATCTCGTTGTTTTTCCAAAGCACATTGGCGTAGTTGGCGGTGAACTCAGCAGCCGATGGGGTGCAGAAACGGTAGCCGGACAGCCAGCTGGAAGTCGGCTGGCAATTGAGCTGGAACGGATCAGAAGAGTCCACCGCGTCCGAGTCCGAACTGCGGGACATGTGGGCGGCGAGGAACTTCTTATTGTTCGATGTGACGACGGCACCACCAGCGACATTATAGTCCCGGCTGTCGCCTTTATTCAGGGGCAGAGCCTGCGCGACGCCATTGATTGAAATGGTGGTATCGTTCTCGCCGGCTACGACGCGGATCAATTCGCTGTTGGTGCGGGTTGCGAGCATGGCAGCCACATACTCCGTGCCCCAGAGAGACAGCGGCAGATTTTGCTCCAGCACCGTATCGCAGAAGAAGAGTTTGCCAGATACATTCGCACAGCGGTGGCCACCGAAAACCGCTATTGGGCTGTCGGAGGTGATCTCCGTTCCGCTGAGGTCAGCCGGAGAATCAGTCACATTCCGCAGCATGTAGGTTTGCCCGGCGTTGAGAACAAAGTTGTAAGGCATGCCGGCGGGATGGCCATTGGTAGCGACCTTGGGTTTGATAGTGACGTTCGTGTTATTCGCGGTAGCCACGATGCCGAACTGGGTGCCGTTGAGCTCGGGCAAACCAGTCCATGAATTCTGCCAGCAGAGTGTAAGGTAGCTGGAGCCAAGACAGTCAATGGGATGAGCGATAAAGGTGTCGGTCGAGTAATCAATGCGCGTGCGCCCGGTAACGGCGACGTTTTGAGTGGCGGAGATGCGCACGCCTTTGTTCTCAACGAGGTCACTCTTTTCGAGGCTCGCCGCTTTTGGCAGCACAACCGTAACCCGGCCATTCGCAGGGAGACTGAAATCCTGACTGAAAGGGGGAGTGAGCCCCGCCACACTAACATTGCCGGTGGTTCCGGCGGCTCCGGTGATGCAAACGCTGAGCTCGAGGGGCGTGGTAGTGTCTTCGGGAGCATTGCCTGGGAATGTGATCCAGAAATACTTTCCGTTGGTGGAGACCACGCAGTCATCCGGGCCGAGTGCGTCGTAGCAGAGTTCAGGGCAAATAAGAAACCGCGGGTCGTTAGACGTCGCGTTTAGGGCGTGAATCGCCAGAATGTTGGTTCCCGCGGTCAGCGCGCTGATTCCCGCGGGCGGCACCGGAATGGACTCTAGCAAAAGGGCATTGTAATCCGGGCGGTCCGAGTCGACTGCCATATTCCAGACCGGGGCGGGTGTAGAAGCATTCCGGCGGGCGATTTCCACCCCATTAATGTAGGCAATGAAGCCGTCCTCGTATTTCACCCGCAGGGTCATGGACCTTATCAAAGCCGCCGACGGAGCGGTGAAAGCAATGCGTTCATAGAGGCTAGTGTTCACGCCCCGCATAGCGGCGCCCACATCAATGGGATTGCACGGCGCGAATAACTGCCTGCCACCCCAGCAAGTCAGGGTGACCTCCCTTTTGGTGCTGCTGGCAGGCGGAGTTATGATGAAGGTTGATCCATTCACTATGGACACGACGCGGGCGTTTCCCGCAAGAGACTCTCCGCTGATCCACTGGCCGGGGAAGAGGCTCACGGTGCTGCCGACGGGTCCGGTGACAGTGGCACTACCGGCGGTGGTAATGCAGTTGTTCACAGTGATGAGGTCGGTCGCTACACCCAGGCCATCAATTCGGCGTCCGGAGTTCCCGATTCCATAAACCAGCCCGATCTCGTCGGTGGAGAGCGCGCGATTCCATGTGGCGAAGTCGTCCATACGCCCAGTGAAATTGATCGGACCCCTTTCTATGCCCCGGGCCAGATACATTGGTTGTGAGGTTGCCACAACCATGCGTTCTTTTTCGACGGAGGCACGCAGCACGCCGTTGTGATAGATGCTCAAATTGTCGATTGCGGATCCCCTAGTGAAGGTCGCGAGCACGTGGTGCCACCGATCAGGCAAAATGGCTCCGGTGGCGGTGGTGGCCGTGACGTTAAAGCCCGGCATCTGCAACATCATAGAAAGATTGTTAGTAGAAGTGCGGGTGAGCAAGTATCCTGCGGCGATTTTATTGGGATCGGTAGCGGGATCGGCACCTTTGCGAAAGATGACCTCACTGCCAGTGAGGCTCGTAGTCAGCGGGTTTATCCAGACGGACCATGTGTAATTTCCAGCCGGACTGGCTGTAGAGGGATCAAGTTCAGCGTGATGGGAATACTGCACGTAGCTCTGCTGGATTTGAGTACCGGCGAATCCAATGTTCTCGATAACCTTCGGCAGCGTGGCGTTCGGAACACTGACCGCCGACGCGCCGGTTGAAAGGGCAGGCCATGAGCCGTTGTGCTGGACCACATCAGTCTGGTCGAAGATGACCCGGTTCAGCGTGTCGACCGTGTTGGTGTCGAAGACGGAATAGAGAATCATGCCGTCCTTCAGGGGCTCACGGTCATAACCGAGGCACGGTGTTCCACGGTTCCATTGACCAGCGGTAAATGCAGGCAGCCGCCAATCACCGGAAGTGGCAGCCGGATTGGTTGACGTAGGAACAATCCATGCTGAGATGGATTTTGGCGTGATGAGATCGATGCACTCTGGACAGCTTTCGCCGGCCACATCCTTCTGCGAGGTTAGACTTAGCTGAGGATTGTAGAGATAACCGGTCGCACCGCAGGGCAGCAGGAAATTCGTAGCCAGCGGGGTTGTGGTGCGGTTTTTGCCTGAGGCGAAAAGCCCCATTGTCTCGCCTGCTTTCAAGATTAGTGGAGCTCCCTGCGCAGTTAAGTTTGGAATTCTCCACTTGTTCGCTACCGCTGTGTTGTCCGTGAGAAAAAAGCCGGAGATCGTTCCGGCCACTGTGCCGTTGTTCTTGATGAAGATAACGGCGGGTAGGCTACTCTCATGGTCATAGTATGAAGAGTTGTCCTCGGCGGGGATGATCTGGGAGATGACGGGAGTGAAGGACTGGGCGCGCAGGCCGGCCGCAGCGAATAGGAAAATGAATGCGAAGCCCCACGCGGCTCGCGGCCACAGGCTCAGACGCAGTGCCATTCCGTGCAGCCTCCCATATTCGTCAAAGGTATACGTTTTCATAGCGTGTGTTCCACTGAGAAGGCGGATGTGAATTGAATTGTGAAGTTCGGGTAATTGATGATGTCAGGAGTTTGAGGATCGGAGATGGTCAGATTTACCAGACCTCCGCCGGCTCCGATGATGGTGTCATGCAGATTGTTGGAGAACAAAGTCTCTTCGGTGATGATGTTCACGGACCTCAGCGCCATATCGAAGACGTAGGTGTCATCTCCCGAGCCTCCGGTAAAGTTCATGGCGCCGATGAAGAGAAGGCCCGAATAGCCACCACCAATAAAGGTGTCGTCGCCGCCCCTACCGAGGAAGTTGGCGGTGGCATGGGCGAGCGAACCGAAGTCGCTGGCATCAAAAGTATTGTCGGAGGCCCCGCCATTGAGGGTGACGTAATGAATGTTGTTCAGTGTATCGGTTTCACTGCCGTTCACCGTGAGGAGGGCCTGCACTGCAGTGACGTCTTTGATCTCAAAGTTCGCATCGCGGGTCTCGCTGATGCGGTCGTCGCCAGTGGCGGAGCCATTGATCGTATCATTGCCCGCGTTGCCGGTGAATACATTGACCACGCTGTTGCCGGTGAGCGTGTCGTTTCCGCTACCCCCGACCAGGTTTTCGATGAGCACCCCGGCCAGCCAGTCGATCCTTAGGTTCGCGTTCACCGGATTGCTGATAAGCGTCAGGTTCACCATGTGGCCGAGGGTGGTCGTTGCGGAGAAGTTCAGCGTGTCTTCGCCGCCGTCAT
>CAMAUV010000065.1 GCA_945861415.1 Akkermansia muciniphila | reverse complement strand
CGGAAATCACGCCCCCGGAAATGCGCCTCATGCGCCTGTTCAAGGTCAAACTGGCCACTGAGAGTGACTTTAGCGGAAAAAACTCCTGCCGCCGAAACGAAAAGAATTTTCCGGGCCGAAAAACGGGGCTTCTAAGTCCGACAGGCTGCTAGGGACGAAGCCGAACGATTCCGACACCGACGATGACGGCCTCAACGACGACAATGAAGTCACCCGCGGCACCAATCCGCTGGTGGCCGACACCGATGGCGATGGCCTCAACGACGGGGATGAAGTCACCCGCACGACCAATCCGCTCTTGGCCGACACCGACAACGATGGCATCAACGACGGAGCCGAAGTCGCCGCCGGCACGAATCCCCTGAGCGGCCCGCCCGCGTCAACCTACCTTGTGCTCCACCTTAAGTGCGAGGGGGACGCTCAGGACAGCTCCGTGGAGAACAATCATGGCACGCTGCTCAACGGCCCCGCATTCGAGGCTGCTGGCGAGAGCCCGGGCGGCGGCTAGGCCCTTTTGCTCGCCAATACCTCCCCCACTAACAATATGGGGATCAACGTGCCTGGCAACAGTTCGCTCGCCTTCAATGCGTTCACGCTCACCTACTGGGTCAAGCCGAAGACGTTGCAGGAGGGTGCCGGCTTGGAGCGCCTCACCAGCCGCGAAAGTGACAACTTTGAAACGGCCATCGGAAACCGCGCGGCTGTGGGCGGAGCCCCCGACCTGACCCTCAGCTATTATCAAACCACCGGCTGGCACAATACGGGGATGACGCTGGCGCTGAACGAATGGGCTCACGTTGCATGGCGGAATCGCGGGACCGGAGCGCAGGACATGTCGCTGTTCATCAATGGGCAACTGGTGTTCTCCGGACCCGGGGTTCCCGCCGCTGGACCCGGCAGCGGGCTCATGAACATTGGCACGCGGCACAATACGACGGAAGGTTTCGATGGCCTCATGGACGATGTGCGCCTCTACCGCGCGGCCTTGAGCAACAGCCAAATCGGGGAAATCTCGACTCCGGTCGGGCAGGCGCCCCTGACAAATACTCAGCGTCGTGCGCTCCCCCAACGGCGCTTCGATGACGCTGACCATCCAGTCCCGGCCCGGCCGGACCTATGCGGTGGACTACTCCACCGCGATGACTGCCACCGGCCAGCCGGGCGGCTGGGTGGAACTGACCGACACTCTGGTCTCCGAAGGAGCCCAGACGGTCTATGTGGATACCGTGGCCTCCAACCTCCCGCGCGCTTTCTACCGGGCGCGGGATGTCACGCCCTGATTCGTGAACCGTCGCGGCGGCGGGCGGAGACAGCCGGGCTTTCCACTGCCGGCGCGTCCTTCGCCCGCCCTTTTTCTTATTTTCCACCTCACGCGATGACGCCCTTCACGACCTCCCCGAAGACATCGGTGAGGCGGAAGTCGCGACCTTGGAACCGATAGGTGAGGCGTTTGTGGTCGATGCCCAGGAGGTGCATGAGGGTGGCCTGGAAATCGTGGACGTGAACTTTGTCCACCACGGCATCCATGCCTAGATCGTCGGAGGCGCCATAGGTCAGGCCGGGTTTCACGCCGCCGCCGGCCATCCAGACGGTGAACGCATACGGATGGTGATCCCGGCCCCATTTGGGACGCTCCTTTATGTTCCCCTGAATGAAGGGGGTGCGACCGAACTCACCGCCCCAGATGACGAGCGTGTCGTCGAGCAGGCCGCGCTGTTTGAGGTCCATGACGAGTGCGGCGCTGGCGCGGTCGGTGTCTTTGCACTGCGTGTAGAGTTCGGTGGTGATGGAATTGTGCTGATCCCATCCGGCATGCATGAGCTGGACGCAGCGTGAGCCGCGCTCGATGAGGCGGCGCGCCATGAGGCAGTTGTAGGCAAAGGTCCCGGGCTCCCTCACATCGGGGCCGTAGCTTTCCAGCACGGAGGCCGGCTCGTTGCTGAAGTCCGCCAGTTCGGGCACGCTGGTCTGCATGCGGAAGGACATCTCATACTGCGCGATGCGCGCGGCGATTTCCGGGTCGCCAAAGTCATTGAGTTTCTGGGTGTTGAGCTTTGCGAGGTCGTCGAGCATGTCCCGTTTCATTTCGCGCTCCACGCCAGCGGGGTCGTTTAGGTAAAGCACGGGATCACGGCTTCCGCGGAACTTCACGCCCTGGTGGCGCGACGGCAGAAAGCCGGAGCCCCAGTAGAAATCGTAAAAGATCTGGCCGCAGCTCGTGCCTTTGCTCACCGATGTCATCACAGCGAAGGCCGGCAGGTTTTCCGCTTCCGATCCTAGTCCATAGCTGAGCCATGCACCAAGCGATGGCCGCCCTGGCAGCTGGCCGCCGCTCAGCAAGAATGAGATCGCCGGGGCGTGATTCACGGCGTCCGTGTGCATGGACTTGATAAAGCATAGCTCATCGGAAATTGCCGCGGTGTAGGGCATCAGCGCACTGACCGTCGCGCCGGATGCGCCGTGCTGCTTAAAGGGCTCTACGGGAGCCAGCATCAGTTTGCCGCCGGCGGCTCCCGTCATAGTGCTGAATCGCTTCCCACTGATGGCGGAATCCGGCACCGGCTGGCCGTGCATCTCTTTTAGCTTGGGTTTCCAGTCGAAGATGTCCACGTGCGTGGGACCTCCATTCATGAAGAGATAAATGACTCGCTTGGCTTTGGGCGCGAAGCCGGGGAATCCGCTCACCGCAGGTGTAGCTGCTGCCTGCAGGCCATCGCGGCTCAGGAGGTGCGCCAGTGCTGCGGTGCCGATGCCAGTGGCGGTACGACCGAAAAACTCGCGCCGCGTGAGATGAAGTCTGGCCTGGTCTATGGGATGCATCGGTTACTCAAGGTTGAGGGTTTCATCCATGTTCAGAATGGTCAGGGCTGTCATCGTCCATGCGGCCAGTTCTGGAGTGCGTTCGGGCTCCGCCGGGACCACCGTGCCCTCGCCGAGGAACTTGACGGCGCGATCCGGACTGGCGGCGAAGCGCTGCCGGTGGCGCTCCATCCCGCTGAGGAGCACGGCCACTTGCTCTGCAGTGGCAGAACGTCCGAGGACACGTTCGAACATGGCATTCACGCGGGCTCCAGCTTCCTTTTTGTCAGCGGTCGCCAGTGCGAGTGCTCTGGCCGCTTCCACGAAGGTAATGTCATTGGTGGTAGCGAGGGCATGCAGCGGTGTATTCGTGCGTAGCGGCTTTACCGAACAAACAAGGCGGGAGCCGGTGTCGAAAAACATAGTCGGCCCCACGATGCGGCGCCAAAAAGTGTAGAGACTGCGGCGGTGGAGGTCATCCCCTTTGCTGCGTGAATATTTCTTGTTCCCGAAGGTGGTTTCCTCCCAGATGCCGTCCGGCTGGTAGGGATTGACCGGACCGCCGCCGTCCATGGGTTTGAGCAGGCCGCTGGCCGCCAGCGCCTGGTCGCGGATCATGGAGGAGGGCATGCGGAAACGCGGCCCGCGGGCCAGCAGTTTATTAAATGGGTCCCGCTCCAGCAGCGCTGGGGTCACGCGTGAACTTTGCTTCCACGTGCGGCTTGTTAAAATCGTGCGCAACAGTTGCTTCACATTCCAGCCCGATTCGCGAAACTCCGCTGCCAGCCAATCGAGCAGCGCGGGATGCACGGGAAACTCCGACTGGACCCCAAAGTCCTCCGATGATTTCACGAGACCGGTTCCGAAAAGCATCTGCCAGAAGCGATTCACGGTGACGCGGGCGGTCAGTGGGTTTTCTTTCGAAACGATCCACTGCGCCAAGCCCAGTCGGTTGCGCGGAGCCTCCGCTGGCAGCGTCGCGAGGAAGCCTGGCAAGGCGGTGGGAACTTCCTCTCCTGGTTTGTTATACAGTCCATGATAAAGCATGAATGTTTTCCGGACATCGCTGCGGTCCTGCATGATCATGACCTTTGGCCCGTCCTTGCCCATCCCTTTCTGGCGTTTCTCCAACTCACCAACTTCTTTGCTGAGGGTAGCCAGGGCGGGCTCGGTCGCTTCCCATGCGGTCGTGAGAGTTTTGCGTTGCTTGTCCGTTCGCTGCTCCGGCGCAATGCGCAAAATTTCCGCCGACGAAGCGTCTGGTCCGGGCTGGCCGTCCGGCTTGGTGGTTCCGGCATCCGTCAGCAACTTTTGTTCCCACGCTGGCCTGCGCGCTTCGGCTGCCTTCCGTTCCGTCTCCAGTGACTGCCGTTTTTCGGTCAAGGATTTCTCCAGCTCAGCGAGTCGTTGCGCCTCATCTGCGGGCGGGATTCGCAGCACGGGCGGCAACTGGCCGTCGCGGCTTTGACCGGTCAAAGGTGTCTGATTGAAAAACGCGGTCAGGCTGTAGTAGTCGCGATTCGTCAGTGGGTCGAATTTATGGTCGTGACAGCGGCAACAATTCAGGGTCAGGCCCAACCAAACCGTGCCCGTGGTCTCCGTCATATCGAAGACATAGTCCACGCGGTTTTCCTCCGGGATGCGTCCGCCCTCGCCGTTGATCGGATGGTTCCGGAGAAAGGCCGTGGCCAGTTTCTGCTCGTCTGTAGCGTTGGGGAGCAAATCGCCTGCGAGTTGCCAGATGGTAAAATCATTCCACGGCATGTTGCGGTTGAAGGCCTTCACCACCCAGTCCCTCCAAGGCCACATAGTGCGTTCGCTGTCGCCTTGGTAACCGTTCGAGTCCGCGTAGCGCGATGCCTCCATCCAGTCCCATGCCATGCGCTCGCCATAGGCCCGCGAGGCCAGCAAGCGGTCCACCTGTTTTTCCCATGCCGCAGGCGACGTATCGGCCAGCCATACGGCCATTTCCTCAGTGGCGGGCGGCAGCCCGGTGAGTGTCAGGCTGGCCCGGCGCAGCAGCGTGCTGGGGTCCGCAGACGGCGAAAAATCCAGTCCGTCGCGCTTCAGGGTCGCGCCGACGAGGGCATCCACCGGATTCCCCGGCTCCTTCACCGCAGGGCGCACCAGCGGCGTGAAGGCCCAGTGCTTTCCCCACGGCGCACCTTCAGCGATCCACCGCTGTAGAGTCGCGATCTGCGCCGGAGTGAGATCCTTGTGCGCCTCCGGCGGCGGCATCAGTTCGTCCGGGTCCTTCGACAACATTCGCTGCACGATGAGGCTCTTCTCCGGAGACCCGGGCACAATGGCGGCTCCGTTTTTTCCCACCGCCTTCGCCGCCGATTCGTCATCCAGCCGAAGATCCGCCTTCCGGTGCTTTTCATCCGGGCCATGACAATAGAAACACCGGTCCGACAGCACCGGCAGCACCTCGCGGCTGAAATTAACCGGCTCCGCCGCGGTGAGCCGCGACAATGCGAGCGCCGTGCTCCCGGCGAGCAGGAGGAGCGGATTGCGGTGTGAGAATACGGCCATGACGGATGGGTTATTCGGATGCTGAAGCATCGTCAACGCAGACGAAACCCAGCGCCACTTTTCACGCAATGATGTCGTGCACCACATGTCCGTGGACATCGGTGAGGCGGTAGTCGCGGCCGGAGTAGCGGTAGGTGAGCTTTTCGTGATTGAGGCCCATGAGGTGAAGAATGGTGGCGTTCATGTCGTGGACGTGGACGCGGTTCTCGACGGCGGAGCAGCCGAACTCGTCGGTGGAGCCGTAGCTGAAGCCTCTCTTCACGCCGCCGCCGGCCATCCAGACGGTGTAGCCGTAGTGATCGTGGTCGCGGCCTTTGTCTCCCTCGGATGTGGGGGCGCGTCCAAATTCTCCGCCCCAAACGACGAGGGTTTCGTCGAGCAGGCCGCGGCCTTTGAGGTCCATGAGCAGGGCGGCGATGCCCTGATCGCACGCTTTGGCCAGCGTGGCGTGGCCGCCGACGATGTCGCCGTGGCCGGTGTCCCATGCGATATCGTAGCCGTCGATGCTGTGCGAGAGCTGCACCACGCGCACACCTTCCTCCACGAGGCGGCGGGCAATGAGGCAGCCTTTGGCGAACTCGGAGTCGCCATACAGTTTGCGAGTCTCCTCGCTCTCTTTGGAAACATCGAACACCTCCGGCACCGAGGCCTGCATGCGAAACGCCATCTCCATCGCCTGGATGCCGGCCTCAAGGTTTTGATCCTGTTCGAGGCGGGCCAACTGCATCTGATTGATCTTCGCCAGAAGATCGAGTTGCTCGCGCTGCTGCGCAGAGGAAAGCCCGGCGTTCTTCAGGTCTTTGATGACGGCCTCTGGCTTCATTTCGTGGATGTTCACATAGGCTCCGGCGTAGGCACCAGGCAGGAAGGCATTGCCCCAGTTGGCGAATTTCCCGCGGGGCAGGGCACGCGGAGACATGGCGATAAAGCCGGGCAAATTTTTCGTTTCCGCACCAAGCCCGTAGGTCAGCCAGGAGCCGAGACTAGGGCGGTTCGGCTGGAGGGCGCCGAGGTTGGTCATGAGAATGCCGCCGGCGTGTTCGGGAATGTCAGTGTGCATCGAATGAACGAACGTGATGTCGTCCACGCACTTCGCCACTTCCGGAAAGATGTCGCTCACCCACTTCCCGCACTGGCCATACTGCTTGAAGCCAAACGGTGAAGGCATGAGGCCCATTTTGGTATTCCGCAGCGTCTTGCGATCCACGATGCCAGGCCGCTCGCCTTTGTGTTTCGCCAGCATGGGCTTGTAGTCGAAAGTATCCACCTGCGACGGCCCGCCGGGCATGAAGAGCTGGATGAGACGCTTCGCCTTCGGCGCGAAATGCGGCAGTTTCGGTGCAAGCGGCGAGACCTGTTCCGCCGCCACGGCATTGCTGCCGAACATGGACGCGAGTCCGATGGCTCCAATGCCCGCGCCCATTTTGAAAAGCGCTTCCCGGCGGGAAAGCTGGCGCTGGGTGGCAAGACGATAGGCGAGTTCGTGCTGGAGGAATTTCATGACGTTACTGAATTTGGATAAGTTCGTGGGCACTGAGCAGCACCTGCGCGTAGCGATGCCAGCGTTCAGGCTCGGGGTTGGTGCCCAGCCACTGGGCACCGAGGTCAATTTCTGAGGGCTCGGCAGTGCGGGAATAGAGTCGCTGATAGGCGGTGTGGAGTTTCTGCGAAAGCTCTCCCGGCAGTTCGCGCATCCAGTTGCCGAGGGCTTCGGCGCGGGCCTTCATGAAGGCGCTGTTCATCATGAAGAGATACTGCTGCGGCACAGTCGTGGTGACCCGCTTCTCGCTGGTGGCCGCGGGCGAAGGCAAATCGAACAACCGGAGGAATGCATCGGATTCAAAGACGTCGCCTGCCCGGCTGATCTTGATATAAAGCGTCCGGCGCTTGCTGTTCCAGATGGCATCGGTCGAGGGACCGCCCGTGTTGCGCTCCAGTTCGCCGGTGACGGCCAGCAGGCTGTCGCGCCACGACTCGGCCTCGAGCTTGCGCGGATTCATGCGCCACAGCAGCCGGTTGTCGCCGTCCTTCGTGAATTTCTCTTCGTCGAACCGGCTGCTCATCTGCCATGTGGACGAGAGCAGAATCTGCCGGTGCAGCCGCTTGAGCGACCAGCCGTGCTCGATGAAGTCGGCCGCGAGCCAGTCGAGCAGTTCCGGATGCGTGGGCTTTTCGCCAAGCATTCCAAAGTTGCTGGGCGTCCGCGCCAGCGGCTCGCCAAAGTGCCAGCCCCACACGCGATTCACGATGACGCGGGCCGTGAGCGGGTTGTTGGGAGCGGCAACGGAACGGGCGAGTTCCAGCCGGCCGCTGCCTTCTGTGAAAGGCGGAGGCTCTTTGCCGGCGATGATTTCAAGGAAACGGCGCTTCACCATTTCGCCCGGTTTGCGAAGGTCGCCGCGCAGAGCCACCGGCATGTCGGCGCTCCCGGCTTCCTGGAGACAATGCGCCGTTTCAAAGGGCGGCGGCGCGGATTTTTTCAGCTCATCCAGCCTCATGCGGAGTGCGGACAGTTCGCGTTTGGGCTCCTCTTCCAGCACCGCTTCCACCTGATTCGGCTTCTTCTCCAGCCGTTTGGCGGCGGCGTTGACGAAGTCTTTGACTCTCTTGTCCTGGTCCCGAATGGCCGCCTGAGCGGCTTCGAACGCTTCCACCTCGGCCTGAGGAGACACAGGGTGCTCCTTCTGACGGGTGTTCCGGAAGACACCAGCGATGGCATAATAGTCCTTGATGGTGATGGGATCGAATTTGTGATCGTGGCACCGGGCACACGCGGCGGTGAGTCCCAGAAAGGCGCGGGAAAAGGTATCCACGCGGTCGGACAACGTCTCAGCCTCGAAAACAGCCTTGGCTTCCGGATCGCCGCCGTCATCTTTGTATGTCGGACCGACGACAAAGAAGCCCGTCGCCACTGGATCAGGGTTTTCCTTCAGCGCATCCCCGGCAATCTGGCGCAGGACAAACTGGTCGTAAGGCATGTCGGCATTGAATGCCGCCACGACCCAGTCGCGATAACGCCATGCGTTTGGCAGGGCCCGGTCATCGCCGAAGCCCCCGTGGCCGTCACTGTAGCGGGCCACATCGAGCCAGTGGCGCCCCCAGCGTTCCCCGTAGTGAGCAGATGCCAGGAGCGAGTCCACGACCTTCGCAAAGGCTTCCGGAGATTCATCCACGAGAAAAGCCGCGACCTGCTCCGGCGTGGGCGGCAGGCCAGTGATATCCAAGTACGCCCGGCGGATAACCAGGTGCCGCTCAGCCGAAACGTTAGGCTTCAGCGCTGCGGCCTCGAGCTTTGCGAGGACGAAACGATCAATATCCGACTTAACCCACGCGGCGTCTTTTACCTCCGGCGGCGCGGATTTCACGATGGGCTGGAACGCCCAATGGCCGGTGCGGAACTTCTCCCAGTCGTAGGGTTCGCTACCGTGCGGCCCGGCCACCGCGGCATCGCTGCCCGGCCATGGCGCCCCCATTTGCACCCATTCCGTGAGGATTTGAATCTGCGCATCATCCAGCTTCTTCTTTGGCGGCATGGCCATGTCCTCGTTCCGGTAATTCACCGCCTCCACGATGAGGCTCTTCGCGGGATCGCCAGGCGTGACGGCCGGGCCGGAGTCGCCGCCTTTTCTGAGTCCCTTCAGCGAATCCATACGCAGCCCAGCCTTGAGCTTCCCCTTGGCCTCCGCCTCTGCCGAGTGGCAACTGTAACAAAACTCCACCAGCAGCGGGCGGACCTTGTTTTCGAAAAACTCCAGCTTCTCGGCTTCCGCAGCGCTCATTGAACCCGCGCATCCAGCAGCAAGGCTGGCGTGCAGCAGGACAAAACCGGCGATGGAAAAATGACGGTTCATTTTATTTTTGGGAAACACTGATTCCTGAGTAGTCCGGGCATCCAGCCCGCAGTTTTCTTCGGGCAAGATGCCCGGGCTACTGTTGCCTGCGCGGCACAGTGCGGGGTAAAAACGAATCGTCCGTTGGGCATTGTTGAAAGATCAGCAAATACGGAGTTGCTGGCCAGTACTTTCTCAGCGCGAAACATGCCCCGCAGACAGGAGGCGTGCGAGATTAAAACCAGGATGGAAAGGAGCGATGCGTTGACTGTAGCGTGGGCTTCCAGAGACTAGCTGAAAGCCCACGCTTCCCAGGCAACCCAAGGCAAGGTCCGCCGGGGCAAAATCTTACCTGAGAGATTGAGCCCGTCTGAAAGGAATTTGCTTTTTGCGGGTGGCGTCGTCGGCGAGTTCCGGAACGGGGAGTGAGGGGGTCTTTAGCCTTCGGCGGCGACCAGGCCGCTGGCGACCAACAGGAGGAGGGTGGCGGAGGAACGCATGGAGAGGTGACCCATACGGGGGGCATCGTCATCATTTCGAAGCAAAAATCAGGTGTTACCGCTCTCCTCGGCTTTCTTTTTCCGAAGAGAACGCCGAGAGAAAAAACCGCCCATCACCGCGCCGAGCAATAAGCCCAAGGGCGCCATGAGAAACATAAAGACCCAGCCGACGGCGACCAGGTCGCTTCCACCACCACGGTCGAAGATCCAGTCGAAGAGAGCGCAGGCGCAATACAGGCCGAAGGTCCCGAGGAACAGTCCGGCGATTCCGCCCACAAAAATCGCGAGCAAAGTTTTCATGGGCTTATTCGATCGCTATAAGGGCGGCTTCGGGCGCTAGGCGGGGGTCCGGATTCGCGTCAACACCCAGACTCCACCCCCGGGGTAGGAGACCAGCAGTGGCTCCGCCGTGACGATCTTGATCTTTACTCCCTGCTTGGCCGCTTGAAGCCTAGCCCCAGCCGAGGCTGCACTGCTCAGTGCCAGAGGCATGGCCGCCGAAACGGCCGCGGCGCCAACCATCGCATTTTTCAAGAACCTTCGACAAGTGGTCATGGGCGTTTCCGATTCCGTTAATCCATCTTCCGGAAGGCAGATGGTTTCAGGGCCTTTTTTTTCCAGTAGTCGTTGTCGTGAAATCGGTAGGCGCTCGGGTTGTAGTCACCGACGAGATCCACCTTGGTCCCGTGGGCCGGAATCTTCTTCTCCAACCCGACACACCAGTAAACCGCATTGACGAGCATCCGGCGCGTGCCGGCGGACGCAAGGTCCGTCGCCGATCCCATGGTCGTGGCAAACACTTTTCCCTGCCGGCCGCCCGGGAGCTGGTAGTTCTTGGTCCAGGCCACCGGCATCGGCGGGTCGTTGGGATTGTAACGGTCCTGTCCGCGATCGGCGGTGGGATTATGCGCGACGCCGGCCACGCCGTCGTCCGTCGGCCGCATCCCGAGAAACGGATCATTCTCCTCGTAAGGGCCTTTGCGATCCATGGTCTGTCCGAGAACGACCGGCGCCGAGTCGCCGGGCAGCGGGAGGCGCACCGCGTAAACATCCGTGGGCCCCCAGATATCGCCGTCGCGCAGGCCGCGGGTGATAGGCAGTTTGCGGGCTCCGGGGGCGATGAGTCCGCGAGTGCTCTGGTGATTATGATGACCGTGATGATAGAACCAAGTGTCCCCCATTACGGTTCCACCAAATCCGCCGGTCCACGCCTTCTGGTCGCCGTCGTAGTTTGGGTCACGATGAACCCAGTTGGTGGGGCCATTGTAACGGTAGTCGTAGTGCAGCCACTCACGGCGTTCGAGGGGAATCCGAAAGGCATGCGTGGCGGTGCGCAGGCCAAGGACCGGGCGGCCCGATTTCAAGTAATCATCAATCTCCCGCATCTGATCATCAGGCAGATTGCGAAAGCGGGTGGCAATGACCATCAAATCCGCTGTGCGCAACGCCGCGAGACCCGGGATGTTTGCCGAGTAGTTGGGATTGATGATACCGGTCTGGGGCTCGATGGCGAACAACACCGTGCATTTGAAACCGTGGTGTTTGGCCAGAATTTCCCCCATCTGGGTCAGGGCCTCTTCGGAACGATATTCTTCGTCGCCGGAGATGAGCACGACGTGTTTGGTCCGGCCCGGGCCGGCCTTGCCCTGATAAACCACCCACGCTTCCTCCGTCCCGGCTGCCCCGGCGGCTGGGGAGGGCGCGGCGACAAGCGGTGGGGCGGTGAAGCCGAGCAGGGCCACGAGCGACAAGGCAGGAATGGAGGTCATGGGTGCAATTGGTTTTTTATTTAACTACGTTAGCGGCGGCTGGATTGGCAAGCCGATAACGGTTCGCTGAAGAATCCATGCCGACTCGGCACAGGACCATTCGAAAGCATGGAGGCAAAAATACTTACGAAGGTGTAGGACGCAGAAAGTTTCTCAAGGCGCTTGGTGCTCCGGGCGCTCCGTCAACGGGCACATTTTTGTTTGACCATAGTTTGGCTCCGCCGCCATTCTTCTCGGCGTGAAAACCAATCACTGATTTCTCTCCCACTCATCACCCGACGAACATCGCTTATGGTAAAACTCATCGCTCTCTTGAAACGCAAAGCCGGCATGTCGCGCGAGGAATTCTTGAAAGGAATTTGCTTTTCGCGGGTGGCGTCATTGGCGGGATCGGGAACGGGGAGTGAGGGGGTCTGGTCGCTTCGTTTGACCATATGTATCGGACAAGGTCTCTTTCCGAAAGAACGACCTATGCGCGACGAACCGCAGATGGCCGGCTTTCTGGCAACCTTCGATGCCATTCTTCCCAGGATTATCGATATTCCCTTCCCGTCACGGATTCCTGGTCACGCGGTAGAAGACCCGGTTCTTTCCGGCGGGAGCGGGAGCGGGTTCGAAGGTGGTGTCGGTGTAACTGGTCTCCCCGGCCTGTCCGTCCACGTTGTCATCGATATCCTGCCAATTCACGAGATCGGTCGATCCCCAAACTGTGTAAAAGGCCGCGCCTATGGACGTGAACCTGAGGGTCACTTCGCCCGTGCCTGGATCCCGATCGACATTGGTGATCTGGAAATAGGAGGAGGCCACGGAAACGTCGTCCACATTGATCGAGTGTACGGTGTCACCTGCCTTGTAGGAATTGTAGAGCCCGATCCGGGTCGTCGTGCCGGTTGCGGTGAACGAGAACGTGAACTGTTGCCATGTGCCACCCACCAGGAAGCTGTTGTCGGTAACGTCGGACGCAAACTTCGTGGTCGTGTGCTCGGTGTTGTAATTGGGAAACGTGAACGTGTGGGATCCGTCGCCGGGCGTGCCGATGAGCACATCCAGATGGGAGCTGCCCTCAGCACTGTCAAAGTTCTGTGCCCACGCGCTGACGAGATAAGTGGTCCCGATCACTGTCTCGAAGTCCTGATAGCGCCCGCCGGAATCAGCGCCGGCCCCGGGGTGGAGACCCCAGGAGCCACTCTGGGCAGCGCCGTTGAACGTTCCGTACGAATTGAAGTCCGCCGTCCAACCGGTGGGCGAACCTCCTTCTGTACCGGGAGACTCGAAGCCACCGTTGGAGAACGCGGCGGCATAGGTTGCCGGGACAAAGGCCAGCGCTACGCACAGCGCCAAGCCACGGGTGAGGTGCTTGAGGATGTTTCTGATCGGATTGTGTGCCTGAAAGGAATTCACTTTTTGCGGGTGGCGTCATTGGCGGGGTCCGGAACAGGGAGTGAGGGGGTCTGGCCTATCAGCGAGCTTGCTTTTGCGCGAAGCTGGAGCAATGTTTGATCGTGATCAGATTCAGCTCCACGCTTTTGGCGGCCTTCCTCAGTTTTATGGCGCTTGGGGCGCTCAAGGCCGAGGAACCTGTCTCGGAGAAGGTCGGTGTTTCCAAGGTGGTCGTCATCCCGGTGCGGCAGCAAATCGCTTCCCCAGAGCTCTACATTCTCCGCCGGGGTATAAAAGAAGCGATTGAGCAGGAAGTGGATACCGTCGTTCTCGACATGGAAACGCCGGGCGGTGCCTTGGATGTGACCTTCGAAATGCTGAAGGCGCTGGAGAAATTTCAGGGGAAAACCATCACCTACATCAATAACGAAGCGATTTCCGCCGGTGCCTTGATCGCTGCCGGCACCGACGAGATTCATTTCGCGCCCGGTGCCATCATCGGAGCGGCCGCCCCGGTGCTCGCGACCGGCGGCGAGATCGATGAGACGATGCGCGGAAAAATCGTCAGCTACCTGAAGGCGCGGGTCCGCTCGATTTCCGAGGGGAAAGGCTACCGCGGCGAGGTGATTTCCGCGATGATCGACATGGATTACGAGCTGAAGATCGACGACGAGGTGATCAAGCCGAAGGGCGAGCTACTTTCGCTGACCGCGACAGAGGCAATGAAGATGTATGGCAACCCGCCGCAGCCGCTACTGGGCGCGGGTATTTCTGCGACGCTCACTGAGCTGCTAGATGGCGTGCATGGCGCGGGGAATTATTCGGTTTTGATGTTGGAGGTCACCTGGTCAGAAAAACTCGCGCAGTATCTGACCGCGCTCACCCCGATTTTGCTGGGGATCGGCATGCTGGGGCTTTTCGTTGAGTTTAAAACGCCGGGCTTTGGCATTTTTGGTATCGGCGGATTGTTTCTGCTCGGGTTGGTCTTTTTGGGTCAATATGCGGCCGGTCTTTCGGGGCATGAACCGATGTTGATTTTCGCCCTCGGTCTCGTGTTGGTGGCGGTCGATTTGTTTTTCTTTCCGGGCACCTTTGTGCTCGCGCTGGCGGGACTCACCATGATGCTCGGTTCGCTAGTTTGGTCGATGGCGGACCTCTGGCCGAACGAGCCGATCGAAATTTCCGGCGATATTTTTTTCAGACCGCTAGTCAATGTGGCAAGCGGGGTGTTGCTGGCCGTCGTCATTTTCATCGCGATGCTCAAATTTCTTCCCCGCGGCGGACCTTGGGGTGGGATGATCTTGGAAGCGGCCGTCAGAGGCGAGCCGGGCGTTTTTGCCGAAAGCGAGTCCGGGGCGAATTCTTTGATCGGCCAACGAGGCGTAGCGGCCACCGCGCTCTTTCCGAGTGGTCAGGTGGAAATTGCCGGACGACGCTACGAGGCTAAGCTGGCAGTGGGTTTTGCCGACGTTGGCGCACCGGTGGTGGTCACCGGGCAAGGGGAATTCGGCTTAATGGTGGAGGTGCTCGCATGACTTTGATCATCCTGCTCTTCTCAATCGGCATCTTGATGATCGTCGTCGAGGTAATCATCCCAGGCGGCATATTGGGAGCGATCGGAGCTTTATTGATGATCGCCGGGAGTGTGAAGGCGTTTCTTGAATTCGGAACCATCGGGGGACTCGTCGCGCTGGCCGCGGCCTTAGGCATCGCAGCGCTCGCGCTTTATATCGAACTCCGAGTTTTACCCAAAACCCGCATCGGCAAACGCGCTTTTTTGACTAAGGAAATCACCACCGTGGCGCGGGCTGTAGGAGAAGATGCGCGGAATTTGATAGGAAAGCCCGCCGAGGCGATTACCATGCTCTCTCCCAGTGGCTACGTCCGCGTTGACGGACGGCGTTACGAAGCATTCTGCCAATCCGGCCAAGCTCAAGCAGGATCGGCACTCGAAATAGTGGGCGCCGACGCGTTCCGCCTCATTGTCTCACTCCCTAAATCAAACTGACCATTACCATGCCTGACCTTCCAACGATTATTCTCATCGTCGTCGCCCTTTTCGGCCTCTTGCTTTTCGGCCTCATGATTTCCTTTTTCAGTGTCTGGCTTCGTGCCTGGCTCGCGGGGGCTTACGTCGGATTCATCGACCTCGTGGCCATGCGCCTTCGCCAAGTGCCCTACGGCATGGTGGTAGACGCGAGAATCACGGCGAAAAAAGCTGGCATCGAAATCCCCATCAACGACATCGAAGCGCATTTCCTTGCCGGTGGTAACGTGATTCCGACTATCCAGGCGCTCATCGCCGCGCGTAAGGCTGGCATTGATCTGGGATGGGATCGCGCCGGGGCCATTGACCTGGCCACCAAAGGATCCGGAAAAAGCGTGGTTGAGGCCGTCCGCACTTCGGTTGATCCGAAGGTCATTGATTGCCCGAATCCCGCGTCCGGCCGCACCACCATCGACGGCGTCGCCAAGGACGGCATCCAAGTGAAAGTCCGCGCCCGCGTGACGGTTCGCACTAATCTCGACCGCTTCGTCGGCGGTGCGAAAGAGGAAACCATCATTGCCCGCGTCGGTGAAGGCATCGTCACCACCATCGGCTCGGCTGAAACTTACAAGGTCGTGCTCGAGTCTCCGGACAGCATTTCCAAGGTCGTGCTCAACCGCGGGCTCGATGTCGGTACCGCGTTTGAAATCCTTTCCATCGACATCGCGGACGTCGATGTTGGCGAGAACGTCGGTGCGCAGCTGAAGGTCGCCCAAGCCGAGGCCGACAAAAACATGGCCCAAGCCCACGCCGAAATCCGGCGCGCCGCCGCGGTGGCGCTCGAGCAGGAAATGTCCGCCCGCGTCGCGGAAATGAAAGCCAAGGTCGTCGAGGCTGAGGCCGAGGTGCCGCTCGCCCTAGCGGAAGCATTCCGTAGTGGCCGTCTCGGCGTGATGGATTATTACAAGATGGAGAACGTGAAATCCGACACCGAGATGCGCACCAGCATTTCGAAAAACGAAGGTGCCTGAGATCATCTTACCCGATTGAGCCATGGACTGGGTTCAGGATAAATTTCAAATCGTCATCATCGTCTTACTGGCGCTTGGCGCTTGGCTCAAGGCACGGATGGATGTCAAGGCCTCTGCGCAGGAAAAGGCTGCGGCTGCGGAGGAAGAAGATTACCGGCCGGAATACGAGGTCGAAGAGGCGGAATGGCAGCTACCCGCTGCCGTTCCGCCGCTTTTGTCGCGGAATCCGGTTCCTCCAGCCTTGCCTGCGGCGGTGCGGGAAGCTGCCAGCGAGGCGGCTGCGGTGCTCAAGCACCAGCAGGAACTTGCTGCCAAGCTGCGCCAGATTTGCGAGACCAAGGCGGTCACCACCGACAACGCCAGTGCGACCCGCCTGCGGCTTGCCACCCAAGGGGCCAAGCCAATCATCGCCGCTCCGCTCACCTTCCGGGACCGTCTTTCGGACCGGAGGGAACTCCGCCGGGCTTTCGTCATGCGGGAAATTCTTAATCCACCGCGCGGCTTGGGCTGATGGCATTTCAAAAAATTTAATGAACTTGCCGGTATGCCCGGCAGCGCTAGGTTCCCGCAGCTCTTTTTCCTTAAGACATGTCTGTTATTACCGCCACCCTCTAGGTGATCTTGTTGGTCGTCATCGTTCTCGCGATTTTTAACATCATCATCTTTGTTCACGAACTCGGTCACTTCCTCGCCGGGAAATGGCGCGGTTCGCGGATCGACCGGTTTTAGATCTGGTTTGGCCGCCTGATTTGGAAGAAGGAAATCAGCGGCGTGCAATACGGCCTCGGTTGGATTCCTGCCGGAGGTTTCGTTGCTCTTCCGCAGATGACGCCCATGGAGTCGATCGAACGCGGAAACAACGACGGCAAGCCGCCGGGAGCCATCACGCCGCTGGATAAAATCATTGTGGCACTCGCTGGTCCGCTTTTCTCGATGCTACTCGCGCTGCTCTCTGCAGTCGTTGTCTGGGGTGTCGGGAAACCTGAGGATTTCATCCCAACGCAGATCGTGGGCGAAGTCGTTGAAGGCAGCCCAGCCGAGGCCGCGGGTTTGTTTCCGGGCGGTAAAACATCATCTCACCGGAAGTGAGAGTCGCGGGATCGAATTCCACCTCGCGCACCTTTTTGACGCCGTTCCAGTTTTGTTCGGAAATGAGGAGGCTGCCTTTCTTCTTTCCCAGACCGGTCACCACCGCCGTGTGTTTTTCGCCGGTGCGGCTTCCGTTTGAAAAGCTGGCTTTCCTGTACTCCACGATGTCCCCCGGCTGGGGCTTTTCTTTAGGAAAATCCAGCTTCCGTCCCCAGACCCGGAGGTCGCCGCCGGGGCGCTTCGCTCCGCAGTTTTTGAAAGCTTCATTGGCAAGTGTCCAGCACTCGCCGTTGCCCACCTGTTGCCCATTCTGGCTTTTGCACCATTTGACGATAGCAGCTTGAACCGCGGCCGCCTGCTCTTTTGCCGCCGCCGCATTTTCCTTCGCCTTGAGCCATGTCCGGTCATCGTCGGAAAGCTTGTCCAGCATAAGAACGAACTTTTGCCCATCATTGCGCCGGACACCTACCCAGTCCGCACCCGTCTCAATCACTTCCGCCTTTAGTTTCCTCCCATCGGTGTCTGTGAATTACCGCACCTCATCCGCTGACAACGAACAAACTGGGGAGATGCTGATGCACAGAATCAGGATGGCGGTTTTCATGGGCGACACTTCTCCTGTGCCTCCAAAAGGGCAAGTGGAACACGCCCGGTGAGTTCAGGTTTCAGAGTTCAGGACGTGACTTCGAGCGTTGCCCTGAAATCTGAAAACCTACAGCCAGCATCAGGCAAAGTATTTACGGATGGCCGTGAGGATTTCAGCCATGCGGTCGATTTCTGCTTCGGTGTTGTAGAAGTAGAGACTGGCCCGGGCGGTGCCGGGAAGTTTGAGTTTTTTCATGAGCGGTTGCGTGCAGTGATGCCCGCCGCGGAGGGCCAGCCCGTATTCGCTGGCAGCGGTGACAAGGTCGTGGGGATGCACGCCTTCCATGACGAAGCTGCTGAGTGCGCCGCGCGGACCTTCCGGTCCAATGGCACGCACACCGTTGATGCTGTTGAGCGCATCTACCATGCGGCGCGTGAGGGCCTCGTCGCGGGCGGCGATGTGTCCTATGCCGATGCCGTCAAGGTAGTCGCATGCGGCGGCAAGCACGATGGCGCCTGCGATGTTGGGTGTGCCCGCTTCGAAACGGGCGGGCGCGGCGCGGTAGGTTGCGCGGTCGTAGCGCACGCTTTCGATCATTTCACCGCCGCCGTGAAATGGTGGGAGTTCGTCGAGCATTTCCGCCCGGCCATAAAGTGCGCCAATACCGGTGGGCGCACACATCTTGTGGCCCCCTAAGACATAAAAATCGCAGCCAAGGTCCTTAACATTCACAGGGATGTGCCCGGCACTCTGCGCACCGTCCACAAGGGTGGCTATACCGCGGCTCCGAGCGAGCGCACACCACTCTTCGGCCGGATGGATGGTTCCCAGTGAATTGGAAATGTGGACGAAAGCGAAAAGTTTGACCTCCGGTGTCAGCATTGCGGGCAGTGCGGTAGGATCCGGCGCTCCGGTCTCATCCAGCACCGGCACGAAGCGGAGCGTGGCTCCGTGGCGCTGGGCGGCCAGCTGCCACGGGATGAGATTGCTGTGATGCTCCAGTTCCGTGAGCAGAATGACATCCCCGGCCCTCAAATTTTTCGAGCACCACGCATGAGCGATAAGATTCACTCCTTCCGTCGTGCCGCGGGTGAAGATGATCTCGTTTTCCTCCGCTCCGATGAATTGGGCCACGCGGCCGCGAGCGCGCTCATACTGATCTGTGGCGCGGGCGCTGAGTTCATACAGACCTCGGTGCACATTGGCGTTGTCGTGCGTGTAGTAGCGGACCAGTGCATCGATGACGGCCTGCGGCTTCTGCGAGCTGGCTGCATTGTCCAGATAAATCAGTGGCTGACCATTGCTCTGCACTTGGCTGAGAATGGGAAACTGAGCGCGCACGGCAGACCAGTCGGGTGTGGAGGATGGACTCATACGAATAGGGATACGCTGTCGGGCGCGAACCAGCGGCGGTAAAGGGATTTTGGCTCGGGTGATTGGAAGGGATGCCTGCTCGAAAAACCCAAAATTCCCGCACGGTCACCAGCCGTGGTTCATCCGGACGCCAATTCCGCAGGATTACGCGTAGACGCTTTCTCCTGCTCCCCGTCCTTGCCTGGGGCGAATTCGCGTACATAATGTTCTCCCTCTTCGCCGCTAGACTTCTCGCATGGACCAGAACGCCTTTGAATTTGCCCGACCCTACTGGCTCGCCGCCGGGGCGGTGGCCTGCGGATTGGTGGTATGGGGCATGTTTGCCGTAGATCGCTGGCGGACCGCGGCACTGGGGAAGCTGGCGCACCCGAGGTTCCATGCCCGACTCACGCCCGCCGTGTCGCCGCGCCTCCGGTGGACAAGGCGTATTCTCTGGCTGGCCGCCGTCATGCTCCTCTGCGCGGCGGCGTCGGGACCGCAGGCAGGGTTTGAAATGAGGGAAGTGAAGCGTCGGGGCATCGACATCCTGTTTGCCATCGACGCCTCCCGCTCCATGCTCGCAGAGGATCTCCAGCCGAACCGCCTCGAGCGGGCCCGCATGGGCATTCACGATTTCCTCGACCGCCTGAAAGGCGACCGCGTCGGCCTTGTTCCATTCGCCGGCAGTTCGTATCCGCTCTGCCCGCTCACAGTGGACTACGATGCCTTCCGTGAGTCCCTTGATGCGCTGGACACCGACATCATCCCCAAGGCCGGCACGGACGTGGCCGCCGCCATTCGCGAGGCCCAGAAGCTTCTGGATCAGCAGGCTAGCAGGCACCGGATACTCGTCCTCATCACGGATGGCGAGGACTTGCAGGGGGATGCTATGGACGCGGCCAAAGAAGCGAAGGAAAAAGGCATGACCGTTCACACCATCGGTGTGGGCAGCGTGGAGGGAGTGCAGATTCCTGTCACCTACCAAAACGGCCAGCGCGACTACGTCCGCGATCAGAACGGCCAGGTGGTGGTCACGAAACTGGACGAGAAGGCGCTTCAGGAGATCGCCGACGCCACCGGCGGACTCTATGCCCCTCTGGGCCGGGGGGCCGAGGGGCTGGATAGAATTTATAAAGAAAAGCTCCGGCTGGAGCCGCAAAATGATCAGCAATCGAAAATGGAAAAGATTCCTCTGCTCCGCTATGAATGGCCGCTTGCTGCCGCACTGCTGACTTTACTCATGACCTTCATTCTTCCAGACCGCCGCCGCGAGGTGAAGCCCCGCGCACTTCCTTCTGCCGCCCGGCGCAAGCCAATGCCTGGAGTCTCTGTGGTCCTTACCGTAAGCGCCGCCCTGCTCGTGTTGCCCGGCGTGGCCGACGCTGAGGAGGATGCTCGGGTGACTTTCAACCGGGCCACAGAGGAATACGGTGCCGGAAACTTCATCCAAGCGGAGTCCACCCTGCGTGCCGCACTGCGCACTCCGGATATCAGTCTGCAAAAACGCGCGTATTACAATCTCGGCAACACTCGCTACCGTCTGGGGCAGCAGGCGCAGAAGCCGGAGGACATGAAGAAGCAGTGGGAGGAAGCAATCAAAGCCTACGACGGTGCTATCGCGCTGAACGCCTCAGACGAGGACGCCAAGTACAACCGCGACCTCGTGCAGCGGAAACTTGATGAAATGAACAAACAGCAGGATCAGAAGGACGACCAGAAGAAGGACGACAAAAAGGAAAAGAAAGAGGACGAAAAAAAGGAGCAGGAGAAGAAGGAAGATGACCAGAAAAATGGGCAGCAGCAGGGGGATGAGGAGGAGAAAAAGGACGGTCAACAGCAGGACAGCAAGGAGCAGGAGGGCGGCGATTCCCAGGAACAAAAAGACCAGAACCAGAGTTCAGACCAGAAGACGGGAGATCAAGACGCTCAGAAAAAAGAGGGCGGAAATTCTGAAGGCGAACAGAAGGAAGGCGAACAGAAAGACCAGCAGCCAGGGGAAGGCGGGGAAAAGGAGGAAAAAGAAAAGAATGCCGGTCAGGAGCAGAAAGAGGCTGCTGAAAACAAAGAAGGGGAGAAGAAGGGCGCTGCCCAGGCAGAAGGAAAAGGAGGCGAACAGAAGGACGCGAAGGACAAGGTAGGCGAAGCCAAAAGCATCGCCGAGGAACGCAGCGCTTCCAACGAGATGAGCGCGGAGGAAGCCCGCAGACTGCTGCAAACTCTGCGCCGCGAGGAGCGCACAGTCATTCCTATCGACCGTCCGCCACCCCAACGGCGTGGTCGGGATTTGAACAACACCACTAAAGGCAAGACATGGTGAACGGCACGCAAACTGAACTCCGCTGCGCCGCGTGGCATTTTCCGGCAATTATCAGCCGATGGATTTGCCTCCTGTTTTTCCTGACTGCCGCCATGCTCCGCGCTGCGGAAGTGACTGCTACCCTGGAGCAAAAGGAAGTCCAGGCGGGAGAGGCTGCCGAACTGAGGCTGGAGATCAAAGGCGGGCGAGCAGCGGAACCGCAGGTGCCGCAGTTGCCAGACTTCATCATTAATCAGGGCGGCCGCGAGCATCAGATGAGCTTTTTCAATGGAGTCAGCAGTGCCACTACTGTTTATCGTTATGCCGTCGGCAGCATGAAGCCGGGAGATTACACCATCCCTCCCTTCAAGGTGATGGTGGACGGGCGTGAGTTCAAAACGCAGGAATTAAAATTGAAAGTCACTCCCAGCGCCAACCAGCAGCCACAGGGCACGGCGCCGGGCACGCCGCAGCCGCAGTCGCCCGGAGGGCAAGCCGCCGGGGAGGAAGCGGGCTTTGGGTTTCTGACCGTAGAACTTGTCCGTGGAAGCGACCGCAAGCATGTGTGGGTTGGCGAAATCGCGCCCGTAAGGATTAAGGCATGGTTTCCTGCCGAATCTCAGGCCCGGCTTAACGGCGGACTCCAACCGGAGGGCTCCGCCTTCACCCTGCACAATCTCAGCAAGCAGCCGAAGCAGGAAGAAGAAACTCGCGGCGGCAAAAGGCACGTCACTTTGACATGGTTTGGCGGTCTCTCTGCGGCCAAACCCGGCAGCCACCTGCCAGACCTTAACTGCCGGGCCTCTGTGGCGATCCGCGATCCCAACGCCCGCCAGCGCCGCCGAGGGGCCTTCGGCGATCCGTTTTTTGACCAGGTCTTCACGCCCACCATTCAGAAGGACGTGACCCTTTCCTCTAAAACCAAGGAGGCCTCGCCCATCGAAGTCCGTCCGCTGCCGGACGAGGGGAAGCCCGATGATTTTACCGGAGCGGTGGGGCAGTTTCAGTTTGGCGTGGTGCGCATCCCTTCCGGGTGGATGAGTGGCGAACCACAGCAGATTTCTGCGGAGGTGACCGGCGATGGAAATTTCGCGCTGCTCAGCCAGCCATCGCCTTCGCCCCTAGAAAACTGGCGTAGTTACAGCGGGCAGTCGGATTTTTCCGCGCAGGATGCCGCTTCGTTTGCCGGCACGCAGCGGTTTCGCTTCAATGCCGTGCCGAAGAAGCCCGGAGTTCAGGGCGTCAGTTTGAAGTTCAGCTACTTTGACCCCGAGAGCGGCAAGTACGAGGAGGTCAGCGCTCCGGCACAACAGGTGGAAGTAACCGGTTCTGCTCCCGCTCCCGTTGTGGAGACAAAGGCGGCAGACACCACCCCGCCAAAAAATCCGGAACCTGACGACAACCTCGCACCCGCCATGATACAGGATACCGCCGTGCGCTCGCTGCTGCCGCTGGCCTTCACTCAGGCCTTTCGCGTCACCATCGCCGGCTCCGTGGCCGCGGCGGTGGCCGGGTTGCTCTTCGCGCGTCTCTATTCGTGGCGTAGTGATCCTGCCCGCCGGGCCCGGCTCGCTGAGGAAAGCGCCGCCCGTGCTGCGATCACTCAGGCCGATGCCTTTGCCGCCCGAGGGGACGTGCCGGGATTCTTTGCCGCCGCGCGCCGTGTGCTTCAGGTGCGGCTGGCGGCCATGTGGGGAGGCAGCGCGCAGGCCATCACGCTGGCTGATGTCGCGGACCGGGTTCCTCCGGATTCTCCGGTGCTCCAGATATTTTCGGAGGCCGACCGCATGGAATACGGACGTGCAGCCCTCGGCCCCGGCGAGACTCTGCAAACATGGCGCAGCCGCCTCCAGCAGGCGCTGGGATCACTTCCTGCCTGACACCGCCATCATGAATTTTCTCCGGGCTCTTTTCCTTCTGCTCAGCCTAACGGGCGTCTCACTGCGAGCGGCTTCGTTTGATGAAGCCGCTGCCGCCCTGTCCTCCCCTGACTATCCCAAAGCCGCCGCTGCATTGGAGAAAATCATCAAGGTCAGCGGGCCTTCCGCCGCCCGGCTTTATAATTTGGGAAATGCGCGCTTCCGGATGGGGGAGATCGGCCCCGCCATTCTGGCCTACGAAAAGGCGGCCCTGATCTCGCCGCGTGACGCCGGCATTGTCGCTAATCTTAAGCTCGCCCGCGACGCCGCGAAATCGCCAGCCAGCCAGCCGGACCGGCGCTGGTGGGAGCAGCCACTCCACTTTTTGAGCCTGCATGAGTGGTCATGGCTCGCCGCCGCCGGTGCGGTATTCGTGGCGGTCATGATCTGCCTTGCGGCTTTTTCAAAGAAGTATCGGGCGAAGTCGCTGGGTGTTATGGCCGCTGCTGTTTGCCTCACGGTTTTCAGCGCTGCAGCCCTCGTCCATCGCGCCGGTGAGAGGTCGCACGCGGTGATCACCACCGCAGACCCTAATCTCCGGCTCTCGCCATTTGAAGCAGCGGACTCCACTGGCTCTCTCAGCAGCGGCACGATGGTGCAGGTGGAGAAAACCGAGAACGGATGGCGCTACGTGAGCAGCCTGAGCGGCGGCATCAAAGGCTGGCTGCGCGAAAAGGACGCCGGAATGGTCATGGCGCCATGAGTCCTGCGGGCAGGCCGACTGGAGAGAAGGAGCGGAAAATGTAGTCGCCATCCACCTTAGCTGTGCCATCGGCGGCAGCTTTGTCATGGAAAGCTTCATCATTCGTCAGGCTCCTTGTGCGGACGGACGCCAACGGTTCCCGCAAGTGCCTGAACGCTGAGGGAACGGGTGGATGCAGGAGGGGCTTGCGGCGGAAATGGGCGGAATTTTCACTTTCCACCAGGGTTGCATGAGGCGTAATGAAGGTATGTCCTATGTTGTCCAGCGGCCTAAACTGTCATTCGCCGAGCGCCTTTACTTTCCCTCGATCCTTAAGGGAATGAAGATCACGCTCGGGCACTTCATGCGCTTTGTCTTCGGAAAAGGCAAAGTGACCATGCAGTATCCGGAGGAAAAATGGGACGCCCACCTCCCTGAGCACTACCGCGGCGCCCCCACGCTGGTAACGGACGAGCAAGGACGCGAGCGCTGTGTGGCCTGTCAACTCTGCGAATTCATCTGCCCGCCCCGCGCCATCACCATCATTCCCGAGGCCATCCCCCAAGAAGACAAGTGGGCTAAAGTAGAAAAGCGCCCTAAAGAATTTGAGATCGACATGATCCGTTGCATCTACTGCGGCATGTGTGAGGAAGTCTGCCCGGAGCAGGCCATCTTTCTCCGCAAGGATTACGCCATCACCGGCACCAACCGCGAGGAAATGAAGCACGACATGAAGCGGCTCTACGAACTCGGCGGCTTGCGCGAGGGTCTTGTAAACAAGTGGAACGAGCTGAAGTAGCCCCTTGGCGATGAAGGACAGCGCGCTCAAATAATGGACGAAGATCGCGTTGTCCGCCGTCACGCATTCCATTATCTGGTTTTGTTTCCCATGGGACGCCGCGCATTACGGGCAAAGCCCCGGCGGAGGAATCCTCGTTGTCTGATCAGACGCTATTCTCACCTCCGTCGGCTTTCGCCATCCGCTGCTCACTAGCCTCGCCGTGAATACCGTTAGTTTAGGGGCGCGGATACTACCTCTTTCAGGCCTGTGCGATGCCGACGAATAGAGGCCAGTCAAAGAAGGGGCAGCCTAGGCATGGGCCCGCTCTCCGAAGAATCCGGTTGGATGCTGATATGGTCGCAAGAAGGGTCTGCGTGGACGGTTCGGTGTCTATGACCCGCCTTTGATCGAGGCCTTCGATTTGTGTGAGTTGGAGCGCCACCTGGAGATCAACCGAATCAGGGCTATGTTAAGTATTTGACCCGAAGAGCGAATTCCGCTATTTACACGTGTGGTTATTCGAAGTCTCATGTTATGCTGAACTCAGTAACTTAAATCAGCTAAACCAATAACACAACTATGATCAAGAAGCTATTCTCTCTTTGCGCCATCGCTGCTGCGATGAGCCTCACCTCCTGCCAAACCACCACATCTGCCGCCTGCTGCGGCAAAGATGGCAAATGCTGTAAGGCTGCCGCAGCCTGCTGCGGCACGGACGGTAAGTGCTGCAAAGGTCACAAACACTAATCATTCCTCCGGGACCAGCCCCGGATTGAAGTGGACCCCGAAGTCCGGCCACCGACTGGCTAAGCTTAGCTAAGCTAAGCTAAGCTAAGCTGCCCGGCGCGTCCCTGTAGTTAATCCGCCTGCCCAGGATGTCAAGCTTGGTGCGGGGAGAGGGAGCTGGAGCGGAGGGCGCAGCACGGTCCGGAGCGCAGCGGAGGGCCGTGCGCAGCCCGCAGCGGAGGCTTCCCAAAATCGGGG
>CAMAUV010000064.1 GCA_945861415.1 Akkermansia muciniphila | reverse complement strand
TGCCTCTCATGAGCCGTTTTCCTGGTTCCGCTAGTCTGTGGATTCCACCGCCGTATCCTTCTTGACGAGGAAAGTGGCAACCGCAACGACTATACCTACGCTGACCAGAATGGTCATGACCCAAAGGAAGATCATCCGATCCCTTGCTGCCTCAATCTTGGCAGTGTTTTGCCCGCGGCGGCGTCCGAAGCGGTGAATATGGCGCGCTTTCGTCTGGAACGGTTCGTTGGTGCGGGGGCGTTCGTGGATGCGGCGCTGGGATGAAAAGTCGTCAGGCATATAAGAGCGGTCTATGAATTTCTCATTATGTTGTCTTTCATCGGGCGCTACAAGTCATTTTTGTAGGGGCCCGTGACAAATCGACCGAATGATCGCAAGGAGATCAGGGTGTCCGAATGGTTTAAAATGCTGGTAATGATCCGGATATGGAGGGAGATAGGGCCCGGCATCAAAGGTGCGGTGTGAGGGTCGGAAAATTCACGCAACTCTATGAGCGCTCGCCGAATTCCTCTGCGATGATCAGAACGCGGTGACGCGCATCGACATGAGCGAGTATATGGAAAAGGAGTTCCTGAGCCGGCTTATCGATGCGCCTTCGGGCTATTTCTGATACGAGGGGGTGGCAGCTTAGCGAAGCCGTGCGCAGCCGCCCTTACGGCGTCGTGATTTTCGATGAAGTGGAAAAAGCGCAGTCGGATGTCTTCAAAGTGCTCCTGTAGGAACTGGATGACGGCCGCATCACCAACGGGCATGGCCGCACTGTGGATTTCAAGAACACCGTGCTGATCATGACGAGCAATATCGGCAGCCGGTTCATCATGGACGTGCATAATAAGGAGCAGCGCGAAGCCCTGGTCACCGAAGCTCTGCGCAATCACTTTCGCCCCGAGTTCCTCGACCGCCTCAGCGACAGTAATATCGGTGGGATCGTGAAGATTCGGCTCCAGCGCGTCATCAAACCCCTCGAAAAGCAGAACATCCACCGGACGCTGGATGAGGAAGCGCTCCAATATGTGGCCGATCAGGGCTAAGATGCCGTTTATGGTGCCCGTCCTCTGAAGCGCTCGATTCAGAAACACCTCCTCGATCCCCCCAGCCATGAAATGCTGGACGGTAAGTTCGCGGAGGGCGACCGCACCGCTGGCAGTCTAAAGGGCGGCCGGGTGGAGCTTGGGAAGGCGGATAGCGAAGATTGCATCGGGCGGTGCCGCCATCTGGTGGCACCGTTTGATCGTTTTTAAGAAGGCGAAAACCGGTCCGTGGGCCGGTAATGATTAGCGATTAGGCCCCGAAGGGCGAGAAACGCTCTGATTTTAGCGGAATCTTTCTTCTTGAGCCCGGGCAGGGGCGCTCAATACTCGCCACCCCTTTCAGGGGCCTCGGGGTGATGGTGTCGTGCTCAATCGCTCACCTCCGCCGGGCCCCACCCCCCCCTGCCCCTCCCCCTACCCCCCCACTACTCTACCTATGAATATTACTGTCGAAAAACTCCCCAACTGCACGGCCAGCCTACGAATCGAACTCCCTGGCGAGACACGCAAAGCGGAACGTGACCGTGTGGTGAAAAACTATGTGCAGCATGCCGCCCTCCCGGGTTTCCGCAAAGGCAAGGCCCCCCGCAACGTGGTGGAGAAGAAATTTGCCCAGGAGATCGACCGCGAAGTCACGGACGCCATTGTGCAGAACGGTATCAAAGAGGCGGCGAAGAAAGAAAACCTACGCGTGCTTACCGTAACCGATTTCAAGCCTGACGACGACAATAGCGAGACGAAATACGCCTTCTCCTTGAGGGTGATCCTCGCTCCGGAAATCGAGCTACCAGACTACAAGGGGCTCGGCATTACGGTGCCGAAACGTGAGGTGACTGATGAAATGGTGGAGAATGTGATTCAGCGTCAGCGTGAACAGATGGCGAATCTTCTCCCCGTGGAGCGTGCAGTGCGGAGTGGAGATTTCATCACCATTGCCTACAGCGCTTCAAAGGAGGGTGAGTCGCTCAAGGAACAGCTTCCGGATGCGGAGGGTTTTATCGCCGAGAACAGCGAATACATGCTCAAGGTGGACGACGGCAGCTTTCTGCCGGGCTTCTGCGCCCAACTAACCGGAATGAGCAAGGGCGAGACGCGCGAGGTGAAAGTGACCATGCCGGAGGAGGGGATCAACGAACTCATTGCCGGCAAGGAAGTCGTTTACCAGGTGACAGTGGCCGAAGTGAAGGAGGCTGAACTCGCCGAATTGAATGACGAATTCGCCGACAAGGTTTTCAAAGGCAAGACGATGGAGGAACTCCGCGGCCTCGTCCGGGAAAATGTCGGTGCTCAGGAGCAGCAGAAAGACTTGGAGGCCAAGCGAATCGCGGCCATGGTTGTGCTGCGCGAAAAGCTCAACTTTGACCTACCGCCGAATGTTGTGCACAGCGCCACCCAAAACCGGGTCAACCAACTCGTGCGTATGAACATTGAGCGCGGTGTGACGCAGGGCATTATTCAGGAAAACCAAGACGACATCATCAACGCCGCCAAGGAGCAGGCTCAGGTGGATGTGAAGGACGAATACATTCTCATGGAGATTGTTGGCAAGGAAAACCTCGCGGTGACGCAGGAGGACATGGTCCGACGCGTGCAGTATATCGCCGTGCAAAACAGCACCACGCCGGATAAGGTGGTAAAAAGTCTGCAAAAAGGTGACGGTCTCGACAGCCTGCGCCATTCCATCTTGCTTGGCAAAGCGCTCGACGTCCTCGTTGAGCACGCCAACGTAACCTATGAGGGGTCGGCTGGCCCGGAGGGCACTTTTGCTCAGTCCTGATTCCCGCTATCTTTTCCAAACACTTCCCGCACTTACCCATGAAACACCTCCGCGAACTTCAGGACGACCGAGAACGCCTTATGATGCTGCCCTCTCACCTAAGGGACCGGGCTCTGGACGTTGCGAAGAATGTAACGGTGTATGAGAAAGAGCCGGGGATCGGGATGATGGGCTTTGACCTGCTATCCCGGCTCATGAAGGACCGTATCCTGCTCATTGGTGAACAGGTGAGCGACGGGTTGGCGAACTACATCATCGCCCAGCTCCTTTACCTGCAGATGCAGGATCCTGCGAAGGACATTAACATTTACATCAACAGCCCCGGTGGTAGCGTGACAGCTGGTCTAGCTATGTATGATACGATGCAGTTGGTGACCTGCGACATCAGCACCTACTGTATGGGAATTGCCGCCAGCATGGGTAGTGTGCTACTCACAGCGGGGACGAAGGAGAAGCGGTTCTGCCTTCCCAACAGCCACGTCATGATCCACCAAGTTAGCGGCGGAGCCCAAGGCACGGCAAGTGACGTGGAGCGGACGGTGGAATTCATGTATAGCCTGAAGCGCCGTTTGAATGGAATCCTTGCTAAGCACACTGGCCAGCCCATCGAGCAGATTGAGCGGGACTCCGACCGCGATAACTACATGACTGCCCAACAGGCGGCGGATTACGGGCTGGTGGACAAGGTTCTCAACAGCAAGAAAGACATGCCTGCTCCGATTTAGCCTCCAGCTGGGGCTTAGTGGGGACGCTTGCCAAACGATGAGAGAAGCTCGGTTTTTTCGGACAGGCTTTGGCACGATATCTGCTTGCATTTGATAGTGGGGCGATTTATGTGCCGGATCAGCTCCCAAGAATGAATGTTGCTCAGACGTTAGGACAGAATCTTTCGCAGCACCAGCGGCTTTCGCCGCAGTTGCAGCAGAGTCTTGGCATTCTTCAGGCGCCCGTTTTTGAATTACGCCAATTGATTGGTCAGGAGTTAAATCAAAACCCGGTACTGGAAGTGGAAGATACTGAGGAAAACGTGGACGCTGAGCGAGCTGAGGCGCAGTTGGAGGACGACGGATTTGGCAAGGAATTTGAGAAACTCTCTCAAATGGATGAGGAGTGGCGGAACTATCTGCAGCAAAGCTCATCCGGTCAGGGGCCGCGCACGGCGGAGGATGAAGAGCGCCGCCAGTCCATGTTCGACTCCCTGACAGCGCAGGTGACCCTTCAGGATCATCTTACTGGGCAGCTCGCAATTGTGGATTGCCCGCCCGAGGTGCGAAAGCTGGTGGAAATGTTGCTTGGCAGTCTTGACGAGAAGGGGTTTCTCCCTTCGTCGATTTCAGAGATGAGTCTTGAGCAGGGTATTCCGCTGGCTCAACTGGAGCAGGCAAAGCGCATATTGCAGTCTTTTGACCCGCCCGGAGTGGGGGCCGAGGATTTGCGCGAGTGCCTCCTGATTCAGCTCGACCGTCAGGAGCGCAGCCACAGCCTTGAAGCGCGCATCATCGCCGCCCACTTCGATGATCTCGCCCGGCACCGTTTTCAGGGCATTGCGAGGCGGTTGGCGGTGGAGCCGGGGGACATTAGCCGTGCACTTGAGATCATCGGCAAGCTCAACCCTCGTCCAGCTTCGAGCTACGCGGCCACCACCCAGCAGTTTGTGCAGCCGGACGTTCGGGTGGAGCGTCAGGGACGAAAGTTCGTGGTCATCATGGAGGAGGGGCAACTGCCTCGGCTCCGAATCAGTAATCTCTACAAGGATATCATGACCAATCCTAAGGGCGGCCGGGATGCGAGGGACTACATCCGGGAAAAGATCCGGAGCGGCAAATTCCTCATCCGCAGCATCCAGCAGCGGCAGGAAACCATCCGCCGCATCGCAGAGGAGATTGTCGCCCGGCAGCAGGATTTTTTCCGTGAGGGCCCGTCGGGCATGAAGCCGCTCATCATGTCGCAGATTTCGCAAGTGGTGGGCGTGCACGAAACCACCGTAAGCCGCGCGATCGCCGGTAAGTATATGCGCACGCCGCACGGGCTGTTTGAAATGCGTTACTTCTTCAATGCTGCGCTTGCAACAGATGACGGGGAGACGACTTCGAATACGAGCGTCAAATCGATGATCACGGACATCATCCGGGAAGAGGATTCAGCTTCCCCTCTGAGCGACGATGATATTGCCAAAATCCTCGTGGGCCGGGGCATCAAAATTGCCCGCCGCACCGTGGCAAAGTATCGCGAAGCGGAGAACATCCTGCCCAGCCATCTGCGGCGGAAGTTTTAGTCGTTCGCTGAGCATTCGTCGCTCCACGCGCTACGCAGACACCGAAGGAAATTACCGTGGAGGATGGCATCGATGTCAGTTTCCGAATAGCCGCGGGCCGCGAAAAGTCCGGGGAGTCGCTGGAGCGCGGTCATGCGCTGGAAGTCTTCAGGAGTTTGTTCATAACCAAAACAGCCGTCGAGGTCCGTGCCGATTCCGACGTGCGCGGTGTTGCCCGTGAGTTGGCAAAAGTGGTCCGCGTGCTCAACCAGTTTACTTAGTTGAAGACCGGCGGACTGAGGGGTGGTTTTTCCGCGCACCCAGCCGGGAACCATCATCCATGCGTCCAGCGCGAGTCCTGAGACACCTCCGCGCGCTGCAAGGGCGAGAAACATTTCATCGCTCAACTGACGCTGATGCGGAGTCAGTGCCCGGGCGTTGTGGTGACTGGCCCAGACAGTGCCATGGAAGACTTCGAGAGCTTCCCAAAAGCATTCATCGGTGAAGTGCGTGACATCAAGGATCATGCCTAGCCGGTCCATTTCCCGCAGCAACTCACGGCCGCTCTCCGGCAGTCCGCCCGCGGCCTCGGTACCCATGGCATAAACCCCTGGACCATAATGAGCCGGACCCACCGCGCGCAGGCCATCGGCCCATGCGCGCTCAAGATGCGCCGGAGTGAAAATGGAATCTGCCCCTTCGAGGCTGAGGATCCAGCCCACCGGCAGGGTGAGGCGCTCCGTTTTATCCGCGGTCTGCCAGCAGGCGAGGTGGGATTCGAGTGCACCAAGGTCCCGGATCTGGACCATCTCGCCGGCTTCATCCATCGCACGGTACCAAGCCAGTTGCCCCTGAGTCATGGCCCATGCCTGTTGCTGTGATTTCCAGCCGAAGACTGGGCTCCACATGTTATGTTCCAGCCGGGCCAGCAGTGTCGCCACACAAATGCCTACCCCGGCCCGGCGCATTTCATCTAGCGTCACAGTAGCGCAGCCGCGCCCCGGCTTGTCAGTTAGATGGGACTCCGCGCCGCGCACGGCATCCAGCGGCTGACGGAGATCGCGGTTCCATTCGATGGCGTTCAGGGCCAGATCAAGGTGGGCGTCGAAAATGAAGTGGGCGGACATGGATTTAATGGCCTCGCGCTTAATTGGCGCGTGGTCGGCGCGGGCGGCGTCCCATGATGTGGCGGATTACGGGCATGGGTAGCACATTGGCGAGCAAGGCTGTCATTCTTGGTATAAATCCGGGGAATACCCGGGAGCTACCGCGCTCCAGCGTCCGAAGGCCATCCCGCACCACGCGGTCCGCGGGTTGATAGGCGGAGGACATCTTTGGGGTGTTCTCGCCGGGACGCTCTGCCATGAGCCCGAAGCCGGTCTTGACCGGTCCGGGGCACAGGGCACAAACCGAGACTTTATCTTCGCGCAATTCCAGTCGCAGGGCTTCGCTGAAGCGGGAGACATAGGCTTTGCCTGCGGCATATACAGCGAAGTCCGGCATCGGCAGTTCGCCGGCTAGGCTGCTGACGTTGAGAATTCCGGACGGTGCGTGCATTTTGAGGGCCGGTAGAAACAAGTGAGTGAGATGCGTCAAAGCATTCATATTTACTTGCATCATAGAATCAATGCGCGGCCATGAACCTTCGGCGAAAGAACCGTAGTCGCCGAGGCCGGCATTGTTGATGAGCAAATTCACACCCCATCCCATGGAAAGAAAATGCCCCGGCAGCAAGGCGCGCTGTTCTGCGTCAGCGAGATCGCAACGAACCACGGCGATTTGCACCGTGGGGTGCGCCCGCTGAATTTCGAGGGCGAGAGCGGCCATTTCCCGCTCGCGCCGGGCTACCAGAGCCAGAGCCTTTGCGCGCGGTGCCAGTTGGCGCGCGAACTCAGCGCCCAGCCCGGAACTTGCTCCGGTGATCACAGCTCTACATCCGTCCAGTTTCATTATGGATTGGTGGCTGTCGTACGTGGCTCCGCAATTTCATTATTGAGGAGGCCTGCCTTTCTCCGGCGCGCCCATTCCGCATCATAAAGGCGGAGAAATTGAGAAGGAATGTAGCGCAGGGCGTTCTTCTCATCCATCAGCACCACCCGGTCAGGTGTATAATCCACGAATTTGGCTAGGATGCTGTAGCCCTCCCGGTTGTACCACGTGCGGTAGCCCTGAGCAGCGAAGCGTTCCATTCGTTCGTTCTTGAGCCTCTTGCGCTCATCGTCACGGCGCACCGCCTCCCTCAGGCGGTCCAGTAGGGTGTGGGCGGAACTGAAGAGTTGATCATTACTATCTTTGATGCGTCGGGGTGCGCCGGTGAAGCGCTCGAGTTCTCTGCCGTTATCATCAATGAGGATAACTGTGGGAAAACCGGTGACATTGAAGTAAGTCTGAAAGTGCTGCAGGGCCGCGAGTTTCGGGTCCTCCTTCGCGTTGATCAGATTACTCGACTTCAGACCTTTGGTCGGGTATTGGAGAGAGGTGAGTATCAGTTTGGCTCCGGCGAAGGTATTGAAATTCTGCGGCACGAACAGGTCATCGTTCAGAGCAATGCTGGGGCAAGCCGTGTTGCCCTGCTCGTCGCGGGCGTCAAACTTCTGCGCAAAGAAAAGCAGCATTGGCTTCTTTTCCTTGATCGAGACCTGACGCGCCTCCCGCGGGCTTGGGAACCAGTAGCCGCGCGAACTGTCGGCCCTCAAATCAGGCACAGGCAGCGGCAGAAAGCCATCGCCCGGGGAAGTCTCCGGATTGACCTGCAAGCTTGCAATGGAGGGTACGCTGTTTCGGTTAAACTTCGGCTGCACGAGGCCAGGAGCGTATGGCAGGTCTGGCATGGCTTCACCGTCCGATGGCGCGGACAGCGGCAGGAAGTCCGGCAGGTCCTCCGGCGGTGCGGCAGGCGGCGGTAGGATTACATCTTCATCGCTGGCGACGTGCCGCCCTTTTTCCTCCGGCGGCGGCAGACCGTCCACGGGCGGTAGCAAGGGGAAGGAAGTCTCCGGGTCGTAGCGATTAGTTTTCTCCGGCAGGGGCACATCGGGAACCGACCATGCGCCGCCCGGCAGCAGGCAGAGGGCTGCGGACAGGGAAAGGAGCCGGGATGAAAATGGCATGACGGATAGTGATTGTAGCGCGTTCCTATGCTTCTGGCATCAGAAATTTCCAGCGCCATCTTCCCGGTGCGCTTTTCCCCCGCACAGCCAGTATCAGACGAAATGCGGTTTGCGTTTCACTTTGTTGGAAGTGACACTGCAAGCGCTAGCGATGAAGAACTGGAGACCACAAAATGAACTTGAGGTAGCGATGCGAGGGGCAATGAAAAGCCCAGCGGGACATCCTGCATTCCTGCGCCTGCTGCGCGAGTCGGAGGTTTGCTTTCTCATGCCGTGGCATCCGGAAATGGAGGCGGATGAGGGAGAGGAATTCAGCGGTGCCCCGCCGGCCCTCGCGGTGTGGCAAAACGAGCGCGGTCCGCATGTGCCCGTCTTTTGTAATATGGAGCGTGCGCAGGAAGCTTTGGAGCGAATGCATGGTGACGACGGTGCGCCGCGCTGGATTATCGGCTCCATGAATGGGGCAGACCTGCTGGAAATCCTCGGGCAGAAGCGGCATGCGCTGGTGCTCAACCCTGCCTGCGAGACGGGTGAAGTGTATCTCAATTCGCAGACGGTGAAGAATCTGGCTCCCGGTCTGGCCCTGCCAAAAACGGAGCAAGCCCGCCGCGAGGCGCTGGCTTATGTCGGTCCGGCGGACTACCCCACGGATCTTGTGCAGGCGCTCTTCACGCTCATGAAATCCCTGCCCACAGTGAAAACTGCGTGGCTCTTCGCGGGCAATGACCTTACCTCCACCGGCAAGCCGGTTTATGTTGTCTGCGTGCATGCGACGGGCGACGTCCAGCGTGTGACAACGGACATCACTTTGGTTTGTCAGGCGGCTTCTCCACCGACGCACGACACTGGTGTGGCCATGCTGGATGAAGCCAGCGCCGCCGCGAATCTGAAGCGTTTTCTGCCATTTTACCGCGCTGCGGGAAAGCCGGGGTAGGAGAGTTGAGGCGTAATCACTTGCTGCCCTTGCGCAGAACCCGGGCAGGTACTTCGCCCACTTTGAATCCTGCTTTGGTTAGGGCGTCCCATACTTTGATGATGACACCAAAGGAAACATTTTCATCGATGCGGAGGTCGAGTTTTGCCGCCGTGCTCATTTCGCGTAAGCGCTCAAGGGCATCCATGAGAGTATCAGCGGGGACGGCGGCGTCCGCGAGGTAGAAGCTCCCGTCTTTGGTCACGGTGAGGGATACGCGCTCCGTCGTGTCGGTGCCAAGATTGAGGGACTCACTGACAGGAATGCTGACATTGAGCACGGACCGGTCCTCGGGGCCTCCCTGCTTCTCCTCTTTCCGCTTCTCTTTGAAGGTCGTGCTAACGACGAGAAAAATCAGCAGAATGATCAAAATGTCGATCATGCTGATGATCTGAAGCACGGGAGTGCGCCGGCGCTTGACGTAGAGATTCATTTCGCCGGAGACTGCCACACGGCGTCGAGGGTCTGCTGCACTATGCGGCTGATTCGGAGCGAGAAGCGTTCCAAAAGTCGGCTAAAATAAACGTGAGCTATGAGGGCGGGCACGGCCACGCCAAGGCCGAAAATTGTGGTGGTCATGGCCTCGGCGATACCTGCGGCTATTTCCCGCGCTGCAGCTGCATCTTCAGACGTGGCGCCAAAGTTCCCAAAGATGCGCACGAGACCGCCGGTGGTGCCAATGAGGCCAATCATGGGGCTGATGGTGAAGATGACTTCCAGCACGCCAAGGCCTCGCTCAAGCTGCGCGACTTCTTCACGGCCGGTGGTTTCCGCGGCCCGAGCGGCGGCTTCCTGAGAGTTGTGGCCATGGAGCAGGGCCGCGCGTGTTATGACGGCCAGTGTGCTGCTGTCGTGCATGATGGCTTGCTGGAGCGCACCGAATTTGCCTGCGCTGATGAGCGGACCGGCCTCGCGCAGCCGGGCTTCCAGATCCTGCGGAATGATACGGTCGCGTCGGAGGTTGGAGCATTTCCAGATGATGACCGCAATCAGAATGAGGGAGCAGACGCCGAGGGGGATCATGAACCAGCCGCCGGCGGTCAGGAAGTGCCACACTTTACTGAGACTGGTGGAGAAGTTCTGGAAAAAGCCGGCGGCGATGGGCATGGGGGAAATTACGAAATACGAATTTTGAAATCCTAACTAGAGCCTATAGAAGGTGAAGGTGCGGCGGAGTTTGTCGCCGGTGATGGGGTCTGCCATTTCTTTACGCAGTTCCTCCGGGGGCGCTGGGAGCCTCGCATTGGTGATGGCGGAGAGGCACACATCATTGAGAACAGCACTAGCTGTATCCGGATTGGCAAGGCGGACATTGCTCACACGTCCCCCGGCGTCGATATCGAACAGAACCTCGACCACCCCGGTGCCGGCCAGACCGCTGACTCCGGCCAGTCGAGCATTCCAGAGTGGGCCGATCACATCTCGTACAGCTTTGGCGTAACGGCCCTCAGGCGTGGCCAAAGCGTCGACGTTGTCTTCATCACCACTCGGGGCGAGGCCACCTTTCACGCGGGTCTTGACGGAACTGAGCGATCGGCGGCCACCGCCGGGAGCCTTACGGGCTGAGGCGGAATTTACGGGATCACGTGGGGGAGAGAAGGGCTTGGGCGGCGCGGGCGGGCGCGGAGAGGCAGGCCGATTAATGCCACCGGGTGGCGGCGGGATATCCACGGGGAGCTCGATGTTGTTCTCCATCAGGATACTGTCGCGGAGCGCCAGCTCGGGTTTCGCGGGGGCAATGGCATCTGGTGAATCTGTCTTGATGGCGTTGTCTGGATCCGGCTGCTGCTTCTTAAACGGAACTGCCGCCGGGGGTGTCTGAGCGAATTCCGGAGCTGGCGGCTCGGGTTCCGGCGGAGTTGAATTGGCCGGAGCGAAGGGAGGGCCGCCGTCTCCACCAGAAAAGTCGGAATTGATTAGCGAAAGAGCAGGGATGTCATGACCCATCTGCGATGGCAGGCTCGGATCGCCGACTTCCTCCGGGGCGTTTTTCGCCGAAGCGCGGCTGTCTTTGTCGGAGATGATGGAGGTATACTTGTCGAGCTGTGCCTGCTCTATTTGGCCGTCACGGGAAGGCAGAAATCTTTTTACTTTTCTGGGAGGCGCGGCAGCGGTGGCATTTCGCTCCTCCGGCAGGGACGAGGCCTCTTCCTTCTCCTTCTGAAGTTGAGCAATGAGATCTACGAAATTGATCTCAATGGCATCGGCATTTTGAAGCTCTGCCAGTTCCTGTGGCAGTGGTTTAGCGTCCGGTGCTTGCGGGGGGGGGGCATTCAGCAACGAAGGGATCACCGTAAGCAGCCATGCCGCTAGCAGCAAAAGGGCGCCATGCGTCGCCACGGAGGCGGCGAGGCTTTTTCCTGCGGTGCGGACGATGCGGCTCATGAAATTGATTCTGGGCCGATTCGGCGGGGCTGCAAGTCTGGAAACAACTCAGGCGAAAGAGCGCGGACCCCTTCGCCTGAGAAAACCTTGCGGGCGTTCCGAATGCCGTATTAGTTCGGCTGATAGCGCCTAGTGTTCGACGTGTAGGGGTCTATCTGGAGGGTGATGAAGTTGTTCGGCTTGATGGATTCAAGGTTCTGGGCCTTCTGCACCTCCTGCTCGTTGACGAGTGTGAGATACCACTGCTTGGAACCGGAGCGTTCGAGGCTGGTCTCGCCTTCCGCAGTGATAATAAAGGAGCGGAATTCGGCTTGGGTTTCCTTTTCTGATGGAACTAGTCCACGAACAATTTCTGTGCCTTTACGCACCTTGGCATCGCTCAGAATGGTGGACCACTGCACGCTGTCCAGCAGGACAACGCCTGAGGAGATGAAGCGCAGTTTTTCAAATACAGGACGGGCGATGCGGTCGGTGGTGTAGTCACTGGGGGTATTGAGATCCTGCCTCAGCGAGTAGCACTGGTAGGCGGAGTAGCGTAGCTCGTTTTTGGCATTGGCGTCAGGGAAACGGTAGAAGCGCACCTCCACAGGCACGTTTTCCTTAATGGCTAGCTGGCGAGCGAGACTCAAATCATTGGCAATCTGGTCAGCCGTGGTCGTGAGCTTGGAGCCCTTGAAGACATCTTTAAGCCCGGGCACAGTCATGAATAGAAGCATGCCAATGAGGGCAAGCACGACGAGGATTTCGACCAGCGTAAAGCCTTGTGGCAGGGAGCGATGGGGAAATTTTGAAGGCGGTTTCATGGTCGGGTAGTTTTTTTGGATCGAATTATTTAATTTCTTACGGCTCCTCCGCTTTGTCGGTCCACTTCGATTCCCGGATGCGGATGCTGGTGTTGAAGATGCGGTATTCGAGCTTCTTTTCCTTGAGACTGAGTTCCACTTTTTCTAGATCCTTGCGGAAGTCCTTGGCAGTTTTGAAGTAGTCTTTGCCGACGAGTTCCGGGTCGTCGTCGGCTGTCTTGATACCCTCACGCTGGCAGAGGGTGTTGAAAGAGCCTTCGTCGACGGCGATAAAGGTGACGTCGATGACGGGCGGCAGTTGGTGGCGGCTGCGGGTGGCGGCCCTTCCACTGCCGTCCCACTGAAATCGGCGGCTGTCGTAGACGTAGTCCGGAGCGAGTTCGTCTGCGTCGCCTTTAAGCTTTTCGTCCGCCTCCCGTGGGCGGAGGATCATGCCGCAAATGTTTTCTGCCACGACGCGGGTAGTACGGAAGAAGCCTTTCTGCTCGCGGCCGTCGAGGGTGGTGTTCCACTCGGAGTTCACACTGTAGAGGCCTTTGTTAAACCACGCATAGAGTTCGGCCTGATCGGCTTCCTTTTTCTCGCGTAGGTTGAGTTTATAAATGGTGAGATACTCTGTAGGCTGGCGGAACTCCATGAGGCGGTAGCGGGGGCGGGGCCTCGGCGCGTTGTTTAGAGCGGTGAAGAGCTGCGGGCGGTCCAGTTCGTCAGTGTTGAACTCAATGAAGTAACCCCATGAATTGAGCAGGCCGTTCATTTTTTCATAGTGAAGACGACTGTCATTCCTAGGGTCCTCCTGAACGCAAAAGCCGAAGGGGGCCTGAAAGAATAAGGCGTGGGTGTAACGCTTGCCCACCTGGCGGTTGCCCTTAGTCTGCAACCCCAACGCCTCGACAGGGCCGCTGACGAAGTGCAGTTCGGATTGGGGAATGAATTCTCGTCCCATCCGGAGCTGCACGCCTCGCACCGTCACGTTGTCATAGCGGTAGCTGTAATAGCTGTTGAGACTGGCTTGACCCACCCGCCGGGTCATTTCTTCAAAGGACTGGCGGGCTTCCCTGAATTCTCCTACATCCTGACGGGTGGTGCGCCATGCACGCTGCGTGCCTTTGAGCATCTGGAAAACGATCACGAGCATCATGGCTAGCACGCCGGTGGCGACCATGAGTTCGATAAGGCTGAATCCTTTCAGGACTCGGCGGCGTGGGGGAAGCGTGGGCGTTTTCATAACTCTTGGGGGCTGAAAGGTGGGGGATTACTGGCTGGATATTCGACTTTGGTTGGCCACGAGGAAAACATACTCGCGGGTGTTCCTTGCGCGCACATCTTTCTTCGGGGACGGTGAACCACCGGGGGTAAACTCCACCGTGACCTTCACTTTGCGAATGTGGTCCGGACGGTAGTCGAACTTGTCGCTGAGGCTGACCGGATCGGTTACGAGTTCTACTTTGGTCTCGTAGGCATGGGTGGCCCCGGTCTTAGCTTCGAACTTAAGGCCCTCATTATCAAAGAAGAACTGCTTCTCTTTATAGTTCTCTTCGATGTCTTCCCATGCGGACATTTGGATGTCACTTATCAGTTCTTGGGAAATCCGGCCCATCGTGGTGATGCCGTTTGATTCGCGGACGCTACGCACGGCATGGGGTATGGCTCCCACCATGCCAATCATCACCGTGGACACGATCATGAGAGCGATCATTACTTCGGCCAGAGTGAAGCCAGAACGGCGGAGAGGGAGTCGGGAGGTTTTCATGGGGTTGAATAGATTTTGTATTTACATATGAGATACAGGGTTAGGGCTCAACGAAAATCTTCGCCCGGCGAAAATTAGTTGCAGAAGAGAGGCTAAAGGGCTGGAATTTCTAATTTGTGGCGCAAATGCTTTAGTAATATTTATAATAATTACAAAAGTTTTAATTCTAAAAATCCAAATCAATAAATTCTCGCTATCAAATTCTCGGGGAGATCAACTGGGGCGGTGGTGGGGGCGTGCGCAAGGTGTATGACACCAAGCTCAACCGGAATGTCGCCATTAAACGGTTTGTCTCGGCCGAGTGGAAAGATACCCGCGATAGAAATACTTTGGCGGGGCTGGATCGGCTGTGACTGTGGAATAGCCGACGAAGCAACGGTCATTAGCCGCGCAGCAAAATCCACTGCCACCACTTCCGCGCAGCCCGGTTGCGGCTACGGTAGATGAAGATCAGCACCCCCGCGATGGCGAAGATGATGTTCACCGACCATGCGGCCATCACCGGGGGGACATACGCGCCTTCGCCCGCTTTGAGTGCAAGGGTGCCCGCGAAGTAGACGAAGAAGAAAATGCCGAAGGCTTTGCTGACCCCACCGAGCATGTTCCGGCGCGAGGCCACCAATCCCAGCGGAGCCGCCACCAGCACTATGAGGAAGGCGCGCAGCGGCAGAGCAAAACGCCACTGGACTGCGGTTTCGTAGCGTGCCTTCACTTTTGCCGGCAGGGTTGCGCCGGCTTTAAGACACGAGAGCAGGGAAGGGACCCCAAGGTGCTCTGGATCCAGCTTGTCCTGCAGCATCACGCCGGGAGTTTCCGGCCAGTCGCTTCTCGTCATGCTGACCGATCCTCTCTCCGTGCGCTGGAGTTTGCCCGAGGCATCCGGTTTGAACCGGGTCACATCATAGAGATGCCAGTCTCCGCGGCCAGGCACCCAGAGCGCCTTCCGGGCCATGAGGATTTCCTTTGTTTCCCCGGTCGCGTCTTGTTGCACGACTGTCACCTCGCGCATCTCATTTCCCTCGCGCTGATCATAGGGAATGGCGTGCACCACCCATGTCCTGAAGTCGGCCCGGTTGCGGAAAATCACGCCGGGGTCTTGCAGGGATTCACTGCTACGGATGCCATCTTTGAGCTTTTCCTTTGCCATCATCGCCTCCGGAGCCAGATGGAAGTTGAGCGCCATCAGTCCCAGCGCGCACCACAGGCCAAAAATCAGCAGGGGCAGCAGCATGCGAAACACGCTTCGCCCCGCGGTCAAAATGGCCGTGACCTCATTGTAGCGCGACATCTTTCCCAGCGCGAAGAGCGAGGCCATCAGCAGGGACACCTCTGTGATGAGCATGAGGGTCAATGGCATCTGCCCCAGAAAGTGAATCGCCAGCGCTCCCGGCCCCATGTTTTGGCCGGCGTAGTGATTCATGTTATTGAGCAGGTCCATGGAAATCATGATCCCGCTCAACCCCCCGAGGCATAGGAAGAACGGCGTGGCGAAGTTCCTAATCAGATACCGGTCCATGAGGGTGCTCCGCCAGTAGAGCCAGAGCAGCACCGGCGGACTGAGGAGAATGGCGCACATCAGCCCGACCTTCCACCAGTAAGCCTCCGGCGAGGGTTCCATGCCCAGTGGGTCGTCCAGAGTGCGGTGATAATACTTCAGGATGTCGGCGCCGGCCCAATAGAGGGTCAGCCACACACTTCCCACGACCACCGGCAGGAAGAGGGAAAGCCCGCGCACTTTGATGATGGCCGAAAGAAGAGCCGGCAGCAGGCAGAGGGTGCCGATGCTCCAGTGGTGGCGCAAAAACTCCAGCCACATCGTGCGCCGGGCGGTGTCGCGGAGAGAATCCTCTAAGGGAAAAAGCGCCCCTCCCTCGGGAAGGGCCCGCAGAGCCCGCCAGAGACTGATTGCGAATATGGTCAGCCCCGCCGCAAACAGACTCCGCGTCAGCCACGGCACCGCTCGCAGCCGCTCCAGGGCAGCCCGGGCCGCTCCGGGCCGGCGGCGGGAGCGAACTTCGGAAGCTGGCGGCATGGCGGCGGGTCGGTATCTTAAAAAGTGAACCTTTAGACTGCCCGTGGTCCTCGGGGCGTCAACAGAGTAAGCCCACTCCCCGGAGACCCAGACGTTTACTCTGCGGAAAGGTAGAAGCCTATTGGAGACCTGTCGCGGTCTATCCTTCCGTTACGCGCCGTTGAGCGCCGCCAGCCCGGACGGTGGCATCGGTAATTCCCAACGGGACGAATATTACAATCAGTAGAAGCCCATCGGCTCCACCCTTAGCGGACTCAAGAAAGCGGGCCACGGCTCAAATTATCTTAATACCATAGGAAAGGCCCGAGCCAACGCTGCCGACTGGGACGATGTCGAGCTGATTTGAAACTGCGCACCTACGCAAGAATCTGGAGCAGGGCTTGATGCCGAAGGATACTGGCGGTTATCTATCCTTTGCTACTGTTTGCGCAGCCGCCTTTGATGGGGCGTGGTGGCTGGCCTCCAGAGGGGTCAGACTAGGACGTGTCGACGAGGCCGGGGGCGCAAATGGCCGCTTTTTAGGCATTTGCGCCGAAATGACCCCATCCGCGCCTGTCGTTTTGACTTTTGAACATTCTGCGTTCCTATTGGTGTAATTCAAACATCACATCCACTATGAAACGCCTCCCGCTTTATCTGTCTTCCCTGTCCATTCTTGCTTTTCAGCCGCTGTCGGCCCAGGCCCCGGCCAAAACTGCTGCTGCTGGCATTGAACGTAAGAACAGCAAAAATGCCGACACTGGCCCGAAGGTGAAGCTGGACGATACCGAGAAGAAAGCGGATGTTCCTGACGTGCCGGCTGCGCCAGTAGCTCCGGCGGAAGGCTCGAGCAAGCCGCTTCCTGGCCTAGAAAAGCTGAGCCCGGAAAAAATAAAAGCCCTCGTCGCGGGTATGGGGGAGGTTTCCAACTACCTCCGGGGAGTCCGCTGGCTGGAAGCACTCGCCAAACTTGTCGATCTTGAAGCCACTTGCGGTGAGTCCCACTACATTTCCAATCTCCGGGGCGCCGTTTGCACCCGGATGCGCGATTTCGTTAAGGCCCGCAGCCATTTCACAAAAGCCCTCGAACTGTCCAAAGGCATGGACTTCGAAATGTTCCATCCCAAGTTCAACCTCGCTGAGCTGGATTTCGTGGAGAAGAAGTTTGACGACGCCCGCGTCAATTTTACGAAACTGCTCACCGACCCCGGCAAGCCCGCGAAGGACAGCGACACGCTCATAAAGTTCAAGGTCATGATCTGTGACGTGATGCAGAAGAAGCTGGACAGCATCGACAAGCAGATCGCCTCCTTTGACCAGTTTGATGAGAACTCCCCTGCATATTACTACGCTCAGGCTACGAAGCTCTTCGGCAAGGATGACAAGGAGGGCGCCTCCGAATGGCTGGATTCCGCTCGCAAGATTTACCCTAAGGAATTGAACGAAGTCTACGACGACTCGCTGGTTGAAATGGGCTGGCTGGAAACGCTGAAGTAACCGCGCCGCATGACGCCGTGGACGATTGCGGCGGATCGCGGCGGCACTTTCACAGATTGCCTCGCACGCGATCCGCTGGGGCTTATGAGCCGGTGTAAGGTGCTGTCGCGGGGCGTGGTGCGGGTGGAAATCCTAGAGCGCGCCGGGCTCCGTTCTCTCGTGGTGCGGACGGTGGAGAAAAATTTGCCGGAGGACTTTTTCCGTGGCTGGGAGGCTGCGGCTGCAGGGTTCGTAGTCACGGTGCGGTCTTGGTTCGGCGGCATGCTGGTGACGAAGGAGGAAATGCCGCCGTGCTTTGCCGCAGGCCAAGGGATGGATCTTTTCACCGGAGAGTCCGCTCCGGTGCTAGGCGCACGCATTCTGACCGGCACGCTGCTTCGCGGCAGCTTTCCGGAGATTGAATACCGTTTGGCCACCACGCTCGCGACGAATGCGCTGCTCGAAGGCAACGTTTCGCGCACGGTTCTTTTCATTACAGAAGGCTTCGGGGATCTGCTGGTCATCGGCGACCAGCGGCGCGCGCAGTTGTTTGCGCTCGGTCACCTGCGGGAAGCGGCTCTGTATGCGGAAGTGGTGGAGGTGACCGGTCGCATGGATGCCTCGGGTGCTGTCCTGAGGGAACTGGATGCGTCCGTCCTTGAACGCCATGCCCGGGCGCTTGCGGCGCGGGGCATTACCTCCGCGGCGGTGGCCCTCATGCACAGCGATGTGAATGCCGCACATGAACTGCGGATCGCGGATATTTTGAAGTCGGCCGGTTTTACCAGTCTCTCGCTCAGTAGCGCATTGGCACCCGTCGTCCGCCTACTGCCGCGAGCCCAAACCGCAGTGGTCAATGCGGTGCTCGCTCCCGTAATGGATGGTTTTGTGCACTCGGTGCGTAGCCCGCTGGGAAATGGTGCCCGCCGCTTCTACGTCATGGCCAGCAGCGGCGGGCTTGAGGATCCGCAGGACTTTCGCGCCATGAACAGTCTGCTCAGCGGCCCCGCGGGCGGTGTGCGCGGCTGCGCGGCCCTCGCCCGATCCTGCGGGTTGGCGAAGGCCCTAACTCTCGACATGGGCGGCACCAGCACAGACGTGGCCCGCTGGGATGGCGACTTCATTTATCAATTTGAGCAGCAATGTGGGCGTTCGGTCATCCTTGCTCCTGCGCTGCGCATTGAAACCGTCGCGGCCGGCGGCGGCAGTATCTGTGATGTCACCGGGGAGGGACTCACCGTGGGCCCCCGCAGTGCCGGCGCCGACCCCGGTCCTGCCTGCTACGGCGGCGGAGGGCCGCTCACGCTGACGGATGTTAATCTACTGCTCGGGCGGCTGGATCCTGACAAAGCCGGCATCCCCCTGCGCCGCGAACCCGCGCTGAGGCGTCTTGCGGAATTGAAGGCCTCAATGGCTGCCCGCGGACTACCTGTGCCGGAGGAGGATGCGCCGCTTCTCCGCGGACTGCTCAATATTGCCATTGCCTGCACGGTGGAAGCCGTGCGCCGCATTTCTGTCCGCGATGGCTGCGACCCGTCCGGATATGCCCTCATCGCCTTTGGTGGAGCAGGACCGCAGCATGCCTGCGCTATCGCTGAGCAACTGGGCATTCGGGAAATCCTTGTGCCGCGCGATGCGGGTGTTCTCAGCGCCAGCGGAGTGCTGCACGCTCCAGTGGAGAAGTTCGCCTTGCGGCAGGTTCTGTTGCCCCTTGAGGAAGTGTGCGCCACCTGTGAGGGTGCGGAACTTTTGGAAGCCGTGGAGCACGAGGCCAAAATCGATCTTGCGGATGCCCGCGGAGTCATTCGCCGCCGTATCGCAGAACTCCGGCTGCTCGGGCAAAATACAGCGCTCTCGATCGATTTCACAGGACTGAGTGAACTGCGCGACGCCTTCCGCACTGAACATCACCGCCTCTACGGCTACGAGCTGCCAGAGCGCGCCGTCATCGAACTCGTCAGTTTGCGTGCCGTGGCCGGAGTGCCGCCTGCAGAGGTGCCTGTGGAAGTATTTGAAGCTGCCAATCCACTCAGTGGGCCCGTGCTCATCCAGGATGCCTTCAGCACTCTCGTCATTGATCCCGGGTGGTCCGCTCTGCAGGGCTCCCGAGGTACATGGAAACTGAGCCGCAGCATTACCGTCCCCGCCTTGTCCCCGGGCCGGACTGCGGAAGCCGCTGTGGCGGAACTCTTCCGCTGCCGTTTTCAGGGAATGGTGGATGCCATGGGCTCCATGCTGCGTCGCACGGCCATTTCCACCAATATCAAAGAGCGGCTTGATTACTCCTGCGCACTGCTGGATTCGCAGGGCCGCCTTGTGATGAACGCCCCGCATATTCCCGTCCACCTTGGTGCGCTGGGTGAATGCGTCCGCCGGGTCGCGGCGACCATTTCCCCTCAGGAAGGAGATGTGCTCATCACCAATGATCCGGCTTTTGGCGGTTCGCATCTGCCGGACGTGACCGTCATGTATCCGGTTTTCGCCCCTTCCGGAAAACTGTTAGGTTGGACGGCAAACCGGGCGCACCATGCCGAGATCGGCGGCATCACTCCGGGCTCGATGCCCGCTGGCGCCACGTGCCTTGCTGAAGAGGGCGTGGTTATTCCCCCGCGTCACCTCGTGCGCGGCGGGGAGAGCTGTGAGGTGGAAATTGCCGCGATGTTCACAACTGCGGAGTTCCCTTCGCGATGTCCGGATGACAACATCGCGGATCTCCGCGCCCAGCATGCAGCCGCACGGCACGGGGCGCAGGCACTACTGGCACTGTGTGCTCACTACGGCGAAGAGGTTATTCTTGCGCGGCTGGAAGGACTGACCAATCAGGCGCGCGATGCCTTTGCGCGCACACTGCGCGATGTCGGTCCTCTGGAAACCGCAGCCACTGAGTACCTCGATGACGGCACTCCGCTCTCTGTGCGGCTCACCGGCGACGGCACGCGTCTGCACATTGATTTCACCGGCAGTGGTCCCGTGCATCCCGGCAACCGCAACGCCACCACTGCCATTGTGCGCAGCGCCGTGCTTTACGTGCTGCGTCTTTGGACCGGAGAAGCTATTCCACTGAACGAGGGGCTTTTTGAAAACGTCACTCTGCATATTCCGTCCGGTATTCTCTCGCCGGAGTTCGACGCCGATCCGCGTCACTCGCCTGCGGTCGTGGGCGGCAATGTCGAGACCAGCCAGCGTCTGGTTGATGCACTCTTGCGCGCTCTAGGGCTTGAGGCCGGCAGTCAGGGCACCATGAACAACGTCATCTTCGGCAGTCCTCAGTTCGGGCATTATGAAACCATCGGTGGCGGTTCAGGTGCCGGCTTTGGCTACTGTGGCCTCAATGCCGTGCATACGCACATGACCAACACGGCCATCACAGATCCGGAAATCGTCGAGCGCCGTTATCCTGTGCGAATCACGGAGTTCAGTATCCGTCGCGGCTCCGGTGGTGCCGGCAAGTGGCGCGGCGGGGACGGTATTGTGCGCGAATACGAATTCCTTGCCCCGCTCACCGTCAGTCTGCTCACCGAGCATCGGAAGGAGCAGCCGTATGGAGTGCTCGGCGGTCAGCCCGGCCAGTGCGGTCGTCAGCTTTTACTGCGGGGCGATGACGAGATCGTCCTGCCCGGCACGGCCCGTGTGGACGTGCTGCCCGGCGACCGGCTCCGCATGGAGACGCCCGGCGGTGGCGGATGGGGTGCGGCGGAGGAATGCCCGACCTAGCTTCCGTAAGCCGCTGCGGCCGCGGTGGTGGCTCCGCTGCGCCCGAGGATTTCCTCCAGCGCCGCAAGGACGAGCGTGACATTCCGCCGGGAACTGCTGCTGCCCATGAGACCAATGCGGAGCGCCTTTCCTTTGAATGGTCCAAGCCCGGCGCCGATCTCGATCCCATAATCATGGAGCAGGCGGTGGCGCACCGCTGCTTCGTCTACACCTTCCGGAGCATGGATCGCATTCAGCGTGGTCAGTGAATGCTGGGGGATAAATTTCAGCCCGATGGCTTCCAATCCCGCGCGCAGGGCGAGGTGATTCCGGCAGTGGCGGGCGATACGGTTTTCCAGTCCCTCTTCGAGTACCATGGCCAGTGCTTCGCGCAGGGCGTAGGTCATGTTGATGGGAGCAGTGTGGTGATAGAGCCGGTCAGCGCCCCAGTAGTTGCGGATCATACTCAGGTCCAGATACCAGCTCTGTACTTTGGTTTTCCGCGCATCCATGCGGGCCAGCGCGCGGGAGGAGAATGTGACCGGAGAGAGCCCCGGCGGGCAGCTTAGGCACTTTTGAGTGCCGCTGAAACAGGCATCGACTCCCCAGCCATCCACCTCCACTGGCAGACCACCGAGGGAGGTGACCGCATCCACGATTAACAGTGCTCCGGCGTCGTGCACCAGACGAGAGATTTCCTCCAGCGGTTGGTGCGCCCCCGTACTGGTCTCCGCGTGGACAATAGTGAAGACCTTAGCCTCCGGAACCGCCTTCAGTAGTTCCGCCACTTTCTCCGCGGGAATGGTTTCTCCCCACGGCACTTCGATGGCGTGAACACGCGCTCCGCAGCGCTCCATGACGTCCTTCATGCGCGTCCCGAACACTCCGTTGATGCACACGATGGCAGCATCGCCGGGTTCCACCAAATTGACGGCCACGGTCTCCATGCCCGCGCTGCCCGTGCCGCTCATGGCAAGTGTCAGTTCGTTTTCCGTGCGAAAGACCGAGCGCAGCATGGCGCGGGTTTCGTCCATTAGCTTGAGATACTCCGGATCGAGATGCCCGAGAGTGGGGGCCGCCATGGCTTGGAGGACGCGGGCAGGCACGTCGCTGGGGCCCGGACCGAGGAGGACGCGCTGGGAGGGATGGAAAGTGTTCGTCTGGTTCATATACAGCAGGCTCATAAACAACCCCGCTGCCGCACGCGAGGGAAAACCGGGCATGAAATCACGCCGCAATTTTATGGAATCCCTGCGGTTTTGTTCCGGCTTTCCTATTCCTCTCCGGTGCGGATGATGGCGAAAGAAACACCCTCAAAAGAAACGGAGGGGATATCCGCCCCATAGCTGGCAGTGAGGATTCTCTCCGCGGCTACGCCTTCTCCGATGAGGGTCTGCCTAACCGACTGGACGCGGAGATCGCTCAGCTGCCGGGCATATTCTGCGGATTCGCTCCCGCTGGCTCCGGCGGTGAGCAGCACGCGGTGTGGATTGCCCTTCAACCAGCGGGCTGTGGTTTTCAGCTTCACCGTCTCCTCCTTGGATATCTGCCATCCGTTTCCACTGAACTTCACTGGCGGAAAATGTCCGCCGCGCAGACGTTCGCTGCCCGGGCCGAAAAGCGACGGAATTTCCCTGCGCCGCGGATGCTCCAGCATTTCCACAGTGTCATCGGCCTCATCGCCCATGTCGCCCTGAAAGAGGCTGCATCCGGTGAGCAGAGCAGCGGCAGACAGCAGAAAATGGAGGCGCTTAAATTTCATCGGGTGGCTATTTCGACCATGAGGGCTCTGAAATGCGCCCAATGCCGGTGAGTAGGCGGTCGGTCCGTCCGGCATGAAGATTGTAGACAATGAGGTCGCCGTCTTTCACTGCAGCAAGATGCAGACTGTCAGGAGCCCATGAAGGATCCGCTGCACCTTTGACCACAATCTCTGTCCGCCCGGTCTCTATGTCGTAGAGGGCGATGGAGCGCTCACTGCCGCGGTGGGCGGTGAAGGCGATGTGGCGCCCGTTCGGACTCCAGTCGGGGTCGGTGCACATTGGTATTCCCGTTTCCAGCCGCTCCGGATCACCACCGCGCCTCGGCACGAGGTAGAGCTGCGGCGAGCCGGTGGCATCGCTGCAAAAGACCACGCGTTCGCCGTCCGGAGCCCATGCGGGCGAAAATTCGATGCTCCTTGATTCCGTCAGCCGCTTGCTGCGCCCTCCCCGGTTTGTGGTGACGTAAATTTCCGGGTCGCCCTCATGGGTCATACTAAGCACGATCCGCTGGCCGTCGCGCGAGAAGGCCGCGCCGCTGTTGGTGCCGGGGGCGCTAACGATGCGCGTGCGCTCACCGCTGCTGAGATCGATCGTCCAGACATCCGGGAATCCGCTGATATAGCTAGTGAAGGCGATGATTTCGCCACCCGGCCCCATTGACGGGCTGGCATTCACTCCTCTATCGCGGGTGACCTGCATCAACTGCTGGCCGTCGCTGTCGCAAACGTAAACTTCCTTTGAGCCCGAGCGGTCGCTAACAAAAGCGACGCGGCTGAAGGCGATACCCGGTTCCCCGGTAAGGGCCTCCACGATATCGTCGGCGAATGCGTGCGCATTGTGCCGCATGTCGGAAAGATCGTAGTGCCGGTTAAAGATAACTTTTCCGCCCGGCGAAACTAGCGCGCCATCGATACGGCCGGCAGATGATCCCGCCCGGATGATCCAGTGCTGCCCCAAGGGATCTGTTTTGAGATTGATGCGGCCGCTGCGCCTAAGAGCGGCTGACACGAGGCCTCCGGCGCTGAGTCCAGTGCCGCCAATAAATTCCTCCATCACTGCCGGTAGGTGTGCGTTTTCCGGGGCTGCAGTAGCGGAGCAGGTGAGAGCACCGCTCAGAAAAGCGGCTGCCAGAGGGAGATTCACGTGCGGCAACATTGGTCAGATGCATGCGGGCAAAGCCCCTAGAGTCAAGTGTCAGGGCAGTTCCGCATAATAGACGAAGCGGCCGCAGTTCGGGCAGGACACCAGCGTTTTGTCCACCTTGGCTGCTTGGACAGTGGCGGGCGTTACCTTCATATTACAGCCCCGGCACACCTGACCGTTGAGTTCCGCCACCGCGGAGTCTCCCCGGTTCTGAAAAATCCGGTCGTAGGTCGCCAGCAAATCCTCGTCCACCTTGCCCGCCAGCCCGGCCCGGATGCCTTCAAACTCGGCAAGCTGTGCCATGACGTGCGTCTGCCGGGAGGCAATCAGTGCCAGTTCCTCGTCCACGACCGCCTGAGTGGCTGCCAGTGTTCTCCCCTTCGCTGCGTGCTCCGCCTTGAGTAACTCCGCCTTTTCCATCAGCACCAGTTCGTCATCCTCAAGCTTCGTCACCTCTTTGCCGTAACGCTCGGTCTCGTGGCCCAGCGCTTTGAACTCTTCATTCTTCCGCGTCTCATACTGCTGCACCTTGAGCTTCGTGATGGTGTCCTGCCGCGTCTTGATCTGCAGTTCAAGGTTCTTCATGGCCACCTCGTTGAGCTGCACCGCTTCCTTCGCCGCACGAACGGCTTCGGTTTCGCCTGCCAGTTTGTTAAGTGCGCGCTCCTTGTCTGCCGGCATTCTTCTCAGATCGAGCTTCAGTTTGCGAATGTGCTGGTCTTTGTCCTGCAGGACGAGAAGTTGTTCGAGTTCGGGCGGCATGAAGAAGTGAGTTAGGCCTGAGAACTGCCGTGCAGAACTCCGGCGTCAAAGGCGCGTTCTTATGAATGGAACGCGAAGTTACACTTCGCCCCGCAACGGTCATATGGACTGCGGCAGCCCTCTGCCGCTTTTAGGATGCCGCGGATCAGGGGTGTGGATTCCGGGCTAGACTCCGCGCCCCATCCTCGGGGAGCGGGATGGCTGCTGTCTGATTGCGCTCACTCCCGCAAGAAACTCCTCTGCATCCGGCCGCCACCACTGCCTCCTTGGTATTGTAATGCCGGAACCGCCAGACGCCATTCTTGATCCCGCCAGCGGAATTCGCGGCCAGTTCGGCCTCGTCATCGTGAAACCCCAACTTCGGAGAAGGCACCAAAGCCGCCGGCATTTCCCTCCGCTAAGCCGCCACTGGCATCATCCTGCGGCAGCCCGGCAGCGCAGAGCAAACTTTCGGCTGCGAAGGCATCCTCTCCCTAGGGCGTCCGGCTCAGTCCCTCATGCGGGTGGGCATCGAGGCGGGCTAGTGTAGTGCGCGTTTAATGGCGTAACGAAAGGAGTTTTTGCCTTGCCCGGCTGACTTTTGCCAGGATGTCGGCGGCTTTGG
>CAMAUV010000063.1 GCA_945861415.1 Akkermansia muciniphila | reverse complement strand
CCGGCCTGCCGAGGGCCAGCAGCTCGACGGCTTGGGCTTTGAATTCGGGGGTGTAGCGCTTGCGTGGTTTCTGGTTCATCCGGTGCTTGGTTCTAGCGGTTGATGGTCCAGAAATCTAGCTCACCTCATCAGGATATCGTCAACAATAGGCAAATTTCCGCGCGGAAGAGAAACTGCGGGCCGCGAACAAGCAGTGACTGCCCTCGTTGGCAATAAAAACGGCTTCTGAAACCGATAGACAAGAGGCACCATACAATAGAGTGTAAGCAATGAGTGGCGTCCCCGGCCAGTCCCATTCACGTATCCAACACCATAGGCATGAATCATCTCCCCGCAGCATCTCCGCAAAAACCCTGTCTCTTACGCAATTTTCCCGCGCTTGCAGTGGCAGCAACCGGACTGATCTTCCCCTCCCTTTCCGCCGCACAGGAGGACAAAACCAACTTCGCTGTCGTTGCCAATAGAGTGGTGGGCATGCTTCAGGAGCATCACCTTACCGGCGCGGATTTTGATGGGGAGCTGCCGCGCAAGGCGCTTAAGAATTACCTCAATTTTCTAGACTTTAGCAAGCTCTATTTTATCAAGCCGCAGGTGAAACAGTGGATGAACAACTATGAGGACGTGCTGGATGACGAGATTTTGCTCTTCAACCTGCGCCCTGCACACGAAATTCATGGGGTATATGCCAAGGCTGTTACTGACCGCTACGAGAAGATCAAAGCCCTTCTGGAAGGCGGGACGCTTAACTTCAACTCTGACCAGACGGTCGAAATCAGCCGCAAAGACGCAGACTGGCCTGAGACCCTTGCTGAACTCGATGAACTGTGGCGCAAAGAGATCATCCGCGAAGTCCTCCTTGAGCGTATCAACCTCACTCACGCCGAAGAACGCCGCAAAGAGAAGGAGGCAAAAAAGCCGAAACCAGAAGGTAAGATCGAAAAAAAGACTCCCGACACGCCGGAGCAAAAAGTCCTCAAGCGCCACAAGCGTTACCTCGACACCCTCAAGGAAACCGACAACGAGGACATCACCAATTACCTCCTGTCGTCAATTGCCACCGCCTACGATCCTCACTCTGAGTACCTCAGTGCTCCGGAGCGCGGCCAGTTCGATATTGAAATGCGCAAGGAACTAATCGGAATCGGCGCTGTGCTACAAACCAAGGACGGCGGCGCGGAAATTAAACAAATCGTCCCCAGCGGCCCGGCAGATAAATCAGGTCTCATCAAAGCTGGGGATATTATTATGGGAGTCGCCCAGGGCACTGACGGGGAGATGGAGGACATTGAAGGCATGAAACTCCAGCGCATCGTGGAAAAAATCCGCGGCGAAGCTAATTCCACCGTGCGCCTGAAAATTCAGCCCGCTGACAATCCAAGCATAACCAAAGAGATCAGCATTGTGCGCGAGAAAGTCCAAATGAAAGACACCTTGGCAAAAGGTGAACTGATCGAATACACAGACCCGTCTAAGCTAGGATCTCCCCTGCAGCGCACCGGCTGGATCACCCTCGACTCCTTCTACGCAGACATGGAGAACCGCAGCGGCCGCAGCGCCACCGGCGACGTTAAGAAAGTGCTCGAACGCCTCAACAAAGAAAACATTGGCAGTCTCGTCATTGATCTCCGCGGGAATGGCGGGGGGTCGCTCGAAGAAGCCATCAAACTCACCGGTCTCTTCGTGAAGCGGGGGACTCCGGTGGTCCAACAAAAGGACGACAAAGACCGCATTGAGCACCGCGTGACCCGCGACAACCCGGTCTACAACGGGCCACTGCTGGTGCTGACAGATTGCACCAGCGCCTCGGCCAGTGAAATTTTTGCCGCGGCCCTGCAGGACTGTGGCCGCGCAGTAGTCGCGGGCGATTCCTCCACCTTTGGAAAAGGCACGGTGCAAACAATTTACGACGTGCGCGACCAAATGCCACCTTTCGCCGACAAGGAGCGGGCTGGATCATTGAAAGTCACCATCGCCAAGTTTTACCGTATCGCCGGAGGCTCCACTCAGCGGGAGGGGGTCAGGCCGGACATCATCCTGCCCAGCCGCTACGACGCCATGAAAATTGGTGAACGGCACCTGAAGTATCCCCTGTCTTACGACACCATTCCCGCGCTCACGTTCGACATGGCACCGACCCACCCGCTGCCTCTGAAAGAACTTGCTGCCCGCAGTTCCGTCCGGATAGAAAAGGATCCCGATATGGTCTTTATTCGTGACTATGTGAAGCGCACCAAGGAGATGCTCGATATGAATCTGCTGTCACTCAACGAAAAGAAGCGCCACGAAGAGGATGATGCTAACCAGGGGCGCAACAAGGCCTACAAGGTCGAGCGCCGGCAACGCGTGGCTGATGTCAACAAAACAGGTGATCCCTTCAAAGTGTACCCTGTGACGCTTGAGAACGTGGAAGACGCCCAACTCAAGCCAGACTCCGAAGTCAAAAAGGAAAAGCCGTTTTCCCTCACTGAGGAAGACGAATCGGAATCGGACGCCAGCGATGAAGATTTCTTTCCCCACGGCTTCGACCCCGGCAAGATTGAAACTCTCTGCATTGCCCACGATCTTGTGGAATTGAGCGCTAAGAACAAAGCGACCGTTAAGCGCAATTGACCCGCTTTTATCGGTGAACCAAACTTAAAAGACCACCGTTTGTGAGCGGCTCTATCGAATGTTTCCACCATGGCAGGCGATACTAACTCGGCCATTCTCTGCTTCGACTTTGACGGCACCCTTGTGGACAAGCCGTCCGATCCCTATGAGATTGCAAGGCTCGAAGAGTTCATTACTCACATGCAAATGCGCGGGGCCGCGTGGGGTATTAATACTGGCCGCACCCTCCACCACACGCTGGACGGTCTGAAAGAGCACGGCTTTCGCCTCACTCCAGATTTCATTGTGGCGCGCGAATGCGAAATCTATCAACTCAACCAATACAGCCGTTGGGTCGATCTCAGTGACTGGAACCGCCGCTGCGCCGCCGATCATAAACGGTTCTACAAGGCACACTCAAAGTTTTTCAAACGCCTCGCCAAGCACATAGACACGGAAGTGCGCGGCGCCCGATTTATTTCAGACGAAACCGAACCGGCAGGCATTTACACCAACGATTATGCGATCATGTCACGCCTCTGCGCATGGATCGACGCGCAAAAGGCGGAGTGGCCTGAACTTGGCTACCAGCGCAATGACGTATGGCTAAGGTTTAACCACGAAGGATACAATAAGGGCACCGCTCTCCTCGAAGTGCGCCGGGTCACGGGCGTGGGCGCCGACTACACTTTCGCCGCAGGGGACAATTTTAACGACCTGCCCATGCTCCAGCCGCACATCGCCCACGGCATCGCCTGCCCGGCCAATGCTGTGCCTGAAATTAGCGCCCACGTCGCCGGCATCGGCGGCTACGTCGCCGGCGCTCCCGCCACCGTGGGCATGATCTCTGCTATCGAGCATTACTTCTATCCGGATGGACTCTAACCATCCCCTTCCCCGCGTCCTCATTATTAATGATGTGGCGGACTATTCTCCGTGAAAGGCGCTGTTCAATCATGCTTCCGGCAGGCTGGCAATCGCTCATACTGGGTGCCGCGATTCGAGCATGGCCCCAACCGGATCCTCCATCTCTTCATATAGATCACCCATGCCTCGGTGTGAGCCTTTTTTTGAATCATCCCGCTTGGCAAAGATTCGCGAGAAAGCAGGCGTCATAACTCCAGAGTTTATTTACTTTGATCTGCTGAAGGAAATGTCGATGCAGGCCCAAAGGGATCTATTTCCCGATGCAGAATCTCGAGAAAATCACCCCCAGCAAGTCCTCGGTATCCATCCGTCCCGAAATCTCACCAAAGGCATCCATCGCTTCACGCAGATCGAGCGCCACGAACTCTGGCGCGGCACCAGCGGATAGTTGAGTCGAGGCATTCTCCAGCGCCCGGGATGCCAGCAAAAGGCAGGTCTTGTGGCGCGCGTTGACCACCGCCTCCATGCCAGTGAAGCCCTGAGCGCCGCCCAGCAGCATTGCGATGGCATTCGTCAAAGTCTCCATGCCCACTCCCGTCAGACACGAGAAACGCACGCCTTCCGCCGCCGCCCATGAAAAGTGCAGGCCGAGGTCGGCTTTGTTGAGCACCAACAAATGCATTGTGCCTCCCTCCTCCGGAAGGACAACTCGGTCACCTGCGGGCTGACTGGCGTCCACGATTTCCAGCACCAGATCCGCCGTCTCCACCATCCGGCGGGAACGGGCTACGCCTTCCCTCTCTATAGCATCCTGGGACTCACGAAGTCCCGCCGTGTCCACCAGTCGCAGGGGGATTCCCTTCAGGTTGATCACTTCTTCGATCGTATCCCGCGTGGTGCCAGCGATGTCGCTCACAATGGCGCGTTCGCATCCCAGCAGAGCATTGAGCAGGCTGCTTTTGCCAGCATTCGGCGCACCCGCCAGCACCGTGCGCGCGCCTTCGCGCAGAATGCGTCCCTGGTCTGCCGTCGCCAGCATCCGTGCCGTGCCGTCCTGCACTTCAGCGATTCTGCCCAGTAACTCCGCCCCGGTGTCCGGTGAGATGTCCTCCTCTGGAAAGTCGATATACGCCTCCACATGTGCCAGCACCTCGAGAAGCGCATCACGAAGAGCCATCACTTGGCGGCCTATGGCGCCCTCCAGCTGCCGCTGAGCCGCGCGCAGCGCCATCCCTGTCTGCGCGGAAATAACATCCATAACGGCCTCCGCCTGCGTGAGATCCAGCTTTCCGTTAAGCCATGCCCGCTGCGTGAACTCCCCAGGCCGGGCCGCACGCGCACCGCAACGCAGGAGTTGCTCCAGTACCTGCTGCGTCACCAGCACGCCGCCGTGGCAGGTAATCTCAACGGTATCCTCTCCGGTGAAGCTTGCCGGGCCTTTAAAGAAGGTCGCCAGCACACTGTCCACAGCCCGCCCAGCTTCGTTGATAATGCCCCCATAAACAGCATACCGCGGCACCAACGCGCCTCCGCGCCAGACCCGCTGAGCCACCGCGAGCGCATCCCTCCCGCTCACCCGCAGCAGCGCCACGGCCCCCGTTCCGGCAGGACTGGCAATCGCGGCGATGGTGTCGGACTGGGACATTCAAGCTCTCTCCGCGAGCCACTCTTTGAGCACCCGTACAAATTTTTCGTTCTGCGGCATGGTGCCCACAGAGACGCGGACGTATTCTGGCAGCTTGTAGGCGCGCAAGGCGCGGATGATGACGCCTTTCTTCATCGAGTAGTGGAAAAGCGAATCTCCATCGCCCACTTTGACAAGCACGAAATTCCCGTAGCTCGGGGTAAAATCAAGGCCCAGCTCGGCAAAAGTGCCCTGAAGGTAAGCGAGACCCTCGCGGTTCAAGGCACGGGTCTTCTCCATGTGCTCCTCGTCCTGGAGTCCGGCCAGCGCGCCAGCCTGAGCGAGAGCGTTCGCGTTGAATGGCTGCCGGGTCTTTTGCAGCAGGTCAGCAAGGTGCTTCGGCGCGAGGCCGTAGCCGATGCGCAGGCCGGCGAGACCCTGAATTTTCGAGAAGGTGCGCATGACGACCACATTCCGGCCTTCGCGAACGTACTTCAGCGTATCCATCGGCACATCGAGGAATTCATAGTAGGCCTCATCGAAGATGACGATGACATGCCCGGGCACTTTGGTCATGAAGCGGTCGATCTCCTCCTGCGTACAGAATGTGCCGGTGGGGTTATTCGGATTGGCAATGAAGACCTCCTTCGTGCGCGGGGTGATGGCGGCGGCCATCGCATCAAGGTCGTGCTTAAAGCCTGGGTCCGCCACCTCAATAGTGGTCGCTCCGAATAAAGTGGACATGAGTTTATAAACGACGAAGGCGTGCTCCGCAGTCACCACTTCATCGCCGGGCCGGAGAAAGGCATGCCCCACGAACTCAATGATTTCATTCGATCCGTTGCCGAGCACGACGTTGCCCATTTCCAGACCAAACTTCGCCGCGATGGCATTGCGCAACTTGTAGCCGCCGCCATCGGGATAAATCTCCGCGCGAGCGAGCGCAGCCTGCATCGCCGCCACGGCTTTAGGCGAAGGGCCAAGCGGGTTCTCATTACTTGCCAGTTTGACAATGTCCCCCGGGTCGAGGCCCAGTTCGCGGGCAACTTCATCGATGGGCTTGCCGGGTTCATACGCGACCAGTCCCTTCAATTGCGGATTCGCAGCATTCCAAATGTCAGTCATAAGCCGCCGCGCTGCCACGAAGCCACGGTCTGCGCAAGTCGCAAATCGGTTGGAGGGCCTGTTACGGCTGGTTACTCCAAAAAGGCGGACTCTTTTTGTCCGTTCGTAGACTTAAGTCACTTGAGGGGAGGTCATGCAAAAAACGTCACGGGCCGGAGTGCTCTCCCTAGTGATGCTGCCTCGGTGGAGCTTCATAATCGTATGGACAATTGCCAGACCGAGTCCCGCTCCACCTTTCCGGTTTTCGGCGAATCGGGCTTCATCGGCCCGGTAAAAACGTTCGAACCAGTGCGGCAGGTGCTCCGGCGGAGAGATGGCAGCGAGCCCCGGGGTCTCCTCCATCACATATCCCAATCCGCGCACCTTGTGGATGAGCTTTCCGGTGAAAGACCTATCCGCATTGCGCCGCAGGCGGCCCATCGTCAAATCAACGGCGTTTGAATTAGTCGTGAAATTCATATCCCGTAGCGGTTCCGCCAGAATTGTGCGGGAGAGGCCATCCCCGTCCTCAGCGCGGGTAAGCCCAGCAGTTGAAATTCCCTAACCATCAGATTATTACCTTCCCGCCGCGAACGACCTTCATGCATAGGAGATCAAGCTCCAAATCGCCGATACGAACCACGCCCTGAAGCCTCAGGGGACTGCGGCGCAGCAGAGGCTTGATACGAGCCGTGAATTCGGCCCATTCGAATAGCTTAACCAAATAATCATCCGCGGCCAGCTCCAGCCCTTTTACATTGTCCGGTGTTTTGTCCCGGGCAGTAAGCTTCACCGTCGGCACCGTGGATTTGTATTTCCGCAACTCAGTAAGCACGCTCCAGCTATCCCGCCACGGCATCATCTCATTAAGAATCATGGGATCGTATTACCAATTCAAGGCCATGACCAAGCCCTACCCTCCGTCAGCAGCCGCATCTACAGAATAACTCTCCTCTGTGATTTCTTTCATAAGGAAATCACGATTACACCGGTCATCTTCTACAAGCAACATTTCCATGAGGATAAATGTCAGCTAACCATGCGGCCCTCCAGTAAACGTTTCGACAACCTACCTAGTTTCCAGCCCAAGAGCAGTAAGTAGAAACGCAAAACTGCGGGCCAATTCACGGACAGAGTCATAACGGCCGGACGCACCTCCATGGCCGCTGCTAAGATTGCACTGCAGCAGCGTCACGTTGCGGTCAGTGCGCAGGGCGCGAAGCTTGGCGGTATATTTGGCACCCTCCCAATAGGGCACCTGGCTGTCGTTGAGGCCGCAGTTCACAAGGACATGAGGGTAATCTGCTGCCCTAAGGTTGTCGTAGGGCGAATACGCACGCATCCATTCATACTGCGCCTTGAAGTTCGGGTTCCCCCACTCGACATATTCCGAAGTAGTGAGCGGCAGCGTATCATCCAGCATTGTATTGATGACATCGACAAATGGCACGTCTAGAACGGCCGCTCGAAAAAGACCCGGCTGTAAATTGAGCGTGGCCCCCACCAGCATGCCGCCCGCACTGCCGCCACTGATCGCGAGTTGCAGCGGGGTGGTCCATTTCTCGTCGATTAAGAACTCTGCACAGCTGACGAAATCAGTGAAGGTCGTCATCTTGTGCTGCATACGTCCGGCATCTCGCCATTCCTCGCCCATCTCGCCGCCGCCGCGGATGTGGGCGGTGACATGGATCATGCCGCGATCTAGAAGGCTTACGGTCGCATTACTGAAGGACGCCGTTTCACTGATCCCATACGAGCCGTAACCATAAAGGTGAACCGGTTGGGGCCGGCTCCGGTCGAGATCAGCACGGTGCACGATGCTAAGGGGAATGCGCACACCGTCCTTTGCAGTCGCCATAATGCGCAGAGCTTTGTATCGGGAGGAATTGTAGCCCGGCACCTCTTTGTCTTTGAGTGTGCGTACTGCTCCGCTGAGCCCGTTCACGGCGCGGACGGATGGAGGCGTGACCATACTCTCATACGCAAAGCGAAACTCGGCTGAGTTGTAGTCCATGTTCACCTCTGGCGACACTTCGCAGGCCGCCTCCGTCAATTCCAGCCGCCGGCTCCGACCGGATTTAAAATCGAAAAGGCGCAGGTGGGGCAAACCGCCTTCCCGCTCCATCACGGCCATGAATCCTGCGAATATCTGCAGTCCGTCAATTTTCACCGCCGGGTTGTGCGGGATGACCCCGGTCCATTCTTCTGGTTTCGCGACAGGAGCACTGACCACCCGGAAGTTTTTCGCGTCCCGGTTGGTGACGAAATAGAAGCGTCCGTCATGGTGCTCCGGAAAGCAGTCGATATCGGTGACGCGCGGGTGAATGACCACAGCCTCCGCATCCGGCTTGTCCGCAGGGACGGCGAGGACTTCCGCCGTCTTCTTGCTTCGGCTCGTGATAAAGACAAAGCGGTCGTCTGCGGAAATCTCCGTTCCGACGTCAAGGAGTTCATCTTTTTCTTCAAAGATCAGCTCCCGTTTGCCGCTACTGAGATGGAAGCGCCATGCCTTGTCGCTGCGCTTCGCCTCATTTTCTGTCGTGAAGTAAAGCGTGTCGTCATCCGCAGACCATGTCACACCGGAGACTTTCCCCGGCGAATGCGGCAGCGGCTTGAGTGTGGTCAAATCCAGAACGGTGACCTCAAATTCGCGGTAACCCGTCCAGTCAACACTATAGAGCAGCCTTGCTCCGCTGCTGCTGACCTGATAGTGCTCCACCTCTGTGTAGTCTTTACCCTCCGCCAACTGGTTGACATCAAGCACGATTTGCTCCGGCGCACCCTGCTTGTTCCTCCGGCGGCAGAAAACCGGGTGCTGTTTTCCCTTGATGGTGCGCTCATACCACTGCCACTCACGGAACAAAACAGGAGCACTGCTGTCCGTCTCTTTAATACGTCCGACGATTTCTGAGTAGAGCCGCTTTCTCAATTCCGCGGCAGGCGCCAGCACGGCCTCGGTGTGCAGGTTCTCTTTGCGCAGGTGTTCAATAACGGCGGGATTGTCTTTTTGCCGCAGCCAGAAATAATCATCCATGCGCCGGTCGCCATGCACGGTGACATCTTTAGGCTTCTTGACCGTCTCTGGAGCGTGGTGCTCGGCGAACCCGGCGAGCACCGGATTGGAGAGAATAGCAAAAGCGGCGAGGTGTCGAAGCATGACGCCATCAATGTGCATGCCACCTGTAGAATCAAATCGAATAGTCCGGCTCCATATCGGTCCCTGCTTTCTCGATGGCAACGACTGACGGTGGGTGGTTCCGCGAATTAACGGTCCGATACTCAATGGAATGGAACTCACGTGGTAGCATGCCGGCGCAGAAATCCAGCACTGCCTGCGCCTCCTCTTTTCCGCCGGGATGCGCGGTGTAAAGCACAGCGACGAGAATACCACCGGGGCGCAGCAGCGTCAGCGCCGCTCGTATGGCGGCCACGGTTGTAGCGGCTCCCGTGGTTACCGATTTGTCGCTCCCGGGGAGATAGCCTAGATTGAACAGCACTGCTCCGGCCCGGCCGTGCCATATCGCGGGAATGGCTTCCAGCATGGTTTCATGGCCAGCGTGAATGAGATTCCACGAGTCTCCCGGCACCCCCCAGCGTTCCAGCAGTTGCCGGGTGGCAGCGATGGCTCCCCCCTGCACATCGAACGCATAGACCATCCCGTCCGGTCCGGTCAGTTGGGCGAGAAAATGCGTATCGTGCCCGTTTCCGGCAGTGGCATCGATGGCCATGTCGCCGGGAAACAGGTGTTCACGAAGCAAGTGGTGGGAAAATTCAACGGCGCGCAGCATACTGGGAAAAGGGGGCCGCAGGGTGTAGCCCGCCGCTTTCATGCAGTCTCAGAATGCCGCGTCAATGCCCAGTGCGGAGGAAGTCTGCTATGCGGCAAAGCAAAAAGCCCGCGGCAGGACTCCCTGCCGCGGGCCATGAAGGAGTTGGGTGAATTACCCTCAGCCCAGAGGCTTGGAGGGATCAAACTCGCCCGGAACAGCGACCTTATAGACGCCTTCGGCATTCGGTAATACTACAGGAGTGCTGTCGAGGCCGAGTTTCTCTGGCATTTCACTGTTGTTCCATGCGAGCGCCTCGTCCCACTTCACCATCTTGCCACTGTAGGTGGCGTAGCGGCCAAGGATGGAAGTGAAGGTGCTGGCGGCGCCGTAGTGGGCGTTGTTGAGCTTCGTGTTCTCACGAATCGCCTTATAGAGTCTGTCGTGCTCCACCTGGTAGGGATTGCCATCCCCGCCGCGATTGCGCCAGACGACCTTGCCGGTGTTATCCTTGATGACCGCCGAACTACCGTTCATGAAGCAGGATCCTTTGCTGCCCACGACGAGTTCGGACACACTGCTCCAGCAGTTGCGCTGGTGACGGCACTGGCTGTTCATGATCACTCCGTTGGCATACGCGAACTCGACATAGTGGTGGTCGAAAATTTGCCCGTATTTCTTGTCCTTGCGGGTCTCGCGGCCACCCATGCCCTGCGCGGCCACCGGGTGCTGATCATCCATGAACCAGTTAATGACATCAATGTTGTGGATGTGCTGCTCGGCGATGTGATCCCCGCACAGCCAGTTGTAGTAATACCAGTTCTTCACTTGGTATTCCATTTCTGACATATCGGGCTTACGTTCCGAAGGCTCCCAAACGCCGCCGCCGTTCCAATAGCACTGAGCCGCGACGATGTCTCCAATCATTCCCTCCTTTTTGACCTTTTCGTAGGCCTCCTGATAACCTGCGTCATAGCGGCGCTGCAGACCGACGACGACCTTCAGGTTCTTCTCATCGGCTATCTTGGCATACTCCATGACCATCCGGCTTCCAGGGCTGTCCACCGCCACTGGCTTCTCCATGAAGACATGCTTGCCGGCCTCAACCGCAGCCTTGAACATCATGGGACGAAATCCGGGCGGGGTGGCCATGAGGACCACATCTGCGTGCTGAATGGCTTCCTTGTAGGACTCTAGGCCCGTGAAGCGGCGACTCTCAGGAACGTCCACGCGCTTTCCGTAGGCGGCATGGCTCTGTAGCTTGGAGACGAGCGGTTCTAGTCTGTAATCGAAGGCATCCGCCACGGCGACGAGGCGCGTGCCTCCGGAGGAGAGCGCTTGGTCAATGGCACCGGATCCGCGGCCGCCGGATCCCACGAGAGCGAGCTTGATTTCGTCACTGCCGGCCACCTGAGCACAGGCTTCAATGGGCAGATTGACTGCGGTGGCGGCAAAGGCTGCGCCGCCGAGGAATTTTCTGCGGCTGGTGGCCGGAGATTTTTGCACGATTGGTTTTTCCATAAGTTTGGCTATTGATGTGGTGGCCGAGGGGACCCCGGCTTAGTAGCTATGTGAAGAATCCTGACGGCGGCGCAATGACTTTTCAGTCCGCTTTTCCGGGTAGGTCCTGCTCGTTTTACGGCCTCAGTGCCGGCCCTTCAGTAGAGCGTCAAGGGTAAGCGGGCCTGCTTTCGGCAGCACGCCGAGTGCCTGCTGCGGGCTGGGTTCGAACCAGCTGGTGAGCTACTGCTGCAGACCGCTGCCCCGTTCATGGATGAGTTCGTCGAGGAATTACATTATTCTACTTAGGGACTTTACTGAGGATCCTCGGACGGGGTGCTGGCTGGTAGAGGCATCCGGCTTTGGGCGATGGCTTCAATCTGACGGGCCCTCTCACTGTTCAGTGTGCGAAGTGAAATGCCCAGCGCCATTAGCGTCTGCGGATCCTCCGGCATGAATTTGAGGACGCGCTCAAAAACAGCCTGCTCCATGTTAGCGAGAATTTTGGGCTCCTCGTAAAGCGTGACCTGCAGTTCTTTGCCTCCAATGGGCTTTCCGGTGTTGCCTTCGTTCATCTTTGTCAGCAGGTCGAGCGCACGCTCCGGTTTCCCGCTAAGAAATGCGTCCTTGGCTCCATGCGCCACAATATCTCCGGTAATGTACGGCTCCCCTTTTTGCTTTTCCAGCCAAGTCAGCATTTTGTCCACAGTCCCTGCCTGCCAGTGCTTTATAAACATGGCGTCCGTCAGCGGAGTAAAAAGCGTCTGAAACCTCTCAATACTTTCCTTGTCCAGTTCCCCGGTCCCCAGTGCATTTCGCAGTGCCTCACCGGTAGCCTCAAGTCCCAGCGACTGGATTGAAACCTTCATCACCGAAGCGGCATTCGCCCCGCTTTCCTCACCGGTGAGAATTAAACTAAACACTAGGCCGGGGTCTTTATTGGCCAGTCCTTTAAGGAAGGCACTTCTCATGTCCGGGTCATTCGGGTCGATCTGCCCGAGCGCGGCACGGGCCGCTGCAGGATCAATAGAAGCGAGACCCTCCAGTGCCATGCGGGCATCGGACTTTTGCGCCATCAGCTCTTTGATACCGTCCGCTCCCAGAACCTGACCGAATCGTTTCAGCATCAGCGCCCAATCGGCATCATGGGTGCGGCCTGTTTTGACAGTGATGTCTCTGAATCCCTGCATCACGGAGCGCGCGCTGCTCGCATCCATGGAGAGAAGCAGGAGCGAGACCGCCGCCTGGCGCCGCAGGGCATCTGGTTCCGCAAGCGCACGCTCAATACGGCCGCCGGCATTTTCAGCCGTGAGAGGCCCCTCGCCCAGCAGCGACCGGAGATCAGCCAGCGCGTCCGGGACTCTTAGCTCCTGCCCTCCGCGCACTTCCTTCTGCGGCACCAGAGCGGCCTTCACCACCGGACCCGGCGCCGTCTGCCCGCCTCGACCATAAAAATAACCACTCACGCCGCCTGCCGCGAGGCCCATGAGCAAAGAGACTAAAATAGAAGCTTTCATTCCGCTACACTCTGGCTTTCCCTGTGCCATAGTCAATCTTTCCCTGCCCCATACTGCACACTTTCCTTCCGTCCCCAGACCCCAGCAGCAGTGAAGCTGCCGTCCGTTGCGAGACAGGAAGTTCTTTCAGCAGCATCCACGGAAACAATGCCGTGCGTTAATTCGTTGCAATTGTCCGCTTTCCGTCTGGTTACACTTTCTGCCAATGCCTCTCCGACATCTTTCCACGAAGCACCCACCTTCAACTTTTTGGTGTCTTGCTGCAGCCTCCATCGCTTTTGGCTTCGCCCATGCCGGCGAGGTCGAGATCACCCTGCCCGCCGCCCTCGAGCGAGTGACTTCCACGGACCGCACGGTGGCTCTGGCCGATAGCGAAGTGCGCAAAGCCATCACTGAAAGGCTGCGTGTCGGACTGCGCCTCAAGCCATCCATTTCCGTCGATGCCTACGCCGGCATCCGTGGCGGGCGCACCCGCATGGAAGTGGAAACGCTGCCAGATCTGATTCGCGAGCGTCGCTGGATACACTCTGACTCCAACTCTGAGTCCATCGGCCTCAATCTGAGCCAGCCGATTCTCGACCTGACAGTAAAACCGGCGCAGAGACAAAGCGAGTTGCTTTCCGCCATATCCCAGTGGCAGCTCCGGCAGCGACTGCGCGAGGTGCTATTTGAAGTGACTGCCCTCTACATTGAAGTGCTGCGCCAGACTCAACTGGTAGAGGAAAATAAAAAGACGCTGACCCAGACTGCGGAGCAGGTGCGCTTTGCTGAAGGCCGCTTCGCTGCTCAGGAAGTCATCGAGAGTGATGTGCTCCAGGCGAAGGTCAGCGATGAACAGGCCCGCCGCGCCGTGATGGAGGCGGAGGTCAACCGCGACCTCGCCATGGGCCGGTTGGCGATCACCCTTGATTACGATCCCGCCACCCGGTTCTCGCTCGCTCCGCTGGAGCCGGGGAAAGCACTGCCTTCCGGCGCCGCCGCCGCCATTGAGATCGCCCGCCAACGCCGCGAGGAAGTGCGCGTGGCCCAAATAGCACTGCTGCGCACGCAGGCCGGCAGCGATGAAATCAAAGCGCGCTACCTCCCTAAAGTGAATCTCTCCGCCGGTGCAGACTCCTCCGGCGGTTCGGATCAGGACCGCGGCAATGGCTGGAGCGCCGGACTCTCCGTCAACTGGCCCATCTGGGACCGCGGGCAGCGCCAACTGGATCTCAAGATCAACGGAATCCAGCAGAAACAGGACGCGCTTCGTATTGAAAACAGCCTCAAAGTCATCGCCGCCGACGTGCTCGACGCATGGTATGCCGTAGACCGCCAGCAGCGCCGCATCGCCAGTCTGGCCGCAGAGCGCAAAGCCGCGGAGGAAAACTACCGCCTCCAGCAGGGCAAGTATGCCGCCGGTCTGGCCACCGCCCTTGAAGTCCAGACCGCTCTTCGGGACCAAGCCCGCGTCAGAATTGAATACGTTGCGGCCACTTACTCTCTCGAAACCGCACTCCGTGATCTCCAAAATGTGATGGCCGCATATGAATCACCGCGCATTGAAGCCGTCCTCGCCCGTCTGGCAGCCCCGCGCATTCCCAAGCCCAACGCCAAATGAGTCGCCGAAGAAAAAGTAAATGGCCGTGGATTTTTTCCCTTCTGTTAGCCGCCGGGGTTGGCGCATGGTGGTGGTTTGATGGCCGGAAAGCGGACGACGCCCCGATGGGTTTTGAGACGGCCACGGTCAGCAAAGGCGAAGTCAAAAAAGTCGTGAAAGCCAGCGGCGTGGTGAACCCGATTACCAAAGTGGAAGTCGGCTCCCAGATTTCCGGCACCATCAATAAGCTCCACGTGGATTTTAACTCCAAGGTGAAGACCGGTGATATCCTCTGCCAGTTGGATCCCGCCACTTACGAAGCTGCACTGCTCCAGGCGGAAGCCGAACGCGACAGCGCCAAGTCCGAACGCGACTACCAGGAAAAGACCCTCGGTCGAAAAAGGGAACTGTTGGAAAAGAAGCTCTTCCCGCAAGCCGACTACGACAGGGCTGAAGCCGACTTGGTAAGCGCCGAAGCAAGGCTACTCCTTACAGAGGCTCGGATGAAGAAAGCAAAAGTAGACTTGGACCGCTGCACCATTCTGGCCCCCATGGACGGCATGATCATCGACCGCACCGCAGAGGTCGGTATGACGATTGCCGCCAGTTTCAATGCCCCCAAGCTCTTTATCCTCGCCAATGATCTGACTAAAATGCAGATCAACGCGCAGGTGAGCGAAGCCTACATCGGCCAGATTAAGGAGAAGCAAAGAGTCGTCTTTAAAGTCGATGCTTACCCCGAACCCTTCGAAGGCGAAGTTGTGCAGGTGCGCAATTCTCCCATCAGCGAGGAAAACGTCGTTAACTACGATGCCATCATCCACGTGAAAAATCCGGACCAGAAACTGAAACCAGGCATGACCGGCGAGGCGGAGATCATAACGGCTGAGCGGACTGCTGTGCTGCGGGCGCCAAACTCCGCGCTCCGATTCAAGCCTCCTGGCAGCACCAGCAGCTTTGGCGGTGGACCTCCGGGCACCGCTCCGGTCGCAAAGCTGGATGAGCGCGAGGTTTATCTCCATCCAGCAAAACCCGCCGATGAACTGAAGCCCCGGAAAGTGCAGGTGGGCGTGAGCGACGGCATCTTCACAGAAATCATCTCCGGCCTCACAGAGGGCGATACCGTCATCACCCTGCTCAAGCCTCCCTCGGCTGCAGGACCGACCCCTAATCCTCTCAGCGCAAGCCCGGGCCGGCGGCGCTGACCAGCATGTCCGCCGCGCCCGCCAGTGAAGTGAAGCCGGTGATCGTTCTGCGCGATCTCCACAAAACTTACGTCACCGATGCCGGTGAAGTTCACGCGGTGTGCGGCGTGAACCTAGTAGTCCGCCGCGGCGATTTCATCGCCATCATGGGCTCCAGCGGATCCGGGAAGAGCACCATCATGAACGTCCTCGGCTGTCTGGACCAACCGACCAGCGGCACCTTTCTGCTCGACGGTGAAGATGTGGGCGCCCTCGACGGCAACGAACTGGCCAGCCTGCGAAACCGGAAGCTGGGCTTCGTTTTTCAGGGTTTCAATCTTCTCGCCCGCACCACCGCTTCGGAAAACGTAGAACTGCCGCTGGTATATTCGCCCCGAAAACTCAGCCACGCCGCACGAGGCCAGACCGCGGATGCAGAACTGGAGCGCGTGAGCCTCGGCCAAAGGCTCGACCATTTCCCCAATGAACTCTCCGGCGGCCAGCAGCAGCGTGTGGCCATCGCCCGTGCGCTCGTGAACCAGCCCGCCGTGCTACTCGCTGACGAGCCCACCGGCAATCTCGATAGCACGACCACCGAGGAGATCATGCGCCTCTTCCGGGAACTCAACGAAGCCGGCCTCACCATCATCATGGTCACCCATGAACCCGAAGTAGCCGCTCATGCCCGCCGCACCGTCGTCATGCGCGACGGATTGATTCGCAACGATGATCGCCGCCTGCCGGAGGCAACCGCAGCCCCCATATCCGAATCCCTCGGCGGGGGCTCACTGCTCGGATGGCTGCACCTCATGGCAAACATTCTCTCCACCTCCGGACGCGCGCTTCTCCGGAACAAAGTGCGGACTTTTCTCACTGCCTTAGGCATCATCATCGGAGTGGCTGCAGTGATCGCCATGGTGGCCATCGGCCGCGGAGCCAGCACCGCAGCGGAAGCGCAGGTCCGCTCCACCGGAAACAACATGCTGCTCGTCTTCTCCGGACAGGTTTTTAAGGGCGGGAGCTTCCGCGGCTACGGCGGCCCCGGTACCCTCACGCTTGAAGACGGCGAAGCCATTCGCCGTGAAGTCCCCGGAGTGATCGCCCTAAGCCCGGAAGTCCGCTCCACCGAACGTTACACCTCAGGCGGACAAAACTGGTACGGCACCGTCCGCGGTGTCTCGCCGGAATACTTCACCGTTCGCGACTGGCCGCTGAGTTCCGGCACCATCTTTGACGATAATGACGTCAATGCCCAGGCTGCTGTCGCCGTGCTGGGACAAAAAGTCGTGACGCGTATGTGGCCGGGAGAAACCGACGTGCTCGGGCGCACCCTGCGAATCGACGGCGTTCCGTTTCAGGTCATTGGCATACTTTCGGTGAAGGGCTCCGTCCCGTGGGAAGACCAAGATGACACCGTGTTGATCCCCTTCACCACCAGCATGAAGCGCGTGGTGGGCACAGACAAATTTCGAAACATCAACGTGAAGATGGAATCACTGGAATCCATGCCCGCGGCGAGAGAACAAATCTCGCAACTGCTCCGGGACCTCCACCGCATCAGCGATCCTGAGAAAGACGACTTCTCTGTGGGCGCACAGGACGAATTTATCCGCATGGCAACCGAGAGCAGCCGCATCATGGGAGGGCTTCTGCTCTCCATCGCCGCTATCTCCCTGATCATCGGCGGCATCGGCATCATGAACATCATGCTCGTCAGCGTGACGGAGCGGACCCGGGAAATCGGCATTCGCCGCGCCGTAGGAGCCCGCGCCCGGGATATCCGCCTGCAGTTTCTCGTGGAAGCCATTGCCCTCAGCGTCACCGGCGGCGCCCTCGGGATCGCGCTCGGTGTGGGATCAGCCCAGGCCGTTGAAAAATACGCCAATTTTCCCACCCTCGTCTCCACGCAATCCATCCTGCTCAGCTTCGGCTTTAGTTGTGCCGTCGGCATTCTATTCGGCTACTTCCCCGCCCACAAAGCGGCAAGGCTAGACCCCATTGAAGCTCTGCGGCACGAGTAGCCGCCATGCCCAAGGTGCGGCGGGGGAGTTCTCGGAAGAGAGTCCCCGCCTTTGCGGAACAAACGGATAAGCCAAGACGCCCTGCTCTAAGAAAGATTGACTACTGCTACTTTGGAGGGACTATCTAAGGACAGATGAAACTCTCCAAGCTTCTGACGACATTGCTTCTCGGATTCTTGTTAGTTTCGGTCACGGTTTCCTACAAAAAAGCGGTCCCGACCGCCACCAAAGCCGACCCGTTTATTAATACTTTGGGGATGGAGTTTATGTTGGTGAAGGCGACGCCTGGGGTGCTCTGGAGCCGCTGGGAGACACGCGTGCGGGACTACGCGGCCTTTTGCATAGAGACGCAGAGCGTTCAAGGGAAGCCCTATTTTGAGCAGGGCGATGACCATCCCGTGGTGAATGTCGACTTCCATGACGCGCAGGCATTCTGCGCGTGGCTGAGCAAGAAGGAGGGCCGCGCCTACCGGCTGCCCACAGATCATGAGTGGAGCTGTGCCGTGGGTATAGGGGCGCAGGAGGACGCTGCTGCCACCCCGACGGCGAAGAGTGAGGGCGGAATCAAAGGAGTCTATCCTTGGGGCACTGCATGGCCGCCGCCGAAGGGCAGCGGGAAATTGCATCCCGACATATCAAATGATTCCTATGCCTATACCAGCCCAGTCGGGAAGTTCAGTCCCTCCACCGACGGGCTTTACGATTTAAGCGGCATGGTGCGGTAGTCTCTACGATCCTTGCGACACACTCCGGGTGTTGCGTGGCGGGTCGTGGGTCAATGGTAATCCCACGAACCTGTTATCTTCGTTTCGCCTCAACGTCCATCCATCGATTCGGAACGTTAACTTCGGGTTTCGTCTGGTGTTGAGTGTGGGTGGTGGCGGCTAGGCTCCTTTACCCTTTGCCCTTTTACCCTTCCAACGAGCAAGGCATGCCGCACAGCGGACGAATTTGTTTTGCTGAAATGCAGGGCACAGAAATCCCTCTGGTCTGCGCTGCTGTGAGGGGGTGGTCAGTCCGTGCGGCTCCGGATAGCCGCGCTTCGTCGATGGGTGATGATGGTAGGCAGGAGACGCTTTATTCTCCATAGTATGCCGGTGCTGAAGACTAGCAGTCCACTCGGAGCCTTTCCCCGGCAATCTGCGGATTCCCCGCCCTCACTTTACCCCTACGGCCGGAATTCCGCACTAGTGGCGAGGCAAAAAAGACACCGCCGGAGAGCTTGATTGCCGCGGAACAAACTGTTCCCGCAGGTGTAGAAATCAGGATTTGATTGGGATTTTGAATCACCCGCTCACCACTTGGAGCACAATATCATTATTATTAAGGCATTGAATATGTGGCTACCGCGCAAGGATTCGAACCTTGACAAAGAGAATCAAAATCTCTTGTGCTACCTTTACACCACGCGGCAACGCTTTTCCGGAAAGCTCCGGGCATTTTTCTTAACGGCATGTTTGCCGGATGCAAGTGCCGGAAGGGAATTTTTCTCCAGCTAGTGGGGGCGCGAAGGGTTTGGCTGTCTGCCTCCGCCGACCGGGCTCTAGAGATACTGAAGGCTCCTGATGAGAGAGCAATTGACAGCCGTGGGCGGTCGCCTATTCTTTACGCCCTTTTTCTGCCCTGGCCGGAAAAAGCACCCCCTGCCCTCCGACACCTGCGGCCTGAATGCCGTGGCCCGGGGCACACACAGGGAAAAACTCCACCAAATAACAAAACATGTCCAAAATTCAGGCTCTCAATGCACACGCCCGCAAGCGCAGCGGGTCCGGCGCGATCAACTCTCTCCGCCGCGAAGGTCTCATTCCCGCCGTGGTTTACGGCAAGACCACGCCCAGCTTCAATATCCGCCTCAACCGCAAAGAGGTGGAGAAGGTGCTGCATCACTCCGCTTCCGAACAAATCCTTGTGCACCTCACCATTGAGGATACGAAGGAAACTCTGCTCGCCCTCATCCAGGACGTGCAGCACAACCCGCTCACCGACAAGATCACCCACATCGACTTCCACGCGATCCGCGAAGACGAAAACATCCACGCCCGCGTCCCGCTCGAACTCGTGGGCGATTGCCCAGGTGTGAGAGCCGGCGGACTACTGGAGCACCTGATCCACACTCTCGAAATCAAGTGCCTGCCCAAGAATCTTCCCGAAACGATCGCCGCAGACGTGACCGGCCTCGAATTGAATGGCGTGCTGCATATCCGCGATCTGAAGCTGCCGGAAGGCGTGAAAGCTTCGGCCAACGGCGACATCATCGTGGCGATAGTGTCCGAGCCGAAAGTGGCCGCGGAGACCGCAGCCCCCGCCGCGGAAGCCAAGCCTGCTGAACCCAAGGGTAAGGCTCCTGCCGCAGCGGCCAAGGCTGCGCCTGCCGCCGCCGCTAAGGCACCGGCCAAGAAGTAATCTCAGGGAAACTTCCCCGACACAACGGGTACCGGTCACTGGCCGGTGCCCGTTTATTGTTTTCCCTAGAGCCTGGCGCTCTACGGTTCCTTAAACCTGCGAAGGAATATGAGGTCCTTAGGTTACGAAGAAGGACGCCGATTTTTAGAGGGGTGTTCTGCGGTGGGTGCTCAAAGCTCCTGACTGCTTGAGTTTCTGGGTGAATCTGCGGACAAGGCGCTCACGCACCCATATTCTTTTTGATTTCCTTGAGCTGCGCGTTTTCGGGGCGCTGGGTGTAGTATTTATCCAGAGGGTAGCAGCCGCTGATGATGCCGTTGCGGGGAGCGGTGGTGCATTCGCTGAAGGTGCGGCAGATGAAGCGCTTTTCGAGTGTTTTGCCTTCTGCTGCATCGGTGAGCATGGCAGGATACGACAGGACTGCACGGCCGAGACCCACGGCATCGGCCCATCCGTTGCTGACCACAGCATGCGCCACATGGGGAAGCCATTCCTGCAGATAGGTGTAGCCGCCGCCAATGACGTAGAGGTCTTGCGAGGCACGGGCTTTTACTTCTCTCACCGCATGGATCTGGCGGGCGACATCGATGAGCGGATCATACGCGGGCTGGTAGCCATCGCTGGGAGGGAAAGCAGCGGGGCGTTGAATGTGAGGCACATAGTAAGGCGAACCGGCGGTGGTGTTGAGCACTTTTACCCCCAGCTCTGCCAACAGGGCGACGAATTGATGGGTCTCGCTCAATTCAGGCTCGACAGGATTATCCGGATTGCTGCTGAAAGCGTAACGGTAGGGTAGGCACGCGGAAAAGTCCTCGGGAATGCCGGGACCGAGCTTACCGGGCTGACTGCGTGAGGGGTCGGGCTTGTGCGGCACAAAATCAAAAAGGCTGAGCCGGACGGCGAAGTCGATGTCATTGCCGTCCACGCGAATGCCTTCGATGATCTCGCGGAGGATGCGCGTGCGGTTTTCGAAGCTGCCACCATATTTCCCGGGCCGCGTGTGGGCGCCGAGGAATTCGTGAAGGAGGTAACCGTGGCAGTGCTTGATGTCCACGAAGTCCGCGCCGCAATCCTTGGCAATACGGGCAGACCGCACGTAGCAGCGGATGAGTTCTTCGATCTCGTCGTCGGTGAACACCTGATCGTCACTAGTGACGTTGAACTTCCTGTCCAAGATGGGATGACGAAAGGCGACCCGCGGCTCCATGACCTTGCCGTGTGGACGGCAAAAGCGTCCGCTGTGCGTAAGCTGGAAGCCGATGAGGAGATCGTCCACTGTGCCGCAGCGCTCCATGTGGGCAGCTTTCAGGATACCGACGAGCTCTGAGATGCCTGCTCGATTTTCATCATTGATGATGAGCTGGCGGGGATTGGCGCGGCCATCGGGCCGCACTGCCATGGCTTCTGCGCCGCAAATCATTTTTGCCCCGCTTTCGCCAAAACGCTGCCAGCGCCGGCGCATCTCGTCTGTGATGCCGCCAGTGGCCGTGCCGTCCCAGCCTTCCATGGGATGAATGACGATACGGTTCCCGGGCCGCTTGCCATTGATCACCACGTTTGCCGGCGCGGAGAGGGGCGAGGGCTGCATGGGATCGGCGGCGGGAATGTCGATGCCCAGCGCCGCGCAGGCGGCACGAAATTCGTCAAGAGTTTTGAGAGAGCCGGGCTTGGTAATTTTGACGGGTTCGGACATGGTAAAAATGGTAGACTGGAGCCGTGGGTAGAAAATCACCCGCTCTGCAATCGGAGAAACGCCCTGCACACCACGTATGAGGCGGAGAATTCTCTGGCGTCCCCTTCCCTGCGGACAGGGCATGCCTGCTTCTGTGAGACGCGTCGCTTTTCTTCTTCCGCTGCTTTGCACCTCGGCCGGCGCGGCTACGCTTGAGGCTTAAAGTTACAATCAATGAAAGGACGCGCTGAAATCCGCCACCACCAAGCCGGCCGGGGGGATTCGCGCCCTGCCGGGATTCAAAGTCGAACTGGTGCGGCCCGCATTGAGCGGGGAGGGGTCATGGATTTGCAAGCGGCACCAGAGCGCTAAATAATAACTGGCATCTCCGGCCGGGCCGGCATGAGGGTAAATGCCTCTCTGCAAACCCCAGCTCCAGCATGGTCCCAGCGTTAAACAGCAAAGACTCTAGCAACGGCAACTTTCCGCGTTTGACACCTTGGAGCGCCCACAGCTATGCCGCTGAGGATATAGAGCATGGGAATGTGCTCTCTTTTAAACTTATGTCTGACTCTATATCCCTCGGCCTGAGCTTCGATGATGTGCTTCTCGTGCCGCAAATGAGCGAAATTCTGCCGGGCGAGGCGGACATTTCCAGCAGCCTTGCCCCTGCGCTGCCGCTGAATATTCCGATCATCTCCAGCGCCATGGATACGGTGACGGAGGCAGAACTGGCTATCGCCCTCGCCCGTGAAGGCGGGCTTGGTGTCGTGCACCGGAACCTCACGATTGAAAAGCAGGCGGAACACGTGGCCCGGGTGAAGCGCTCGGAAAATACGGTGATCGACAACCCTTTCACGGTCACGCCAGATGTGACGCTGGCGCAATTGCTGCGGATCATGAACGAACGGGGCGTGGCAGGGTTCCCGGTGGTCGATACCAGCGGCAGCCTGTGCGGCATGGTGACGAGCCGGGACGTGTGGTATGTGGAGAACGAGCACGCGAAAGTCTGCGATGTGATGACTCCGCGGGAACGACTGGTGACGGCACCAAACACGACGACGCTGGAAGAAGCGCGCGCCATTCTTTACCGCCACCGCATTGAAAAACTCCCGCTGGTGGATGCCTCAGGCAAACTCACGGGCATGATTACGACCCAAGACATCAAGAAGCGGGAGATGTTCACCAATGCCGCCAAGGATGCCAAGGGCCGCTTGCGCTGTGCTGGCGCCGTGGGCGTAGGACCGGAATTCGCCGAGCGCGCCGCAGCTCTGGTCGAGGCCGGGGCGGATGCTCTCTTCATTGACGCGGCTACGGGGCACACCTCCCGGGTCATTTCCGTGGTGCAGCATCTGGCATCGAAATTCCCGGACATTCCCGTTGTGGCGGGCAATGTGGTGACTGCGCTGGGGGCAAAAGATCTCATCGATGCCGGGGCGCGGGCCGTGAAGGTGGGCGTGGGGCCGGGTAGCATTTGCACCACGCGGGTAATCAGCGGCGTGGGGGTGCCGCAGTTCACGGCTATTCAGCAGGTGGCCTCCTATGCCCGCGGCAAAGGAGTGGCCGTGATCGCCGATGGCGGCATCCGCTACTCCGGCGATGTGGTCAAGGCGCTGGCCGCAGGTGCTGACTGCGTGATGCTGGGCAGCATCCTCGCCGGCACTACCGAGAGCCCAGGCAGCACGGTGAACTACCAAGGCCGCACGTTTAAAGAATACCGCGGCATGGGGTCGCTGAAAGCTATGCGCAAAGGCAGCAGTGACCGTTATGGACAAAACGCCAGCGGCAAGCTCGTGGCGGAAGGCGTGGAAGGCCGCGTGCCCTACAAAGGGCCGCTGCGCGAAGTTGTCTTTCAACTCACCGGCGGTCTCCGCAGCGGCATGGGCTACCTCGGAGCCCACACGCTGCAACTACTGCGGGAACGCGCCCATTTTGTGCGCATCACCGCCGGTGGCCTTCGCGAAAGTCATGCACACGACATCGTGGTGACAGAGGAACCAGTAAACTATCAGACGCTATAGGGCCTAGCTACCTCAATTTGGCGTTTACGCATAGAGGATTGGAGGCAACATTCCAATCGTCACAAAACTCACCACCGTTCAAAAGATTCGCCGCGGATTCAACCTTCTCGAACTCCCAACGGCTGTAGCCGTCATCAGCATAATCGCCGCGATGGCTAACTTTGGACTGACTATTTTTTGGACAGTAGCAGGCAGACGTTGGTGAAGTAAAACGCCCAGCCCTTTGCCCAAATGGTGGCGGCAGCGAGGGCGACGGGAGTCGAATTTAAGGTGAACACAAAGGAAGGGATTCTTATAAAACTGGAGCAAGGCATTCGGGGACAGGAAGCTTTTGCGGACGCGAGGCTGCGGCTAATCTTAGCCTAGGGCGAGCCTCCAAAGTTCTCCGGGTTTGCAGGCTAAACGGGTCGGGTCACATCCGAATCGGCGCGTGAGTTTATGACCGGGACGTAGCCATGAATGCGGCCAAGCTTGCAATTAGCGCATCCCGGGCAAGGAGCAGGGTATGAATTACTGGCTGTTTAAGTCCGAGCCCCACGTCTTTTCCTTCGCAGACCTCAAATCCCGGAGACGCGAACCGTGGTCCGGCGTGCGAAATTATCAGGCTCGAAACTATATGCGTGACGGGATGAAAGTGGGGGACGCAGCACTTTTCTACCACTCGAGCTGTCCGGAGCCCGGTATTGCCGGCGTGATGACTATAGCCAGTGAACCCATTGCGGATCCCACCCAGTTCAATCCGAAGGACGAATATTTTGACTCGAAAGCCACGCCGGAGAAGCCCATATGGCAACTGGTGGAAGTTGAGTGGGTGGCGAATTTTGTCGAATTTGTGCCGCTGGAGAACCTGCGGAGCGATGCCGCGCTGACCGACATGCTCATCCTGCGCAAAGGAAACCGACTGAGCATTACTCCGGTGACGGCTGCGGAATTCCGCCGGGCTTGCAAGCTAGGTGGCATCAACTGGAAACAACATTAAACACGCGAGAGAGCGTCGCCGTGACGGATTTGGCTACATCCTGCCACGGAGTGGTTGCAGAGCCACGCCCAACAGTCCAGCCAGCTTCCTTCCGGGCGCTGCACCCGCACCACTTCCCTCTTAAATGGCGGAGGTGTGGACAGGCCAGCGACAATGCCTTCATACCGGTCCAGCCCCTCAAGGATATCCCCGGCCAAGTGCTCCGGAAACCGGACGACATCCCCTATGACGGTGTCTTTGGATGAAGGTTCGTAGAGTGCGGCATACTGCTGGCTGACCCGGAAAAGCCGGCCGGGCATGCGCCCCTCATCCAATCGTTCCCCCCGGCTGCAAATGATAGAACTGTGCGGATTGCCTGCACCGGCACGGAGGCTTCCATAAAGAAAAACGTAACAGGCAGGTTTTTCTTTATTGGAAGGCATTGCGGTAAAATAATGGAGACTAAACCATGACTAGCAAGTTTTGCAGTTCGTCGCAACCCTAGTGTAGTGCGCGTTTAATGGCGTAACGAAAGGAGTTTTTGCCTTGCCCGGCTGACTTTTGCCAGGATGTCGGCGGCTTTGGTGGTCCAGACGAAGGGGGTGGGATTGCTATTGTAGCTGGCGATGTAGGTTTCAATAGCCCCGATCAATTCTGGAACGCTGCGGAAGACGCCGCGTCGCAGACTCCTCACGGTGATGTCGCGGAAAAAGCGTTCCACCATATTGAGCCACG
>CAMAUV010000062.1 GCA_945861415.1 Akkermansia muciniphila | reverse complement strand
TGCGCCGCCAGCGACGAAGCGACGGAGATCCGGGACGACGTGAGTTTCTTCCAAGCCCTGCAAGCCGCGCTGAACAAACAGAGCAGCACCAACCGGAAGACACCCGAGCAGATCGACGCCGCCATCCGCCAGCTCGTGAGCAAGGCCATTACCACCGAAGGCCAGGTGATCGACGTCTTCACCGCTGCGGGTTTGCCCCGGCCGGACATCAGCATCTTGAGCGACCAGTTCCTCGCCGAAGTGCGCGGTCTCAAGCACAAGAACGTAGCCGCCGAGTTGCTGGAAAAGCTGCTCAAGGACGAACTCAAGGCGCGCTCCAAACGCAACCTCGTGCAGAGCCAGGTCTTCAGCGAGAAGCTCAAGAAGACCCTCAACGCCTACCACAGCCGCGCCATCTCGACGATGCAGGTCATCGAAGAGCTGATCAAGCTCGCCAAAGACCTCGACGCCGCCAATAAGCGCGGTGAGAAGCTCGGCCTGACCGATGACGAGATCGCCTTCTACGACGCCCTCGCGTCCAACGACAGCGCCGTGCAAGCGATGGGAGACGACAAGCTCAGGCTCATCGCGGCGGAGCTGATCACCCAGGTGAAGAAGAGCGTGAGCATCGACTGGACCCTGCGCGAAAGCGCCCGGGCCAAGATCAAGGTGATGGTGAAGCGCATCCTGAACAAATACGGCTACCCTCCCGACTTGCAGGAAGAGGCGGTGAAGACCGTTCTGGCGCAGGCGGAGCTGCTCTGTGCGGAATGGGTGTGAGGGGGGGGGCGCGTGCTTTGCTCGCCCATTTACCGACCACCCTCTGGCCCTTCGCCTCCGCGGCCCTGCGGGTTCGCCTTCGGTGAGCAATTGAGGGAGCAGCGAAGGCCGCAAAGGGCGCGACGGAGGAGAAGCGGGCGATTGAACTGTGCCAGCAAGGCAGCATGGGACGGGCCGACGCGATCATTGCCGCGATGGCGTTGGAGCATGGTGCATGGTGTTCCGCTAGTGACACGCAACGTGGACGATTTCATGCATGTCACCTGGCTGCACCTCATGAATCCTTTCGATGCTGAGTAATGGCCGACACGACATTCCATGATTTCCAACGTTGACTTGGGCTGACGGGTGGCGCTCAGTGATCTCTTTCCAATAGTTTTCCTGCGTGCGTGAATCGAATGGAAGCCAGCCAAACCTCAAACACCCATCAACACCCAACTATGAAATTAGGAATCATCAACAGCGCCTTCGATCAAGCAGGCGTGGACACGGCAACCGGCCTCCAACACATCGCCCGCATCGGCTTCGACTGTGTGGATATTTTCACCGAGGCCATGACCATTACCAAAGAGGAAAAGCTCCTGATCGCCCGCACCTGTGAGAAGGAGAAACTGCCCATCATCTCCGTGGTCGTCGTCGCCACCGGGCTGATTGATTTCAACGCCCCCGTGCGCGAATTCCACGTCGCCCGCTGCAAAAAATTTGTGGACCTCGCCGAGGAGTTTGGCGCCAAGAACATTCTGCTCGTGCTCGGCGAATACATCTGGCAGCGCGAAGTCATTCCGCCCGCCGCCCAATGGCAGTGGGCCATCGACACCTGCCGCGAGATCGGTGACTACGCCGACAAGAAGAACGTGGACATCGCCCTCGAACTCGAACCTTTCCGCCTCAGCCTGCTCCACAACGTGGATGAAATGGTGCGTTTCGTGGACGACTGCCAGCATCCCCGCGTCCGCGCCAACATCGACGTGAGCCATCTCGTCTTGTCTGACACCAGTCCGCTGGATTTGAAGAAGCTCGAGGGCAAGGCCATTCACGTCCATCTCAGCGACTGCGACGGCAAAGTCCACGGCGATCTCCCTCCCGGCCGCGGCATCGTGAAGTTCGGCCCCTATCTGCAGGCCATCAAAGAACTGAACATCGACGGCGCTGTTTCCATTGAGCTTGAATACTCGCCCGATCCGTCACGTATCGTAGAGTGGGTCGAGGAGGCCTACACGCAAACCGACCGCATTATGCAGATCGCCGGCCTGCGTGGCTAGGGAATGCTGATGTGCTCCCAACACAGCCGCAGAGCTCGCTTCCAGCCTGAAGATTGCTCGGGCAGGATGCCCGGGCTACGGTCGTCGCGGCAATAGACCCGGAGCGAAATTGCCGACGCCGAGTTTTGTAAACACTGGGTGCAGCGCCACTGCCCAGATCCCGTAGCCGTCGGCATTCGGGTGGACGCGATCGGGCAGATACTTTGGCAGGGACGCGCCATCTTCGCCGGCAAAGAGGCCGTAGGTTTTGACGATGGTAACTTGGGGATCGCCCGCCCAAGTCTGCTCGTAGAGTTTATTGATCTTGCGGATCTGGGCGACGGGCCGGTAGTTGTCTGGTGCACAGGGGAAGGTTTCACAAAGCACAATCGGCATCGTGGCGTTGTGCTTCTTCAGCGCCTCGATGATCAACTTCACATTACTGAAGACGACCTCTCCTGAAGCTTTTTCCGCCAGATCGTTGGCGCCGATCATGAGAACCACTGCTTTAGGGGCAAGATCAATCACGTCCCCCTGAAGTCTCAGCAGGAGACCGCGGCTAGTATCGCCGGAGATGCCGCGGTTGGCGGCCTTAAGGCCCGGGAAGGCGCCTTTGAAATCGTCTCCCCAGCCTTGTGTGATCGAATCGCCAAAGAAGACAACGGAATCGCGCTGGGCCTCCGTTTTTTTCAGCCACGATGCACGCCTGTTGCGCCACACGCCGCGGAACCACTCAGTGCGCCGCAGCGGTCCGGCGCCGAGCACGCTTTCATCGGTGTCCGGAATTTTGAGCGGATCAGCCATAGGTTCCGCAACGAGGGACTGTAGGGTGAAGAGAACGAGTATGGCGGCAGCTAGGAGGGGTTTTATATTGGGTGTCCAACATCAGCGCTTCTAGCGCGTCAAGTTCACGTTCCGAAGTGCCTCCGGCGCCGGAAAGACTAGATTGCTTTCCGAGTGAATTTCCACTATGATACACCTTATGCTCCGAAGCCCACGCTTTTTATTAACGGGTCTGGCCTTGTTCCTCATGGGAATGGTGACGGACCGTATCGTGGTGCACTTTTTCGCCCCGAGAACAGTTTCAGAAAATGACGAAGAAGGAATTCCGGGCAGAAAGGGTGAGAGCGCACAGGCATCAAGTTCTTTGCGGAATCCTGCACGGTCCTATGCCGTAACAGGTGATGAGGAGCAGCAGGCGAACCAATCGCGCAGCGATCCACGGCAGGAAAATGAGAGCCCCGTTCCGCAATCGATCAGAGAGGCACTGGATTCCTTGGAACGAGGCGGGCAGATGGACGCCGAGACTACCAACGGCCTCCTCTCGCAAGTGCCTGCCGGCCATGCCCGCCGCGAAGTTCTCCATCGCCTCGCGAATTATTGGGCGAAGTTGGATCCTCAGGCTGCGGCGGCATGGGCCAGCGCGTTGGAAGGATCAGATCGTCGCCATGCTCTCGAGGCAGTCCTGCACTCATGGGCTGACGCGGACCCGGCCGCGGCCGCAAACTATGTGGTGCAATTGCCGGTTTCCGAGCAAAATCTTCACCTCGTGCACGCCATGGGTCATAAATGGGCCGAACGTGACCATGCTGCAGCCATGAGGTGGGCATTGATTCAGGCCGACCCATCTTTGCGCGGGAGAGCTATGGGTGGTGTCGTCAGTTCGTGGTCGGATACAGATCCCGCAGGCGCAGCTGCATTTGCAGCATCCATTGAGTCTCAATTTGAGCGGAAACGAGTTCTTGAAGTCGCCGCCCGCCGATGGGCTAGTAAAGACCCAGTTGAGGCGTTGGAATGGGCGCAAGCGTTGCCCGCTGAGGATCGCCAGCAGACAATCCGTGCGATCCTCCGGGAGTTGGCAGAGCGAGACCCCACCCGCGCGGCCGCAGCTTATCAAGACTTGACTGCCGCTTTGCCAGCAGAGCCACAGTCGGCGCGTGACTTCCGACACATGGCTCAGGAAATTGCTTCCCTTTGGTCTTCCACCGCTCCCCGGGAAGCTGCGGTATGGTCGACGCAACTTCCCGAAGGTGCGATTCGTCATGGTGCGGTCGCAAGCGTCGCAGAGCAATGGCTCCAGATTGATCCCGTGGCCGCAGGAGAATGGATTCTCCAACTCCCTGAGGGCTCCACCCGTGACGCCGGAGCCGAGCGGATCGTAGAAGCTACCATGCAGAGCGATCCCGCAGTCGCCTTTCAGTGGGCGGGCAGCATCTCTGACCAAGGACATCGCACCGGAATGATGCGTGAAGTTCTTGATCAATGGAAAGCCAGCGATCCGGATTCCGCGCTGGCCGCGCTGGCTAACGCTACCGTCTCTCCCGCACAGCGGAATGAACTTAACAGGCTGTTCGGCGAGGTGGCTCCTCCCCAGCAAACGGAAGCAGCAGAGGGCCAGCAGTAGGCAGGGGATTTAACTTGGCATTAAAAGTCCCACGATTAGAAAATCTGTAAACAATGCGCAGGCTGCGGCGTTGGTGTATAGGATTCAGCCGGTCAATAACAATGCGGCAAAGTCGTCACTTATCAAAAATAGTGGCGCTTTGTGCTGATGACTTCACTCTGCAAAAGCCCGTGCGCCACTTAGGACTGTTCCCCTCATTTCTCAAATACTGACTAGCGTTACCAATTCGTGCAATCTGCATCTTCTCCAGCATCATTCCTCCCGGTATTGTTTTTGATGATCGCGGCTTTTTCTGTGATCGCCAGTGCCGCCGACGAAGGCTGGAATCCCGATACGAAGTTTCTGCCGCTCGACCCGGTGGAGGCCATGAAGACCATCGAGGTCCCGAAAGGCTATCGACTGGAATGCATCGCGAGCGAGCCCATGGTAAAGGAACCGGTAAGCTTTGCCTTCGACGGAAATGGCGCCATGTATGTTTGCGAGTGGCTCACCTACATGCAGGATGAATATGGCACCAAGCAGATGGAGCCCGTTAGCCGCGTCATAAAACTCACTGACACAGACGGTGATGGCGTCATGGACAAGCGCACGGTGTTTATCGACAACGTCCTCCTGCCCCGCACCGTGCTCCCGCTGCACGATCGCGTGCTCGTGATCTTCACACAATGTAAGCACGTGTGGTCGTATTTTGACGACAACAAGGACGGCGTCGCCGACCGCAGGGAACTGGCTTTCGAGCGCGAAGGACCAGTCGCCAATATCGAGCACCAGCACTCCGGACTGCTGTGGAATCTCGACAACACCATCTGCTCGAACGATCACGTCTTCCGCTATAAAGACGGCAAGATGACTTCCCGCCGGCACTCCACAGGAAGGCTCAGCCAGTGGGGGATTGCCCGCGACGACGACGGGCGGCTGGTAGCGAGTTGGGCGGGTCGGGGAAACCCGGCATGTTATTTCCAACTCCCTGGTGGTTATCCGGCCCTGACACTGCCCGAACATGGACCGGGCTACAGTACTCCATATGCCAGCTGTAAAGTGTGGGACCAAAGCAATGGAGGCGTCAAACCCGAGGACCTTACCATTAAAGAATTTACCGCGTGCTGCGGACAGACCGTGCTGCGCAGTCATCTCATGCCAGAGTTTTACGGGCGCATCGTTACCTGCGAACCCGTGGGGCGCCTGCTCCGCATGAGCACCATTGAATGGAAAGACGGTTTCGGAGTGCTGCACAACTCCTTCGAGAAAAGCGAATTCATCCGCAGCACCGATCCCTATTTCCGTCCCGTGTGGAGCGAAACCGCTCCGGATGGTTCGTTTGTTTTTGCTGATATGTATCGGGGCATAATTCAGGAGAAGGATTACTTCGGCACCGGTGAGGGTGACCTTCGCTATCAACGTGTGAAGAAGTGGGGTATGCCGAAAGTCACTAGTCGGGGCCGCATCTATCGAATTGTCCCGGAAGGCAAAACGCCCGGTCCGCAGCCGCGCATGCTCGACGAGACTTCGGTTCAGTTGACGGCACACCTCGCTCATGCCAGCGGTTGGTGGCGTGACGCCGCGCAGCAGCAAATCGTCACCCGACAGGACAAATCCGCCGTGCCCCTACTGCTGGAGATGGCCCGCACTCACCCAGACACGAACGCCAAGATTCATTCCATGTGGACGCTGCGGGGCCTCGATTCGCTGCCTAAAGAAATCGTCATTGCCGGAACCGAGAATCTTGAGCCACGCATCCGCCGCGCTTCTGTCCAAATGGCCGAGCCTCTTCTCGTTCAGGGCGACCCTGACATCGTCGCCGCACTGGCTGTGATGAAATCAGACTCAGATGCGCAAGTGATTATCCAGTTCTACCTCGCCTATGTGGCTGCAGGGATAACGGTTCCTGAAGAAGTAGCCGCCCTGCAGAGCCCGGTCATCACGGCTCTCAAGCAGCACTATGTTCAACTGCAGAAGAGCGGCCAAGCGCTCGGAGAGTCCGCGAAAAATGGAAAGCAAATCTACGAATCCCTCTGCATCTCCTGCCACGGTGCTGACGGCAAAGGCGTGAGGCAGGGCGATACATTGCTATCCCCTTCATTTGAGACCTCGCATTGGTTTAAGGACGGCAAGCACGGCATTCTCTCCCGCATCCTACTGAAAGGCCAAGCCGGCCCCATCGACGGTAAGACTTAGGGTGCGGGAATCATGGTCCCCCTCGAAAAAACCCATAGTGACCAGCAGCTTGCTGACGTCCTCAACTACATCGGCGAACGCTGGCATAATTGGAAGAAACCGGTCGACGCCTCGACGGTAGGCCGCGCGCGCGCGGAGCTGAAGGATCGAACAGCACCGTGGTCATATGAGGAGTTGATGGGCCTGCAGTTTGTACAATAACCCTTCTCTCTAGGCCTTCGTGCTTGGTTCTAAGGAAACTTCGATTGTAGACAATGCTCACGTCAGCATTCCCTGAGCAAATTTTATACTCAAGAAAAGCTTCCGGCTACCATCGAGTGGGAGGCTAGGAAGGTGAAAGGCAATCAATTGACTTGTTTGCCAGCGAGAAATGACTTTCACCCATAGATTCAAATAAGATTCTACAATTTCTTCTGCCGGTGCGCTTTGGGTAATGACTAGCCTCTTTTTATTATAAATTGCAGGTGCCAAAACCATGCAGCCATCAACACCCAGATGAATAGATCCGGCCGCAGAAGCATAGACATTGGCCGACTCTTCGACACTGTCGCCCCTAAGGCCGTCTGCATATAGCCAAAAATTTTCCTAAATGAAAAATATTTCGCACGACAATTGATTTAGAGAGTTAGGGCTTGGTCCATTTCGGTGCACAAGAGAGTAGCCTAAGGACAAGCGAGAACGGGGCGGCGTTTTAACCGAGATCCGGGGCTTCTACGAGCGAACTATCCTGCTTCCGTGTGAATAAAGGGTCGTCAGCGGGGTGAAGTGTTTACGGCCACCAGCCTGCCGTCCCCCATGAACATCGTCACTGCTTTGGGCGTGGCGTCTGCGAGAAGTTCACCGAGCGCATACTGGATGCCGGCGAGGTAATGCTGTACCGTCACCGGGTTCCGAAAGATTTCACCGTTGTGGCCCAGAGAGCAGTAGAACGTCCTACCCTTCCCGTAAGTTGAGACCCATGAGACGGGGTATAATTCGCGGTCCGGTTTGCCGTCCTTGTTGCCATCGTCCTTATCCATATTGGGGCCGTTAGGGTCGAGGGCCAGCAACATGCGGCGGGCATCGGGTTTTGCGGTATCTGGGCGGAAGATGTAGATTTCATCCTGAAGAGTCAGTCCCTCTCCCTTGAATGCAGCCGTCAGTGGATGATCCGGGTCGAGGTTTTTTAATCGCACCGTGTCCTTTGAGTTCCATGGGTGGCCGGCAAAGGCACCGCCCATCATGTCGGTGTATTCCTTCCAGTTTTGGTAAGTGTCCGTGGCGGAGTGCACCCCGATCAGTCCCTTGCCGTTCTGGACGAAATCCACGAGGCTCTTCTTGAGTAACTCCTCGCCCTCCGGCGCGTCCTTGAAGATTTCGCCAGTGGTATTGAGCATGATCACGGCACCGAATTTCTTCAGCCTGTCCGGCGCAAAGAATGCGGAGTCTTCGGAGTGGGTGACATTGAATAGACCGGTTTTAGCCCCAAGCTGCTTCATGCATTCCAGCCCCTCAGGAATTGATCCGTGACGAAATCCGACAGTCTTTGTGAACACCAGCACTTCATGCTTCGACTTAAAAGGCGCAGGCGTGGCCTCCGGGAGCGCCGCCTTAATTTTTTCGAGCCTTTCTGTTGAGACGGCGAAAGGATCGCGTCCCGGTTGCCCGACGCAGAGGGTGACGGCCGCAGCGAGGCAGGTGGCAGGAAGAGCAAAGCGGAGTGATTTCATGGATAGATAGAGGACACAGGAAGGCTGATACGGACGCAAAGCCAAGCGTTTATCGCCTGTGAAACCTTAGTGCCGGTTCTTGTGAGTTTTGTTCTCTCTGCAATCCCCAATTCTGAAAATATGAAATGTTGAGTGCCTAATCGAGACACGAACCGGTAAGGAGCACCATGAAATCGATGAGAGTTTCACTGGTAATCAGTTCCATGCGGAAGCCGTTAGGCAAATTAAATGCTAATGCACTTCGCTACGGAATCAGAGGCTTGGAACCATCAACCGGAGGGGGGGGCTGAGCGCTGGTGCAGTGCGTTGCAGAACCATACGAAGTGATCGCCCATCCTAGGCTCAGGATCGGGCCGTTAAGCGGCGACGAACACCATCGAATCGTTGGGGGACATTCAGATGAAAATACCCGGAATGGAGCGCGGAGGTTCGATTTCGTGAGCATGGCTTGGTATCATTCCCAGACAGGGAAAGTCTAGCGCTGCAAAACGATCCTGCCTATGAACAAACTCGTCAGCACAAAGGATGCGAACATCCCGGGTATCTCATGAAACCAGAAGAATGTGAGCGCGTTCCCGGCACCCGTCGGCCAGAATCGCGTGGGCATTGCTGAGATCATTCGTCATGGCGCGATGCCTCCCTTCCTCGATCGTGGATTCAGTGCCGCTTTCCACATGGCGCCTCGTCAGTCGCTTGACCGCTTCGTCAGCATCACAGTCGAGGAAGACGCGCAGGTCGAAGAAGCGTTCGCATTTCCAGTCGCTCATCAGCACATAAATTCCCTCGATAATAACGAGCGGAGTGTCTGCCGTGACATTAATTGCCGAAGCTTTCGGATCCTTTTCCGCATGACTATAGGCGGGGAAAACTCCGCGATGGCTGCGGTGCAGACATGCCATGTCGTTGCGGAAGGTATCGCGATCGAAGGTGTGAGGCGCACCGCGACGGCGCAGACCCTCGGCGTCCAGTCGGCAGCGAGGGAAGTGATAACCATCCATAGGAACTACGACCGCGCCGGAAATCGAGGAGGCCAGTGCCTTCGCGAGCGTGGACTTGCCGCTGCCCGGAATTCCACCGATGCCAACCATGTATATCTCCGGGCGCTCTGCCAGTGCGGCAAGAACGGTCTCCATTGCGTGAAGGGTGTTCATTCATAGAACAGAGTATTTGATTTCAAGGTCTGCAAGTTCACAGATAACACGCTTGCTGACTGCCTTCGGCGCACTTTCGATTGGGCATGCGCCATCTCCGACCCGAGCGTCGGTCTCCTTGCCGGCACTATGGAAATGTGTCTGCTTTATCGGCGGTGGAAGTGACTGAATGTCACGCCCATTCCAACCTGAGAGTCCTAACCCGGGCTCGGCCTCTTGCTAAGCCTGTCATTGGTTGGGGGACTTTACCTTCGTCGCCATCAGATCGTTCAACTGCAATATCGTGGCTACCGGGCCGGCCCGGGATCGTTCTCAGATAAAGGGTTTGATGATGGGCGCCTTATCGCCCTCCTCGTGGATGAGCACCCTTTGCGACCATGTCTCTCTGCCATTCTCACTTCGCTTCATGATGTGATCGATGTCTCCCGAGTTGGCCCGGCTCTTTTTTGGCCCTCGACGAAAAGCAGGACAGTCCCTTTTCCTGTGATCACCATGGCCGAGTTGCGGTATCTTTGATAGCGTTTCTGTCGAAGTGTCCGCATGGAAATCCATGCCCGATTCTTCGCCCTGAGTAAGTGAGGATGTAATAGACCGCAACGGCCCGGTGGTAACGATAGTGGAAGGTATTTTTGGAGGAGTGGACTGATGTGCCCGCGCTGAGTCGTAAAATTCTTATGGGCCTCTCGGCACCCCGCCCGCGGGGGCCGCTTTTGCGGCGACGAGCGCGGCCCGGTCCACTTGGACGATGGATATTTTCTCGCAGTAATCCCGCGTGCCGTTTTCGTACGCGCAAAGAATTTTGCCCTCCCTAGTGACCGCCAAACTGGAATAGCCGGACATACCCGGGTTGAGCATCATGCTGTGCGGCCAGCTGGCCCCGTCGTCTTCGCTCAGACGCAGGGTCAGGTTGCGCCGGGCTCCGCGACTAAACCCGCCCGGTTTGGAGATGGCTGGATTGAGGAACAAGATTTCTTTATCTTTCAGTTGGGAGATACTCCCCTGGCAGGCCGGACAGGGCAGACTCTTCTCCACCACAGGGTTCGACCATGTGAGGCCACCATCTGAGCTGATAGAGGTTACCCGAAAGCCGAGGCCGTATGATCCGCCGGGACCCCCTGCGCGCATGTTCATCATCAAGGAACCATCGCTCCTTTCGACCACGGTGGGTTCGCCGAGGCCAAATTCAGTCGATGTGGGGACAAAGCCACCCGTCTTCCAAGTTGTTCCTCCGTCGTCTGAGAAAATAACGGTGTCTCCGCCGACTCGCTTTCCATCCAACGTTCTGCCGACACCGCAAGGAACCACCAGCCGTCCCTTTTTCGTGTGAATTCCGTTGGCGGGGCCCACGAAAATCCCGACCTCAGTGCCACCGAAGCCTTTTAGGAAATTCTTGTCGGCGTAGGCCTTATCCTTCGGATTATCCGATGTGACGACCATGGGCGACCACGTCAGCCCGTCATCGGTGCTCCTCGTATAATAAAGCCCGTCGGCGCCGTTGGGTGATGCCATGACCGCAAAAAAAAGATGCACCGTCTTGCCATCCCGGTCGACGATGGGAACGGGATTCCCTACCCGGATGGGCGCCTTATCGCCTTCCTCGTGGATGAGCACATTTTGCGACCAGGTCTTTCCGCCATCCTCGCTTCGTTTCATGATCTGATCAATATCCCCGCCGTCTGCCCGGCTGTTTTTCCGGCCTTCAGCAAACAGCAGCACAGTCCCTTTGACTGTGACGACCATGACCGGAATGCGATATGTGTGATAGCCGTCCTGCCGTCCGGTGAAAGCGTCCACGCGGAAATCCACACCGGGTTCCTGCGCGTGGGTGATGGAGGATAAAGCAAGCCATATCAGGCCGACGGCAGCGATGGTAGAAAGAATGGACATAGCTTTTGACAGGAATATTTATTGGTTGAAACTAAAATTGAGCTCTTGGCAGTCTACTTTAGCGGTCACCTCCCGCAATGCCCGCAACTCCGGGATGGTCGGCAGAGTCCTTTAGTTGGGCAACTCGCCCTCTGCGAGCAGGGGCAAGCCATCCCACACGTTAAACGTGTTGGCACCTGCCTGGAGTTCTTGGAACGGGCCGGGCTTGGCTTTGCCGTCCTGCGGCACCGGTTTGCCGAGAAAGTCGGACTGGACTTTCTTGTGCGGAGTGGAACCGACGGTGGCGGGGTCGAATGGCAGGTCGATGCGTAATTCCTGCGTCTTCGCGTCGTAGGAAACCTTCATCTCCTGGTGCATCACGCTGCCGCGGTCGTTCTGCTGGCCATGGGTGGCCCAGAATGCCTTCCATTCGCTAAGCGTCAGTGCGACTTTGCCCCCGCCGTCGATCGCGGCTGGTTGACCCTTGCCGACGTCTTTCTTCATCATTTCAAAAAACTCCTCCGGTTTCCATGGTGAGGGGACGTCTGAAGCGCGGTTGATGAAGAACGATCGGCTGGTTGGGGTGGCATCATAAACGTTGTGGTCCATTCGCTGCGGCCCGCCGCGGTGTGCAGGGTAGTTGATGTCCATCATGGATTTGTGGGCCACGAAGATGTTGTTGTAGAGCGAGTGGTTGCCGGTCCGGGTGCGCGGGTCCACCTGGAGGATGTAACAGCCTTGGCCGTATTTGGCATCCGCGGGGCTGTTGGCGAAGAGGTTGTGCATCACCGTGGAACCCGAAGCGTCGTGGATGTAGAACTGGATGCTACTATTGCCCAGGGAGATGTTGTGATCCACCAGTGCGGTGTCGAACGGGTAGTCGCTCATCTCGAGAAAAATCCCGCGCCCGCCATTGTTAACGACGACATTGCGGGTCGCCCGAGCATTCGTGAAATTGTTGTCCATCCAGATGCCTTCGCAGCGCTGGTTGTCGGCGATGTAGTTGTGCTCAATCAGCCCCTGCTGTGGGTTGTGCGCCTTGATGCCGGCGTGCTCGTAGCGCTTTTTCCCGATGAATCCTAGCCTGTTGTTCCGCAGGACGACGTTGTCGCGGATAATGACGCGGGTGCTGACCGAGCCGGTGATGCCGCCAGCCCCATTGTCCATGATGTAGTTCTTCTCGATGAGATTGTCTTCGCCCTTGGGCGCATTAGGGGCGGTGGTGGATGCGCGCTCATTGTCCCCGCCGTGGATGCCGATGTCGATAGCGTCTGTGTTGGCGTAGCGGATGACATTGTTGCGCACGATCCAGTGGTGACCGCTGCGCAGGCCCATCGCTCCCGCCTGCGCCCATGCCTTTACCTTCCAGAAGTTCGTTGGATACTGGTTGCCGCAGTGCTCCATGACGAATCCTTCGACGACGATGGGGCCCAGTCCGAGGGTGTGAGGTGCGAATATCCGCCGCCGTGTCGAGATTTCGACCTGCTGCGCCTCAGGGGCTAAGGTCGCCGAAGTTCACATAAATCCGCCCGCTGTCGGCCGCGAAAGTCCATGTGGAGGGCCGGGTCTCGACTTCGGTCAGGAACGGCCTTTGCTCCCACGGCTTGCCGTTCACGATCACCTGGCCGCAGGTATACACCATGTTCGGATCTGGCGTCCCTATTTTGCGCTCCACCTCGGGTTTGCCGTCGCGTCCGTAGGGCGTGGAAGCAAGTTCGGCCATGAAGGGGCTGGCGCTGTCCATATAGACATCGTCATTAAAAAGGTCGTTCTCAGGAACGGCGAAAACCACCTTCCCGGCGTGCGGCTGCCACGCGGGTTTCCACTCCTCGGATCCGCGGATGAAGACCGAGCCAAGCTTCTCCCCGCGGTATGTGATCGGCTTGCCCGGCTCTCCGCTGCGGGGAGGGGCGACCCGCTCGCGATAGATACCGGCCTTGACGAGGATGGTGTCACCGGGCTGTGCGAGAGCCGCCGCAGCCGAGATGGTGCGGAGAGGTTTTTCCGCATTGCCGACAGCCGTGTCGTTCCCCAGTGGCGATACGATGATGGTGCTTTCACTGCCGGCGCCCGGCGCAATTGCCGTGTAGGTATCCGGCACGGTAAGCGCAGGGCTCTTGTAGACCAGCACGCCGTCAATATAAACGAACGCAGCATCGTCCGCGAGAAGATCCTGAAGCAGCGACTTGAATTGTTGCCCTGCCGTGAACGAAGTGCGGAAATAGGCGGTGTAGCGGCTGCCCGCGGGCGGTAGCCCAATGTCCGTGACGGGAGCGGTGGGAGTGATACCGTCAATTGCCCCGTAACCGAAGCTGGTGGTGCCGGTGCCCCAGGTGCTGTCGTCAAATCCGGCGGTAAACCAGGTTGTGTGGAAATCCGGGTCATTTACTGCCGGATCGGTCGCATCCAAGGGGTTCAGCCACCTATAGGTAGCTGTTGGTGCCACAATAGTGTCCGCCTGAATCAAGCGGGGAGTGAGCAGGACAGCGGCAAAAATCCATGCCGAAGCGAATTTTCGGAGAGTCGAGTGATGCATACTAATCTGGCTGATTAAGCGATTGTTTTATAGCGTTATTCAGGGAGTGACCAAATTGGCTGCCTCCCTGAGATTCCTATAGAGATCTTGCATCTTTTTCATCAATTTCATTTATAACAAGCCCAGAACAAAAACGCGACTGTTTTCTAAGTTATGCGGGAGGGACAAGGTGGCCATCATTTATTAATTAAAGACTAAAGAAATAGCCCCTGACCAGTTGGTCTTCTCACTTTTCGGGAACCTTTAGAGCCAGTGACGCAGCGGAACTCGCAGAAATTCAGGACCGCGGAGTGCCTCCGCCAGATCCAGATAGACAGGGTCAGTGGTGGGCCGTGGCGCCAAGCGCGGCTGCTTTAGTATCAATCAAGTTTTCGTCCATCGGCATGCTCTGACGGCTACTGCTTGCCCATTAACCCGAGGTTGCGTCACTTTCCAATGCGCCAGCTATGGTTGCTGGTAGTCGCGCAGGCGGGCTTCGAGGACGGCGATCAACCGGTCGTTTTTTGCGGTGCGCGCCATAGCAAGGGCTTCCCGGGCCGCAGCGATCGCGTCTTCGCGGTGACCTGCCTCTGCCAGGGAGTCGGCGAGCTTGACGCGGGTGTCTAGGTGCTGCGGATTGATGCGGAGGACTTCGCGATACCGGGCGGCTGCTTTGTCGAATTGACTCATTTTCCGATAGGTGTCGCCAAGCGCGTAGTGCGTGGCGGGATCGTCCGGTTCAAGAGCTAGGGCGCTTTCGTAGTGCCCTGCGGCGGCGGGCCAGTCCTTCCGCAGGAGGCTCAAGTTGCCTAGGCTCCGGTGGGCTTCGGGGAATTCGATACGGTGGGCGAGGGCAGCGGCGTAATGGTAGGCGGCGAATTCGAAATCCTTTGCGCGCTCCTGTGCCAGTCCATTGCGGAAATGCACGATCGACTCGATCCTGTCGGCGTTTTTCCGAATGGCGGGGTGATCGATACTCGTCCCGGGGAGGGGCGCGGCACGCACCCAGCGCTCTTCGCGGTTTCCCTCCGCGTGGATCAAGTCGGCGAGGACGGTTTTCACGTCTGTGGGGCCTTTGTAGATAACGGCGAGCCGTCCCCTGGCGTCGAAGAGGAAACTGGCGGGCACGGGCAGGGGACGGTTCAAGGAGATGAGCGCATCGTGGTGGCTCTGCAGGGTCGCGGCCGTTTGCGCGGTGGCCATTCCCGAGGCAAAGGGCCACGCGATTTTATCGAGCGCCTTGCGGGCCGCATCCCGGGGGGCCGACTTGTCGTCTTCGAGACCATCCACCGACAGAGCGATCACCTCCAAGCCGGCCTTGCGGATTTCCTCTGCGTGCTCGCGGAACTCCGCCAGTTCGGCGAGGCAGGGGGCGCACCAACTGGCCCAAAGATTGATCAGGACCGGCTTTCCCGCTGCGGGGGCGAGAGGCTGGCCGGCGAAATCGTTGAGCTCCATGCGCGGACGAGGGACGAGGGTCACGAGCGGAACGCGGCCCACGCGGCTGGCAGGAGGAACCACGGGAGAGGAAGACTCGAACTTGACGACCTCGCTTCGTTTCGGTGCCTGCATGGCGCGGCCGGTGCCCTGCGCGAGAACGTAGCGCTTCCCGGCCTCCAGTCCGGTGAACTCCTCGACCCGCGACTCCTGGTCCGGCCAGCGGACCAGCACTTTCTTCACCGCCTGCGCTTCACCGAGCCCAAAGTGCAGCCACTTGCTGGATTGCGAGAGAAACCCATCCCCGGCGCGCAGGGTTCTGACCGATCTTGGCACGGGAGTGGTGGCGCCGGAATTCCCGCAGACCACCTCCACGCGCGCCCCGATGGCATCGCGATTGCAGGTCGTCCCATTGCCGGTCAGTTGAATCCCAATCCATCTCTTGTTCCCGGTGGGAGAATCGTTGCGCAGGAAGCGCAGGCGCGGAGCGTTGCGATTGGAAATCCAGAGGTCGAGGTCGCCGTCATGGTCCCAGTCAGCCGCGGCGAGGGCGCGGGCGTCATCGTCGAAATGGAGCCCGCTGACGGCCGACACATTGGCGAAGCGGCCCCGCGCCTCCGATGAAGCGCCCGTGTTGAGGAACGCGCAGTTTCTTTCGTGGCCACTGAAGGAGCGTCCCGCGTTCATCATGGAAGACTGGCTCGCCTGCGCGGCGCCATCGCCTTGCGAGCCCCGGCGGTCCGGAGCGGCCCCGTCAGCAGTTTGCGACAGAACCTGCCGCCAGAAGAAACTTCACAAGTCGCCTCCATCTTCGTCGCCCGTGAGGTATCCGTTGGCGACCACAATGTCCTCCCAGCCGTCGTTGTTCAGGTCAACAAAGTTCGAACTCCATGCCCAGCGCCCGATGGTCACCGCGGCGGCGACGCTGGTGTCCTCGAATCCCGGTTGATCCGGCCGTGCGAGATTGCGCAGGAGGGTGTTCCCGCGGGCGAAGTGCTGGAAGGTGCGGCGCAGGCCGGAGTCAAGGTGGGGCTTGAACTGTGCCTGGCGGGTGATGCGGCTTCCCGCGGAGGAGAACATGTTTCCAATGTAAAGATCCATCCAGCCGTCGCGGTCGTAATCCCCCCATGCGGCCGACATTCCGGAGGCGGGGTCCTCGGCCCCGGCCGCACCTGCGATGTTGCGGAACTTCGCAGCGACGCCTGGACCGGCCTCGTTGCGGTAGAGACAATTGCGGCCGTAGTCGTTGGCGACGTAGAGATCGGGATCGCCATCATTGTCCACATCGTCCCACGCTGCCGAAAAGCTCCAGCGGGTGTTGTCCTGGTCGAGTCCCGACGCAGCGGTGGTGTCGGTGAACCTCCACCCGGACGCGGCTGAGATATCGTTTCGGTAAAGCGTGTTCGGGCCCCCATCCACCGCGTCGTGAAACACGAAGCGGCCACCCAGCGGCCCAAGCGCCGGCGCGTCGGCCTCGGTGTTGCGGTCCTGGTCGTAGGCGCAGACATACAGATCGAGCCGGCCATCTCGATCATAATCCACCGCGGTAAGCGAAGTGGTTGATTCGCTGGTGGGCAGCACGGCGCGGATTTCGAAGCGGCTTCCCATGTTCTGCGCCACGACGATTCCGCCAAAGATGGCCACCGCCAGGTCCTGCCTGCCGTCATTGTCCAGGTCAACTAGGAGGGCGCTGCGGGAATCCTGCAACCAATCGACGCCCCATTTCACTGATTGGTCTTTGAGCCGTCCGTCGGGCTCCTGCACAAAGAGCCGGTTCGGCAGGCCGGGCTCTTGGCAGAGATAGAGGTCGTCCAGACCGTCACCGTTGACGTCTCCGAGCGCCACGCCGGGAGTGCCCATTGGATTCAGCGAGGCGCGATAAGGGATACGCTCCAGCCAGTGGTTCATCCCGCGGAGGATCTGCGCGGAGTAAACGGGGTCTCCATCCATGACAGCGCCGCTGCCATCCGCGAACCAGGATCGCTTGCTCACCGCGCGTTCAAAGTCTTGGACCTCGAGACTGGTGAGCTTTGGAGGGGAGTCAGCGTCAACCTTCGCGCGCTGGCTCCAGCGCGTCACCCAGGTGGCGTGATGTTCCACAACCCCCTCCCCGGTTTTTCCGGAAAACGAAACGATCTGGCGGCTCGTGAAGGCCGGCGGGCCCTCCGTTGAATCGCCCTCGGTCGCGACCTCCACCACTTTGAACTCGGCATAGGTCTCTTGCGCACTGCTGAACTCGCGCGCGGCTGCCTTGACCGCCGCTTGAAAGTCCGTGGATATTTCCAACCCCTTCTCACCTGCAGGAGCCCGCTCCACCCAGACCGTAGCGTCATTGAACACAACCAGAGGACGGGGAGGAACGAGTTGCGATCCTGAAAACCCGCGGGCTAGGAAGGGCGCGAGGTCTTCAGCAGTGCCGGCCTTGCCGCTCAGGATGAGTGCTCCGAGTTTGCCGAGTTGCTTCTTCGCCTGCTCGGCCAGGATTTCGCTCTCCCAGCCGTCCGCGGCGGGATCGTCCACTTTCTGCCATGTGTGCACCGGGTTCTGTCCTGCCAACTCCCCTAGGGCGGACTTCCCTTGCGCCGCGGGCTCCAAATTGCGGGGCTCTTCTCCTGCCTCGGCGCCCTTCTTCCCATCACACGAGGAGAGTAGCCAACCTGTCAGGAGGGCGAGAACCCCTCGAGTGCCGCTGCCGGGCCAGGGGAGCAGGCGTCCTTCCGCCCGCCGATGCGGAGGGTCTTCAGCGGACGGACTACCTGCGGGCATCACGAGGATCTTTTCCGGGGGAGTGTTGCCACAAACTGATCGTCACTAATTCCGGGTAGCTCGGTAGAAGACCCGGTTCTTTCCGGGAGCGGGAGCGGGAGCGAAGACGGTGTCGGTAAAATTGGTTTCCACGGCCTGTCCGTCCACGCTGTCATCGAGTTCGATCCATTCAACGAGATCGGTCGAAGCTTCGACTGTGTATGTGGTCCCGTTCGTGGTCGGGAACGTGAGGGTCACTGCGCCCGTGCCCGGATCCCTGGCTACGCTGGTGATCTTGAAGATGCTGGTGTCGAGCCGATCTAAAAACACGCCACCGAGAGCGTTGTCTGACCAACGCCCGTCGTTCTCGCCCGAGACGGTGAAGACGTCGCCGACCTGCCCCGTGATGTCGAAGAGCACGTAATCGACATCGCCATTGCGCCACGACTCGTCGGGGCGGGCGGGTCCCGCGATATAAATAAGGCCCGAGTCCGCTCCCCCGGGGCCCGTCACCTGCACGCCTTTCGAAGCCTCCCAGAACAGGTTGGTCGGAATGTTGACGGTCTGGTCGCCGATCACCCCCAGCCGGAAGCTACCCGACTGCGTCAGGGTGACGGTAAAGAATTGCTGGACGTTGCCATCAGCACCGCCGCCCTTATAGTAATCCCCGCAGACCTTATCCGCAATCGGCCCCGGGCCGGGAGTTATCCCGACATCATCAAAGGCGCTCTGGTGACGCTCCGCCCCCACTCCCTCGTAGTTTCCTCCGGCCAGGGCAATGGTGGCGTAGGGCGGATTGACTAGATTGCGGGGATCATTGTTCGGAAACTGCGCTATTAGGTAGCCGTCCGTGCCATAGACGTTGTCGTCATCCTCGAAAGGCTTGATCACATCGGTGGTGCGCCAAGCGTCGTTGGTCTCAATGTCCACCCCCACCGGGGTGATTTCGGCGGAATGGGCGGGGACCCCGGCCATGAGGATGCTGGCTACAAAGAGGGAGTAAAAGATTCGTTTCATTGGAAGGTGGATCGGCCGGTTTGTTGTGTTCGGCTAAAGACTACTAAAGAAATGAAAAGGCGGCTCCGAAATACCGGAGCCTGCTCAGAGATTTGATGGTTCTAAATGTCCCCGCTAATTCCCCGATCATCCTGCGGATCGGAGAACTCCGGGACATCAACGGCGCCTGCGCAACACCAATCCGAAACAGGCAGCGATGCCGAGCAGAGAAACGCTGGGCTCGGGGATGGTATCGATGAAGAAACCTCCAAGTGCGTTGTCGCTCCACCCCGTGTTGTTTCGTCCTCTGATCGTGAACACATCCCCGGCATCACCAGTGATGTCGAAGAGGTAATAATCAGGAATTGTATTTTTGGCGCCACTCACCATCAGTCCCGAGTCCGCTCCTCCTGGGCCGACAATCTGCACGGCATCCGAGGACTCGTTGATCAGGCCATTCGGATTGTTGCTGGTCTGATCGCCGATCACGCCTAGGCGGAAGCTGGCAGGTGCCGTCAGGGTGAGGATGAAAAAATCTTGGACGTTGGGACCGCCCCCGCCACCCCGGTACCAATCGCCTGAGATGATATCCGGTACCGGCCCCGGGCCCGTCTGCGTCACGTCGTCGAAGGACGACTGGTGGGTTTGATTCCCGGGGCCCTCGAAACCACCAATTCCAGCGGCCACTGAAAAGGTGGCCCAGCTCGGCTGGAGGGTATTGAGGGGATTGTTCTCGGGACCGAAGGACGCGATCTTATAGCCGGCCGTGCCGTAGATATTGTCGCCGTCAATATCATTCGCCTTGACGGTGCCACTGGTGCGCCAGTCACCACCGGTTGAGGCATCAAGGCCTACCGAGGCGATGGTAGCGGATTGGCTTATTGTGAGGCTAGTCATCACTAGGGAAGAAGCGAGGATCGGAAGGCGCATTTTCATGGCGGGTAGGTGTGCTTTTTTTAGTGTATTGTTATGCTCTGGCTAAAAAACTTTTTAAACGAAGATATTTTACCATCCAGTGTCGGAACCACGGATCTGTCAACAAAAAAAATGGATGGCAGTGCGTAGGGCGAAAGGCTTCAGATTTAAGGTCTCGTCAATATGAATTTGGCGGCGCCTGTCCTGCGTCCCGTCGTTTGCGGCACTCCGGCTGTGCCCGGTTTAGTTCCAGTTCTTCTCCTCACTACCCGATTGCCTTCTCTCTCCCAATGCCACTTTGGCGAAAGAAATTCCTGCAATTCATGGGTAACCCACTTCAAAAGCTGCTAGGCACGATCCCCCACCGTCTTCAACTGGCAGGCGGGTGGATCGACCAGCCGTTCATGAGCAGACACAATCCAAAGCCGCCCGGCTCGATGGTGGTGGTGCAAATCGAACCAGATTTCCGTCCGATGGACCGCAGCGGAATCGCCAGCGGCACGCGACAGATCGCGATGAAGCTGTGGAAGGGCAAACTACCGAGCCGCCCGCCCGGAGAACTCGTGCGCGAGCTTTACGAGGCGGAGAACAAAGGAAAAGCCGAGCCGAGCGGTTCGCAGGACATGATCGGTCTGATCTATCCGGGCGTGAACCGACTCGACTACAGCTTTGCGGCGAATGGAGGCGTGTTCACCTCGCACATTGAATCATGCAGCTCCCCAAGGGTCGCGAAGTGGTTGGGCAACGTGCTGCAGCTGATTCCGGTCGAACCCCGCCCGGAAGGCTACTCGCCCCTCGGCATTAAAGACCTGAAACCCGCGTGGGTCGCCCGGCTCGGTCAATCTGGCAGAGATTGCTACGACGCCATCCGTCGCCGGGATCTGACAGCGCTCGGCGCTTCGCTGAACCTCACCATGAAGTGCTGGGAGAAATTGTTGCCGCAAACCGTCCGCCATCCGCTCATCAAGGTGGACCTTGTCGGTCTGCTCAAGGTTTACCAGCAGCGGTATGCGGGCGCGATGTATTCTGGCTGCGGTGGCGGCTACCTGATCGTGGCGGCGGACGAGCCTGTTCGCGGTGCGTTCAAAGTCAAAATTCGTAAGGCCTCCGCATGAACGCGCAGCCACAAGTCATCGTCTCCGGCGGGTTCGACGACATTCGCTCGCGGCACCTTCGCTTTCTGGAAGAGGCGGCCAAATTCGGCGAATTGACCGTGCTGCTTTGGCCGGATGCCGTAATGGAGCGCGTCACCGGCAAGCCTTCAAAGTTTCCGCTGGCCGAGCGGCTCTACTTTCTCAATGCCGTTCGATACGTCAGTCGCGTCATCGTAGCGGCTCCGGAGACGCATCCGGATACGTTGCCATTTGGTATGCGCCCGGAACTGTGGGTGGCTGACCCGGCCTCGACGAATGGAGCCAGCGAGCAGTTCGCGGCTAAAAATGGCATCGCCTATCGCGTGCTCACCGAGGCGGAATTGTCTGGCTTTCCGCCTCCGCCGTCCATGACCCCTTCTCCGGGACGGCGCAGGGTGGTGGCCACGGGCTGCTACGATTGGTTCCACACTGGCCACGTACGCTTCATCGAAGAAGCCAGCGCGCACGGCGACTTGTATCTTATCGTCGGCCACGACGCCAACATCCGGTTGTTGAAGGGCAGGGGACCACTGCTTTCGGAGGCGGAGCGCCGCTACGTTGTCGGCTCAATCCGGCATGTAAAGCAGGCGCTGATTTCCAGCGGTGATAGCTGGCTGGATGCCGACCCGGAGATTCGCGCCATCAAGCCAGACGTCTATGTGGTGAACGAAGATGGCGACAAGGGGGGCAAGCGGGATTACTGCCAGCAGATGGGAATAAAATACCTTGTGCTTCAGCGCACGCCTGCGCCGGGCCTGCCGCGCCGCAGTAGCACGAACCTGCGCGGGTTTTAGGCCTAACAGTGCTCCGCATTCGTATGCAAACTTTCTTTAGAGTTGCCGTATCATAAATATTACTCTTTCCGGATACCGCGCCGAGCCGCCACATGATTCGATTCACCGCCATCCTCACTTGCCTTGCCGCCATGCCTGCGGTCGCTGCTCCTGCGCCTGTCGAGTTCAATCGCGACATCAGGCCCATCCTCTCGGACAAATGTTTCTTCTGCCACGGTCCGGACGCCACCGAGCGCAAAGCTGACCTGCGGTTGGATACCGCCGCAGGGGCTACGGCCCTCCTTGATGGCCACGCTGCAATCGTGCCCGGTCAGCCGGAGAAAAGCGCGCTAATCGCCCGTATCACCAGCACCGACGAGGATGAGATAATGCCGCCGCCGGAGTCCCACAAGACACTGAAGCCAGCGGAGATCGATCTCCTGACCCGTTGGGTCAAGGAAGGTGGCACTTATTCCGCTCCCTGGGCCTACGTCGCGCCGCGGAAGCATCCCGAGCCCGCGGTTAAAGACACCGCGTGGCCCGCCAACTGGGTGGACCGCTTCGTGCTGAGCCGACTGGAGTCGGAAGGACTCGCCCCATCGCCCCAGACCGACCGCGTCACGCTGATCCGCCGCCTGTCATTCGATCTCACGGGCCTGCCGCCATCGTCCCGCGCCGTCGAGGACTTCCTCGCCGTGCCGGAGGATCAGTTTGAGACCGCATGGGCCGTGCTGGTGGACGAGCTGCTAAAATCCCCGCGCCATGGCGAGCGCCTCGCCGCTTACTGGCTCGACCTAGTTCGTTATGCCGACACCGTTGGCTATCACGGCGACCAGAATCATAACATCTCCCCTTATCGCGACAGAATTGTCGAGGCGCTGAATGCCAACATGCCGTTCGACCAGTTTACACGTGAGCAGCTTGCCGGCGATCTGCTGCCCGCCTCGACCTTGGACCAAAAGGTGGCCTCCGGCTACAACCGTCTGCTACAGACCTCCCACGAGGGAGGTGTCCAGGCGAAAGAATACCTCGCGATCTACGCCGCCGACCGGGTGCGGAATGTCTCAAACGTGTGGATGGGCAGCACGCTCGGCTGCGCTCAGTGCCACGACCACAAATACGATCCCTACACGGCCCGCGATTTCTACTCGATGGCTGCCTTCTTTGCCGACGTGGACGAAGTCGACCACCTCATTTCGGCGAATGGTGGTCCCGGTGCCAAGAAACTGAAGTTGAACGAACTGCCCACCGAACGTCCGCCGGAGATTGCCGTGCCAGACCGCCTAGACCGCGCGCGGTTCGCCGAACTGGAGGCCACCCTCGTCCGCCAGACCGCCGCTGGCCAAGCCGTTAACGATACCCAAACCGAGATCGACGCGATCAAGAAACGGTCCCGCCTTTCTATGATCGCCGTGGCCTTGGCCGAGCCACGCATCACCCGCGTCCTGCCCCGCGGCAATTGGCTAGACGACAGCGGTGAGGTCGTGCAGCCAGCCGTTCCAGGGTTTCTTGGAAAATTGGACACAGGCGAACGCCGCGCCACCCGTCTGGATCTGGCGAACTGGTTTACCGACGCCAAAGGCGGCGCCGGCGGCCTCACGGCGCGGGTGTTTGCCAACCGCTACTGGTATCTGCTTTTCGGCGAGGGCCTGTCCCGTTCTCTGGATGATTTTGGCGGACAAGGCGAGCCGCCCTCCCACCCTGAGTTGCTGGACAATCTTGCCGTTTCCTATGTGGAAAGCGGCTGGGACACGCGTGCCCTCCTTCAACTGCTGGTCACCAGTCGCGCCTACCGCCAGAGCTCGATGGTCTCCCTTGCCTTACGCGAGCGTGACCCGGAGAATCGCCTGCTTGCCCGCCAGGCGCGCCACCGTCTGCCTGCCGAGATGATGCGCGACACCGCGCTGGCCGTCAGCGGTTTGCTGGTGCTCGACGCGGGTGGCCCCAGCGCCCGGCCCTACCAGCCGGACGGTTATTACAAGCAACTCAATTTCCCCAAACGCAAATACGCAGCCGACAGCGACGCCAGCCAGTGGCGGCGCGGGCTCTACGTTCACTGGCAGCGGCAGTATCTCCACCCGATGATGAAAGCGATGGACGCCCCCAGCCGGGAGGAATGTACGGCCCAGCGCCCCCGGTCGAACACGCCTAGCGCGGCCCTTGTGCTTCTAAATGACCCCACCTTCGTCGAGTCGGCCCGCGTCCTTGCCGCCAGAGTGGTGGCCGAGGGTGGTAGCAGCGTGGCAGAACGGATCGATTTCGCCTGCCGCGAAATTCTATCGCGCCCGGCCGATGGCGAGGAGCGCCAACTTCTGGAAAAGCTCTTCACCGCCGCCCGCGCCGAGTATCATTCCGATCCCGCCGCTGCACAGGCGCTGCTGGGCGTAGGTCTGAAGGCTGCGCCCGCCAACATTGATGCGGCAGAACTGGCATCGTGGACCGCCGTGACCCGCGCGCTTTTAAACCTGAGCGAAACCTTCACCCGCAACTGACCGCCATGCACTCCCCCGATGCCCGCATCCCGCTGCTCCGCCGGCGCGCCTTTCTCGGCCAGTCTGGTCTCAGCGTCGGTGCCGCCGCCCTTTCCAGTCTACTGGGCCGCGATCTCGCCGCCGCGGCCACGCCGAACCCGACCGCGGGACTGCCCAACTTCCCCCACTTCAAGCCCCGCGCTAAACGCGTCATCTTCCTCTGCATGGCGGGCGGCCCCTCGCACCTCGAGACCTTCGACTACAAGCCGAAGCTCGATGAACTCGACGGTAAGCCCATGCCCGAGTCCTACACAAAAGGCCAGCCCCTCGCCCAGCTCCAGGGCCAGGCGCTCAAGGTCCAGGGCCACCTGACGAAATTCCAGCGCCACGGCAAAAGCGGCCAGCTCATCAGCGACTTCCTGCCATGGCACGGGAAAATGGCCGACGACATCGCCATCATCCGCTCCCTCGTGACCGAGCAGATCAATCACGATCCCGCCCACACCTTCATGAATACCGGCACCGCCATCAGCGGCCGGCCCTCCATGGGCGCGTGGGTCAACTACGGCCTCGGCTCGCTCTCGGAGAATCTGCCCGGCTTCGTCGTGCTCACCAGCACCGGCGGACGCGATCCCCAGCCCATCGCCTCGCGCCAGTGGGCCTCCGGATTCCTCCCCAGCCGCTACCAAGGCGTGGAATTCAATGCCTCCGGCGATCCTGTCCACTACGTGCGCAATCCCGCCGGCATCTCCGCCCGCCAGCAGTCAGCCCTCGTCGATGCCGTGAAGTCCCTCGACCGGAAACGGAACGCGCTGCTTGAGAATCCAGAGATCGATACCCGCATCGCCGCCTACGAGATGGCCTTCCGCATGCAGACCTCCGTGCCGGAACTCATGGACATCTCCAACGAGCCGCAATCCGTGCTCGACCTCTACGGTGCGAAGCCGGGCGATGGTTCCTTCGCTTCGAATTGCCTGCTCGCCCGCCGCCTAGCAGAGCGCGGAGTACGTTTCATTCACCTCTATCACCGCGGCTGGGATCACCACGGCGACCTAGTGAAATACATGAACGTCTGCTGTTCTCACACCGACCGACCCACTTGGGCGCTGCTCACCGACCTCAAGCAGCGCGGCATGCTCGACGATACACTCATCGTCTGGGGCGGCGAATTCGGCCGCACGCCCATGTTCCAGGGCAAAGGAGGCCCCGGCCGCGACCACCACATCAAAGGCTTCTCCATGTGGATGGCCGGCGGCGGCGTGAAAGGCGGCGCCAGCCACGGTGCTACCGACGACCTCGGCTACCACGCCGTTCAGGATATCGTCCACGTTCGCGACCTGCACGCCACCATGCTCCACCAGCTCGGCATCGACGACATGCGCTTCACCGTCCGCCATCAGGGCCTCGATATGCGCCTCACCGGCGTGGAGAAAACGCGGGTGGTCAAAGAAGTCCTTGCTTAGCCTGCGGTGAGGACCCGGAGATTGCGCAGCAATCGTCAATCCGCTTTGGGGCGCTGCAGGTTCCCGAGCGACACAAGAGCCGACAGCCGTAACACAGGAGGACAGATCCCTAGCGTAACACGGGAATCGATCTCGGAGACGGCCCTATTCTCGTCTTGGAATGCACCTGACGTCCTCGGTCACCGGCTCGAAGCAAATCTCCAATGCAATGCAAAATCCCGCTGCCAAAAAATGTCTTGGCAAGGCGGTGCGGAAAGGCATGTTTACCTTCATTGGAATTTCACTATGAACGCCACCCTAATCCCCACTTCGGCCTTTGAATCGGCCAGTCCGGAGCCGCGTGACCACGCCCATCCATCCTTCGTCCCTCAAAATTCACCCATCTTCTGCCCCTCTCTACCCCCACTCCCCGTTCCGGAACCCGCCAATGACGCCACCCGCAAAAAGCAAATTCCTTTCAAGTGTTGTTGTTACCAACGCTCCTGATTTTGCCCCAGTGATTTGGCAACTCCTCGTGATTTTTGGGATCCTTGACGTAACGGGCACAATTGGCACTCCCATCTTACATGGAAGGCTGAAGAACTCGCCAGGATCATGAGTGCGAGACTGAGGTGAGCTGGATTTCTGGACCACCACCTACCAGAATCCATGCCCATGAACCAGAAGCAACGCAAGCCGTAGGCGAGCGGGACGGAGCGGACGACCTGCGCGCGCTGCGCCGGGAGGTCGCCCGCCTGCGGCAGGAGAATGACATTTTAAAAAAGGCCGCGGTCATCCTCGGAACCAAACCCCAGCCGAACTCCGCGCCATGATCGACAACATCCGCCGCACCACCGGTCATGGCATCCGGCCGATCTGCGAGG
>CAMAUV010000061.1 GCA_945861415.1 Akkermansia muciniphila | reverse complement strand
CCCCGATTTTGGGAAGCCTCCGCTGCGGGCTGCGCACGGCCCTCCGCTGCGCTCCGGACCGTGCTGCGCCCTCCGCTCCAGCTCCCTCTCCCCGCACCAAGCTTGACATCCTGGGCAGGCGGATTAACTACAGGGACGCGCCGGGCAGCATAGCTTAGCTTAGCCAGTAGGTGGCCGGACTTCGGGGTCCACTTCATTCCGGGCAAAATTAATGGTGTTTCCTGTCGAAGTTTATGGCACCCTTAAACATGCACTTTGCCCGCGTTTTCACTATCGCCATCGCCACCCTAACGACAATCTCCGTCACGGCTCATACTCATAACTTCTCCACACCATTAACAGTTGGAGCCCCCCGCGGCCCAATCGCCATTGTCGGAAAGCAAGACCCAAACCCCATCAGTGGGCTCCTAGTTTCTTCACAGGACGAGGCTGACCGGGTCCGACTCGCTGCGCTCGATGCCTATTGGGCGACGGTTTCCCGAGCGGTGAGGTCCGGAGATTTTGATGCGTATGCGGCGACCTGTCATCTGGACGGCGTACTGGTGATCGGCAGCAAGAAAACAAGCCAACCGCTCGCGACAGCACTCAAGAGGTGGAAGAGGGAGTTTGACGATACGCGGGACGGGAAAATGCAGGCAAGCGTTGAGTTTCGTCTCTCCAGCCGCACCGGGGATGCCACCACCGCTTATGAGACCGGCATCTTTCTCTATATCTCGCAGGTGGCGGGAGGCCCCCTCAAGAAAGACTACGTCTTTCTGGAAGCACTACTGGTGAAGCAGGCAGACGGCTGGAAAATTCTGATGGAGCATCAGAAGGGCCCTGCAACGGAAGCTCAATGGGAAGCGCTGAGAAAATGAAGAGATCAGATTGACGAAGCTCGAAAGGCAAGCTCTTCACTTCGGATTTTGGCCTTCGAATTTCGACATCTCGGCCCTCCGGGCCGCCCCTACGTCAGGATGTCATTGACGACATGGCCGTGCACATCGGTGAGCCGGAAGTCGCGGCCTTGGAAGCGGTAGGTGAGTCGCTCGTGGTCGATGCCGAGAAGGTGAAGGATGGTGGCCTGCAAATCGTGGACGTGGACCTTGCCGGTGGCCACGTTGAAGCCAAGATCATCCGTTTCTCCATAGCTGAAGCCGCCCTTTACGCCGCCGCCGGCTAGGAAGAGGGAGTAGGCGTCGGGAAAATGATCCCGACCGAGAACCCCGCCGCCGGCGGTCCTTCCCTCGCGGAATGGAGTGCGTCCGAATTCCCCGCCCCAAATAATGAGGGTGTCGTCGAGCAGTCCGCGCTGGCGCAGGTCCCTGATGAGAGCCGCCACCGGTTTGTCGGTGCGCTTCATTTTTTCTGTGAGGCCATTGCGAACATCCTCCGCCGGATTGGTGCCATGAAAATCCCAGCCCCAGTCGAACAGATGCACGAATCGTACACCCTGCTCAAGCAACCGGCGGGCGAGCAGGCAGTTGTTAGCGAAGGAGGATTCACCGGGCACTGCCCCGTAGTCGGACAGCACGGGCGCAGTCTCTTTGGAAATGTCCATCACTTCCGGCACGCTCATTTGCATACGATAGGCCAGCTCATACTGGGCAATACGCGTAGCTGTCTCCGGGTGTCCCATTTCGGAAGCCTGGGACTCATTGAGGTCGCGCAGGGCATCGAGCGTTTTCCGGCGCATCGCGCGGTCCATTCCAGGAGGATCACTGACGTAGAGTACAGGATCTCCTTTACTGCGGCACTGCACGCCCTGGAAGACACTGGGAATGAAACCCGTTCCCCAGCAGCTTTGGCCGCCGCTAGGCTGCACGCCGCTGCTAATCAGGACAACGAAACCAGGCAAGTTTGCATTTTCCGAGCCCAGCCCATAAGTCACCCACGATCCCATGCTGGGGCGACCCTGACGCGGGGAACCGGTGAAGAGCAGCAGTTCCGCCGGGGCGTGATTGAACTGCTCAGTATACATGGATTTGATCACGCACAACTCATCAGCCACGGACTGGAAGTTGGGCACGGCATCGCTCATCCAGATACCCCCCTCGCCATGCTGTGTAAACGTGCGGGGGGTGCCCATGAGCTTTGGCACTCCGCTGGTGAAAGCGAATGTCTTTCCTTTGATGACAGAATCCGGCGCGTCCTGGCCGCTCCGTTTCACCAGTTCGGGCTTATAGTCGAAAAGGTCGAGGTGAGGCGGCCCGCCGGACATGTGTAGATAGACCACACGCTTAACTTTGGCCCGTGCCGGGGCGCTGCGGACGGCGAAAGGGTTGACCTCGGAGGCGTCGCTGCGGGCTACCAGCGCCTCTAGGGCGACCGCCCCCAGGGAAAATTGCCCTGCCTGCCGCAGGAACTGACGGCGTGTCTGGTGCTGGAGGTGTTCAAGTCTTGGATGCATGGCGATAAGATCTCCAAAACGCAGCAGGGGCAAACGGGCTTTCGCTTAGGGAGGACTTCTTTTATATCGCGATCTGCAGGAGCAGTGGCTGGGTATTATTGTAAAAAACGGCCGCGATCAGAAGGAGACCGGAGATCGGCAGTAGGAGGAGTATAGATCTCGAGACTGGGGAACACCGCGGGAGGACTAGGGGCAGCACTCGACGCCGACGTAGCCGCGCCCGGTTCGGCCGGCAGAACCCATCTGACAATTTTCTGAGAGTGAGGGAAATCGCTGACTGGAACCCACAGCCGCAGACAGGCCACCGGGGCTTGGGGAATAAGAAACATCGTGTCCGCACGTCCGGGCCGCGTCAGTGCTTCCCGATCCAACTCCATTTGAAAAGGCACGCCGTCTGCCTCCAACCGGGCGATCACGCGGCGGGCATCGGTGTGATCGAACTGCCCGATCAGCACATGGCCTTCACCGTCCGCCTCCGGCTTCAAGGCCTGTAATTCCAAAACCATACGGCAGCCTGGGCCGGGTTCCTCTTTGAGCGCTGCCATTAGAGCGGCAGGTAATTGATCCGGCGAGAAACAACCCGCGACCTCCGCTTCCGGGAGCAACTCCCATGAGGAGGCGTTCATGGCAAATTCAGGCAGAGGCATGATCTGACCAGGCTCGAGATTCTCGCTAGTGAAGGTTTCACGCCACACAGCAAGACATTCCTCCCCTGAGCGCAGGAAGAGCAAGAGATGAGAATCGGTAGGCGAAACAGGCACGTGAAATGGCGATCAAACCGCGCTGGCAATCCGTGCGTCGAACAACCGAAGCGCCTCCTTGATGAGCGGATCGTTGCGGAATTCCTCCTCTAGCTTTAAGGCCCGTCCGGCGGCCTCCTCTTCAGTGAATTTTTGGACAGCTTTAGCCGAAGCTCTTCCCTGCTTTGGCTTTTCGGGCTCAGCGACGGGAGCCGGGACATAACTAACCTCCGGTGCCGGCGCAGGCACGATGTCCGCACGCACCTCCACTTTAAATTGAAAGCGTTGACCAGAAAGCTGGAAGAGGATGCCCTCAATGGCTACTTTGGTATTGGGCCGCTCAAGGTTCATACCCGCCATGCGGAAATCCTCGGGCACCCCAACGACGAAAGCGCTGCCGCGCACACCGACAAATTGCGCCTCGGCGGCATAACCCGCCTGCAACGGAAGCTTTTTGCCAAACTCCTCACGGGCCGCGCGCCACAGTTCTGAAGACGCCTCCATGCTGCCCGTGGTCACCGGTTCTGGGTCCATCTCCGTCGGCAAGACAACTGGCTGCGCCGCAGGAGCAGGGGACGGCGAGGCAACCGCGGCCCGCACGATGCTCGCCATGCTTTGGCGGGGGGCGCTGTCCTCCGCGACGGCAGGCCGGACTGCGGGCGCGGTCTCGTGCCTAGCCGGCGCCGCGCCCGCCGCCGGTAGCTGAAAATTTGAGCCATCCAGAGCCCCACGCAGGGCAAGGATAACATCACTCAGCGTGCTCTCACCGACCACCTGGATGGCGCGGATGATTCCGATTTCAAAATAGAGCCGCTTGTTCAGCGCCCATTTCATCCCTGCCTCCACCTCAGCGAACTGATCAATGATATTCATCAGCTTCTCGTTGTTCACGAGACGCGCCTGCGCATCGAGGTCGGCAGTGATTTCCTTGGGCAGGTCACGCGCGGCAATCTCAGGATCCACCTTGTGCACAAGCACATTGCGGAAGTGGAAAATGACATCCGCGAGCAGACGCGCGAGATCCTTCCCCTTCTCGGCCTCCTGATAGAGCCGACCCAGAGCGTCCGCCGTCTGCGTATTTAGAATGGCGCCGCACAAACCGCTCACGGTATGGTGGCTGGTGAACCCAAAAACATCCAGCACGTCCTGCTCCTGCACTCTGATGCCGCAGAAAGCGACTAGTTGATCGAGCATTGACTGGGCATCCCGCATCCCGCCATCCGCCCCTACGGCGATGCTATGGGCCGCCAGTTGGTCCAGCACCACGCCCTCCTCTTTGGCAATGTATAGCAGGTGCTGGGCAATTGAGGGAGCCGGAATTTTCCTCAAATCAAAACGCTGACAGCGGCTCAAGATGGTCGGCAGAATCTTGTGTGCTTCCGTCGTGGCAAAAATGAACTTCACATGCGGCGGCGGCTCCTCCAGCGTCTTGAGCAAGGCATTGAAAGCGTTGGTGCTCAGCATGTGCACCTCGTCGATGTAGTAGATGCGGAACTGGCCCTTAGCAGGAGCATAGTTCACCGTTTCCCGCAGTGCACGGATGTCATCGACGCTATTGTTCGACGCCCCGTCAATCTCGGTTACATCCAGACTTCGCCCTTCGGCAATTTCGATGCACACGTCCTCATCCGGATCGAAGTCCACCTTTGGTCCGCCGGTGCAGTTTAGCGCCTTGGCAAAGATCCGGCTGGTGCTGGTTTTGCCCGTTCCACGGGGACCTACAAAGAGATATGCGTGCGCCAACCGGTTCTGAGCGATGGCATTTTTCAGCGTGCGGACAACATGGTCCTGACCGAGGACGTCATCGAAAGTCTTCGGTCGGTATTTACGGGCAAAAACCTGGTAATTCACAGCTCCTAAAAGGAGCAACCCCAAGGGAATGCAAACGCGGGAATTTCCTACCCCGGACCGGCGGCCCTCATGAGCGGCACTCCGGAGAATCCTCCGGCTCGGTTCACAATTCTCCGGTGCCATGCGCACGTTAATATTCGCCACCGAAGCGCTAAGGAAGGCTTCCAATCGGCCATTGGGTAGACGATAAGCCAGCTCCGCGGCAGGCACATTCCGGCTTAGGCTCATCGCTTTCCAGGCAGCGATGGGACAGGGGAAATTGCGGTCGCTGTTCTCAGGATTGCACCCGAAGAACCGCCGCGGTGCATCATCCAGCAGGGTCTGCGGCTGAATTCGGTCGGCATCCAGCGGGAGCACATAGATAAACGGTTTCAGCGTCGATCCCGGGGACCGCCACGCCCGCCTTCCATCCACATGGCCGGAGATGCTAACATCATGAAAGTCGACCGAGTTGACCTTCGCCGGGATTTCGCCGGAGGGTATATGGAGTAGCAGAGCCGAAGCATTACAAATTCCTTGCGGACGCCATCACTCGACAATGTCCCGGATCGACTATTCCACCGAGCGCTGCTGATCTACATCGATAGTGGAGGTGATGACCGTAGTCCCCGACTCTTCTCTGAGCCTGCGCCGGCCCAGATGCGGAGCCTGACGCGGAATCACGCACGGATCGAGATGGAACTCTGCATCAAGTTCGTTAGGCGGCTCTCTGCTCACTGCGCGAAGGCACGTCATCAACCGGGCCTGCGCCGTGCGGAGCAGCGAATTTTCGGCAGCCGATCCACCGCCATGAAAATCCTGCGCGACGGCGTCTTGAATCCTGGCGTAGAACCAGTATCGAAAGGATGTATGCTCCTCCGTCTCTCTCTCACTCTCGGCCTGTTGGCCGCCCCCGCAGTAGCCGACGAACCGTCTGAAGCGGACCGCCGCATCGTGCAAACGGTGCAGCGACTGGCGTCGTTTGACTACAGCAAGGCCAGCCAGAAGACGAAAGAAGCGATCGACCGCTACCTGAGCACCGCCGCGGGCAGCGAGGAATATTTCCAACTGGTGGAGAAGTTTGGCATTACGACGCAAACCGACACCCTGCTGTCGCTTGCGGCGGATCACGCCGGGACTACGAAGGCGGGTCAGGCGATGAAACTGCTGTTTCAAACCGGAGCCGCAGCCGTGGTATCGGAGAAAATGAAGACGCTCCCCGAAGAGAAAGCCGCAGCCGTGGCCGAGGCCGCCGCCAGCGTGGGATCTCAGGAGACCACCACCTTCGCCGCCGCACTGCTCAGCGCCAATCAAACCACCGCCCCGGTAGCAGAGGCTCTGGTGAAGGGTTTGGCGCGGAATACCCCCGGGCAGCAAGCCCTGCTCGCCGCGGCAAAAGACGGCAAACTCCCGGAAGCCGTGAAGGCGTCCACCGCCGCCGCTCTGGCCACTTCCACCGATGAAAGCGTGCGCAAAGCTGCCTCCGAAGTGCTCCGGATGAAAGCCGCCGCGAAGCTTCCGCCCGTGGCCGAACTGGTGAAACGCGCGGGCGATGCCACCAAAGGCCTGGCGACGTTTCAAGCCTACTGTTTCACCTGCCATCAGGTGAATGGCGCCGGCATCGACTTCGGACCGGCGCTCAGCGAAATCGGCAGCAAACTGGCGAAAGAGGCACTCTACGACTCCATCCTCAATCCCAACGCCGGCATCAGTTTCGGTTTCGAGGGCTGGCAGGTGAAAACGAAAGATGGCAACCAGTTCATCGGAATGATCGCGAGTGAGACAGACGCTGAATTTTCCCTCAAAGTACCCGGCGGCATAATCCAAAAGCTGACCAAGACCAACATCACGGAGCGGGAGAAGCTAAAAGTCTCGCTCATGACTCCAAACCTCCACACGGTCATGGCCGAAGAAGATCTGGTCAACCTGATCGAGTATCTCGTGACGCTGAAGAAGAAGTAGTGCCTGTCAGAGAACTCCTTGCCCCCGTCCACCCACAGAATACTCGGACGAGCAGTAGCTCGTCTCAAGCATTTTTTAATGCCTTTGCTTGGCGTCGCAACGCCCTCAGCCCCGGTCCTCAACCTCACGAGAGCGACACAGGGTCCACATCGACGGTGATCATGACGTCGTGGGAGAGCTTGGTGGCGGCGAGGACTTTGCGGATATGCTCGGTCATGGTTTTGGTCAGACGGGCGCGAAGGAGGACCTGGTAGCGGAACTGGTTGTGGCTCTTTTCCAGCGGGCTGGGAATGGGATCGCCCATGAGAATTTCGTGGGGTATGTTTTCCAGAAGACGCTTGTGCAGTGTCTCTAAGGAAAACTCCGTGCGCCGCTGGTGCTCGCCGCGCGCAGTGATGAGCACGGCATGGCCAAAAGGAGGATAACCGCACTGGCGACGGAACTCGAACTCCTGCTCACAGAAGCCTTCATAGTCGTGATGGCGGGAAAACTGAATGGCCGGCGCATGCGGAGAAAAGGTCTGAATCACCACCTCGCCAAACAGTTCCCCCCGGCCGGCGCGCCCGGCTACTTGGGTGAGCAGAGAAAAGGTGCGCTCGCTGGCGCGGAAGTCGGGCAGATTGAGGGAGAGGTCGGCGTTGAGAATGCCCACGAGAGTAACGCCGGGAAAGTGGAGGCCCCGCGCGATCATCTGGGTTCCGATGATGATGTCGAGTTTGCGGGCGAGGAAGGCGTTGAAGGTGTCGCGCAGGGCGGACTTTTCCTTCATGGTATCGGTATCCACGCGGGCAATACGGGCCTTGGGAAACACGCGGCGCAGAACTTCCTCCGCGCGCTGAGTGCCGAATCCGGCAAAGAGTATGCCGGGGTCATTGCACTCCGGGCACACTTTTGGCGGGATGCGCTGAAAGCCGCAGATGTGGCAAACGAGGCGGCCGAGTTCCTTGTGCGAGGTCATGCTTACGGAGCAGTGGTTGCACTTCACGGAATGGCCGCAAACCTGACACTGGATGCTGCCGGCAAAGCCGCGTCGATTGAGAAACAGGATGCTCTGCTCACCACGGTCGAGCCTTTTCGAAATGGCGATGCGGAGCTGCTCGCTGAGCACCGAGGGTTCGCCTTTGCTGCTGCGTTTGCGCTCCAAACGCATGTCCACGACGCGTACGATAGGAAGCTTTGCTCCGTCAGCGCGCTCGGTCATGCTAACCATAGTGTATTTTCCCCGGGAGGCATTGTACCATGACTCCAGCGCCGGGGTGGCGCTGCCGAGCACGATGGCGCAGGGTTCCATCATGGCCCGGACGACGGCGACATCGCGGGCGTGATAGCGCAGTTCATTCTCCTGTTTGTAGCTACTCTCGTGCTCTTCATCAACGATGATGAGGCCCAAGTTTTCTAGGGGAGCAAAGACAGCGTTGCGAGTACCTATGACGACGCGAGCCTTCTGCCGCAGTATCATTTGCCAGCCGTCGTAGCGCTCGCCCTGAGTGAGCTGGGAATGGAGAACGGCCACCTCCTGCTGTATGGTGGCAAAACGGCTACGGAACCGGTCCACGGTTTGCGGCGTAAGCGAAATGCCCGGCACGAGGATAATGACATTACGACCGGAATCGATGACTTTTTGGGCCGCCTGTAGATACACCTCAGTTTTGCCACTGCCAGTCACGCCGTAGAGCAACACAGGTTTCTGCTCGCGGGGCGCTTCCACCGCACGCAAAATCACGTCAAGAGCCTCCTGCTGCTCGGCATTTAGCGACAATGGCGTGGTGGGAATGAAGTCCTCATCCGCATACGCATCGCGCACGATTTGCTCCTCATCGATGCGGGCGATGCCTAGGCGTACGAGAGCTTTGAGCGAGGGCGCGGAGGGAAAGGCAGACGTTTCTACCGCTTCGTCTTTTTCTACGGCCTGTTGGAGCACCTCGACAATCTCCGCCTGCCGCGGCGCACGCTTGCGCATCTTTTCCAGTTCCTCCTCTGTGACGGGCCGGGCGAGCCGGGCAATGCGCCGCACCTTGTCCCGGTGCTTGTCGGAATGAATAGACTCGGGCAGCATGTAGCGGCGCACGGTGTGAAGGGGCACGCAGTAGTAGTCGCTCACCCACTGACCGAGCTTGAGCACAGCGCGGGTGATTTGAGGCCGGTCACCAAAGGTGCGAATGACCCGGCGCAGGCTGCGCTGGTCGTCCGGAGACAGTTCATAGATCTCCAGCACAGTGCCGGGCTTCGGCTGATGACGTAGGGGCACTTCCACACGGCTGCCGACAAAAACCGTGTCCGCCAATTCAGCGGGTATTATGTAGTCAAACTGGAGATCCCCGCCTCCGTCCAGCAACACAAGCGCGGCCAACCGGGAGACGGCTGGCGGCGAGAGTGAGAGCGAAAGTTCATCGTCCATGGGTGCCTTCAAAGTAGCAGCCCCGGCAGGATGGCAAGGTGGATGCTGGCTTTCCTGCGCGAGATCCCGCCGCTAGGAAACAGCGCTGCCACCGGCCAGCAAAGCCACAGGCAGCTTCTCCTTTGCAACTCTTTTCGGAGGCGTGGCCGGCTTCGTCAGGGTGCACTCCGAAGAACCCCAGCCCGGCTGGCGCACCGTTCCACCCACGGCGACCCGAGACCGCATGGAAGCTTCGATTTTCTCCAGTGCCTCTTTCAATTTCACCGGCAGTGGCAAAACGCCGGGCAGGATCGCGCTTTATCACTTTCAGAATAATGGCATCGAACCGGTGATCGCACTGCACCAATCGCGAGGCGGCAAACCGCTCGGCGCGCAGCGGTAGAATGCCGGTCTCTGGCAGCTTGGAATTCTTTTTGATCAATTCAAGCAAGGTAAAGGACTGAAATTACTCCATTGGCCAGATAGTGCAGTCCGCCCGGCGTAGTGCCTTGATCATGCAATCCAAAGACGTTGGGATGGCTCACCCGTCTGAGCGCTTTCCCTTCATTGGCGAATATTTCGCGGTATTTTGGACTCTCCGCCTCCGGCAACGGGGACAGTAGCTTGCCTTGCTGGCCACCATCATATTCAGCGCCGGATGGCGCGCCCAGCGGACCGCTCACATGCCACTCACACCAATGAGGTCGACAGTTTAATAGCCCGGAAACTCCGGCTGCGGCGCCCCTGCCGCGGGAGGGACCCATGACTCACACGCAGGCGACAGCGGACTGGACTGGGAGTTACTCATAAAGAATAGTCGAAAGTGAATAACTAGAGCTATTGAGTCAGTTTTCATACCGCCCGATCTAAAAAAGGGCGGCACTTGCAAAGTATGGCCTGACCCAATAGCGGAAGCCATGCGTCTTTTCTCCCGACTTCTGTACTTTGATGACCGCCCCGATCCCGGAGGGGCAGCCTGGAATATGGCGATGGATGAGGCCATTTTGCTATCCGTGAGGCAGCCGACTTTGCGGGTCTATGCATGGGAAAGGCCAGCGGTTTCCTTCGGTTACTTCATTGCGGCATCGGCGGCGCGGGCTTCCTGCGGGCAGGGCATGGAACTGGTACGGCGCTGGACGGGGGGCGGAATAGTGCTGCATGGCAGCGATGTGACATGGAGTCTGGCGGTCCCCGCGGCTGATCCCTTTTTTAAAACAAAACCGGTATCCTCCTACATGGCGATTAACGGTCAGTGTGCCGCTGTCCTGCGGGCACTGGGAGCGGCGGTGGAGCAGATCCCGGAAACGGTTCCGGCTCCGGATCAGGGGTTGTGCTTCACCCAGCCTGCCCCGGGGGATCTGGTTGTGCACGGACGGAAAATTGTTGGTGCCGGTCAGCGCCGGACGCGTCAGGGTTTGCTGCATCAGGCCAGCGTCTCCGGCATTACTGTGCCGCCGGATTTTCCTGCGGAACTCGCCCGTCTCCTTGCTAACGAAGTCGAACCGTGGCGCCCCGGAGCGGAGATCCGTAAGTTGGCCGCCGAACTGGCAGCAGCGCGCTATGACAACCCCGGGTGGAGGGAGCGGTGTTGGGAGCGTGTTTAAAAGGGAAAGAGGAAAAGGCCACTCCAACCACGGCGCGGTGAAGGGGCTACTAATTAATTCAGATAGACAATCTTACTACCGATTCTTGCGGAGGAAAGTCGGGATGTCGAGATCTTCACCCTCCTCGACGGTCGGTTCGGATTTTTCGAAGCGACCGCGCGTGCCTAGAGTCAGCCGTTCGTCAAATGTCACCTGCTGCTGGGCGGCGGGCTGGCCATAGGTGCGTTGCGGCGGCATGGGGCCAAGGAACGGACTTGGTTGCGACGCCCTCGCGGCCGGTTCCGCAGGAGTGGTAGCGGGAATGGGACGAATGGGCGGAATGCGATCCGGATTGGGTGTGCGGTCAGGAATCTGGCGCTGAGGCGCAGGAGTCGTGGACGGTTGGGCCGGACGATGAGCAGGCTGCGGGTTCTGCGACGCCGCAGGCTGCTGCTGGGCCGTTAGCCTCTGGTGGGGTTGGGGCTGAACTTGCGGCTCCCTAGGCTTCAGATGGCTTAGGCGATTCTGACGCTGGCGGTGCAATATCTCGCGGAGGTCGAATTTCTTAGACGGCGTCTGCGGGGCTTTGGCCGCAGGAGGCTGCAAATCCATGGGCTTCATGGCCGGGCGCTGTTGGGCAACAAAAGCCGGATGTGCAGCGGGCGGTTCCTCATCTTTCTCAGCTCTCGTTTCCGCCGCTGCGGCCTCTTCGGCCACAGGTTCTGCAACCTCCTCCTCAATGCACTGATCCCCTTCCGCTACGATCTCTTCGACCTCCGGTTCAAGCTGGATTTCCTCTTCAGCGATGATTTCCATTTCCTCTTCTGCTTCTACGGCGGCAAATGCCTGCTCCTCGATTATCTCCACGCTCTCCTCCGCAACGACGGCCAACCCTTCCTCAAACACAATTTCCTCCCTCACATAGCTGCTGATGAACTCCTCCACAGGAACTGGCGCTTTCTCCATAAGGAGCCCTGCCGCCGCTTTGAGTTCCTGAGCAAAATCGATAACCGGCTCGACAGAATCCGCAGCCCCTCCAGCGGCAGGAGTAGCGAAGAGATCCGGCTCAAACGGCTCGGCAGTCTTTGCCTTCGGCGAGAATGGCGCGAGCGCCGCCGGCTTCAGCAGCTTCACCGGCAAGGGCGCAGAATCTAGAGTAGTCGTCATTTTGATCACCGGCACATAAGAGGTAGCCTTGGTTACTGTGCGCTGCCCTTCAGCCAGTTCTCCGGCGGGCCCGGGGGCTTTGCGCGGCTGCACGATAAGCACCGGGACGGCCTGAGTGAAAGCCATGATGGGAACAGTGGCCACCGGCGGACGCACGGCGGCAGGGGCCGGCGCAGGAACAGTGCTGGCTTCGGGTTTCACATCGACTAGGGCGGCCTTGGCTTTGCCCACGGAAGAAATGATGGTGACGCTGAGTTGATCGCCGAGGCGGGGATCACTGGCGGCACCGAAGAGAATCTGGGCATCCGGACTCACGCTTTTGGTCAGTTCCTTCATCAGAGTTTCGATCTCGAACAGCGTAAGGCTGATACCGCCGCAGATGTGGACCAGCACGTTGCGCGCTTTTTCGAGCAGTTGCCCGCGGTCGAGAAGCGGACTTTTGAGGGCAAGCGCCAGAGCTTCCGTGGCCCTAGTTTCACCTTTCGCCTGACCAAAACCAAAGATGCAGCGGCTGTCGGCATTCTTCAGCGCGGTTATGAGATCGTCCATGCCAATGCGGATGAGGCCCGGCTGCGTCGCTACAGTAGTCACCGCGCGCACGCTTTGGCATATCATTTTGTTCGCCACTTCAAAAGCCTCATTCACGCCCTTCTTCGAGAGCACGAGTTCGCCCATCTTGTCATTTTCAAAAGTCACCAGCGCATTGGCATACTGGCGGAGTTCATCAAGTGAGGTCTGCGCCTGCATCATCCGGCGCTTGCCCTCGAATACGAAAGGCATGGTGGCAAACACGATGACAAAGGCCCCGCTCTCGCGTGCCAGTCGCGCGATCACCGGCGCAGCACCAGAACCGGTGCCGCCGCCGAGACCCGTGCAAAGGAAAACCATACGCCCTCCGGTGAGTGCCTCGCGGATGTCCGCAAGGCTGGCTACCGCAGACTCCTGACCAAGATCCGGATCACCACCGCACCCGAGGCCCTGCGTGACATTTTTGCCCAGCTGGACTTTCCGCGAGGCCATGCTGCTGGTCAGCCCCCGCACATCGCAGTTCATGGAAATTAGATCCACTCCCTCCATACCCTCTAGCGCTATGTGGTCGATCAAATTGGCCCCCGCTCCCCCCACGCCGATGATACTGACATTTCCCGCCGCTACGGCTTCTACGGGCGTGTTGGTTTCGATTTTGTATTCGATCATAAGCGTTAGGTCGTTTAAGTGCTGAGGCCGTCGGGGCGATAAGTCCAAAGGAGGCAGTCAAATTTACCAGACTCACTGCGCGGGCAGTAATCAGTTAAGAATTCCAAAATTCCAGCAAAAAACTTAAGATCAGTGAAATTTCTGGATTCCCGGGGAAAAGCACTGAACCGCAGACCCAAACGCCGGAATTTAACCAAAAATTTATGGAAGACACGAGGGGCTTCCTCTCTAAGGAATAGTCGTCGAAATACCCTTCCCCGTTTCTCAACCGCCCAACCCACTCAGACATACCATGCTCAACGCTCCTCTCATTTTCGCCAACTCAGGTCTCTTCATCACCCTCGGCGTCATTGCCGGAATCGGCCTGCTGTTACTGATTTGGATCGCTTCCCTCTACAACGGCCTCGTGGGCGCGCGGAACCGTCACAAAAATGCCTTCGCTCAGATCGACGTGCAATTGAAGCGCCGCTATGATCTCATCCCGAACCTCGTGGAAACCGCTAAGGGTTACATGAAGCACGAGCGGGAAACCCTAGAAGCCGTGATCGCCGCACGCAATACCGCCAGCAGTGCCCGCGCCCAAGTGGCCACCAATCCTTCGGACGCCAAAGCAATGGATAACCTCAACACCGCGGAAGCCGGCCTCACACAGGTGATGAGCCGCTTCATGATGCTGCAGGAAGCCTATCCTGACCTCAAGTCGAGCGCCAACATGATGCAGCTCACCGAGGAACTGGCCAGCACGGAAAACCGCATCGCCTTTGCCCGCCAAGCCTACAACGACGCCGCGCTGGATTACAACAACCGCCGCGAAATGTTCCCCAGTAGCATCGTCGCCGGTATGTTCAATTTCACTGAAGCCGGTATGTTCGAGGTGAAGAGCGAGGCTGAGCGCGAATCGGCGAAGGTCTCGTTTTCCTGAGTAGGAATTTTTTCAACAGAAGGCCGCAGATGTCACCAAGACGGGTTAAGTAATGCGCCCCTGCGTTCTACGCGCTCTCCTGTTCACTTCTAAAGATGACCGACTTCTTCCAGCATCAGGACAATGCCCGGGGCCGAACGCGGCTTCTGGTTGCACTGTTCCTGCTCACAGTGGTGCTCATGATCGCCCTAGTCTATGTGCTGGCGGGGTCTTTCACTCGCTGGGAGGGCGGCTGGTGGAATCCCTCGCTACTGCTCAGAAGCGGAGGCATCGCAGGCGGGATCATTTTAGCGGGGAGCGGATTCAAGATGCTCCAGCTCAGCGCGGGCGGCAGCGTGGTGGCGCGGGAGCTTGGCGGCCGGCAAATTGACCACAGCACCTCCGACCCGGATGAGCGCAAACTGCTGAACATCGTGGAAGAAATGGCGCTCGCCAGCGGGATGCCCTTTCCGCAGGTCTGGGTCATGGACCGGGAGGCCGGTATCAACGCTTTCGCCGCCGGTAAGTCGGTGTCGGACGCCGTTATAGGCGTGACCCGAGGCTGCATATTGGCGCTGGACCGGGATGAATTACAGGGCGTTATCGCTCATGAGTTCAGTCACATCCTCAACGGCGACATGCGGCTCAATCTCCGGCTCATCGGCATAGTGCACGGTGTCCTCGTCATCGCGCTGGTTGGGGAGGGCATAATGCGCATCGGATCGAGAATGCGGGGCGATAGCAAAAGCCCTGGCCCGGTGCTGGTCGTGATCGGGATCGCCATCATGGCCATTGGCTGGCTGGGAGTCCTGCTGGGACGGCTCATTAAGAGCGCGATCTCGCGGCAGCGAGAATTTCTCGCGGACGCCTCCGCCGTGCAGTTTACCCGCAACCCGGACGGCATTGGGAGGGCTCTCATAAAAATCGGCGGTTACGACCATGGCTCCACCGTGGGCCATGGCCGGGCCAAAGAAGCTAGCCACATGATGTTTGGAAGCATCAAAGTAGGGCTCTTCGATTCCCACCCGCCCCTCGCCCTGCGCATCAAGGCGGTCCTTCCCGGGTGGAACGGAAAGTTCACTCCGTTAAAACTGCCGGAAATCCGCGCGGACATGGAACGGGTGCGCCCTATTCTTGAACGGCAGCCGAAGAGGGCTATCGCGGACTTCTCGCAGGCCGTCGCCCCAGTCCACGTGCGCCCTACTCGTGAACGCCAGCCCAACAGGGCTCTGTGGGATACAGGGGCCGTCATTCCTGCGGTGGCGGAGCAAATCGTGTCGCGCGTGGGTCAAATGACACCGGCCGACATTGAAGGAGCCGCCCGGTTTCGAGCCGGACTCTCCCTCGAGTTACGGGAACTGCTCAACGACCCGTCCGGCGCTCAGGCGGTCATGTTTGGCCTGCTGCTTGGCACGGAGGCGGAAACCGCAGCACTCAGCAACGGCGTGGACGATGCCACGCTCCAAACCGCATCCCAAATCGCCGCCGAGGTGCAGCAGTGGCACAGCAGCCACGCCATTTCTCTTGTCGACCTCGCCATTCCAGCTCTGCGTCGGCTCAGCCGGGAGGAATACCTACGCTTCAACCGCATCGTTGACTCCATATTGAAAGCCGACCGCCAGATCGACCTTTTTGAGTTCATGGTGCAGCGCGTCCTCCGGCGGCATCTGGATTTGTGGTTCGACCACGCCGGTCCACCGCGGGTTAAATTCCACAGTCTCCAGCAGATAGCGCCGCAACTGGAGATCATCCTATCCGCCATTAGCGATGTGGGCCGCCGCACACCGGAGGAAGGAGCCGCCGCCCTCGCTGCTGGACAGCAGTTCCTCGCAGAGCAGGGTGTTTATCTCAACCTTCGGACGCGTGCCACAGGGCTGGATGAAGTGGACGCCGCGCTGACAAAATTCGACGCCGCAACGCCGCTGCTCAAAAAGCAACTTATCATGGCCTGCACCATTGTGGCCCGTGAGGACGGCACCATCACCGACGGCGAGGCGGAACTGCTGCGCGCCGTCGCCGACAGCATTGGCTGCCCCATGCCGCGACTGCACTCCGGTCTCACAGCGTGAATCAAGGCATCCTCGAAATCTGCGTGGATAACATCGCCTCTGTGGAGGCATGCGCCGCCGCGGGAGTGCATCGCATCGAACTATGCTCTGGTCTCGTCGAGGGCGGAACCACTCCCTCCGCGGGCTTTCTTAAAGTCGCGCGCGGTTTATATGGTGGCCGCATCATGATGATGATCCGGCCGCGCTCTGGCGACTTCATCGTCAGCACACAGGAACTGGACATCATGCGCACCGACATCGACATGGCCCGGGCGCACGGAGCCGACGGTGTGGTATTTGGCTGTCTCCATCCGGATGGCAGGATCGACGAGCGTGTGCTTTCAATTCTCATGGACTCAGCCGCGGGCATGGACGTGACGTTTCACCGCGCCTTTGATGTCAGTGTGAGCCTCACCGCGTCTCTCGAAACACTCATCCGCCATGGAGTGCCACGCGTGCTCACCAGTGGCGGCATGCCCTGCGTGGCTCAAGGCGCAGGCCCTCTGGCAGCACTGCATATGCAATCCTCTGGACGCATCACTCTGCTCGCGGGCGGTGGACTGAACGCCAGCCTCCTTCCGGGGCTGCGTGCAGCCGGATTGCGTGAGTTTCACCTCTCGGGCCGCCGCAGTGCGGAAAGCCCGATGGAATTCCGCCGCACCGATATCCCCATGGGCGCGACGGAGGTGCCCGGCGAATACATTCGACGTCAAGCCGACCCTGCGATGCTGCGAGATCTACTCAACGCTATCCGGGGCTGAATTACCTCGCTGCCATTTCGTCTGGCGGATCGCACAACTCCCGTCCTGTTGCCAGAGTCTGCCATTTCGCGGACTACCGGTAAGCGGCGCAGTGGGCGAAAGCAGTCGGTTATCTGCCATCCACAGCGGTTCTCTAGTTTTTGGACGCGACTCCTTCCGCAACAGGCGGATTTTGAACATCGCCAACGAGGCTGCTGTGGGCAGTCGCGGAAAGTGCGGCTTTGATGGAGTCGTCCGCCCATGTCTTTGCTGCCAGAGGCTCCTCTGCCGGCCTAGCAGGCAGTTTGCGGTAGTGGCCCGCCCGTGGATGTGGCAATTCAGCTGCAGGCTTCCCATCCAGTCCGGCATAACCCCAGCAAATATGGCGCCGGAAATGGGACTGAAGCGTGCCCGTTGATCCTTCATTCAACCAAACCAACTGCACGGTTGCAGTCCGGGTATGCCCCTGCGGCAAATCACGCAGTAGGATAGCCCTCAAGTCTTCCCGTGTAATGGAGAACTGCAGGGATGGTTGCGGATCAAAAGGGTCGGACACCTCCAGCGAGATTGCCCCTTCTTTTTCTCCCATATTCGCAAGCCGAACCCTCAATGTGTATTCGCCTTCCTGAGGATGCGCCATGAAGTCACGGAACTCACCACTGACCGTCTGCTGCCAGACATCCCAATCCATGCGCCACTTCCCGTCTTTCTCGCGGCGAAAGCAGGCCACGACGGACGACATACCGCGGTCTCGACCCAGAGTCAGGGCTGCCAGTTTCTCACCAGTCGGGTTGAAACTCCATTCGACCGACCGGAAGGCAGCGGCGGTAAATTTCTCGGTCTCCCTAACCGCATAGTAGCTCTGCAGTATGGGCAATGCAGAGGCCTCCCCAGTGATGAAAGCCACACGCTCCTCTGCAGTGGCCGCGGCAAGAAAACCGCTGAGCGCTTCACGCACTTCACGCCCCGTGGCGTCTGCAACGGTGGCGCTGTCAGTGCCGTGGGAAGACTCTTTCAGAGACCACAACCCGCCAACCGCCAGACCCGCCACCACGATGGCAGTGATGAGAGCCCGCGAGCGGCGGCTTGACTTGCGCACTGGTGCGCAAGGAAACCCCACAGTTTGATTCGATTCCGCGTTCATCGTAATGTGGATTATTTAATGCTGTAGATAGCGTTGATACTCATACCGTCAGGGGCCCATGTGGCCACGCCAGAAGCGCCATTTAAGGCACTATAAACGGTCACCTTGGACCGGGTATTGCCGTTATAGGAGGAGAACGCCCCGCCCGCATGAGTATATTCGGATCCTGGGAGCCTCAGCAATGCATACACCGCGGCATTAAAGCCGGGCGATGGGGCGAGACTGGAATCCAGAGATCCATTCGTATTCAGGCGAGCAATGCGATTTCTCGCTTCTGCGTTGAACGCGGAGAAATCTCCGGCCACCACTACCTTACCGTCAGACTCCACATATCCACTCCACACGGCAGAGGTGCCGGTGCCCGTGCCGGTCGCAAAGGTGGTATCATTGGCGCCAGTCATACTCAGTCTGGCAAGCCCGTTTCGCGGCGAGCTGAAATTACCGCCAATGTATACAGAAGTCCCGGAGACATCAATCCAACGGACAACGTTTCCTCTATTTACGGAGACCGGGGAAGTCCAACCTGTGTTTCGCGCTCCGGAAGCTGTCAGATGCACAACTTTCGCGCCGGCAACACTACCGTTCCACGTGGTGAAGTCGCCGCCAGCCAAAATAGAGCCGTCCGGCGCCACCTTTATTGAGCAGACTTCTCCGTCCGGCCCGGCGCCAGGGTCAAACGTCGTGTCCAGAGTGCCGTCGGCATTCAGCCGGGCAATGTTCTTGCGCGGAGCCCCGTTCACGGTGGTGAAGTTGCCGCCGATCAGAATTTTGCCATCGCTTTGCTCGGAAATCGCCCACACCATGCCCGGAAGGGCTGCTGCACGGCGGAAGGTCAGATTGCTCATGGAAGCGGTAATGCCGGCGTTCACGGGCGCACCATTAGGGTCAGGCTGGCCGGAAGGCGCCGTAGTCGCGGAGGAAGCCCAAAAACTAATGGCAACACTGCGTACTGGTGTAGTTTCCCATGCCAGTCGCACTTTACCGTAACGATTCTGAGCTTCAGCAGCGTTGCCGATGGCGTGATAGGAATTGGCCGCAACAGAACTATTGATCAGCAAATTATTCAGATCACCCACAGTGAGGGGATCACTATTGGTTCCCAAAAGGGGATCCAACATGTTACTAATATTTGCGAAAGAATCCGCAGCAACAGGTGCGCCGGTGCCATCAGTAGTGTTGAAGGCGCGCACGAACACGTGCTCAAACGCATCGGTCGTAGTAAGCATTTCCTCAAGGCGCACGTTATCGAAAAGCATGCCGGAGGTGTCGTTTTCCGTGGCACCGCTCACCCTAACCTGAGACAACCAGAAATTCATACCGTCCGTGCTGCTGCTAATTGCGGGCGCCACAAAATAGCCGGTAAAATTGCGCCACTGGAATGATTCCCAGTTCGCAGCCGGAATTTCTACAGCCGGAAGGCCTGTGACGTCATCACGAACGTTTTGCAATTCAGCGAATCCGTTGCTGCCGTCCGGCTTCGTCCATCCGTATTCAACAGCAGGTCGGGAGACAGTGGCCCCAGCACCAGTAGGCAGGTTCTGATTGAGAGTCACGGCGCTCCACCTGACCCGGTAGGTACGGCCTGTGACCAGTTGACGTCCGTCGCTCGGACTTTTGCCCACCGTGAGCCACTGTCCGACGCAAAAGTTCCATGACTGGTCGGAAGGCTTAATGTAGAGCAAACGAGAACCATTAGCCGCACGGGAGGAATCCTGAATCCAGTGCGCCCCATCAGTTGACCAGTTACTTATGACAGAGTCACCTGAGATATTACGAACGGCCGGCTTCTTGTTCACATCGGTGTCGTTAGGGCACCAGCCATTGCTGCTGAACGTGCCGCTTTCAAAGCTGCCATTGGCGAGGATGTTAAGCCCGAAGGATGACCCAATACCGGCCACCTTGGAGATGTGGCCGAGGATCATTTGATTGATGAAGACGGGTTCAGAAAAGGAGAAGCCGATAGTAGTGGGCGTGATCGTTCCCACCTGATCATTATTAAAGCGCAGTGACCAAGGACCCACTACCCGGCGGTCAGGGTGCTCCCCACCATTTGCGCCGCTTCCGCTAGGTCCAAAGAGATTGGGTCCATTCCGGGATCCATCAAGAAGGCCACCCGCCTCGGTCATATTTTGGGAGAAGTAGTTCGTGACCGAGACACCCGAGTTGTTCACATTGTTGAATGTCTGAAAGGCAAAACCGGCGAAACCACCACTTGTCGCCATTCCGTGCAGCGGACTCAAGGCGCCGGCGAAGTTCGTATCAGTCCCACTCAATGAAATGTCCTGATTAAATCCGGTAAAACCCCAGTTCATATTATAGGCAGATCCACTGGATATGCTGGGCTGCCGAGTGATTTCGGGAGCAAATGATGTGTCTAGGCTGCCATTGCCATTCAGTCGCGCAATCGTGGCGCGGGCGACACCGCTAAAGGTCGTGAAATCACCGCCAGCTAGCAAGTGACCGCTCCGCGACCTCTCAAGAGCACGGACCACGCTTCCGGAATTCGTACCAGAGCCGATACTGAAGGCGGGATCCAGACTACCATTGGACAGCAAACGTGCGATGCCACGGCTGCCTGTGCCGGCAGAATTGGCCAGGTCACCGGCTAAATAAACCGGAGGCAAAGATTCCCAAGGAGGAGGAACTGTATTCCCACTGGCCAAATCCGTGATAGTAATGGACGGTGAGGTGGTGAGCAGCGTGCCGGGCACGTAAGTGGTCATGTTGATCGGATTTATTCCTGAAGGCGTCGCATGCGAACTGCCTACAAGAGCCCCTGCCTCGCGGCGCCAGAGCAGGCCATTCTGCCTCGTAAAGGTCGTCTTAAGAGTTACCAAACTCGACAGGCTGCTCAGATCGTAGCTGCAAAGAGTCGTGCTGTTGGCAAAAAACAGCTTTCCGGTATCGTCCACTGTGGCCGCCACCACGCTGCTTGCCGTTGAACTGCCGAGGTCAGCAATTTTTGCCCGGGTGGCAATTGCTCCCGCTGCTGTGAACGTAATACGGAAGAGGTCATCCCGCTCGGATGTCGTGCTCGAAGCACGAACGAAATATAGCGCGCCCTGATAGGTAACCAGATTATACGGACGCGCGTCCAGTGAGACGCCACTAATTGAATTTCCGACAAACTGGCCAATATTCTCGAAGGCACCGGAGGAGATGATATATTTTCCGAGTCGGGTGGAGGAATCCGTAGCCTCGATATAGTATACGATCCCGTTCGTTTGATCGTAACCCACAGAGTCAAAGTTATAGGCAGCAGTTCCAGTAACAATAGTTGCTACACCAGTAACAGGATCTATGCGGTACAGCCTGTTCGTGCCGTTGGCTGCATAAAAAGCAGGAGCGGCAGGAGGCGGAGCAGTGGTCTCGTGTCCAGCCATGTCCCAGAAAGTCACTTTCGGGAAGGTATCCGTTACAAAATTTGCTCCGCCAGTGGTCTGGTCGACAGAGTAGATGTTATTAGTCCCGGCAGAATGACTTCCGTAGAATCCTCCAGTTGAGGTGAAGAGCAGTGAGCCGTAATTTGGCTGGGATGATGTCAACTGAGTCCAGCCTGAAAGGGTGACCATGCTGAAGTGGCCGATGACAGAGTTTCCTGTGGCCACCCACGCACGGCCGCTGTTGTCCACAGCCACATCTCCGACAACTCCCAGATCGGCCGCATCACCAGAAATGTCCGCGGCCTTCACGACTCCGGTGACCGCAGTGCCTGCGGAATTGAGTGAGATTCGCACAAGATCATCCGAACCTGACGCAAAATAATACAGATTTCCTCCGTAGAAAAACAAATTGGAGGGATCGCTGAGAGTCGGATACCCCCATGGGTGGTTCCCGATGGTAGCAACAATCGAATGGGAATTAGAAGCCACAGAGTAGCGGCCCAGGCGCCAGTTAGAAGAAGCATCTTCGAGGTAATAAAGGACATTGTTCATCGGATCCCGGGCGATGGACTTTAGAGTGAAGGGGGCAGTCCCAGTGGCGATATAGGTTACTCCGGTGGCTGGATCGAACTGGTAGATATTCGTATCGCCTCCACCTACAGCGTAACATTCAGGCAGGGGTGGACGAGGACGGGAATTGTTGCCACTGATGTCCCTGAGCAGGAGGCTGGGGTTGGTGTTTACCGGGCTGGCCCTTTCACCGTTCGACTGACTGACAGTTTGAATAGTATTTGCCGTCGAATTGTGCGTTCCGTAGACTACATTGGCAGCAGAGAAGGCGAGAGCCGTCATCCGGGCATCCGTCGTATTCACTTCTGTATAGCCGCTGCGTGTGTAGAAATTAAATTTCGCTAACAGATTGCCGCTGTCCTGACTTACCCATGCGATACCGGCGTTATCAACTGCAAGGGCACTGGCATTTCCAATATTGCGAAGATTGCCGCTGATGTCTGCGAACTTCGTGATGCCCGAAACAACTCCGGATGTTAAATTGAGTCTGCAAAGATCATCACCCGCAGGAATGCAATAGAGCGATCCGTTGAAATACAGGAGGTTACGAGGAGATGCGGTTATATTGTAACCTAGCCCTGCTGCGGCTAGGTTTCCGGCGAAAGTATGGCGCTGTGAACGCAAATCGAATGCGTAGAGGCCAATATTAACGGAAGAGGATGTGCTCTCAGTGTAATAAACAACGCTTTTGTCGCTGTCATAGGCCACCGATTCCGGTCTCACTGGGGATGTGGCTGTCAATGGCAGCAAAGCTCCCGTTACCAGATTCAAGCTGTAAATAGTGTTCTTGTTGATTGCCGAAGCATATAAAGCACCCCCTGCCGGTGTAATGCTGACCCGCGGCTGGTAAGAGGCGGTATCTATGAAATTTCTAAGCGGGCTGTTGGTCGTGAATGAGGTTGGCGTCCCATTGGCAGTATCCAGACGGACTAATACTCTAGTGTCGCTGTCCTCGACCCCGAACAGCGTAAGGCCTCCAGCCATAAACAAGGCCACAAATTCGGGACTGCCGCCACTTCCCAGATTAGCATAGACTGGGCTGGTCTTGAGATCGCACCGACCGAAACCCAGGTTTGATGACAGATACATCATACCGTTGGCATCTACGGCAAGGTCGCCGACCGACTCGAATGGAATGTTACCATTGATATCTGCCAGCTTCCATGCGTCCGCGACGGAGTTGGACTGGTTAATGTCTACACGGATTAAATCATCACAGTTAGGGGGAATGAAGTAGAGTGAACCGTTAAAGAAGGTCAGGTTCTCGGGACTTGTGGCGCTGGTAATCGGATAAGTCAGGGAGTTTGAAGCAAGATCTCCGGCCGAACTATGCGTCCCGTCGGCGAGACTGTAACTGCCCACGGCAGTGCCTCCACGGCGGACGTAGTAGACGCGCTGATTTTCCCCGTCATAGGCAATAGAGCCCATAGCGTATGGAGCAGCGGCAGTCATCACTGCATTGGAGCCGGTAGCCGGATCGAAGCGGAAAATGCGGGTGGAGGTTCCATCCGTCGCGAAATACTCCGCGTTCACCGGAGTCGGGACACCGTCAAAGATTCCCGTGATGTCTGATATGGAAACAGGGGGCACAACGTTTCTGAAGAGCGTCTGAACGCCTGTATTGTCATCGACGGTAAAGATTTGCTTTTGGGTGGCTTCACTGGTGGAAGGCACCCCAAACATCTGCCGGTCCGAGCGATAGGTAATCGCTTTGTAAGCAGAAGGCGCGGTGTCTTTGACAACATTAAGCCCGGCACGGTTGGCGATATCATAGGAGACGAGGACTTCTTGATCGCTGCTGGCAATGTAGAGCTGACCGTCAGGACCGATGGTCATACTGTCCACTTTGCCGAGAATCGGATGGATTGAGACCCCTTCCAGAATATCAGCGACCTTAACCTGAGTTGCGATTTTATCGCCAGACAATGTCACCATAACAAGGTCATCGACACCGTCGAGGTAGTAGAGTGCTCCTGCATACCAGACCATCGCGGCGGGCACGGCCATGGGGCTGAAAGCCAAAGAAGGCGAATTGAGATTACCCAGACTCGTCACTTCGCCTGTAGCAACGTTCACACGAACGAGGACAGCAGCAGCAGGATTTGAGGGATCAGGACCGGCTGCATAGAGGACACCACCAGAGTTGTCCGCGGTGAGCGCAGTCGGTTGGAGTCCAAGACTGGGCCTGAAGATATACTGGCGTCCGGTATCGAGATTCAAGCGCAGCACGTCATCAAAGCCAGTGGCGATGGCATAGTGGCCGGGGGGCAATGCGAACGGTATGAACGACAAAGGACCGGCAAAATCCGTAAAACTGCGCAAGGGCGAGAAGCCGACTGGAGTTGAACCTACCGCGGTTCCCTTGCTAACATCATAGAATTTATCCGGCTCAGTGGATCGCACACCGAACAGTTGGCCCGATGCTCCGGCGACCACTCCGGTGTATTGCCAAGTCGGATTGTTAACCGGCGCAGTAAAACCACTCATGGATTTGAGGTTATAAGTCGCCCAAGCATTTTCGGCGGAAATGTAGAGAGTGCCGGAGGTGTCGGCGGCGATGTCGCCCACATTGTGCAGTGATGTGAGATCGTCTGAAATGTCAGCGAATTTATACTGACCAATCACACTGCCGTTAGGCGCAAGGTAAACGCGAATGAGGTCGTCTGAGTTTTCAGCCACGTAGAACAGACTGTTATTGTATCCAACGAGGTTTTGAGGAGCCGTCGGCGGGGAATAGTCGAGCCCCGCGCCGGAGAGACGGCCGGCTGTAGAGTGCGTCCCTGTGCTCAGATCGTAGAATGCAACCTGACCATTGGCTCCACCCTGCTCAACATAGTAAACCCGGCCGGAATCGCCAAGGAAAGCAACGGAGGCTGCATTGAACAGACACTCTGAGCTACGCACAATATTCGTTCCGCTTGCTGCGTCGAACTGGTAAAGCTTTCGTTCTCCGCCGCTGATGGCGAAATAGAATCCACCGGGGGTAGTGCCGGTGCCTATGCTTCTGGGAGACCCGGCTGTGAACCATTCCTTGAAATTCACTGGCGGGTAAGTGCGGGCGGTGAACTCGGTGAGTCCCGTTGGCGGCGAAACGGGACCGGCGTAGAGAACTGCACCACTTTCGGACGGTTCGGTACCGCTTCCCGGATCGGTTCCACCGGTGGAGTAGAAAATACGTGCGCCGTCGGGCAATGCAGCAGGATCCGGCAGGGATGACATGACCACTTTATCTGCATCAATCGAAAGAGTGGTGGCTGGCAGTGTAGTGACCTGACGTCTGACCGTAAGAACCAATTCGTCCGAGGTTCTGTAGGTGTCCTGGTCTAGAGCCACTGCTTTCACGCGAATGGTTAGGTTGCCGCTCTGAGGAAAGTGGCTGAGGCTCACCGGGACGGCAGTGGGTGAAAAGGCTGCGGAGAAATCGGGGCCACTCTGACGGGAAGCGGAGGTCGCGAGGGCGGGATCACTTCCATCATAGGTCCAGTAGATTTGGAACTTACTGCTAGAAATTTGATTCGGCGGCACATCCGTAAGATTAGTGACGCTGATGGGGGCCGAAGGAGCGGAGAGCGGCGCGAGGCCTTTCATGGCTCCGCCCAGTTGGACGTAGGTGAAAGTAGACTGGCTGAACTGGCCGGCGATCTCGAGTTTTAACGCCGTTCTATCATAGCGCTCCATGCGCTCGGAGCTTTCGAGATAGCGGTCCATATCCAGACTGACGATTTTCGTCCGAATGGCGTCTCCTGGGTTTACCGAAACAGGCGCAACGTATCTTGTCCAGGCCCCTCCGACCGTGTGGTAGTAAATCTCACCTGCATTGGCGGCAACACTGGAAGGTATACTGAGGGTGATCTTGCCAGGAAACCATGTCAGTTCATAGCGTCCGGTGACTTCGCTGAACACAGGTGGCGGCAACGGAGCAGCATTTGCGTTGTTGGTTATCTCCACGGCATTCGTATCGATAACCTCGGAGGAAGTAATCCCAAACAAATCCCTCTCCCTGCTGACATCTCCTTCATAAAGCCAAACCCATTTATCGGGGTTAAACGCGGCCACGCTACTGCGGTCGTCCTTATTGTTATCAACCACAGTTCCATTCTCGTCCAATCCCGCAGGCAGGGGGGGCGGCATTTCGCCAAAGTAGAACTCTTTCACCCCGGTAGCAGTGCCGGTAGAGGTTAGTTCAAATTGTTTCGACACATCATTCCAGTAGGCCCGCTTGCTGGAGCCTTTCGCTTCATTTGATTCCTGCCAGCGAATGGTCATTCGCGGGTCGATTAGTTTGCCCTTAAGTCCGGGGTGGTTAGGATTCGCTGCAGTCCGGCGCAGCTTAGCGAGCACCTGTTCTCCCGTTAGGCCGGATGGGATTTTGCCTCCGTGGGTTTGATAAACTCTGAGAGCCTGGTTCAACTGCCTCACGTCTAAATCCAGCTTTGTCTCTGCAGCATTCTGACGGACATTCTGCACTATCAAGTAACCCCCAGCGGTTAGACCGCCGATGATGGCGACCGTAATTAGCAGTTCGATTAGGGTGTAGGCGGCGTACTTTTTGAAGCGCATGGCAGTGGGTGAGGGTCAAGGTAGAGTAACCCAACTGGTTAATTTATGGTAATTATGGTAAATACGCAAGAAAATACTGAATAAATTTTCCTATGCCCTTCAATGTCAATTACAGGTCCAAAATAGGGAATTCTCCTATAGAAGCCTCCAATTAGCGGTCCTAGCAGCCTGTCGGACTTAGCTCTGGCCTGAAAAACCTGGGGATTATGGGGTGCGGGTGGCCTGTGTGCCTGGATATTATAATGATGTTAGGGAGGGATCGCCTTGGCCCCCGGGCGCAGCTTGTGCCAACAAAGCACATGGCCG
>CAMAUV010000060.1 GCA_945861415.1 Akkermansia muciniphila | reverse complement strand
AGTCGCAGACATCATTGAGACTGAGCGCGTGAGCCAGTTGCACAAAGATCATGGCCGCCATGTGACTGAAAACACTGAAGGTCCGCGCCCTGGCCTCCACACCGTGTTCGCGCGCGGCCGCATTGACGATGGAACGCGGAATGTACTTGAGGAGTTGCCCCAGCACGTTGATGTGATGACGGACTGGCTGGGCGGATGGATTGGTTTGGTTGACATAACAACTCCACATCAGCCCGTTCCCGCCGTCCAGCCAGCCCATTTCCACTCGCATCTAACTCAAGCAGCCTTCAGCACTGTAGGACGCCAGTAAATCAAATCCATTCGTTGAAAGTATTTACTGCCCTGTCAAACCCGTCGACTGGGAACGCCTGCTATTTGGCTTTCCTCAGCGCCCCGTAGCCCTCACGCGGAGCATGATGCGGGATTGAGTTAGCGGACCGGCACTCACGAGTCGGCGCAACGAGCCGGTTATGGTGTCGGTAGCCATGAGTGTAGCAGCTGGTTGCCACGTCACAAGGTCAGTGGACCATTCTGGAATGAGCTTCACGTCCTCGGCGGCGGGGTTGAAGGGGATGTCCCAGGTGAGTGGGCCGTCTAGCAGCAGAACAGTGGGCGGCAAAGTCCCGAGGGCGTGAGCGACGAGATTGCTGATGCCGTCGCCGTTATCGTCGGCGGTTGGGTTGCCGGTGATGGCGGTTGCGTCCGTGGTGCCGGGGGTTCCGCCACTCGAGGTGCTGGCGCGCCAGTTTTGCGGTAGCGCGGGATCGGGGCTCGTCTGCGGGCGGATTAGCGTCATCGAGGGACCATCGCCGTTGGGGCTGGCAGGCCAGGGCGCGACATCGTCCCAGACGAACTCATTTATAATAGCACCATCCCATGCGCGGAGACGCAGGTGCTCGCCGCCATTATCCAGCGCCGACCCGGGGCCGTAGCTGCCGAGCACACGGGGGCCAGTAAAATCCGCGGCATTGGCAGCGAGGATAGCGCGCTCGCCGGGCGCGAGCGTAGCGCCGGCAGCGAACGCGAACTGAATGCCGCTGTCGAACTGCGCGCCAGTGAGGTCTACGGGCTGTGCGCTGAGGTTCATCACTTCCAGAAACTCACCAGTGTCGGCGGAGCCGGGCGGATTGTAGTGAATCTCGGACACCAAAACGTTTGCCGCATTCGCCGGCGTGGTGGTGAAGAAGTAACCGAAGTTCAGCCCCGACCACCGGCTCGTGGTGGTGGAATACATCCGCGCTTTGATCATCACGGAGGCATTCACAGCGAATGGGCCGGCATAGGTGATGCCATGCGGTGTGCCGGCGGCGGAGCGCGGATCGCTGCCGTCGAGCGTGTAGTAAATCGTGCCGGCTTCAGCGGTCGTATTCGTGAGCGTGAGCGTGAATGGACCTGGCTGCATGCCCGGCGCAGGTGCGAAGCTCGGTGGCTTCACATACTGCGTATCAATCCAGTCGGCGCGCTGCGTGAGGAAGTTCTTCATGCCCGTGAGCCGGCTGTTCCAGGTGGCGGTGGAGAGACTCTGCGTGTTTGCGATTTCCGTGGTGATGAGCGCGGCCTGCTGGTCTACGATGCCAGTGAGGCTGGCGTTCGCATACGGTCCGCGGCGCAGTTCGTACCAGCGGTCGATGTATTCGCTGAGAAAGTCGGGATCGGCGAAGAGCCGCGGATACCACAGTTCGCTCTGGCGGTAGTAGAGCGTGGTGTTGGGCGTGCCGGAATACGCGCCGTTGTTGAAGTCCCACATCGGTCCCATGCGCAGCTTGCGTTCGCCAGATGAGACCCACGGATACATGCTCAGCAGCAGACCGTCGCCCTGACGCGCGAGATTGAGGAGCTGGAAGTAGTCAATGAAGTCGCGCGTATCGAGATGCTGCCGGTAGCCTGCGACCGGATCGCGCCACGTCGCATTGTTGTAGAGCGCATTCTCGAACTGACCGAACCAGTCCTCGATAGCCGCACGCTGGGGTGCGGTGATTTCGTAGCCGTTAGGGTCCTCAAAGTTGATGAAACAATTATACTGTCTCGGAATATCATCACCAACCTGAGTGGCGACGTTGGCCACGGTTTGCAGTAAACGATTCGGACCGGCTGTGCGCATGAATTGAGGCGTGGTCGCGCCATTTGCTCCTGGAAATCCAGTCTCCGGCTCCGGGTCCATGCGATTGAAGCTGTGCATCCATCCCCCGGCCGCACCATCAGAGGAGAGCGGCTCAAAATCCACGCGATCAGCATCGCGTTTCACCGACTCCACGAGTATATACAGGCCGCGGCGGTCGCTTGATTCGAGGTCACTGCCATCCTCATTCACATACACCTCTACGTAGCGAAACTGGGGTGCCCAGCGTCCCGTCTGGCGGCTCAGCTCCCAGATGTAGGTATTGTGGATCATTGAGGTATCGAAAGATGGATGCGGATGGTAGAGAATCCAGTCGGACTCCTTTGGCATGCCGAGCAACCCGATGGACTTGTCAGTGTTGTCTTCCTTCCACGTCTCGAACGAATAGGGCTTTGGAAACCAAGTGGACGAAAATGCGCCACGGACACGAACTCCCGCACGCGCCGCGAGGCTCGATGCCCCCAGTAGCGTCGCTCGGCCCGTAGCCGTGCTGCGATCGTGAAGGCTAATCATCGCAGGTTGCCGCGGCTTCTGATTCAAGCCAGCGCCGGTTTGATTCCCTGTCGTCCAGCCTTTGTCTGGAATGCTGCCCGCCCCGAAGTTTTCTACTACAAGAATTGGCAGTGGTGAAGTCTTTGTCAGCAGCGAAGGGGCGAGCTTGATGTAACCGAAGCTTTCAATACCGCTAAGCTGACCCGCGAATACGCACACCGCGCGCACGAACGTCGTCCGTGTTATCTCCAGCGGTGCGGTGTATGGCTGACCATTGCTGAGCGACGGTAAGCTGCCGTCCGTGGTAAAGATGATTGCCGCGCCCGCGGTGGGCGATGTGAGTGTGAGAGGGAAGTTTGCGCCAAATGTCCCCGGCGCCTGCGAAAACACCGATTTTTCGGGCGCTACAGGTGTGCAATTAACAGAGGCTAATAGACCCAGCGTAATCACCGGCGTGGAGGGATCATTAGAGTAGATACGAAGCCACGCAAACCAGCATCTGCCCGCCACGCCGTTCGAGTTGAAGTTAAGAGTTATTTTAGCATCTGCACCGGGCGCGATGCTGGTTGGGAGATTCTGTATACTAAACGGCCCCGCATTACTACCTTCTACCACCACTGACGAAAGCGTGAGCGCCTGCGATGCGCCTGTATTTTTCACAGTCACCGAGCGGGTTACCGTTCCCGGTTCCGTCGCGTAATTCCCAAAGTCCACAATGCCCGGCGTTGCTTCGATTTTCACCATGGTGGGCGCGGGCATGTATTCAAATGCGATCTCCCCTAGCCCAACGCGGTCGCCGCCCGCGGCGCCTGTCCCCGTGTAGTAATTATCCGTGCAGGTGAACTCGACATAGCGCGCCGTAGCCGGTGTCAGTGGATGACTGTCGCGCGTGATGTCGGACTTCGCGCAATTAAACGGCCCCTGATTGGGAATCGTTGCGCCAAACCCCGCAGTCCCTTGAGCCGCCGAGGCGAAACGCAGTGTAAAAGTTTTCACCCCGTTGTCGTTACCGGTCGTGTATCCCCACGTGCTGATCTCTGTGAGGTAACGGTCTTGCCCTAGATCAATGATGAGCACCGGTGCGGGCCGAATGGCGAGATAGTCCGATGGATACCCGCCGGGATCATTCGTCACCCAAGTCTGCGCCGCGAATCCATCATGTGGGGGCGACACCGCATAACCCACGCCCGGGCCCTGATACAGCCTTGTGATCGGATAGAATTCCACCGAGTTCGGACTAGTCACGCTCACCGGTGTGTAGAAAGTCGACGCGGCGCACCAGTTGGGCACAGCGGTGAGAAGCACGTAGAGCAGAGAGGGAATCCTCATGATTTTACGGGTGTGCACGTAGTTGCCTCCTTATGCAAATGAAGCATATTAATCTTTGGCCACTCATTGCAGCCAAACAACACTGCTGGCAGCGTCCCAGTTACCCGCGGCGAGGCGCGCTTATATAAGGGTCCGGGTGAATTACTCTCGGGCCCACCGATGGGGCGAGAAGTCTTTACGGCCTGCTGACCTGAAGCTGGCAGAATCCGCGGGCTCGGGAGACCGCCGGTTCCTCGCCGCGATAGGTGACGTTTTCCAGTCCATCTCCGACAGGTAGCGCAGGAGCCGCCATCACGCTGGCCTGACTCCAGGTGATCAGGTCGAAGGAGAAACCGGGCGTGTAGCTCAGGTCGAGTATCCGCAGGGGACGTTGCCATGTGAGAGTGAGGAAGTGGTCGGCTCCAACGCTGATGCTGCCGACTGTGGGAAGAGCGGGGGCTGGCGTCCCGCTGCGGGGATCCGTGCCGAGGGCGTATTCCATAAGGTTTATCAGCGTGTCGCCATCAGGGTCGTCCTGCGGGTCTGCTAGTCCTAGCAGGAGTTGTTCGGCATCAGAGAAATGATAGTGCCGCCAGCTTTTGTAGGTCAGTGAATACCCGCTGGCACTGGCGCCGGGAGAGCCGGCGAGTTGCGGGCTGATGGCCCACGAAGCCGGCAGGTTGCCATCGGCGGCGGAATTCTGATCGCGTGCCACGAGCGAGTAACCGTCGCCGTCGGTCGGCGTGTGCCAGTCGTCCCGCCATGTGAAGGCCAGCACGGGAGCGCCGAAGGGATACCGCAGTTCAAGGCGGTCGCCGGTGTTGTCGAGCTGCCCGCCGTAGTCACCAAATACAGAAACTCCGGCGCTGTAGCGGCGGGGGAAGGCGACTGCATTGGAAACGAGAACGAGCGTGGCACCCGGCGCCAACAGGCTGCCGACAGGGAAGCTGTATTCGATGCCATCAACGAACGAAGCCCCGGAGAGATCCAAGGTGGCGGCGCTAATGTTCTTCAGTTCGATGAACTCGAAATCTCCATCGGTGAGCGATCCATCAGGCAACTGCTCGGCGGGAGTCGGGTCTACAGGATGATAATGAATTTCGCTGACGATGAGCGAAGCCGGGCTGGCCGCCTGACCAACGATATACCAGTGATCCAGCGGAGCGCTCCATTCACCTGTCGCACTGCGGGCCCGGGCGAGGAGGCGGCTGGTGGCATTGATCGTCACGAACGGACTGCCGCCCGTGGGCAGCATGGTAGCGGCCGGATTCGGAGAACCGCCGGGCAGTCGCGGATCCGTGCCGTCGAGTGTGGCATAGACCGTTTGCGGGGAAGTGAGCGCCGCCGTGGTGCCGGCGGGCACGACGCCGGCTGAAGTGCGGGCGACGGGCATGGCAGTGAATTGCGAGTCCATCCATGTGGAGCGCAGAGCCGCCCAGTTCTTCACATACTGCACGTGACCGGCCCATGTCTCGGAGCCATTCCTCAGGTTCACTGGGAGAAATGCCTGGAAGCCGGTGGTCTGACTGCCGAGCGTGCCCCACTTGATGAAGTTGCGCTTCTGCGGCGAATCGGCAGCACCGGCATCACTCAACTGCACCGCAAGGGCATCAATCCGCGCGGCGAGACCCGTGGTGCTCAGCACGCTGGTCCGCAGCTTCTGCCATGAGTCCACGAAGATTTGTTTGAAGTCAGGATCGGTCATCATGATCTTCGTCCAGTCCAGTCGCCCCATGACCGCCGTGTGTGCATTGTCCGCCAGGCCATTCTCCCGGGCGCCGCGGTTGTAGCCGTGGTTCCATTGCCAGCCGGAGCCTGTGGACGGGTCCACGCCCGTGAGGTGGGTATTGAAGCAGCACGAGACACCGAAGCTCAGATCGAAGTCCCAGAGAGGCCCGGCCTTAAGCTTCCCGCCGCGATCCCTGTAAAAATAGGCACTGCGGACGTAGCCATCCTGAGCCCTGACGTATTCATTCATGATCGCCATCCGGGCAAACGACTCTGGTTCGGCCCACGCCCGGTAGCCATTTACGGGATCTCTATAAGTCGCGGAGCGCAGCGCCGCGTTGAATCCATTCACCTTACTGCTGATGAATGCCGCCTGCGCCGTTGTGGGCACGGGATCATGTATCTCGGCATAGGTCCAGCCAGTGATGCGCGTCTCGTTAGCCGGTCCGGCTTCGTGACGCATAAGGTAGCCGCCGTCATTGTCCGCGTAGTTATTGGGATCAGCCAGATTGAGGCGGTTATTCGCGATCTTCAGCGACTCCGTCAAAAGGTAAACCCCTGCGTAGTCCGCGCTGGTGATAGCACCGCCGTCCGTATTTAAGAAGACTTCGCAGTAACGCGTGCCGGGGGCCGACAGCCCGAAGTCCCTGCCCATGCCGAACACGAGCGGATTCCGCAGCAGCGATTCATCGGCATACTGACCGCCGAGCACCCAGTCCGACTCCGCGGGCAGGCCCAGCAGGCTTTCATCATTATCGCCGTCCGCTTCATTCCATGTTTCTAGCTTGTATTGCTTCTTGGGAAATCCGGCACTCGACTGTCCCCGGATGCGCAGTCCGGCACGAATTGCTTTGTCAGGCGTGCGATTGAGCACCGTGCGGCCAGTGACGGGATCCGGTTCAAACACCGACAGCCCGGCGAACTGCAGGGCCTGACTGGTCCCGGGAATGGCGCCGGCGGCGTAATTGTCGATGATCAGCACCGGCAAGTTCGTGTTCAGCGATGCCGGAGCCGGCATGCCGGCGAGGTTCGACGTCGTTTCGATTTTCGTGTAAAAGCCGGTGTCCACCTCGCCGCCGCCAGCAGAGACCGGATCAAACACACGGGCCCGCAGCCGCGTCGCCGTCGAGAACGTCAGCGGTGCAGTGTAGAGTGTGGACGTGACGGATGGAATTGTACCGTTCGTCGTGTAACGAATCTGCCCACCTGGAAACGTCGTGGATAGCGAGACCGCCTGCGTGGCCGTAAAGACCGACTTCTTCACAGAGAACTCCGGAGCCACCAGCGCGGCCGTGATGCCGATGCCATTCGTAGCACCGGGCGTGGCTGGCAGGAAGAACATAGAAGCATCGGTGCGAGCCAGCCCGTTCACCCCGTAGCCAAAGCCATCCGTCTGGGGCGGGTAGGGAGCGAACGAATGCACCACCGTGCCATCCGGTTTGGTCAGTGCAAGGTAGCTGCCCAAGGCCGGCAGTTTAAAATCCGTATGCAGCCGCGATCCGGCGACGGCCCGGTTTTTGGCGGAAGCAAACACCACAAATCGGGCACCCCGCGCCAACGTCACGGAGGGAAACGTCCACCGGTTCGGCTGTGCTTCCAGATTCGTCAGGTGCCAGCCGTTTAGATTGATCGCGGCTCCGGTGGGATTGTAGATCTCGATCCAGTCGGGCGAGTCTCCGTTCTCATCTTCGTAGGTCGTATTGCCGGCGGCGGAAATTTCCGAAATGAACGGCTCCGTGTCAGTAGGGGGTGGAGGGGTGACCCGCCGCACCTGAAAGCCCACGATGGACGATCCGCGCCCGACACCGTTCGGCATGTTGTAAACGAACTGCGTGACGCCCTGCACCTTCGCCCTGATGATCGCCCAGTCCGCGTCCGCCGGAGGGTTCTGGTTTGCGATGCCGTTGCCGAGGGTGAAAGCCGGCACGGGCACCGTAGCGCCCGCGTCGGAGAACGTCACTAAACTGAAGGTTCCCTGACAACAATTGCGCGGCTCTCCGTGGAGTATCTCAACAATGAATTCCCCCGTGTCCGGCAGGGTGTAGGTCAACTTCATCCCCGTCCCGCCATTATTCCAAGTCTCGGTGAAGAACAGCCCGTCAATGGCACTGCCAATGTCCGCCGTGGCCAGCGACCCGCCGCCCAGCGTGGCCAGCGCCGCCGAGCCGGCGGCTCCATCGATGCCTGTATCCCCCGTGAACGTGCCGACGTTTGGCACCATCACCGAAGTCGCCGTCCCCAGATTGTAAGCCTGCACTAGCGTCCCCTCCCCGCTGAGATTCGTCCTCCCGCCAATTATTACCTGAACATCCGAAATCGCCGCCTCAGCGGGGATCGTGGCTGACAGAATTATCGTCAGCAGAAAACCGGCTGAGAAGTTGGCGGGTTTTATGGCGTGGAACGGTTGCATAGGCTGAATGGAAGTGGCGAGATTGCGCTTGGCGCTGTGCCATGCGTGCTCGTCTAAAACTCTATTTACCCGGAAGTGGCGGACAGGGTAGAAAAATCATTTCATATTTTTTGACAACTGGCGCATTTTGTAAAGTACTTTGGCCGCTCCAGATCAGGATCAACTCCGTGCTGCGGCAAAGGCGCAAGCCTACCCGACGCTACCCGAAAAAGTTCAGCGGCGCGCGGTGGCGTTGTGGAGCAATGGCACCCGGATGGCGGCGAATGATCCGCGAGTCAAATGCGCGGGGATGCTGGCGCACGATAGGATTGCCTGAAGAGCAGACCGAAGGGTGGCGCGGCCTACCATGAGCTTTCGGCTAGGTTCACCGGCTTTACTACCTGAACGGCCCGAAGGCTTGCGCTCATTTGGTATCGTTCGCCGCGACCTTTGCTCCTTTCTTGGTGTCATTCTTCCTTCGCACCGCCGAGGGTAACCGTAATCTTGTATTTGTCCTGCAAGTGGGCGTGGGCGCGACTGGCCTGTGCTGAGGTTGGGTAGGACTTGCAGGTTTGTTGAAAGGCCTTGATGGCAGCCTCTGGCTTGCTGTCCTCCTCATAGGTGTAGCCAATTTGAATCGCGGCTTCCGGGGCACTGGGCTGGTCCGCCTTGGCCTGACCGTAGAGGGTGATGGCCTCGCTGCATTGCTTAAGCTTGCGATGGCACCGGGCCATGTCGAAGTGAGTAGAGGGAAATCGGTCCACCTGTCGATAGGTTTGAATGGCCAGAGCAAAACGTCCGCTGGCCTCGTAACATTCGGCGATCGCGGACAGGTAATCAGCGGATTTGGCTGCGTCCTTGATCATTAGCTCACGGTAGATCTCGATGGATTTGTCGTATTGGGACTCCTCCCTCCACATTTTAGCGATCGCCGATTGCCCGCTGATTTGATCCTCCATTTTGGCGTAAATTGCCCGGGCCTTATCCCGCTGCTTTTGCCCTTTGTAAAAATCTGCCATTCTTCCCAGAATCTCATCGTCGCTACCGAAGAGTTTGGCCATGGTCTCGTAGGTCTTCAAAATTTCTTGGGGTCTGCCCGAGGAACCGTAGGTGCCGGCAATCCGATAGTAGAGACCGCGGGCTACGGGGCGGGATTTTTCATCCGTGAGATCATCGGGAATGGATTCTATAAGCATGGCAATTACCGTATCCGCCAGCTTGAGGCCCTTGGGCTTGGTTTTCTTGTCGCCGCACCATTGTCGAATGGCACCCGTGGCCAGTTCACAAACCTCGCGGCTGAGTTCGGCTCCCTCATAAAGGCTGGAAAGGGTAGTCAGTGCCTCGTCCAGTGCGTCATTGCCGATCTGGATCTCGGCTAGTTCACGCTTGGCGCTGGCGGAGTGGCCTTTGTTTTCCGTGGATGCCGGGGAGGAAAAGGCAATAAGTTTTAGCAGTTTCAGCCGCTTGTCCTCCTGCTTCGCCACTTTCGCCATGCCTAAAAGGTCGAGGCGAGCCAGGGTGATCATTGGATCTTGGGGATGCTTGAGGATGAATTGGTCATAGGCGGCCCCGGCCTTTTGCACCTCACCGATGTCCCGATAACTCCTAGCCATGAGAAAGGATGCCATGACCGCCTCGCGGGAGTCCGGCCAGTATTCGATCACAGATTGAAACCCCTCACGGATCGCGGTATTAACATTGCGGGCCTTTACCTGACAGTGGCTCCACATCAACTGGGCGTATGGAGCACCGGGGCTTTTCTCGTAAAGCGTGAGAAATTTTTCATACTCATTCCGTGCGGTGGGGAATTCGCCTGCGAGATAGTGTTTTTCGGCAATCTTGAGTTGATAGCGCTCCACTTCGCGAAGTTCCGCGAAGGTTTTGACTTCCATCTGTTCGAGAGCCCCCAATTGAGCAACGGAGGCTGCCGGGAAGAAAATTATTATTGCGAGGACGATTCCGAGACGAGCCATTTGTTGTATTCGTTGTGGGAGTAGGAAATAATATTCACGCCCAATTGGTAGCAGTATTCCCAAATTTCCCGTTTCACGCCGGCATGACCATCCGCCCAGGCATCGCCGATGTCGCCGGGATGGTAATAACAAACCAACCGCCCCTCATAAACCCAGCCCCACGCATCCTTGCCGCCATGGGGGGCCACGTAGGGCAGAAACGGCAGTTCATAGGGCACACGATGCACCGGATGATCCAATGGAACCCGGATGGGCGTCAGCGTTGGCAGGACGCGTTGCATCAAACCAAATAACTGCGTATGCCAGCCGCCACTGCCGCCATTGTCCGCAAACAGCATGCCGTGCTTCTCCAGCAGGTATTGTCGCAGGATCAGGACATCGTCATCGCTGACTTCAATTCCCCGCTGCCCCGTGATGTATAGAAACGGAGGCGACTGCCGTGGGGGAAATTTCTTCAATTGAGCAATGGGTCGCGACTCCGTGGCATCGGCCACCGCCTGGCCGGTGCGGATGCCGTATTCGACCAGCAAATTCAGATCCGATCCCACGCCCATGTCCTGATCCCAGTCGCCCCCGGCATATTCCAGACGGATCAAACGCACCTTCCCGCGACTCGTGCCCGCCGCATAACCCGGCGTGTCCTCCACGCCCGCACCGATCTGATAACGGTGCTGCGTGGCGTCCTGAAGCCGCAGTTTCACATCGTCCAGCGGAGGAGGATTGAAAATCACGGCGCTGTAGGGGTTGATGACGTATTTGCGCTTCACCACCTTTTGCACCTGCACCACCTGACGCACTTTTTTCGTTTCGCCGCCCCCTGCCGGCATTTCGTAAATTTCCCGGCAGCCGGGAAGATTCCCCAGGATGATGGCCAGCATCGTGAACGCCAGGGAATACACGGCAAAGGTTCCCATCGATTGATGCAGCTTCTGCCGGTTCGTTCCATAATACCAGGCGACCAAGCGGTAGGGATTCCAGATGCGGCGACGATCTTGAGACCGAAACACAGGCTGCGCGGCCGTCCGACGATCGACATACCAGATGGCCCACGCCAGGCCCAGCAGAAACGTCCCAATGCCTCCCAGCAGTCGGATCGTGTCCGCAAATTCCCGCCAGCGCAGTTCCCGCAGAGTCAATACCACCGCCTGCCAGCAGGCGACCGCGATGACGCTGGCCAACGCCCGGCGGATGAGCAACGGCTGCTCCCTGGACGTTCTCCACCAGCGAATGCCGAGCAGCGTCAGCAGAAGCAATACGGCTAAACTGACTTTCGAAGGCAACAAATGCCACGCCGTCACATCCGCCCAGGTCAGCATCCAGGCAGCGATCCCGGCAGACCGCAGGATCTGCACCCTGCCAGCAGGATCTCTCCAGCGGACCAGGAAAGCCTGCCTGATGGCCAGTGCCATCTGTTTGACCCGGGCCAGCATGACTCAGTTCTTCAGTTCTTTGAGTAAATCATCCGATGCATTTTCGAGCGGATTTTTGTTTGGCGGAGCCTCCTTCGTTTCGCCAATGCCCAATTTCTCTGCCGCCTTCGTTGGCGGGGCTGGCTCGACCGGCGTTGGCTCAGCAGGCTTCGACTCTACCGTGGCCGCTGGAGCGGAATTTGCGGCTGCGGGGGCAGGATTCGCGGTCCTGGGACTTTCAGAACTCACCATGCCCCATAACCATGGCCCCATTGTGAAAACCACGATGATCGCCAGCCAGCCGACCCCAGCGTGGGCGGTGCATTTCACCAGATTACTAGAGGCCAGCATGCCCAGCATTTCCTGCGGGCTCTTGCCCCGCATCTGCGCCAGAAACTCCCGGATCTCATGGCTGGAGGCGGTAGTGTTGCGTCGGATTTTCTTCAAATCGGATGCAAGGGAGACGGTGGGATGGGGATTGGATTCGGATTTCATGGGGCAGCCTTTTCTTCTTCTAAAATATGAACGAGTTCTCCACCCGCCGAGCTGATGGCTTCAATCGCTGGTTCAAAATATTGGGCCGGAGTGCGCAGATCGACCTTGAAATGGACGGCACGCTGCCCCGCGGGACGATCTTCCAGAAGTCGGGTCAATTCCGTGCCCAGACTTGCTACTCCGATTATGCGGCCATTTAAAAATAGTTTATGATCGGCATCAATCGCGACCTCCGCCACCGCCACGCTGGCGCTTTTCACCGTGGGTGCGGTGGCAGGTTTCCAACGGATGTGGCTCGTGTCATTGGTGCGGGCGAGGATGAAGAGGAAGATGAGCAACAGAAACGCGATGTCACCCATGGCCACGGCGGGAACGGATGCTTCCAGTTTCAGTCGCTGAATCTTCATGGCTCAGTTTACAGTCGTGGATTTGGTTTCCTCCAGCCGCAGGGTGATCACGCCCCCGGCACTTTCCACCAGGCCGGTGACCTGAATCCAGCGTTGATAAGGTGTCGCCTGATCACTTTTCACCAGCACCACCTTGTCCTCGGGTTTGTTTTTGCCCGCCAGCAGGGAAGTCAGACGCGAGGTGAGTTTCTCCTCCGGGACAGGTTCGCCATTCACGATGATTAACCTGGGTGTCAGCGAAACTTCAATGTTCTGGCTCTGCTTGCTCTTCTCCTTCTGCTCGTCCACTCGCGGGATCAACTGCTCACGCCCCGTATCCGGCTGTACCGATGCGCAGACGAGAAAGAACACAATGAGGTTGAACGCGATGTCTGATGTCGCTGAGGCCGGTGGTTCCAGCAGAAGGGACCGTCGTTGCAGACGCATCATGGCGGTGGCGGGGAGGAATCCGGACCTAGGGTCATTTGCAGCGTGATCGTTTCAATCAACTCGGCCGCCGAACGCTCCACCTGCAGGATGAAGCCATTGATGACGCTGGTGAAATAGTTAAATCCGATGAACGCCGGGATCCCCACGACGAGCCCGAACGCCGTCGTGATCAGCGCCACCTCAATCCCGCCCGCCGCAGCCTCCACAATGTTCTTCTCCCCCATCGTTTGCACAACGTTGCCGAAGGAAACGATCATTCCCTGCACCGTGCCGAGAAATCCGAGCATCGGTGCCACGCTGGAGACCGTCGCGAGGATTGGCAGATGCCGTTCCATGGCGGCAACGATATGCGAACTGTATCCCTCCATGCTCTTGAGCACCTGCTCCTCAATGCGGCCCGGATCATGCCCCAGACGACGCAGCACCAAATATTTCCGCACCCCATTCGCCAGGATCGCCGCCACGGCCCCCTGCTTCTGATCGCACAGTGCCACCGCCTCCTCGACCTTGTCCGCGGTCAGCAAATCACTCACCTCCCGGCGCAGGGCATCATCCCCCCGTTCCAGCATTTTCAGGCTGCGGTAGCGCTCGATCATCACGCCGGCCCCCAGCACCCCGAGAATCAAAATGGGCCACATAAAGATGCCGCCACGCAGCATATAGCCGATGGCACCGGATTCAAAAAAACTGGTAGCTAGCATTAAATTCAAAGGTTGGTTGAGTGGGCGTGGTGGCGATTACGGTGAATCCTCATCGACATTGGATTCTCTTTCAAACTGCGCGAGCATCTCCGGCAGGGCGAGACGGCCGCGGGCGAATTTGGCGGCTTCGGTTTCGGGGAAGTCCCAGCGGCAGCGGTTGTAGCGGCGGAAGGCATTGGGGACGTCGTTGGCTCCGCGGTAGCATTCTCCGGCCCAGAAGAGAGCCTGGGAGGTAAGTTCATCGTCGGGAAATTGTTTCACGAGCAGATCAAAGGCCTGGCCGCCGGACTTGAACTCCTTGCCCTTGTAGTTGCACTGCCCGATGCGGAAGGCGATCTTCGGAGCCCATTGGTGCGTGGGGAATCGCTCCAGGAATTTGCTGCCGACCTGGGCGGCCACCTTGAACTCTTCCTTCCCGTAGAAATGATCGTTCATGCGGACCATGGCATTGGCGATCAGCGGACTTTTCGGATACCTTGCCGCCAGCGTGACGTAGGCCTCCATGGCTTCGTCAGGCTGTTGGGCGGCCTCGTGGCACTGGCCAAGCTTGAATTGCGCATCGGCCGCCAAAGTGTGGTCTGCAGCTTCGCGGATAATGGATTGGTAGGCGGCAATGGCGGCGGGCCAGTCTTTCATTTCTTGGGCAAACTGACCCGTCAAATAACTTATCCGGGCGGCATATTTCGAGCCAGGGTAATCTTGCGACAGTTCCTGGAGCACCTTGCGGCCCGCAGCCAGTTCCACAGCGGCCGGGGCCTCCCGTTTCAATGCCAGATGGCTTTTGAAGAGTTCGAAATGGCTTTCGGCTATGGTGAACTGCGTTTGCACTGCCAGTTCCTCCTCATCGAAAATCTTGCTGAACGATGCCAGCCGCCCATCCGAACCATCGGCCACCGCCACTTCCGATTTCACCACCAGTTGTCCATCCTGGCTGGCCGGGCGGTCATCCAGATAGGCCACACTGAGTTTGCTGCCGAAGAATCCTTCAATGGCCGGGTCCGACTGTGCCTTGTGATTTCCCCTGGTGGGCTTCTCGCTGGCTTTCAGGGCAAACGATCCGGTGAAAATGCCGCTGTGACTTAATGTTTCCTCAACGGTGACCGACTCTTCCTCGCCCTGCTCATTCGAAACAATAAGGGTCGCTTTGTCGCGATTGTCGGATTTGTCAGCATCCGGATCGTTCAAACGCAGGTAGAGCCGGTTGCCCAAACGCACGCTGGCTACGGGCTCGGTGTATCCGTCATCGGTGATACCCAACGTGCCCTCACCAATCAACTGGCCCTGGTCGCTCAGCGTCTTCGCGGCCCCATCCGTCCGTTCCGCATCCTCATATTTGGCGACAACTGCCGTGCTGCCCGTGAGATTCAGCACAGGCATCAGATCGTCCCTGGGTTTTGCTGGAGTTTCCCCCTCGGGCGTCTCGGGGAGGATTTCTCCTAGGAACGATCCAGGCCTTTCCGCGGATTTTGGAATCCCTGCCGGGCTGCCCACGCCCCCCATTTGCAGCGGGATCTGACCAATGAAGCGACCCTCCCCCAGGGCAGGATTGGGGTCATCAGGATTTGTTCCAGCAAAGCCCCCGATTTGATCCGACAGCACACACGCCAGCCGCAGCGGCGGCTCATCGCCACGCTCCAAGGTAACAATCACCCTGCTGCCCGTGGTCTTGGCGGCATCGGGATCAATTACCTCCACGCTGAGCGGCAAATCATAGCAGAGCCCTTTCATTGCTTCACGGCGATCTTCTGAAAACGGCACATAGGCGTATTGCGGCGGAGCAGTCGGCATTTTGCCATCCAAGGACACCGGTGGCGGAATCATGCGGCTCTCGACCAGCCGCAGGCGTCCATTGCCGGGCGTTCGCACCAACACTTCCGCTTCACGGGCGTGGCGATGTCCGGGGAAATTATTCTGGTCATCGAAATAGGAAAACCGCAGACGCTGGCCGCGTTTCACCACCAGTTTCCCTTCCGCAGGGACTTCCGCTGTGTCCATGCTGACGCGGAAAATGCCGGTGGTGGGGCCCGTTTCGGCGGCTTCCAGAATAACAGGGCTGGCATCAGCCACCTGCAGGGAAACTTTCACCGTGTCGATCTGACCGGACTGATCGAGATCGAAATCCGCGATTTCCACACTGACGCGATCCCCGGGATCGATGCGGCGGAGTTCCTGCCGTTTCTCCGAAACCGTACCGTCTCCAGCGCGGCCAAAGTCCATGCTGATCGGAGTGATCCTGCCATCGAAATACGTCGCGGTGAGTGTTTGAGTCAGCTCGCGATTCTCGATCCCGCCCTCCTCGGTGATTTCATCGACATATTTTCCCGTAGCGGAATCCCCCGCGGCGAGTTCGAGGATGTCGTTTTTCCCCAGTGCCAAAATGTCGATGGCAGTGGGAATCCATGTTTCCGTACCACCTTTGATGGTGCAATGATTGATGGCCACCGCCTCCCCTTTGTAAGCTTCGATGACGCAACGCACATGGCGCAGGGGACTTTCCGGCAGGGTGCAGGTCCACGTGCCATCCTTCTCTGTGATGGCAGCCGGATTTGCCGTGGCGGCGATGGCCTGCAGATCCTTCGCCTCGGGAAAGTCCAACGCGAAATCATCCGCTGTGAACGGAAGCAAACGCACGGCGGAAACATTGGGGTTCTCCCGGGCTCGCTGCACCGCGATTCCCTTGCTCCCGGTCTTCGTGATCGCGAAAATGCACAACTGATGCGCTCCGCGAGGCAGCCAGACGTCCACTGCAGGCGAGGCCACGGCGTTTTGCGCCGGTTTTGTCCAGAGTTCCACTCGACCATTCACCAGCAGGGCCACCTGCTGTCCCTCCACCGCAAAACGCACGGCTCCGGGCCTGGGCTGAAGAAACGCTCCGGTCCACATGACACCGTAGGAGGATTCATCCTTCGCGGCGGTCTCTCCCTCTAACTTCCACGCCAGTTGCTCCGCTGGCTTGGTCTCCGTCGCTTCGTGTTTGGCCGTCCAATCTACCAACTGCTCCCAATTTTCAAACTCCCCACGGTCCAATTTCCAAACCCTTCGTGTCATCGCTCCGCTGGCAAATTTCGGCAGCGTCGGCGGCTTGGGCGTCGGGAAAGAACCCAATTGATAGAAGAAACGACCGTCGCGGCTGCCTTGTAGGGTGAATTTGGTCAGCGTTTGTTTTGTGGGTTCCGGCGTGCTGAGGGAGATGGTGTCCACAGGGCGCAGCGCCTTGAGATCCACGGTGAGCGATTTCGGGGCCAAACCATCAGGTTCACTCAGCCATGCAGTGTCCGTGCTTTGATCGATGGCCAGGAGCGGACTGCGCCCGATCGCTTGATCGCTGGCCACGGCCCCCGCAGGCAGTTCACCAGTCTTGGCAACACCGAGAAACTCACCCGTGTGCGGCCCGGACTCGGTCAGATTGATGCGCACGACATCCCCACTGGAAGCCGTCAGCACCACGGGAAGGGAATCAACGGCACCGGATCGATCCCGGTCAGGATCCACGACCCTCGCATAAATCATATTTCCCGGTTTGATCTCGTTGCCGGGGCGCCGCACGGACTGCCGTTGATCTCTCTGCGAGGCGGCATTGTTCGCCCGGGAAAGTTCGCTGGAAATGCTCTCCCGCTGTGCCGCCACCAGCGGGGCACTGCCCAGCATGAATTTGGCATCGGAGGCAATGGCGATCTCGTTGCGTGGCAGGCCCATGGAGGCAAACCGCGATTTGAAATCCGGTGGATAGTCGACCGTGATAATATCACTGCCTTGCACCTGCAGAGTGTGGTCCTCCGATGCCGCGGCTCCCAGGGCAGTGGAAATTTCTCCCATGAACAACCCGCGTCCACCGCCACCATAGCGCAGCCACACCGTCTCCTGATCTCCACCGGGGCTGGCTTTCACAAGCACGGGCAATCTCATTTCACCGCGGCTGATGCCCAAATCGGCATCCTGCACCACGATGGAAAGCGCCTTGCCCGGAGTCTGCCATTTCTGGGATTCCCGACCCAGTCGCCCCACCGTGCGGAGCAGATCCAACTGTTCCAGATACCGTTGTTCATAGCCATACACCTGCGACAACTCAAAGAGAGTGCGGTCCGCCATTTCAATATCAGGAACCCTGTCGAGCACCGCACGGAAACAGCGCCGAGCTTCATCGCGCTCTCCTTTTCTGCTGGCGAGGACACCCCTTAGAAAATCCGCCCGAACCGTGATGCCCGTCTGCGGCGACTGCGCCAGCGCCTCCAGCAGGGAACCCGCCTGATCATAGACTTTCTGAGCCAGAAACGTCTCCGCGATGCCAAAGCGGGCTTCGATGGCTTCCGGCGTTTTCGGATAACGGTTTTCCACCGTGGTGTATTCGCTGCGGGCCGCCTCCCAGCGTCCTGCCAGGTCGTAGTTCTTTGCCAGCAACAATTGGATGCGGGATTTATCCGTGGTGGGGATGTCCTCTTTTTCGCTGTATTTGATCAACCACTGCCGCAGCAAATCCTCCGTGCGGTTGTGCTCGGCCTCAGTGCCTGCGTTCATGTGCTGGCCGGCGGCAAACAGAATTACCTCCACGGGAAGGTCTAGGAAATACTTATCGAACAACGCCTGATGCTCCTTGTAGGCTCTGGCCGCCAGCGTCTGCTCCCCCATTTGCAAATGCGTGGCAATGGCCAGCACCGGAGCGGCGGGGCCGCCAGCTTTCGCATCAAAACCCACCACGCCAAGCCGCGCATACGCTGAACGAAGCCCGGCCCGGCCGGATTCCAGCGTCGCTGCGTCCACCTGTGTGATATTCGCCACCAGGCTGGCAAATAAAGTCCCGGCCTCGGCAAATTCACCACGGGTCAGCGCACTCTGTGCCAGCGGTCGCAGGTGGTTCCACGTTTCTCCCTGATTCCACGATTTGGCGGCTGCTTGCTGCCATAGTTGCAACCGTTGCCATGCATCAGCCAATGGCGTGGACAGCAGGGCCGCTTTTTCACTAACCGCACCGACCTTAAGGTCGCGCACGGCGGCAAAAACGATCTGTTTGTTCTCTTCCGTGAGTTCTTTTTCAGTCAACGCCCATTCCAGCCAAGAGCGGGTAGGGTATTCACCCAAGCCCCATCCGGAAATGGGCCGCTCCGGGCGGCGTTTCACGGCGTCCTGGATGGTCGCAGTGAAATTGGCAAAGTCCTGCCGCTTCAAATACTCGTCGGCCAGCCAGGTGGCGTAGGTTCCGAAAAAGGATGAGTTCAGATCCATGGCTTTCCTTGCAAATGCTACCCTGCCATCGCTCTTCTCCGGCAGCAGGGACCAGATGATTTGGGCGCAGGCAGAGGACTGTAGGTGTGACGGCGCGATGAGAAAATGGGCCTCGCACCAAGCCATGGCCTCTGTCTTCAGATCCATTTCCTTCAGAATGCCGCCGATTTCGCCGGCATTGCTCATGGTGGCACCATTGGCCTTTTCCGCTTTTTCAATCCACGCCAGCGAACTGCGAGCCAGTTGGGGATCCTGATTTTTTTTCGCCACGGTCATCAATGCCAGCCAGGTGTAGGAATCACGAACGGGCGACTGGGCCAGAACAGCAGCAGCGGCGGCGGATCGCTCCTCCTTTTCGGCCCCGCCTGCAGCGAAATAAAGCCACGAGCGGACGGCAGGTGCATCGTTGGGGTCCAGCTTTACCAACTGGCGGAAAGACTCGGCAGCCTTGCGGTTTCCATTCTCATTTCCCTCACTGGCAAAGCTCTCGGCTTGTTTCCGCAGCAAAGCCGCCATCTGAGGGGCAGGCAATGTCTGTCCCAGCAATTCCTCACGCCCCTGCCGCCCCGAACCTTCGGTCTGGCTTTTGGCCCATTGTTTAAAGAGCGGAGTTTCGGCAAGTTTTTTAGCGATTTGCTCCGCCAGCTTCGCCCGGGCCTTTGTCCCCGGCTTTTCGCTGCGGACCTTAGCGTAGGACGCCAAGTGCTCCCGGTAGATTTTTATATCCAGACGCTGTTGGGCTGTTTTGAGCCATTGATCCAGATCTTTTTGAAAGTCCGCATCGCTGGTGGCGGAGTCCAGCAGCCAATCCAATCCACTCGCCACGCTGGTCTCTTCCGGTTGGAATTGAAACAGCATCGCTCGCACCCATTCCTTCGCTTTTTCCGGCTTCTGGAGGCGGTCACGATGGAGATCGAATGCTAGCACCCAGGCTAGGCGCCAGGCACCACGCGGCTTTTTGTCAATCAATCCGCGAATCAATTGTTCCGCGTTGGTAAAACTCTCCGGCTTTTCCTTGCCTCCGGCCCAGGCGAGGAATTTTCCGGCCTCCAGCAGAGAGTCGCCTGCATCCACATCGTTGCGCAGCACTTCCAAACTGGTCTCCAGTGCCTTTGCCGTCTGCCCGGCGCGGCCCTGGGCCTCCGCTAGGCTGGCGACCACGGACCAGTGAAATTTGTGATCGGGGAATTTCTTGCGAAAATCGGAAACCAGCGGCTGCAATTTCTCTGGATCGGATTTCGCCTGATGATGGGCCTCAACCAAGGCAGCGAGGATTTCCGGATCATCGGCCAGTTTCCAGGCTTTTTCCAGCAGCGGAATCTGCTCGTTCGGTTTGTTCATCCCCCGCGAATTCTCTGCCAGATCCAGCAGAAACGGCTTCAATTCTTCGGGAGGGAAGGGGATTTTCTTGTCCAGCATTAACTTGCCGATTTGGGCGGCCAATTCTGGCTCTCCCGCGCGATGCCGGGCGGCGTAAAACCCTTCCATGCCCAACTCATAGGCTTTGTGATTGGCCGTGAGTCCAGCCAGCAGTCCCGTGGCAATTTCCGCGGATCGTTTCCAACCGTCCTTCTGATCCGCTTCGCGGTAAAAGTGCATGGATGACACGGCCAAGTCATACGCCTTGATACCGGCACGCTGCCAGGCGGCGTAACCCGCGTCGGCCGCATCACGTTTACGACCGATCAACCTCAGACTTTCCTGCAGAGCCTCGCTAACCTCCAATTGCCGGGCATCGTCAGAATAATGCTCCAGAAACTGCCGGGAAGCCGCGATCAACTCGTTGTGCCGTGAGGAAATCCGCAGCCCTTGCACCAGCAAACTCAGGATGTCTGAATGACGGGCATGGCCCAAATGGGCATCCGTGAAGCGCTTCGCATGCCGCGTCAGGCCGGGAATCAGAGCCTTCGCACGATGAAAATCGATCAACTCCAGCAGCACCACCGCCCCCTCGGCTGTGGTATCCACCGTCCTGGCGAGTTTCGCTTCCAACGAGCTGACACTGGGCTCCGCAGCAGGTGCCATCGTGGCCGTGGTGCAGAGCACACTGAGGAAAAGGAGCTGAGGAAATGACTTCATGTTTAGAATCCGGCTTTTTCCAACGCCTCTCCGATCTGGCGGGCTTCTGTCGCGAGTGTGCTGCTGGGAAATTCCGCCAGCAGGTGGTCAAACTGTTCCCGGGCCTCCTTTTTGCGATCCAGGCGGTAGAGACAGCGGCCGTAGTTGAACAGGATCACATCGAGGAAGCTGGCGTCGGGGTGTTCTTTGAGAACATTGGTGAATACATCAATGGCCCGGGCGTAATCCTTCTTCTGATAGTAAAAATTCGCCATGCGGGCCACGGCTTCGCCGACGCGGCCACTTTCGGGAAACTTTTCGTAAACGGCCTGGTAGGCGAGGAAGGCCTTTTCGTAAATCTGCTCCACCGCTTCGGCGGATTGGCTGCCCCGGGCCGCAGCGGCCATTTCCTCGTAAACTTCGCCCATGCCAAACTGGGCCTCGCCCCGCAGAGGGCTGCGCTGCAGCTTGAGCAAGCTGTCCAGGAGGCTGATGGCACGCCCAAACTCCTTGCGTTTGCGGGCCACCACGGACTGTTGCAGCACGGCTTCGTCAATGAAGGCGCTTTCCGGAAACTGCCGGATTAGACGATCACAAACCGCCCCGGCCAGATCCAGCTTTTCCAGGGCAAAATACGTCCGCCAGAGCTGCACATAGGTTTGTTCGAGAATGGGGCCTCCGATTTTTCCCGCATCCACCACGACGGCCTCCACCACGAGCAAGGCCTCCTCGAATTTGGCGTTGGCTTTGGCTGCCAGACCGAATTCTTGATAGTGGGTGCCGATTTTGGTCAGCGCCGAAGCCGTTTCCAATTGGGTTTTCAGCCGCAGGGTCTGATCGGAAATGGCGGGCCTGGTGACCCGGACTTCGCCGAGATTTCCTTCCACGCAGGACGCTACCGCCACGAGGGTGCAGGGTTTTCCGGACTGGTTGAGTTCATCATCATACACCAGCCGCAGTTGATCTCCCGGCTGGCACTGCAGTTTGGCATCGCCTTCCTTTGGTTTGTCGGCGGCCTCCAGAAGCACCCCGCCACGAAATATGGCCGTGTGAATGGGGCCTGTTTCCGCAGAGCTGAACTCCGTTAGGGAAACGGAGGCAGTGTCGATTTTTTCGTAGCGTTCCGCTGCAACTTCCTCTGCGGGGGCTTCCGCTGCGGGATCTGCTGTGGCGGCTGGAGTGGGAGCAGCGGCTGGCGCAGGAGCAGGCGCAGGAGCAGGCGGGGTTTCGGCGGCAGGATTGACGTTGCTTTTCAGCCGCCAAATCTCCGCTCTGGCACTGAGACTGTCCGCCTGATCCGTTCGATCGAAATCGGCGTCGATGATTTGCAAATGCGCCGTTTTGCCAATGACCACACCATCGAGGCTGTCGGCATAGGAACCATCCGCCAGCCGTACCTGAGCGGAGCCAACCACGGCCACCTGACTGATCCGTTTTTCCTTCAGCTGATGTTTGGCAGTGAACTCGTCCGTGTAAACAATCTCCACTTTTTCTCCGCCGCGGACCTGGAGCACACCATCCTGAGGGGCGGGGGACCCAAGCCGGGTGGGAACAGAGCCCAGCACGACGGCCGTGTTGCGGCCCAGCGGCAGGCAATCCACCACTTCTGTGTCGCCCGTGAGCGTTTTGCACTGGACTTTGACGGTCTCGCCCGGTTCCAGCAGGGCCAGGTCCTGGTCATCGATGCGGACATAGAGGCGCTTGCCGGCTTCGATGGTCGTGGCCATGGCGTCGCCTTCACCTAGGTTCGTGCCCACTTTTTCCAGAGCCTCAATGGCCCGGCTGTAGTGCCCTTGTTTAAAATGTCCCAGGCCGATGTGATACCAGGCCCGGTTGACTTCGGGAGAGTTGGGAAACTGCTGGATGAGATCGCGGAACGTGGCGAAGGCCTTACCGTGGAGGCGGCTTTCCGAATAACTGATCCCTAGTTTCAGCATGGCCAGGGCACGTTCCTCCGGGTCAGGATTTTCCTCGCTGGCGGCCAATTCAAAGTTTGTCCTAGCCCGGTCGAAAGCCCTCTGTGTGTTTAGGAAAAAGTCGCCCAACTTCAAATAAGCAGAAAAGCGCACGCGGCTGCGGGGATAGCGTTCGATGACCGACTGCCAGATTTCCATGGCTTTTTCGGACTCTCCAGCGGCTTCGCGGAGTTCACCTACTTCAAGGAGCTTGCGAGCCGCCCGGTCCTCGATCACAGAACCTCTCGGGGCGGTGTCTTCGGTTGTTTTGGGCACAGTTTCCTGACCTTTCAGCAGCGGCGATCCGAACCATACGCCAGCGCAGCAACAGAGTAGCACACAGCTAAGAAAGTCGGGCCCGGCGTTGCGGTGAAATAACATGGGAGGGGAATTAACTAAACAATTCCGTAACCGGCTGGGCTCCTTCCTTGACCAGCTTCATTGGGCGGCCCAGCGGCGTGGTCATTCCCTTGGCGTAGTCAACGCCGAGGGCGTAACAAATGCTGGCGTGCAGGTCTGCCACAGCAACGGGACGCTCTTTCGGCTCCATACCATCGGCGTCGGACGCTCCGATCACCTGACCGCCCTTCACGCCGCCGCCGGCGAAAAGGCAACTGAAACACCGCGCATGGTGATCTCGTCCGGCTCCATTGTTGATATTGGGGGTGCGGCCAAATTCGCTGAGCATCAGCACGAGCGTTTTCTCCAACCGTCCAGAAGCCGCCAGATCGCCGATGAGCGAGGCTAGAGCCGGATCCATGACGCCTCCCTGAGTCCGCATAGCCTGGAAAATGCCATCGTGCATGTCAAAGCCGCCGCGATTCACCTGCACAAACCGCACGCCTTTCTCCACCAGTTTCCGGGATAGCAGCGCCGCCCGGCCAAATTCCGTGGCTCCATAGCGTTCAATCGTTTTCGGATCCTCCTTGTCCAAATCAAAAGCAGCCAGGGCCGGGCTGTGCATCAGGGAAACGGCCTCATCCAGGGCGACGGCAGCCTCGCGCAACGCCGGGGCACCCACCGACTGCTGGTGACGAGCATTCATTTTCGCCAACAAATCTAAACGTTTTTCCCCACGCACCTTGCTGATGCCATCCGGAAAAGCCAGATAGGGATCCCTTTCCCCGGGCTGGCCTACGAAATACGCTTCGCACCGCTGGCCCAAATAACCGGCCCGCGGAGCCATGCCGCCGATGGAAATATACGATGGCAGATCACTAATGGGCTTACTCTGGTTTACGATGATGGAGCCTACTCCCGGATGCACGATAGCCGGATTTTGTGGGTAGCTTGTTTGCAGTTCATAAGTAGCCCGACCATGATCACCATTGGTCCCAGCGATGGAGCGAACGATGGCGCAGTGGTGCATTTGTTTAGCGAGGAGCGGAAAAATCTCACTGATCTGAATGCCATCAGCGCTGGTCTTGATGGGGGCCAGCTCTCCGCCGACGGGCCGCCCGGGCTTGGGATCCCATGTGTCCAGATGGCTCATGCCTCCGCCCATCCAGAACAGAATGACAGATTCCGCTTTCGGGGCATGAGTGGAACCAATTTCGGCCAGCAACCGCTGCACTGGCATGCCCAGCAAGGCCGCGACCCCGCTGAACTGTTTCAAAAATCGGCGGCGGGATTGAAAATAATCGGAGCAGGCATTCATAGAAATGAGCAGTTAGGGAAGGTAGCGGAATTCGTGACAGTTGAAAAGAGCCCAGCGCAAATCAGCCATGCTTTCGGTCGGCGTGGCGGCGGAGGAGAGGACGGCCTGGGCCTCCCGCACCTCATCCTCCGAGGGGCGGCGGGTGAGGATTTCCAAATAAGCATGTTCAATCGCTCTGGCTGGTTGGGCCATAAGTTTTGCAATGGGCTCCTGCGGACCGACCCGTGAGGCCTCGTGGGTGGCCTTGCCATTGAGCATCAGCAGTTCCTGTCGCAGCGACGGAGCCTCATCGCGAAACTCGCCCAGGCCATCGCGGGATGGCTGGCCAAAGACACGGAGAAAATGCGAGGGCGGAGCGGGCGTTGCCATCATCAGGGTGCTGGAAAACTTCGGATTGTCATCGACCCGCTCAACGAGTGTTTCGAGCCTGTAGCGTTCATCGGTGTTTGCCTGTGCCGCCATGGCGGCAGCCATTTTTTCAGCCTCCAGAGCCGCATCGGCCTCGGCTTTCATCGCGGCCAATTCCTTTGCGGTAGTATCTGCGACCTCCTCCGGAGACCGGCTCAGAGTCTTTTCCACGTCATAGGGAGTTGCCACAGGTTTGCCGGCAGGCTTGGCATTCATCGCCGGCTTCATCATGGCTTCCGCCTTCATTGGCGGAGCAGCTGCAACCACGTCACCTGGCGGAGCCAGCGGCACCCGGATCTGGCGGCTGACCTCGCGCAGATTGGCCCCATTCGGCCATTTGTAATCTGTAAGGTGGCCGGCGGTAATGACACTGTCAAAAAGAGCCTCTCCCAGCAGGCGACGGGGCCGTGTGGCACGAAAACTGGTCTCCGCCAGCTCCACCGCCGCTGCATCGGCGCCCTGGCCAATGTGCCCGCGCTGGTAGGGAGCAGAAAGCATCACCAGTTTGATTAACTGGCGGACATCGTAACCCGAGGCGATGAACTCCTGGGCCAGGAACTGCAGCGTCTGCGGATAGCGCAATTGATTGTAGGCCGAGAAATCATCCAGCGGCTCCACGAAACCACGACCCACCAGTTCCGCCCACACGCGATTCACAAACGCCCGCGCAAAATAGGGATTTCGGGGATCCGTTACCAAATCCGCCAGTTTTTCCCTCAGCTGGCTGGCCTTATAGATGTCACCTGTGACGTCGATTTTGTTCAAAGCCGCTTCCGCCTCCTTGCGGGCCGCGGCAGCTTCCCGGGCTTTCTCGGACGCCGCCGTCGGGGCATCCAGCAACGAATCCAGCGACTTATCCGCCGCTGCACCGATTGGACCCGCGGCCTTCTTTCTCGCTGCTTCCAAACGGCTGATAAAGTGCGGTGTCTCTTTGTAGTTGACCATTTCCAAGGGAAAATTCGGCGTCACGGCCGAGCGGGAAGCGGGTTTTTCTAGTTCCGGCGGCCACTGCACCGCCATGGTATCGCCCTCCGTGGTATAAACACGCCGTGCCCTGCCGATTTCCATCCGTTTGCTCTGACCAAAAAACGCCGCGAGCTGATAGAACTCCTTCTGCTTCCAGTCATCAAACGGATGATCATGACACTCCGCACAGGCCATCCGCAAACCCAGAAAGATCTGCGCGGTGGCCCCGGCCAGCGCCATCGGCTCGACATCGTCACTCAGGACAAATCCCGCCGCCGGACGGAGTTGTGGTTGGCCATTGGTGGCGATCAGCTCACGGCTCATTTCATCGTAAGGCTTCCCCTCCTGGAGGCAGCGGCGGACATACTCCAGCATTTGCGGCCCACCAGCGGCCTGCGAACGAATTCTCAGCAAGTCCGCGAAAAACACCGTCCAGCGCTCCGCAAATCGCGGAGCCTTCAGCAGTTGGTCAATCCACTCCTCGCGGCGCGACTTCTGCGAAAAAGCCTCAAATTTCGTGATCTCCTCCACGGTCGGAATGCGGCCAATCAAATCCACCGACACCCGCCGCAGAAACGTTAAATCGTCCACCATCGGTGCCGCGGCCGGCAGTTTCTCCGCCGCCTGCTCCTTCGCTAGCACATTCCCCAGCCACTCCGCCGCCTGCGACAGGGAATTTGGCGGCTGAGCCGGAATCAAATTCGTTTCGCCCAAGCCCACGACTTCCTTTTTATGCGCCTTGAGCACCACCCCTTCCGGCCAAACCGCCCCGGATTTCACCCAGTCCGTCAGCCACTTTTTGAAGGGTCCGGAAAGCGGTTCCCCTTCCTCCGGCATCAAATCCTCATGCCCACGGGGTAGCGAAATCCGGCGCAATAGTTCGCTCTTCTCCAGAAACTGCAAATCCAAAACCGGCCCATTTTCCCCGCCTTTCTTCAATCCCTCCGCTGTATCCAGCCGAAGCCCCCCCTTCATTTTTTCCCCGTTGTGACAACGCACACAGGCACTCTCCAGCACCGGTTGCACCTGTTCTGCAAAATCGATTCCCGCCGCCATGGAAAGTTCGGCAGCGGGGAGCGTTAAAACCAGTAATGCGAAGCGAGTCAATAAATATTTTATGGTATTAGCCGACCGCTGCTGCAAGGGAGATTTCTTCCGGCATGGCGTAGACGATGGGATTTTTTTAGCTACGATTTGAAGTGGACCCCGAAGTCCGGCCACCGACTGGCTAAGCTAAGCTAAGCTGCCCGGCGCGTCCCTGTAGTTAATCCGCCTGCCCAGGATGTCAAGCTTGGTGCGGGGGGAGGGCCGATTTTGGGAAGCTGGAGCGGAGGGCGCAGCACG
>CAMAUV010000059.1 GCA_945861415.1 Akkermansia muciniphila | reverse complement strand
CAGACCGTGGAACCCGTCTTTGGCATCATCAAAGCAGCGATGGGTTTTAGGAGCTTCCTGCTGCGGGGCATGGAGAAAGTGGGACTGGAGTGGGGCCTTGTGAGTCTGGCCTACAACGTGCGCCGCCTGCACACCCTCGGCATGGGTGCGAAACTCCGGGCGCGGGCATAAACCGGGGCCTTCGGCCCGTGAATGCCGAAATCACGCCCCCGGAAATGCGCCTCATGCGCCTGTTCAAGGTCGAACTGGCCACTGAGAGTGACTTCAGCGGAAAAAACTCCTGCCGCCGAAGCGAAAAGAATTTTCCGGGCCGAAAAACGGAACTTCTAAGTCCGACAGGCTCCTAGGTCCACGAGAGCAACGGCCAGCAAAACCATCAGCAGCAGTTTGCCAAAGCTGATTCTTCTCCGGACTTCGTCCTGCTTAACGGTCATGGTGCAGAGGGGGCTTCAGGTCTAAATGACGGCAGGCGGGTGGGTGCTTGGAGCCGGGGCATGGGCGGCTCGCTGCGTCCCTTCCGGATGCAGTGGGCGGACAGTAGGGAGTGCGCGCTCATGGCTGGACCGGATGGTATTTCCACCAGGCCGGGTGGCAAGTTTTTTCGCCCGTAGTGATGTGGATCGCTGTGGAGGGGGATAATGGGGGCTCCGGGGCGAGGGGGAATATTTCCTGAAAACTCCCGTGCATTTTTTGCCACCGGCGTATATCTAACCATCGTAACCTTTTACTCGTGTCCACTCTTCGCCTCACCTCCCTCCTCCTGACCTTCGCTCTGCCGCAGCTCGCCTTTGGGTGACCCGCATGAGCGAATCCCGCTATCCCCCGGTCGGGGGACACAGAGGCCGGCATGATCGGACAGGACGCCTCCTCGTGGCGCTTGTCGCTGGATGTTTCCACCTCCCGCGGACTCTCCGGCGGGCACCTGGAAATGGACGGCCTCACCGCGGACGGACAAATCATCGCGACTGTGCCTCACGCGCACCGCGTGGAAATAGACCTCACTCGCTATGAGTTGGGCATCACGCGGACCTTTGATGCGCACTGGGACGCGTTCGTGCGCATTCCCTGGTTTATCAAAGATCAGCGCGCCGATGTGATCTTCCCGAACGGTGGGACAGAGGAGGAACGCGCCGCCGCCATCCGCAACGGCTTCGCGCACCACCGGACAGATGTGTATGAAGGGTTCGCGGACATCGAACTTGGCGTGGGCTGGAAAGGGAAAGGGGTGCTGGGCGAGGGTTCAATCGTGCGCTTTTCTGCCGGATTGGCGCTGCCCACAGGAGCCACGGAGGAGGACCCTCTCGTGGCCGGGGATCTCGGCCTCATTCACAATCATGTTCAGTTTGGCAACGGTACCGTCGATCCCATTCTCGACTTTTATTACGGGAAACCAATCAACGAGAAATGGGCCTTCTCGCTCTATGGCAAAGGCCGCTTTCCGCTCTACGAAAACGAGCACGGCTACCGCGGCAGCGTGGAGGGCACGCTTATCCCTCGGGTGACTTTTCTGCCAAACAAAAAGCTCTCCCTCTCCGCCGGATTCGCCGCCAATTACTACGGCTATACGCATTGGAGCGGCCGGCGTGACCCCAATAGTGGCCAGTTCGGCGTGAACGCCACCCTGAGCGCCGGGTATAAATTCAACGAACACGTCACCGCCAGCCTTAGCGTGCTGCTTCCGCTCTATACAAAGAGCTTTGGGGAGGAGGATTCGCTGGACCCCGCCCCCACCTTCGGTCTCTCCGTCGCCTACAGCTTCTGAAACCTGGCTCCCCCGCTGGCCGTGCCCGTCACAAGGACCGCCTCCTCCGGGCGCCCATTTCCCGAGTGTGCGCCGTTTCCCAAATGCCCCGGGCTGTCCACACCGGCGGAGAAAAGAGTAGCCCGGTTTTCACTGGCCGCCAATCTCCGCTCTGCTTCCATGCTCCCATGACTGCAGCACGCGCATTGGGGCATGATCACCGGTGCAGAAGAGCGAGAAGCGGGCCCATAATAAGAAGTTGGCGGCTCTGCGGCAGCCCCCGCGGGTGTGTAACGGCGCAGGCGCCCCCAGCCGCCGCCCCCCGGATTAGCGCTGGCATCCCGGGCGGGAGCGACTTCCATCCTGGTCATGCGCTACCTTGTTGCCGACGATGATCCTCTGGTGTGCGAAACGGTCGAGAGTTTTCTCGGGCGTTTCGACGATACGGAATTCTGCCTGAAGACCGGCGATGGTCTCAGCGCGTTGCAACTGCTCACGGAGGGCAGCATTGATGCGGCGTTTCTGGATGTGGAAATGCCAGGACTGGACGGTCCCGGCGTGCTGCGCGCGCTGGCCAGTCGCGTGCCGGTGGTGGTCATCAGTGCCAGCACGGATTTTGCCGTGCAGTCCTACGACTTTCGCGTCACGGACTATTTGTTGAAGCCGCTGGAGTTCCCGCGTTTCGCCCAGGCGGTGGCGCGGCTGAAGGAAACTCAGTCCGCCGCCGCGCCGGAGCAGGGCCGCCTGACGGGGAATGACATCTTCGTCAAAGACGGCACGCGACTGGTGCGCATCGCGCTGGATACCGTGTCCTTCATCCGCGCGGAGGCGAACTACGTGGAGTTCGTCCACGACAAGGGGACCACGCTCTGCCTGATGACGCTCAAGCGCGTGGAGGAACTGCTGCCGGAAAACTTTGTGCGCACGCACCGCTCGTGGATCGTGAACTGGCGCCGCATCACGCGCATCGAGGACGGCAATGTCATCATCGGCACGCACCGCATTCCGGTGAGCGATTCCTTCCGCGAGTCGCTGGTCAAGGCGCTGCCGGTGCTGGGGTGAGGCATTCGTGGCGCAGCCGCACGAGGACCGCGGCGATGGCTTCATCCGCGCCGGCCAGACTTTCCCAGCGTCCTTCCACCAACTGATCGAGGGCGTTGCGGAGAGGCGCGAGTTCCAGCGTGGCGAGGGCGGTGTGCAGTTGATGCCGCAGGCGGCGGAGGCGCGCGGTGTCCCGGGCGGGCACGGACTCCGCGAGGATCGCGCGGGCTTTTTCAAACTCACCGGTCAGGGCCAGAAGCACGCGCCGGCGTCGCTGCGCCTCGCCGGGGAAAAGATTGGGCCATGCGATATCTTCATGACAAGGCCGGGGCGGCCTTGCGGCGGCACCCCTTCCGCCGGCAGTGTTATTCAAACACTGCATGGTTTGCCCGTCCTGACAGGGGAGCAGTTCCCGCAGCGCGGCGAAAAGCTCCGCGGGCTGCAAGGGTTTTGGCACCAGCGCGGACATGCCGCTTTCAAGGCAGGCCGCGCGCGTAGCGCCGGTTACCTGGGCCGTGACGGCGAGCATGGGCAGGTCCGGGCGCAGGGTCCGGGCCAGCCGCGCGAGCGTGAAGCCGTCGGTGTCGGGCAGTTGGAGATCGAGCAGCGCGGCGTGCAGCGGCTGGCCGTCGCGGAGAATGGCTTCGGCCTCTGCGCCGTCGGCAGCGACGGCGAGAGTGGCCCCGGTTTCCTCCATGAGCGATGCGAGGACTTCGCGTCCGGCGGGCGAGTCTTCGACGATGAGAATGCGCTGACCGGCGAGCGCGGGCGGCGCTGCCACTTCCACGGAGGCCGCAGTTTCCGCGGAGGCGGGGCAAGGCAGGGTGAGCGTGAAGCAGGAGCCGGCCCCCGCACCCGCGCTGGCGGCGGTGAGCGTGCCGCCCATGCCCTCGGCCAGCGAGCGCGTGATGCTGAGGCCCAGTCCCGTGCCGCCGAAGCGCCGCCCGATTTCTCCGCTGGCCTGATCGAACGGCGAAAAGATGCGCCCGATGTCCTCTTCGCGAATGCCGATGCCGGTATCTTGCACAGTGCAGGTGAGCACGCCGTGGTCCCACTCAGCGGCGAAGCGGATGGAGCCGGCATCGGTAAACTTCACGGCATTGGAAAGAAGGTTGCCGAGAATCTGGCGCAGGCGCGCCGCATCGCCGGTGACGGCGGCGGGGAGGCCGCGGAAATTGCTGTCCCACATCACGCCCTTCTGTGCCGCGAGCGGACGGTGGGCCAGTTCCAACTGCGTACACAACTCGCGGGGCGCGAAGGATTCCTCGCGGAACTCCATCCGCCCGGCCCTCATGCGCGACCAGTCGAGCGCGTCAGTGAGCAGACCTGTCAGGTTGGCCGTGGCCGCGCGCAGTGAGCGCAGCACCGGCTCCTGGTGCGGCGCGGGCTGATTCCGCTCCAGCACGCGGAGCAGGCCGGTGACGGCATTGAGCGGCGTGCGGACTTCGTGCGCCATCACGCCGAGGAAGTCCTCTTTGGCGCGCGCCGCGGCGTCCGCCTCCTGGCGCGCGGCATCCAGACTGCGCACCTGCTCAGTGATGCGTGCGGACATGCGATTGAAGGCGGCGGCGAGCTGGCCGGCTTCATCGGCTGGCATTTCCGGCAGATGCTCCGCGGGCTCGCCGTGCTGGAATTTACTGAGCGCCTCCGCCACCCGGTGCAGCCTCCGCATGGTCCACCACGCAAACAATCCCATACCCGCCATGCCCGCCAGCGCCGCCACGCCGGCGGCGGTAAAAGCCTGCCGCCGTGCCGAGGCCAGCCCCTGAAGCACCACATCTTCGACACAGCCGGTGCGCACGGTGAACTGCCGCGCCGACGCCTGCGCGATGGGCCAAGCCTGCGTGTGCGAAAGGTAATCCTGGCCAAACTCCCCGGAGTCCTCCTGGGCCGGGCGCAGCGCATTCCAGGCCGTGCCGAGGTCCGCCCCAAAACGCGCATCGCTCCGCGGATGCACCAGCCAACTTCCAGTGCCGTTGGCCACGTAGAGCCGCAGCGCCGCCGCCTTCTGCTCCTCCAGCGCCGCGAGCAGCGGGCGCAGGTCGGTATTAATAACGATCCAGCCGAACGCCGTGCCGTCGTTACGATGCACCGGCGCCACAGCGCGCAGCGTCGGCTCATACGGCTCTGTTATGCCGCCAAAGTCGCGGTTCAGATCCAGTTCCGAAAAAAACACCTCGCCAGCCTGCAGCGCCATGCTGTCGCGCAGGTAATCGCGGTCGCCTTTGCGCTGGAGCTGATCGTCCGGCGTCACGGTGATGGTCCCGGCGGACTGATTGAGCCTCACCAGTTCCCGCCCGCCGTCGTCGCGGAGAATGAGGCGCACCTGGGTGCAGGCGTTCTTGCCCCTCATCAGCGCGCGAAAGGTCTCACCCACGCGATCCCTCGCCGACGCCACGCCTTCCGCGAGGTCGCGCACAGAAGGGGTGACCGCGAGGAATCGCGCATCGTGTCCCGTCTCCGCCACAAACGCCTGCACGCGCACTGCAGCAAGCCGCGCTTCGTGCGCCAGCGTGCCCTGCCATTCCCGCTCCGCGCGCGCTTGCTCGGCCCGCCACCAGATCCAGCCAAAGAGAGCCACCGTGCCCGCCACCAGCGCCGATCCTGCCAGCAGCAGCTTCGCCACCAGCGACAATCCACGCCCCGCGGTCCGCGGTTCGCTTCCGGCAGGGGCGGTGATGGCGTTTGTTTTCAATGACCGGACTCATTGGCCAGGGCAGCCATCGGCGCAAGGCCGCTGTCCCCGGCTCCCGGCCCGGCCCGTCCGTCCAGCAGCGCAGGGAATTCATCCCGGGCGGGCAGGGATTCATCCCGCGCATCTCGACACTCCCCTGCGTCCGGCCTTAACTCCGCCTCCTTTCACCCCAAACCCAGACGCCCGCCATGCGAATCGCCATCCTTGCACTGCCTCTCCTCATCGCTCTTGCCTCCCCTGTGCTCCATGCCGCGCCGGAGGCAAAGTCCGACAAGCCGCTCCACAAGTTTCTCCCCGACGGCGAAAACAAGAACCTGAGCGCCGCCTATCAGTGGCTCGACATCGCGCAGGAAGCCACCGCGCGCGATGTGGACCGCAGTGCGCCGCGGCCAACGGTTATTTCCCGCACGCTCGCCATCTGGGCCACGGCCATGTATGACGCCTGGGCCGCCTATGATGAAAAGGCCGTCGGCTCCCGGCTCGGTGACAAACTCCGCCGGCCCAAGTCCGAACACACTCCGGAAAACAAACAGAAGGCGATCGCCTACGCCTGCTACCACACGCTCAACTACGTTTATCCCGCCGACAAGGAATGGCTCGCCGGCGAAATGAAGCGCATGGGATTCGATGCCGCCCTGGTCAGTGAAGATCCCGCCAGGCCCGAGGGTGTCGGCTATCTCGCGGCGAAGGCCGTCATTGAGTACCGCCGCAAGGACGGGGCCAACCAGCACGGAGATGAACCCGGCTGCGACGGTGTGCCGTATTCCGACTACACCGGCTACAAGCCCGTCAACCCGCCGGACAAGATCATTGATGTTGACCGCTGGCAGCCGATCACCTTCACCATGCCGGACGGCACGAAAGTGACGCCGGGATTCCTCACGCCGCAGTGGGGAAAAGTGAAGCCCTTCGTCATGGAGAAAGCGGACCAGTTCCGACCCGGCCCGCCGCCGTTGAGCACCAAAGACGAAGCCACGCTGCGCAAGGAAACGGACGCCGTGCTGGCCTACAACAACAGCCTCACCAATGAGCAGAAAGCCATCGTCGAGTTCATGCGCGACGGCCCCCGCTCCACCGGCCAGAGCGGCCACTGGCTGCGCTTCGCCCAGGACGTCTCGCGCCGGGACAAACACGATCTCGACAAGGATGTGAAGCTCTACTTCGTCGTCGCCAACGTCGCGCTCGACGCCTTCATCTCCTGCTGGGAAACCAAGCGCCACTACGACTCCTCCCGCCCGTGGACGCTCATTCACCACTATTATAAGGGAAAGAAGATCAAAGGCTGGGCCGGCCCCGACGGCGGCCTGAAGGAAATGCTGGGGGAGGAATGGCATCCCTATTCGCCGCTGTCGTTCATCACCCCTCCCTTCCCCGGCTACACTAGCGGACACGCCACCGTCAGCGGTGCCTGCGCGAAGGTGCTGGAGTTGTGGACCGGCAGCGATGAGTTCGGATTCATCGAACGCCGCCGGCACTGTGAACTCACCGAAAAGAACGCCGGCGAAATGGTCACGCTCGATCTCAAGACCTGGACGAACACCGCCAACATGGCCGCGCTCTCCCGCGCCATGGGCGGCTACCACATTCCCGTGGACAACGACGTGGGCCTCAAAGTCGGCCGCGAACTCGCCGTGTGGTCGTTCCCGAAATACCAGGAGTTCTTCAACGGCACCGCAAAGGTGCGTCCGTAAATCTCAACCCAACCTCATCCCCCGATGACTTATCAAAACCACGTTAGCGTGGCGGTGCTTGTAGCTGCTGCCCTCACCGCATTCACTCAAAGCGCCTCCGGTCAGGGGTGAGTGGCGGGACGCTGCCCGGTCGGGCAGGTGGCCGCCAACAACCTCTCGCTCAGCAGCGCGGGCATGACTTCCGGCAACGGATGGAGCGCCAGCGCGGGCTACCGCTATTTGCATTCCGACCGGCACTACGTCGGCACGGAGGAGCAGGTTGAGCGCCAAAACGAAGGCAGTGAGGTCATCAATGATCTCAACACGCTCGACTTCGGCCTGACGTATGCGGTGAACCAGCGGCTCAGTTTTACGATGAGTCTGCCGTATGTGGAGAATGAGCGGTCCTCGCCCGTGCGGCGGGCGGACCGCAGCGTGGCCGGGCGCTCCGTGGTGCAGGCGCGCGGCATCGGCGACCTGCGGCTGAGCGCGAACTGGTGGCTGTGGGATCCCAGCGGGCATCCCGGCGCGGTGCCTTCGCACTCCTCCGGCAAAGGCAAAGCCCCCGCGTCGATGGACGCTCTACATGGAAGGCGGGGAAATGTCCGCATCAGCGTGGGCCTCGATATTCCCACCGGCGAGGATGATGTGGACGACTACCGCAGCATCCTCAGCGGCGGCAATGTGGTGACGGATCCCGTGCCGCGCATCGTGGACCAGTCCATCCAGCCTGGCGACGGCGGGTGGGGCGTGCCCATTGATCTCTACGCCTACTACAACTTCACAGACCGGCTCAGTGGCTATTTCCAGGGTAGTTACCTTATCACGCCGGAAACGAAAAACGGCGTCACCACCGGCCGGAGCAATCCCTTTGAGGCCGAGATGTCCATTGGCGACACCTTCATGGTGCGCACGGGCCTTGAATACGCGCTCCTTCCGAAGCACGGCCTCACCGTCGGACTGGGCGTGCGCAGCGAAGGCCAGCCGGACCATGACTTGTTCGGCAGCAGCAACGGCTTCCGCCGCCCGGGCATGAACATCGCCATCGAACCCGGCATCATGTGGATGAAGAACGGCTGGAGCGCCTCTCTGAGTGTGCCCATCACGTTTTACAACGAGCGCTTCCAGAGCGTGGCCGACCGGCAGTTTCAGGCCACCAGCCCTACCACGCCCGCCCGCCACGGCGATGCGGCGTTCGCGGACTGGTACTTAATGTTCAGCGTGGGCCGGCAATTTTAGGCGGTGCCGCAGGCTGGTCAGGCGGCAGATGAATTTCTCTCCGTTAAAGGTGGCATTAGGGCACGGCGCACATTGCCGATTGGGTCTACTTTTTCCCGACACGGGTGAATGCTAGAAGTGTAACCGCGCATACGAGGATTACTGTCCAAAACCACCACTTCTGTGTTAACAACTTATCGCGATCCCCATTCTGGGGCGCGCCAGCCTGTTCGATTGCCATCGTAGTTTTCACTTCCTGTGGTTTGGATTTCAGCGCCTTGTCAATATTTTCCCGGCTTGCTCGCAGGGAACCTGCTCGCGGAGATCAAAGCCGCAATCCCCTTCGTCGACGGCATCAAAGCACTCCCCAAGGCCGCATAATCTCATCCCCACCATTCCACCCATTTCCACCGTGCATCCGCCCCAGCCGACCTCTCAATCCACAACTCTTGACAATATCTCAGAAATCCCAGTGCTTTGGCGGAACCGGGCACCGTTTCCCTGCCGCCACGCCATTCTGCGGCTGCGGCTGTGATGAGCGCCTTCACCACCCTGACCCTCGCGTCCTGCGTGACCACTTCTCTTTCCGACCCAAACGGCAGCGGGCATGATCAGGACCTCAGCGTCTATGAACTCACCAGCGAGCAGCCGGGCCGCGCCGTGACGGAAGCGGACATCGCCCGCAGCGCCTCCCGCGGTGGCAGTCTGCCGGCCCGGGGTTCCCGCATTCTCCTTGTGCAAAGCGGTGCTCACCAGCCGGACCCTGAACTGGTGGCAGCCTGCAGCGCCTACTGCCAGCCGGTCGTTTGGAACGGACAGAACACCAACACGGACGACGAAAAGAAGTCCGCAGGCGCTCCCGCGGGCCGTCGCCTGCGACTCGCCGCCGCCCAGCAGGGATGCTCGCATGTGGTGGTCATCTTTGGAGAAATCCAGTCAGACTCCCGGGAACTGCCCACCTCCATCCTGAGCTGGGTGCCCGTAGCTGGCGAAATCCTTCCATCCGAGCGCTCCGGCACTCGACTGCTGGCTCAGGCCGTGATTATGGAAACCCGCTCGCCGCGCTACACCATGATCTCCGCGCAGCCACGGCAGCAGCAGGGACTCACCACGGCCTACGGCGCCAGCGGAATCAACGGCCGCCGCGCTGAGAAACTGAAAGCGCTCGCCTATCCCGAACTCGCCCAGCAGTCCTTCCGCTAAATCGCGCCGTCACGGCCCGGATAATGGGGTTCAGGGTCCCCTGCCTCCATGATCCGCGGCCCGGGCATTGTCCGCGCTCCCGATCAAAACTTGCATTGACGCTCTGCCTGCGTGGACAACGGTGAAAGCTGTTATGAAATCGCTGTTCCTCTCCGTCACCATCGCCTGCCTGAGCCTTACCCGCCTCAGCGTCACTGCCCAGTCGCCTGTGCCAGTGGTCGAATTCAAAGACAACGACACCGTGGTGCTGCTCGGGGATACCTTCTTCGAGCGCGACTATAACTACGGCCACATCGAGACCATGCTCACAACAGCCGCGAGGGGGAAGGCCGGCGTGCGTTTTCGCAATCTGGGCTGGAGCGGCGATACCCCGCGCTGCGAAAGCCGCAGCTACTTCGGGCCGCCACAGGAGGGTTTCGACCGGCTGCAAAAGCAGCTCGCGGAGATCAAGCCCACGCTGGTGATTACCTGCTACGGCGCGGTGGATGCGTTCAAAGGCGAGGCCGGCATTCCTGATTTCATCGCCGCGTATGAGCGTCAGTTGGACATGATCAAAACGACCGGTGCGCGCGTGGTGCTCATGTCGCCGCCTTCCGTGAGCAGCGACACCGGGCGCTATCCCGCGCTGGCGGGCCACCGGGCCAAACTGGAGAAGCTGCGCGATGCCGTGCGCACGCTCGCCACTTCACGCAGTCTGGGATTTGCCGACCTGCTCGACGCCACGAAGGACGCCAGGCTGACCACGCTGAACGGCGTGACGTTCACCCCGGAAGACTACCGCGTGGTCGCTCCCGCCGTGGCCCTCAGCCTGGGGCTCAAGCTTTCCGAGGCGGATCTCAGCAGCGCGCAAAACAACCCCGCGCTGACCACCGCCATCTATGAAAAGAACCGGCTGTTCTTCCACCGCTGGCGCCCGCAGAACGAAATCTATCTCTTCGGTGGCCGCAAACACGAGCAGGGCAACAATGGCGTGGAGATTCCCATGTTTGACCCGCTCATCGCCGAGAAAGAAAAAACCATCTCTGCAGCCAGTTCTGGCAAGTGATACAGCACTCTAACTACGAAGGGCAGTCCGTGGCAGTGCGCATCGAACGGCCTCTCCCCTTCCCTGCTCCACCCAGTCCAGATGCAGCTTAGCCTTAGGAGATGAGGGGGCAATTTGTCATTGCGAACTGCACCTTTTCTGACAGATACCTAGTGCGGGCGGCGCGGTTTTTAGATTTTTACCTGATGGTGCTCTACCGCGAAGGCCCCAGCGCGGCAGGGTCGCCGGAAATGAGCTTTCGAGCGCAGAATAAAAAGTCCTGTGACTTCGGCGCGCCGTATGCGAATGAAACACAACACACTATGAAGCTACCCAAACGCCTCCCCATCATCACCGCCGGTGCCCTGCTTACGGGGATGCCGTTCGTCTCCCCCGTGCCCGTAAGCACCTGCTTCGCGCAGGCAGCAGTCACCGCGGAGAACGATGTCACAGCCATTTACGGCTTAGCCTCACGACTTCCGAAAAGCACAGAGGGATTTGCCTCTCTCTACCGACTAAGCGACCTTTGGGAGGGCTTCAAAAAAAGCAACCTCGTCAAACAAGTGCTGGCCAATGAAGAACTCGTGCGGGAACTGGACCTCGACGACATCGAGCGCGAATACTCGAGCAACGGGGAGTTCAAGCAGGCAATCGACATCGCCGGAGCGCTCGCGGGGATGGAAATAATGGTAGCTCTTCCGCAGGGATTCACCAAGGAGTTCACCTACATTCTGAAGAACATTACCATTGTGCTTTTCGGAACCCGCATGTCGGGCCTAGGGGAGGATCCAGGCATGCCTCCGGAAGCAATGCCCATGCTGGAAATTGCTGCCGGGATGAACGTTCCGCCAGTCATTCTGGCAGCGAAAGCCGGTGCCGCCAAAGCTCCACTGCAAAGCCTCATCGCCCAAGCACTTTCCGAAATCACAGGAGAGGCTGCGGAGAAAATCTCTCGCAACAAGTTCTTTCAGGACGGCGTCGAATTCGAGAGCCTCTCCATCAAGATGGAGAAGGCCATGGATGCGGACGACAAGGAAAAGATGGTGCGAGATTTGAAAAAGGCGGCGAAGGACGATGCCAAAGGCGAAGCCCTCGCCAAGAAGCTCCTGAGTAAATCGGCTGAACTGACATGGGGCTGGATCGACGACTACCTGATCATCAGCATCGGCACCGATCACAGCCACCTCAAGTTCGTCTCCCCTGCCGACAGCGTGCTGACCCACCCCGATCTCACACCTCGCGCTGCCCAGTGGGCTGCAAAGAATCCGTTCGGCCTGACTTATACCAGCAAGGAAACTTTTCAGGCCATGAACGCCGCGTTCAGCCTAGTGGACTCGCTCACCCATTTAGAAGGCTTCGCCACCGGTCTCGCCAAGGCAGGAGGGGTGGCTTTGAATGTGGATAAAATCCTCGATTCACTCAAAAAACTCAGCGCCAAGTCTAATGAAGTATGGTCCAACAATCCGGACGCCGTCACCGGCGCTCTCTGGTGGGACGGCGGCCTTCATGCTGAGTTGTTTGGAGGGAACAAGCCCCGCTGGTTCGACAACAGTAAGCCGCTCTCCATCGGCTCGCTCGCTACGGACACGACGGTGTTTCTGAGTCAGAGCCGGGCGAATGAATCCCATCGCGACACAGTGTTTGGGCTATTCGAGGAAGTGGTCACCACGCTTTTTGAAATCTATCAAACAGAAGTGAAGTCCGTGCTTCCCAGCGATACAAAGCAAGGGCTGGCGATGGGCGAAATGATAGGATTGCCGCTGGCCAAGGAAATCTGGAAGTCCATCCAGAGCTTCCGTGGAGCGCTGGGCGGAGAGCGCGGTATTCTCGTTAATTTGGACGGGAAAATGCCCTCCATTCCGGAGGCCGGCATCCCGGCAGATATCCAGGAAAAGGGACTCATTCCACGGATCGCGGTCGTAGCCGAGCTGAAGGACAGGGCAAAACTAACGGAATCATGGGGTGGCGTGAAGGATCTTCTGGGATCGATGGCGGCACTCATTGGGAGCCAAACCGGAGCAAACATCAAAACCACCCCAGTGGAAAAGAGAGATGGAGCCCTCTCGATGTATGGATTTGAGCTTCCCATGGATACCGGCGACGTCTGGCCTCACGCCGCGGTGAGCGAAACACGTTGGATGTTCAGCACATCGCCCTCCTTCAGCAAAGAATTAGCGGCAAAAACATCCGCCCCAGCGGGCCCGGCGCTGGGTCATCACACTAAGTTCACCGGTGCCCCCCTGTGGAACTATGTGGACGGCTGGCTGAAACTCGCCCCTTTGAGCGGCAAGGAGAAGGAAAACGCGGCCCTTCTGCTCAAGGTGGCCCGCATGCTCCACAGCACGGAAATTCGTTTCGGGGAAGCCGCCGGGCAGTCCCATGACAAAGTGGAAATCCACATGACCGACCTCAAGTAATCCTGAGGGGCAACTTTCGGGTCCCGGGCTGGCGACAGCTCCGGACCTTTTCTTTTTCCGGGAAGCCGCCCAGCCATAGGAGGAACAAGGAGGCGCTTTTCGCCTCCGGCAGCCTGCTGAAGCGCCATACAAACGCCAATTCCGGGAAGATTTCCGCAGAGTCTGGGGGAGAATCCAGCTTGTCAGCTTCCCGGTGCGCCGTAGAGGATTCCCCGATGACCCGGACCAGCCGCTGGACGTCCGGACCGCAGCACCCACTTTTCCCCAAATCATGCGTATATTCTTCATTCTGCTCGGCAAGGAACTGCGCTCGTTTTTCCTGTCCCCCGTGGCATGGGTCGTTCTGGCCATGTTCATGGCCATCAGCGGCATCTCGTTCAGCTGGGCAGTGAATCATCTCGCGGAAAAGCCTCAGGAACAGAGCTTGGTGCAGTGGACTTTTGTCCCCCTCTGGTTCTGGTTATATTACCCGATGATCTTTCCCCTGATTACGATGCGATTGTTTGCCGAGGAGCAGAAACTGGGCACGCTAGAGAGCCTGCTGACGGCACCTGTGCGGACCGTGCAGGTGCTGCTGGCCAAGTATTTCTCTGCCGTGCTCTTCTATGTTGTGCTGTGGCTGCCGGTCCTGCTCTATTTCGGGGTGCTGAACTGGGTGCTGAAAGGCCAGGTCGAGTTCCCCGCCGGTGCCCTCAAGGGTTGCTACCTCATCCTGCTGCTCACCGGCCTCTTTCACCTCGCCCTCGGCCTGCTAGCGTCCGCACTAACGAGGAATCAGATCGTGGCGGCCATTCTCGGATTCGGCTTCATCATCATGCACTTCCTCGGCGGCATCTTCCTGCAGACGCAGGCGCTGAACCCTCAGCTCAAAAATATTTTGCTGCCTAAAGAACTCGTGCAGCACATGGCTATTAAGGGTCACATCGACTCGTTCTCTATGGGGCTCCTCGATACGCGGCCCATGATGTATTACCTCAGCTTTACCATACTAATCCTCGCCATCACCCACCAGGTGCTCGAGTATCGTCGCTGGAAGTCCTGAATCCTTCTGCAGGAGCCAACCAATTACTTTCCCAAGCATGAGCAAGGACGCAGAGCCAAAGACCTCACCGAAACCTGCCGCCGAGAAGACGGAAGTGGACACCATTCACCGCGTCCGAATTGGTCTCAATGTGACGGTGCAGATCATCCTGGGACTGGCGCTATTCCTAATGGTGAACGTGCTGGCCCACCGGAACTTCCGTCAGTGGGACCACACCTACAGTCGTATCTTCACCCTCGCGGATAATACGAAGAAGTTTCTCTCCGAAATAAAGACGCCGGTGCAGGTGACGGTGCTGGCCCCTCAGGACGGGTCACTGGAACGGGACATGGCCCCGCTACTCGAGCAGTATCAAAAGGAAATGAAGGACAGGCTGAAGCTGAACTTCATCGACACCCGCCGCGACACCGAAGCGTGGCAGCAGTTTCAGATCGACCTCAATAAAAACGCCGGCGGATTCAAACCGCCTACGGAGGAGGGCGTGTTCGTGCAGTCCCAAATCGCCCAGAAAGCAGACAGCGGCAGCCTCGCCTTCCACCGCTGGATCCCCGCTCAATCCGTGTTTGTGATGGACAAGGTCAAATCTGTGCCGGTGGCTTTTCGCGGGGAATCCCTGATGAACACAGCCATCGCGGAAGTAACCAATCCGGACCGGCCAAAAGTCGGGTTCGTAGCCGGCATTAACAACAAGAAATACGTTCCCGGCCAAGGAAGTACGCTGCGCACCTACTTTAACACGTTCGCCGACATTTGCAGCGCGCAAAACATCCAGCTCGAGCCGTGGCTTATTCTGGACAATGCTGAGTACGCACCGTCCTTCCGCTCGCTGATCGTGAGCGCAGCTAATTTGATGGGCGAAGTGCAGGAAAAAGATCTGTCCGATTTTCTTGAGACGCCCGGGAATTCGGTCATGGTACTCCTTGATCCCAATAACGGGAGTCCGGAGATCGACAGATGGCTGGCAAAATATGGTATCCAACCCCGAAGCGATCTAGTCATGCAGGCGCACAGCACGGCGGGCGGCATCAAGAAGGAATACACCGTCGATGCCTACTTGAAGGAGGGCTCACCGATTACTGCGGGAATTGAAAACCGGGCCATTTTGCTACCGGGCACCACCCGCTCGCTGGGACTGCTCACGAACGCAGAAAAAGTGCGCACGGAGAACATCGAACTCACCACCGTGCTAACAGCCGGCCGCGATTTCTGGGGCGAAACCAAATTCAACGAAGCCCTGCCAGTCTTTGATGAGAAAGAGGACTATGGCCTACCTCTTACTGTGGCGGCGACAGCTGAGCGCGGAGCCGGGGACGATCTGCAAATTCAAAGTTCCCGGCTCGTAGTAGTGGGCAATGCGGACCTTGCTATGCCAGATGCCACCGCCGGCAGCTATGAATTTCTCACCCGCTCCATGAATTGGATGCTGCACCGCACAGAAACCGCACCGAATGACCCCATAACAGACAAGGCCAAGCACTTCTTCAAGATCAGCATGAAGCCGGAACAGTGGAAACGCGTGTTTCTCATCTGCACGATCGTGCTACCGCTGGCCGCACTCATGACCGGCTTGCTCATATGGAGCGCCCGCCGGAACTAACTGTCCCTGCGCCCCATTCCCCTCATGAAAACGCGCACTACACTCATCCTACTGCTGCTGACCACCGGGCTCGCTTCATGGCTGCTGCTGCGCGACAGACAGGTCAAGCCGGACGGCCAGTTGCTCTTTGACTTCAGCGCACGCACGCTGGATCTCCAAACGCCTACCGTGGATATCAACGGCGCACAGGTCGCCGCGGTCGAACTGCAAAGCAGCACCTCCCATATCAGTCTGCAACGCGGTGCGGACCTTCGCTGGGAGCTGAACGCCCCTATCAAGGACCGCGCGGATGAAGCCACCGTCAAACAATTGGTCGAATACACCTCGCTGGCCCGTGTCCGGGAGATCATCGACAATGGGGAACTGAAGTCCGGAAAAGTCACCGCAGCCGGCCTCGGGCTGGACGATGCAAATTCATGGCGTGTGTCTTGGCTCGCCGCCGACGGCAGTAAGCTGAGCGAAGTCCGGGTGGGCAAGTCCGCGCCCCTTGCCGGGACCACCTACTTGCAGGTCGACAGCCGCAAGGAGCGTCCGGACATCTACCTAGTGGAGCCGGATCTACGCCTCCTCCTCGCCCGCCCGGCCGATGCCTTCCGAGATACCCGCGTGTCGCGCTACACTTCGGAGGAGGTCCATAAAATCGTGGTGCGTAAGGGTGAAGGAGAAGTGGAATTCAGCCGCACCTCGGCCAAGCCCGGCATGGACGCGCCTTGGGTCATTTCCCGCCCGCTATCCGGAGCCCCGGCCAATCAGCCGGCGGCAAAAGACTTCGTGGCCATGATCTGCGGCGCCAAGCTAGAAGGCTGGGTGCCTTGGACAGAAGCTCCGGCTGGAGACAAGCCGGTGGTGGAGGTCACTCTGTTTCCCGCTGGAGAGGGCGCAAAAGGCGCGACTCTCTCGTTCTATGAAGACGCCGCGCCGGAGAAGAAATTTGCCATTTGCCGCGACCCGCAGCGCAAAGCCGCCTTCAAGGTGGACCGTCAGATCATGCTGGACCTGTGCCTCGCGGAATCGCCCAATGATTTTCGAGAAATCAAGCTCGCCACCATTGAGCCTGGCTTCATAAGCACGGTCCGGGTTGAGCATGTAGAGGGCGATTCGGTGGAACTGGTCCGGGTTGGCGACAGATGGTCGTGGCGGCCGCTCAGCGGTGGCAAGTGGTCTGTCGCCGCCCCTGAGGCCATCGACAAACTGATTCGCCAAGTCAACGAAACCGACATCACGGAATTTGTCAGTGATTCTCTGGCGGATCCAGCCCAATACAGTCTGGCGAAACCCGCCATACAGCTGACTTTCGCCAAAGGAGCACACCTTGGAGAGGAGAGGCTCACTCCGGTAACGAAGGAGAGCAGTCAGGTGCTACGCATCGGCATTCATGAGGATGGCCGGATTTTTGCCAATTTTGCCGGCGAGCCGTTTGTCTATCGTATAGGGCCGGAACTCCCCGGCGGCATCCCCCGCTCGGGCATCAAGTGGCGCAGTCTGCTCCTGTCCTCGTTTAACCTGCTGCAGATAAAAACGTTGAGGCAAATCATTGGGGCCGCCCCGCCCCTTGAGATGACGCGGGTTCCCCCCGCCCTCGAATGGGCGTCGGTCCAGCAGGCAGGCGTGGATGTCTCATCAAGGCTTTTGAAAGCAGAGGCAGAAAGCGTCGCCGCAAAGCTCGGAGCCTTGTCCGCCACCACGTGGCTGGGAGATTCTGCCGAGGCCCGGACGGCGCTCGAAACCCGGGCACTCCGCATGGAAGCCACCTTCGACGCCTACGACGAAAAGGATCCCAACAAGACCGTCGAAAAAACCTTCAGCGTGGACTTCGCTCCGACGGGGGGGCCGTTCTGCTATTGCCGGATGGGCGATACGCAGGAATATTTCCTCATCGATAAAGCCATTTTCCTGGAACTAAGCAGAAATTTGATAGGCAAGTAGCGGCCCGGTGGGAGGAATCCGTGTTCGCGGATACAAGAAAAATCTGCAACCGCCGCAATAGGACCGGTGTCCCATCAGATACCAAGGTTCCTTTCAACCCAACTTATCCGCCATGACCTCCGCCTACATCCGTCAGCATTTTCCGCATATGGAAAACGGCATAGTCAGCACGCGCCGCCAATTTTTGGAGAAGGTTGGCCTCGGCATGGGAATGCTGGGCCTCTCGAGTCTTCTGCCCGCATCCCGCCTCACGGCTGCCGAAGCTGTGACGGGGAGCCCGGATGTGCAACTGCACTTCCCCGCCAAAGCGAAGCACGTCATCCAAATCTTCCTCAACGGCGCACCATCGCACATCGACACTTTCGATCCGAAGCCGGAACTCTCCCAACTGGACGGCAAGTCGCTCCCTAGAGGAAACGGCCTCGCCTTTGGTTCTCCATTTAAATTTTCAAAGATGGGAAAAAGCGGCATCGAGGTTAGTGAGGTTTTCCCAGAATTGGGCAAGCTCGTGGACGATCTGACGGTCATCCGCTCCATGTATACTGATATCCCGGCGCATGACGTGGCCACGGTGTTTATGAATACCGGCAACTTGCGCCTAGCCCGGCCGAGCCTTGGCAGCTGGGTTCTCTACGGGCTGGGCTCTGGAAACAAAAACCTGCCGGGCTTCATTTCGCTGCGGGACGGCGGCGTGCCGGTGGGCGGCACGGCCAACTGGCAGTCCGCCTTCCTTCCCGGACGCTATCAGGGCACCAGCGTCAACACTGCCCAGCAGGACGTGAAGCGGATCATCGAAAACCTGCGCAATCAATTCCTCACAGTGCCGGATCAGCGCAAGCAGCTCGACCTCGTTCAGCGGCTCAACCAGATGCACAACAAGGCGCTGGAGCGGGACAGTCATCTTGAGGCGGAAATCGCCAGCATGGAGATGGCCTTCCGCATGCAGACGGAAGCCACAGATGCCTTCGACTTCACTAAAGAAACGGCCGCGATGAAAACCCTCTACGGCATGGATGGAGCAAATCCACGAACCATCCGCCCGGGAGGAGGCAAAAACCGCGGCGATGCCGCACAGATGGGCCGCCGTCTAATGCTGGCGCGCCGTCTGGTGGAACGCGGCGTGCGCTTCGTGCAAGTCTGGGCCGGAGGCTGGGACATGCACTCCGACCTTCAGCAAAACATGGAGCAGCGCGCCGCCAGCGTGGACAAACCCATCGCCGGCCTGCTCACCGATCTCAAACAGCGCGGTCTGCTCGACAGCACGCTGGTGGTGGTGGGCGGCGAATTCGGCCGCACTCCGGGCCGCGACCGCAACGGCACCGGCGAAACCGCCGGCCGCGACCACAATGCTCGCGGTTTCTTTTCCCTACTCGCGGGCGGCGGCGTTAAAGGCGGCTATATACACGGTGCCACCGACGACCTTGGCCAGGCGGCCACTGTGGACAAAGTCCACGTGCACGACCTCCACGCCACCATTCTGCGCCTGCTAGGCTACGACCACACGAAACTGCACTACCGCTACAACGGTCGCGAGTTTCGCCTCACTGATGTGGCGGGAAAAGTAGTGGAACAGATCATCGCCTAATCCCCAACCGGTCATCGTTATGAAACGTATTTTCCTCCTCCTCGCCGCGGGCACTCAAGTGCTGGCCGCAGAGATACCCAAAGACCAGTTGGAATTCTTTGAATCCAAAGTGCGCCCCATTCTCGTGGAGTCATGCCATAAATGTCACTCGGAGGCGCAGGGCAAAACCAAAGGCGGCCTCGCGCTTGATAACAAAGCGGGCTGGGAAAAAGGCGGCGAGACCGGCATCACCATCAAACCGGGGGATGTGGAGGGCAGCCTGCTGATCAAAGCTATTCGCTATCATGATGAAGATCTGCAAATGCCGCCCAATGGAGAGAAGCTGCCAGAGGCTTCCATCGCTGTGCTGGAGCAGTGGGTTAAAATGGGAGCGCCCGATCCGCGACTCGCGTTGAAGAAAGCCGTTGCGGGAGATCCGATGAGTGAAGAAATGAAGGCGAATGTGCAGCGTCACTGGGCCTACCAAGCACTGAAAGAACCTGCTCCGCCGGAGGTCAAAGACACTGTATGGTCGGCAGGCGACGTGGATAAATTCGTGCTCGTCAAACTTGAGGCCAAAGGACTTACTCCCAGCGCCCCCGCAGATAAACGCACACTCATTCGCCGCGCCTTTCTGGATATGATCGGTCTGCCTCCCAAACCGGAGCAGGTCATTGCTTTCGTGAAGGATGAGTCGCCGGACGCTTTCTCCAAGGTGGTCGATTACCTGCTGGCCAGCCCGCATTACGGCGAGCGCTGGGGCCGACACTGGCTGGACGTGGCACGCTATGCCGACACCCGCGGGGAGACCAAGCGCGGCGCTTCATCTTTGAGCCCCTACGCTTGGACATACCGGGACTATGTCATTCGCTCCTTCAACGAGGACAAGCCCTACGACCAGTTCATCAAAGAGCAGCTCGCAGCCGACCAGCTACCGGAGGGCATGGACAAGTCGGCTCTGGCAGCCTTGGGCTTCCTCACTCAGGGAGACCAGTTCATGGACAACCGGAACGAAATCATCAACGATCAGATTGATGTCGTGACGAAGGGGTTCCTTGGGATGACGGTGTCCTGCGCCCGCTGCCATGATCACTTCTTCGATCCCATCACGCAACGGGACTACTACGCGCTGCATGGCGTATTCAATTCCAGCAAATTGGACGATAGCGGGCCACAGGTGGTGCGGGCAACTGATCCAGCAGCTACGGATGCGTACCAGAAAGAACGCATCAGTCTGCTGGCAGAGGGGAAAGCGCGGCTTATCAATCAGCTAAACCGCATAGCGGCGACAGTGAACGGTAAAGCAGATGTCTTTCTGCCCATGCTCGCCGCAGGAAGGCAGGACGGGAAATTTCAGGAACTCGTCCAAAAGGCGGGACTCGACCGCCGTGAGGCCGGGGACATCTCGCGCCTGATTCAGCGCAAAATCCAGTCAGCAAGGAACAAAGGGCTGCGCGCGGCCATTCACGAAGGCGGTCAGATTGTGGGAACATGGTTCCAGTTTTCAAAGCTTCCCCGGGAGGGGTTTGCTGCCGCTGCGACAAAATTAATCTCCGAAATGCCGAATCGCCCGATGCTGAATGCGGCGGTGAGAGACGGCTTCGCCGGAAAAAGCCCGCAGAGACTTGAAGAAGTGGCTGCCATTTTCGCCGGTGTCTTTAAATCCGCGAACGAGGCCTACCAGCAGGAGTTCAGTGATTGGCAAAAAGCGCAGAGTGACACAAAGAACGGATGGTTTCCTGGCCTGAAAGAAACGGCTCTGGAACAGGTGCGCACCAGCATCATTGATCCATACTTCATTAAGGATACAGAACTGGAAAGCAACATGCGCGGGCTGCCACAGGACTTGGAACGGCAGGTGAATCAACTTATGGCGGAAGTCGCCAAACTCGACACAGTGCATCCCGGATCTCCGGGCCTAGCCAGCGTGCTCATTGATGCTCCGAATCCGAAAAACTCCGCAGTCTTCATCCGCGGCCAGGCTCAGCAGCCCGGGCCGGTAGTGCCGCGGGGTTTCCTCGAGTGCCTGAGCGCGGGCAAAGTGGAGATTCCCAAAAGCAAAAGCGGCCGCCTCGAAATCGCAGAGGCGATAGCCAGCAAAGACAATCCCCTTACGCCCCGCGTGCTTGTGAACCGCGTGTGGCAGCATCACTTCGGCGAAGGATTCACCGGCACACCCGACGACTTGGGTACTATGAGCGAAAAGCCGGAAAATGTGGAGTTGCTGGATTTTCTCGCTTCCCGTTTTGTCGCCGAAGGCTGGAGTCTGAAGAAACTGCACCGCCGTATCCTGCTGTCCAAAACCTATCAGCAAAGCAGCGAACCAGACGCCGCGAAGTCCAAGATCGACGCCTTCAACCGTCTGCTGTGGCGCGCCAATGTGCGGAAGCTGGATTTCGAGGCGCTGCGCGACAGTATTCTCTGCATCGGAGGCAAGCTGGATACCTCCATGGGTGGCCGACCGGTGAATATCGAGAGTGAACCTTACAGCCCGCGGCGCAGCATCTATGGTTTCATCGACCGCACGCAGATGGCAGAGTTCATGCGGCATTTCGATGTCGCCAATCCCGCCCTGCCCACGGGCCGCCGCCATGAAACCATCGTGCCGCAGCAGTCGTTGTTTCGAATGAACAGCCTGCTAGTGATCGAGCAGGCACGGAATGTGGTGGAACGCAAAGAGTTCACCGAATCCAAAGATGACAAAGAACGGGTCCGCGCCCTCTATGAAATCATTTACCAGCGCCGGCCGAAACCCGAGGAACTGAAACTGGCGCTCGATTTTATCGCCGCAGAAAGGAATCCCCAGCCCGTCACCGCAGGCGATGCCACCACGGCGGAGACAGCAAGTTTAACGGAGCTCCCGGCGCGCCTCGAGAAATTTTTTCCGGAAGTGAAAACAGCCGGCATGTCCCGCGAAAAGCTGGTGGAATACGTTTCCAGCCTGCGCCGCCGGAATGAGATCACTAATGACGAGATGCAAACTATCCGCGAGCATTTCCGCCAACGGGCAGTGAATGAAGCGAAGGCCAAAATCGAAATGGCACGCGGCAATCCCAACGCGGTCAAAGAGGCCGTGCGCGACCCGAACGCTAAAGAAGTGGACCGGACGCCACTCAACGGTTGGGAGAAATATGCGCACGCCCTGCTCATGACGAATGAGGTCGGCTACGTGAATTGAGTTACCCCTCAAGTTTTCTCCAGTTCCTACTGACTTGCACACCGAAATTCTGCTGTAAAATAGCTACTGGTTATGTCCAGCGTCGGTCAGTGTTCCGACCGCGCAGTTGAGGACGGGTCTCGGCCTAAAAAGGCTTGCTTCCGTCATGTCTTCTGGTGGGCTACTGGAACTGTCGGCTCTGGTTTTTCATAGCCCGAAAAGGAGGACTTGGCGCTGCTTAACCGTTGCTGCGACTGCGAATTGGAAAGCGTCATGGCCCGCGGTGGCATGGGCGTGGTATTCCGGGAGGATTAGGCCGGACTGTGCCGCACGGCGGCACTGAAAATGACTACTGCCGCGCATCTCGCTGGGTCAGACGAGGTGCGGCGCTTCCGACCGGAGGCGGAACTGATCGGGAAGTTGGAAGATCCTACCATTGTGCCCTTCTATGTAGTGGGTGAACATGACTAGCGGCCGTTCTTCGTGATGGAACTGGCAGAGAGCATGCTGGAACAGCGATTCAATAACGGCGGACGCCTTGCCCCGCCGCAACCGGATCGCGACCTGCTGTAGTGATGGCTGGCAGACTGGAAGCCGGATGTCCTTCCTATTAATTTGAAGTGGCCAGTTCAAGGCCCGCCTGCGGTCTGACCGACCGCAAGGCTACTAGTGGCAGGAATTGACGAAACAACGATTCGTCTAATTGACTAAGGCAGCGGCGAGTCGCTTGAGTCCATCCACTAATGCTTGCGAGGATTTAACCGGTTATATTTTCACCGGGTGGGCGCACGCTCACCTTCTCCAGCGCCATATGATCATCTCGCGTCTGCATTTGACCAGCGCCACCCTCATAGCAGAGGATTACCGCAGCAACTGGCTGGGGTGTTCTGGCAATTAACCGAAGCTGCGTTCGTTGAGATTGCGCCCGTCTGCATTTGCATCTAGGAGCAGTATCATAAACCATTTTTAAACTACTTATGAAATCACTCTGTCTCGTTCTGCCGCTCGCGGCCCTTACCACTGCCGCCATCACTTTCGCCCAGTCCGCAGCCCCCAACCCGTTCGCTGTTTCTGCCGACCGCATGGATAAGATCAAAGCCGCTATGCCTGCCGTCACGCCTGCTCCGGTAAAGAAGAAGCATGAGGTGCTGGTCTTCACCAAAACAACAACCTTCCGCCACGGCTCCATCCCCAGCGGCGTGGAATGTATGAAACAGCTCGGCGCCAAAACGGGTCTCTTCAACGTCACCCACACTGAAGATCCGGCAGTATTCGAGCCTGACAGCCTCAAGAAATTCGATGGCGTCGTTTTCCTCAACTCCACGGGCACGCCGCTCGCGGATAAATCCGGCGAAGAACGCAACGGCCTCAGCCCGGAACAGCAAAAGGAAATCGAATCCTCGGAGAACCGCCGCAAAGACGCTCTCGTCGCCTTCGTTAAAGGCGGTAAAGGGCTAGTGGGTATCCACTCCGGTGGCGACACCTACAACGATTGGAAGGACTATGCCGAAATGATGGGCACCGGATTCGTGGAGCATCCATGGAACTCAGGCGACACAGTCCGCGTGAAGAATCTTGACCCGAAACATCCACTCACTGCAGCTTTCAAAGGCGAGGGATTTACCATCAAGGATGAGATCTATAAATTCAAACCCGGCCGGGCACTGCCGAGCGAGCGCCGCATGCTTCTCGCCCTCGACCCTGACGGTACTGACATGATGAAGGACGACAAGAACAAGGACGGAAAGCCGGACCGTGAGTTATATCCCATCGCGTGGCTCAGCACTTATGGTCAGGGACGCTCGTTCTACTGCTCTCTGGGCCACAACGACGAAGTCTTCTGGAATCCCATGGTGGTGGAACACTATCTCGCCGGGATTCAGTATGCCCTCGGCGACCTTCCCGCCGACGCTGCACCCAAGCCCGTCGCCCTCTTACTGAAGGAAGGCCGGCTCATCGCTGCACACTAAGGCAGGGGCCCGATGCTAAACGCTCTCCACGGCAACGCGGGACTGCCCGGCGACTTGGCTCCTCTGCTCGCCGCTATACCGGCACGCAGTGAAGCATGGCACCTGTGGCAGTTCCTTGAGAAGCACCCGGGGGCAGGCACGCTGTGGGGATTCGCCAGCGAATTTCAAAGGGCTGCAGACGCCCGCAGCGATTCCAGCCCGCGTATTCTCCTCGGCTACTCCCTTGGTGCCCGGCTCGCTATGCATGTCCTGACTACTGCCCCGGAAAAGTGGGATGCGGCTATTCTCATCTCTGCCCATCCCGGGCTAATCAGCACGGAGGATCGCGAGGCAAGGCTGCGCACCGATCAGGCATGGGCCGTTCGTTTTCTCCGAGACAACTGGCGCGATGTCATGCAGGCATGGAATGCTCAGCCCGTCTTCGCAGGAGAAAGTATGGCAACGCAGGACCAGTTGCTGGTTGAGGCATGGAGGCCCGAAGTGGCCCGGGGATTTGATGGATGGTCGCTAGCCAGACAGGAGGACCTGCGCCCGAAGCTTTCCTCCATCCCCTGCCCGGTCCTGTGGCTTACCGGCGAACGGGATGAGAAATTCACCACACTTGCCGCCGCTGCCTTTTCTGCGCTTCCCCGCGGTGAGCATCACCTCATCGCCGGAGCCGGACACCGCGTGCATTTGGACCAACCGGCAGAAGTAGCCCGGGAACTCTGGGCATTCATCGAACGGATCGCCGCAGCATAGAATTCGGGCACCCCACCGACAGATGGGCCGTTCGCTCTCCTATTGCGCAAAGGGCCTACGCGGGAAGATGAACGGATACTACTTCATGTACTCCACTCTCATTACCAAAGCCCTCCAAGCCCGCATGTCTTCATGCGGACTGGATTGGGTGAAACTCAATTCCCTCCACCTCGACAGCAAGGCTAAGACCATCGAAGTCGAACTCTCGTTGGACGGTGATGAAGCGCCGGTGAAAGCAGAAATTGAATACAGCCTAGGCAACGATAACGAACTGGTAATTCGCGAGATAAAAACCAGTCGCAAATGGATCACCGAAGGCTTGCGTCTCGCTCTGATCCCCGTGGGGAACCGCATCGTGCTGCCCGGCGGCATTCAGGGGCAACTGATTCGCGTGATGCTCTAGAAAATCACTATGAGTGACGCCCAGCCTATCTTTACGGCGCTCGCGGCGGGCCTCTCTCTTTTGTTCCTTGGACTGAGCCACCGGGCCAACCGCCGCCGTCGTTTGGTGAAGGCCCTGCCAACTTCGCAGGTGCATGGGGTTTTCATTGGCCTATCGGAACTCAAGGGCACCGCGGAAACTGAGGCCCCATTTTCGGCGCGGCTCTCCAAGCGGCCCTGTGTTCTCTATTCATGGACGGTGTCGGAACACTGGCGGCGAACTGTCCACGAAAACTACAAAGATGCGCAGGGACGCTCACAGACGCGCACCCGAGTGGAGTCAGGCTCCACTGTAGTGGCCAGCGGCGGGGAGAGTGCGCCTTTTTATCTCCGTGATGAATCAGGCGTGATTCTCGTCCGCCCGGAAGGCGCAGAAGTGAAGTCGAGCACCCTCTTCTCCGAAACCTGCACGCCTCTGGATTCACTCTACTATAAGAAGGGGCCAGCAGGCGCCATTCCGAACAGCACTTTCACGCGGACGTTTTACGAGACCGGCATCGTGCTGCACTCGCGGATCTTTCTGGTGGGGCAGGCGAGGGAACGGCAGGACGTTGTGGCCCCGGAAATCGCCTCCGCGGAAGGCGTGCCGATGTTTCTGATAACCGTAGAGACAGAGGAACAGGTCGTGCGCGGGTATGGCAATTCGCTCCATGTCTGGACAGCGCTCGGACTCATTGCTGCAGGAGGCGCCGCGTGGCTGGGCTGGGAATACTGGCCCACGGTTTTCGCTGCGGCTGGACTTTATCTGACACTATGGCTCTGCACATGGATCTGGATGTTCTATAACAGTCTCGTGGATACGAGAAATCGCGTGCGTCAGGGCTGGTCGCAGATTGATGTCCAATTGAAACGGCGACATGATCTCATCCCCAACCTTGTGAGCGTCGTCGAGGAACTGCGGGGCCATGAACGAGAAACTCAGGAATCACTGGCGGCGATGCGCAACCAGTTACAAGCCTCGCCAAAGGGCGAGAGAGGCCCCGACTTCCAAGGGCTGGTCACGACAGTCATCGGCATTGCCGAAGCGTATCCGGAATTAAAAAGCGCCACCGCCTTCCTCGACCTCCAGCGCCAGCTGGTTGAGACCGAGCAACGCATCGCGCTGGCCCGGGCCTACTACAATGATATTGCCACCGCCTACAACACACGACTGGAAGTGATGCCGGAGGCCATCATTGCGAAACTGAGAGGATTCCGTCTTGTCAATTTGCTTGAATCCAGTGGTTTTGAACGGGCCACTGTGGATGTGCACCTCGCAGATTGAATCTATGCAGCCGGACGAACGGCATCTTGCATCGCCCGCCCACCACGGCATGATGGCGGTCTCCCTCTCATGAATCACTCGCCAAGCATAGCTCCCATTTCTACGCCCTCTTCCACTTTACGGTGGCTGCTTCTGGCTGGGGTCGTGCTGGCGGGAGCTATCACATGGGCGCTATGGCCATCAGGCAGCAGCGGATCAACGGTCAAAAGCCAGCGCCTGAGCGCCTATGAAATGCAGGATGAGAAAACTGCATTCGCCGGATATGCCGGATCAGCATCCTGCCAGAGCTGCCACAGCACGGCATACGAAGAATGGGCGGACTCGCATCACGGGCTCGCGGAACGTCCGCTGCGCGACGATCTGGATAAGCCTGCCTTCGATCCCGCGAAGTCGTTTAGCCACGGCATGCAGACCACCGATGCCTCGCGGACAAATTCCACCAGTTTTCTCACCTCACTGGGTTTTGGAGGCGAGCGGAAGCCGTGGAAAGCGGAGCGCGTGATCGGACACAATCCGCTGCGGCAATTCCTCACTGCCGGCACCGGCGGACGACTGCACGCCATGGAGGCCTGCTGGGATCCGAAAAAGAATGAATGGTTCAATGTTTATGGCGACGAAGACCGCAAGCCGGGCGAATGGGGACACTGGACGGGCCGCGGAATGGTGTGGAACCAGATGTGCGCCTCGTGCCACAATACCCGGCTCCGCAAAAACTACGATGCAGTATCCGACACCTATCGCACCACCATGGCGGAGATGACGGTCAGCTGCGAATCCTGTCACGGACCGATGAAGCCGCACGTCGACTGGCAGGCTCTGCACGCCGGGGCCCCGAAAGGCAGCGACCCCACAGCAAAAAAGTTTACCCACGACCAAATGACGGACAA
>CAMAUV010000058.1 GCA_945861415.1 Akkermansia muciniphila | reverse complement strand
CCCCTATCTTCCCTGGGCCCCCGATCGCTTCGGCTGGCGGCCTCCGCAATATCATGGCCAGGCGCTGGCCTACATGGGCATGCAGGACTGGAAAGCCGCGCTCGAGTCCATCGAGATGGCGATCGACGCCCAGAAACTGCGCTACTTCCTGGGCAGACGCGACGACGGAGGTGAGGCCCAGTGGCGAGAGATGGCTGCCACGGTCACGGTTGTGCCCTCGGATGAAATTCTGGTGGAGCTATGGACCACCAAGGCCGGGATTCTCGACAAGCTCGGGCGCAGCGACGAGGCGGCTCAAATGCGCAAGCTCGCCGCAGAGCCAGCCAAGCCGGATGCTCCGAGCATCTATAAATCGACCCACGAGAGATTGAAAGAATGGTTGAAGAAGCACCGGATGGAGACCCCGAAACCATAAAGCTACGAACAATGCCCGGCAGGTTTCGCCGGTTCCGACGATAATGACATAATATTCACAACAAAGAAAAGGCGAATTATGAAAATCAATGACTTCATCAAGAGTGTATCGATTATGACGGCCTTGGCCATATCGACATCGGTCTTTGCCGCTGAGATTCCTCCGCCGGTCAGCCTGACCCCCGCAGGGACGCAACTCGAGGCACAATACAGCAAGATGCTGGCTGATCTAAAGGAAGCGATCAAGGCCCTGGAACCCAAGGTGGATGAGGGGAAGAAGGCTGAATTCACCAAGCGGGTCGCCGCGCTCGGTGATGTCCCGCCTGTCACCAAGACCGTCATGGGCAAGGAGGTCGCCGTGAAACACGGCCCGGACAACCCTGCCTTTGTTGAGAAACAGAATGAGGCCCTTGCGGCGGCCAGAGTGGTCATGAAGGACATCGAGACATTTCTCGGCGGCGGGAAAGAGCAGGCCATCATGGCCAAATTCGCACTGCTGACTCATGCCACCCCGAACCGCCTGGCCGGTTTTGCCCAAAAGGGCGAAGCGGAAAAAGCGCTGATCGACAAGCTCCTCAATGACGATAAGCTCATCACGCAGGTCATGACGCTGGAGGGAGCCAGCGGCGGGAACTATGGCCAGGCCATGCGCAACTACACGGCCATTCAAAAAGCCACCGAGCGTTCCCACGAGGGTTTCTTTCAGGTTTGGGCCCTGGCTGCATCCCTGCAATATACGGACGAAACCTATATCTATCCCGGCGTTCCCGCAGCCGAGTCCCTGGTCAAGTATTACCTGAATTACATGAAGGCATACGACGCCGGCATACTCGACCCCGCCTTTTCCAAATTGGGCGGCACCGGTTGGGACTATCGCTTTGTGTTTCCAGACGGCTACACGCTTGAGGATATCGACTGGGTTAGAAATATGATACGCAACTACCGTCCTGATCACACGCGGGAGGAATACAAATGGCGCTATTGCAGGATCGTCAAGACGGACGTGCCTTACGTGAGCGGCGTCGACCGAAGCGGCATGCCGGGCGACCTGTCCAGCATTCAGCAGTTCTTTCTCGAAGGCGGCATTTGCGGCCCCCGCGCTTTTGTCGGACAGTTGTCGTGCTACGCATTCGGCATCCCGGCGCGACGGGCCCCTTCCTCGGGACATGCCGCCATGGCGCGCTGGACTCCGGAGGGTTGGACCACTGTCTTGGGACCTCATTTCGCGTTCTGCAGCGTCAACGGACTCCCTGGATTGGAGTTTCTCCTGATGTCGCAGTGCCACAAGGAACCTGAACCCTACAACCAGGTGCTGAAGTGTGAGTGGTTGGGAAATGCCCTGGGAGAGGACGGAGTGACCGGCTATGGGTCAGGCGGCGGTTTCTGGAAATTGCTCGCGTTCTACAGGAAACTGGCCCTAGTGGAAGATGCGGCGATCAAGGATATCGGCGTCACCGGAGCAGAACTCGCCGAGTCCAACACGGAAGCCGCGGCTGAAAAGGTCGATCAGATCGAGCTGACCGATGCCCAGAAGACGATCGCGACCGGAGCGGATGGCGTGATCACGATCCCGCCGGCTGCGGCCGCATCGACCGTGAATACCGACAAGCTTCGCTTCATGCCTACCATCGACGGCAATGAGGTGCAGGTTCACTACGCTCTCGGTGGCGCTCAGCCGGAAATGCTGAAATACAGCGTGGATGCACCAGCGGACGGCAAATATGAACTGACGGCTGAGGTGTGCACGGTGACCATGGGCCGGGAATTCATGCTCCGCTTGAACAGGCGCACGATGGTGGATATTCCGCTGCCCTACACCAAGGGATACTGGGGCGAGACAAAGCCGGTGCTCATCGACTTGAAGAAAGGCTCAAACTCGTTCCAGTTCACGGTCAAGGCACCCAACAAGGGTCTCAGCATCCGGAAATTCAAATTGAAACCCGCGGGTTCCTGAAGCGCCGCGCCCCCCCATTTCCCCGTCTTCATGACCAACTCCAGTAAATTCTACGACGCAATCATCATTGGCGGCGGCCACAATGGACTTGTGGCCGCGATCTATCTGGTAAAGTCAGGGAAAGCCGTTCTTTTGCTTGAGGCTCGTGACGAACCCGGCGGTGCCACCACCAGCGTGAGACCTTTTCCTGAGTATGATGCCCGGCTTTCACGGTATTCCTATCTCGTTTCGCTGCTGCCGGATCAGATAGTCTCTGATCTGGGTCTTAATTTCAGAACCCTCGAACGGTCGGTTGCCTCTTACACACCCTATCATTGCGCCAGCCAAGATAAAGGGCTCATGGTTTCCTCGGAATGGGACGAAGCGACGGCGGACAGTTTTCGGCGCCTCACTGGGTCGGACAAGGAAGGCAACGCGTGGCGGGAGTTTTATGGAGAAATTGCCGAACTGGCCACGCGTCTCGCCCCTTCTATGCTCCAACCGCTCCGGAGCGCTGCGGAACTGAAGGCCGAGATGAGATTGCCCGAAGTGTGGCGCAATCTTATGGAAGTCCCTATCGGCGAAGTAATTCGGGAACGCTTCTGTGATGATATCGTAAGGGGAGTGGTGCTCACCGACGCGCTGATTGGGACCTTTGTTTCGGCGGATACCATGCAGGCGAACCGCTGTTTCCTCTATCATCTGATTGGCAACGGCACCGGCCAATGGCGTGTGCCTGTGGGCGGGATGGGCTCTCTTGTGAGTGAACTGATGCGCATCGCAACATCTTCGGGCGTGGAGATTAAGCTCCGAGCCAAAGTCAGTTCACTTGAAAGCGGTCCGGCAGGTGTTCGTGTTGGAACTGAATCCGGCGAGACTTACACCGCGAAGGATCTCCTTTTTGCCGCCGCCCCGCAACATCTTGACTGTTTGTGCGGACGGTCTGTGCAGTCGTCCTTGGAGGGATCACAGTTGAAGATCAACATGCTCCTGAAGCGCCTGCCGCGACTCAAGTCAGGGTTGGATCCGCGCCTCGCATTCGCGGGCACATTTCACATAAACGAGAGCTACACACAGCTCGAAGCCGCTTACGCGAGCGCCCGGGGCGGCGAATTGCCGCAGCCTTTGCCGCTGGAGATGTATTGCCACACCCTGACCGATTCCACGATCCTGTCGCCGGAGTTGACCGCGAATGGATTCCACACCTTCACCCTCTTCGGACTGCATACCCCTGCCGCGCTCTTCGATGCTGATCCGGAAGGCGCTAAAGCCTTGGCCAAGGAGCGCGCCATGGCCAGCTTGAACGAGTTTCTCATCGATCCGATTGAGTCCGTTCTTGCTCCGTGCAGCGATGGATCGCTGGCGATCGAAGTTAAGTCTCCGCTGGACCTCGAGAGAGACATTTCCCTCCCGCGCGGAAACATCTTCCATCGCGATCTCGACTTTCCGTTCCTTGATGACGGAGAAAGGGCAGGGGATCCGCAGCCCTGGGGGGCGGAAACCGACGATCCTCACATCTACCTTGCCGGGGCGGGCGCCCGCCGCGGAGGCGGAGTCAGTGGCATCGCCGGGCATAATGCAGCGATGGCATTACTGGCGAGGTCATGACTAGCGATCAAAAAGGCTCCATGCCGCCATTGCAAAAGTTTTTAGCAGGGCCGGTGCCTCCTAGCCGTCTATCGGGTAGGTAGATTCGTGGAATTCCGTTACGAAACGGGCTGTCTTGGATGCGCTCAAATCGGGCAATCAGAATACCAACCTAGCGGTTGTTTTTTCCCCGATGGCGGTCCCACAGTAATCCGCCGTTAAGTCGTTCCCGATACTTGGTCGCAACGCACCATTTCATTACCAACACAGTAACCAAAAAGCTCAAACTCTCTTACGGCCTGCTGGCTTCGCTGCTGCCCCAGCGGTTTTGCTCAGGCAAGTCCTATATGAGCCCCATGGATACGCAGGTGTTTTGGTAATTGCCTGGAGTTTTGTGAAAACAGGCCGTAGACCGTAGAGATTAGGATTGATACTACTTAGAAAAATGAAACTCCTGTCATTTGCACTCCTTTTTTTGGTCTCACTCACAGCCATTGGCGGGGAAAAACCGAGCGTCCTTTTCATTATGTCTGATGACTTGCGCGACGCGCTCGGGTGCTACGGACATCCACTCGCAAAGACGCCGAACATCGACCGGTTGGCCGCTCGCGGCGTGCGGTTTGAGCGGGCTTACGTGCAGTATCCCGTGTGCAATCCGAGCCGCAGTTCGATACTCACCGGATTGCGTTGCGAGCAGACGGGTGTCGTAGGCAATGGGACGTTTTTCCGCAGCGCGTTGCCGGACGTTGTGACGTTCCCTCAACTGCTCCGGAAAGGTGGATGGACGACGCATTCCTTCGGCAAAATCTTCCATTCGGCAAACACCGGCGAAGGCCAGCGCAAGGACTGGCTTGATGCGGGAAAATCGTGGGACAAGGCTCAATCCGTCGGCCCGGTGGCGGAGAAACATACAGGCGAGGTTCGCAATCTCACCGGCGGGAAGCTACCGTGGTGCACGGTCGGAATCATGGACGGACCGGAAGAGAACCAGCCCGATGCGCAGACTGCCACGGAGGCAATTCGCTCGATGGAGGATCTCAGCGCGAGCGGGAAGCCGTGGATGGTTGCTGCGGGATTTCACCGCCCGCACGATCCTTTTCATTCGCCGCGAAAATATTTTGAACTTTATCCGAAGGACTCGCTCCCACTGCACCGCGACCCCGCGGACATGACCGCTGCACCGCCGATGACGTTTGGTTCGAGTTGGCAGAAAATTTTCGCAGAATTCACCGACAATGATCGAAGGAGCTTCCTTCAGGCGTATTTGGCGGGCGTTTCGTTCATGGACGCGCAAGTTGGACGACTGCTCGGTGCGCTAGACCGGCTGAAACTGGCAGAGAACACCGTCATCGTCTTCGTGGGTGACCACGGTTATCACCTTGGCGAGCGCGGCTGGTGGAATAAGAGCACGCTCTTTGACCGCTCGTGCCGCGCCCCGATGATCATCGCCGCGCCGGGATTTAAAGGCGGGCAGGTTTGTAACTCACCGGTCGAGTTTGTAGATATCTATCCGACCATCGCGGAACTGTGCGGGCAGAAAACACCAAGTCTGCTGGCTGGCAAGAGCCTGCGCCCTCTGCTCGAGGACTCCGCGCGTGAGCACAAAAAAGCCGCTTTTACGCTAGTGACGCGCGGCCCGAAAAATTTTGGTCAAAGCGTGCGCACCAAACGCTGGCGGTTCACAAATTGGAGCGACGGCGCGACGGAACTCTACGATCACGATACGGACCCGCAGGAAACGCGCAACGTATCCGCCGCCCCTGAAAACGCTGCGACCACCGCCGAACTCAAAGCGCTCCTCGCAACTCTGCCGCCGTGGCCGAAACAGTAGGCCGCGCATCATTTTATGAAATCCGTTTTCTTCGCAGCTGTTTATGTGCTGATGCTTGCCCGCGCCACGGCTGCAGAGACGCTCGTTTATAAGAAGGTGGACGACCGTGAGCTGAAGCTCCACATCGAAAAGCCTGCGGACTGGAAGCCGGATGACAGACGGCCGGCTGTCGTGTATTTTTTTGGGGGAGGCTGGGTGGGCGGCACGCCGGAGCAGTTTCGTCCACAGAGCGAATACTTCTCCAGGCGCGGCGTGGTGGGCTTTCGCGTCGAATACCGCACGATTCCGAAAGGAGAAAAAGGCCCCCCGCTCGTCTGCTGCGCAGATGCGAAGTCGGCGATGCGCTACGTGCGCTGTCACGCTGCGGAGCTGGGCGTGGACCCGGCGCGCATCGCGGCGGCAGGTGGCTCGGCGGGCGGTCACCTTGCGGCGTTCACGGCGTTGGTCACGGGGCTGGATGATCCGGCTGATGATATAAAGATTTCATGCAGGCCAAACGCGCTGCTGCTTTTCAATCCCGTCTTCAATAACGGGCCAGGCCAATGGGGCCACGAGCGATTGGGTGGACGGTTCCGCGAGTTCTCACCCGCGCACAACATCGACAAAGGTGCGCCGCCGACGTGTGTGTTTCTCGGTGATTCCGACAAGCTCATCGGCGTGCCCGTTTTGCGTGAATACGAGGCTGCGATGAAAGCCGCAGGCGCACGCTGCTACGCGCACGTATATTCCGGCGCGCCGCACGGATTCTTCAACAACGAACCACACAAGTCACAGACCATTGCGGAAGCCGACAAGTTCCTCGTATCGCTCGGCTGGTTGAAACCCACTCAGACGAAATAATCACTCTCCTTCGCATTACCATGAAACGCATCCTTCAATTTCTCGCCCTCCTCGAACTGACCGGCGCACAACTCGCCGCAGCCGCGGAGAAGCCGAACTTCATCGTCATAACCATCGACGACCTCGCCTACGCAGACATCGGGCCGTTCGGCTCGAAGTTGAACCGCACGCCGCATCTCGACCGTATGGCGAAGGAAGGGCGCAAGCTCACTTCGTTTTACGCCGCGCCGGTCTGCTCGCCGTCACGGGCCGCGCTGATGACCGGTTCTTATGCAAAGCGCGCCCTGCCGATTCCGCATGTGCTCTTTCCTGAAGGCGCGAACGGACTTTCACCGAAGGAAGTCACCGTTGCGGAAGTGCTGAAAGAGGCCGGCTACCGGACGGCGATTGTCGGGAAGTGGCACCTCGGCGACCAGCCTGAGTTTTTGCCGAATACCCAGGGCTTCGACCTCCATTTTGGCCTGCCTTATTCCAACGACATGGGGCCGGTGAGCGACGGAGTGCGCACCGACCTCGGCAAGCCGAATCCCGCACCGAACGCGAACGCGAAAGGCAAAGGCCAGCCGCCGCTTCCGCTGCTGCGCAACGGCGCGGTCGTGAAGCGCGTGCTGCCCGACGACCAGCAGTCACTTGTGGAGATTTACACGGACGAAGCCGTGAAGTTCATCACCGAAAAAAAGGACAAGCCGTTCTTCCTCTACCTTCCGCACAACGCTGTGCACTTCCCCATTTACCCAGGCAAGAAATGGGCCGGAAAATCACCGAACGGCATCTACTCCGACTGGGTGGAGGAAGTGGACTGGAGCGTGGGGCGCATCCTCGAAACGCTGCGCGAAAGCGGCCTCTCGGAGCGAACGTTAGTCATTTTCACCAGCGACAATGGCGGCACGCCGCGCGGGTTGAATACGCCGCTCCGCGGTCACAAGGGCAGCACGCTGGAAGGAGGGATGCGCGTGCCTACGCTCGCGTGGTGGCCGGGAAAAATTCCCGGTGGCACGGAGAGCGATGCGATTCTGAGCAACTTCGACCTCCTGCCCACCTGCGCCGCGCTTGCGGGTGCGAAGTTGCCCGCCGACCGCAAGCTTGACGGAGCAAACATCTGGGCGCAACTCAACGGAGCGCCCGATGCGAAGCCCGCGCATGAGACGTTCATTTTCTACAATGGACTCCGCCTGAACGCCGTCCGTCACGGTGACTGGAAGTTACAAATCGCGATGGGCCGCGGCGGAGATGCGAAGACCAAGGACTCTGTGCAGCTTCTCTACAACCTGCGCACTGATGTAGGCGAAGCTACTGATGTCGCGGCTGCGAATCCCGATATCGTGGCGAAGCTGCAGGCTCTCATCGCCGCGAATGAAGCCGACCTCGGCAAGGACGGTATCGCCCCCGGCTGCCGCGAACTCGGCCGCGTGGAGAATCCGAAGCCGCTCATCCCGCATGACACGAAGTAGCCGTAAATGAAACTCCTCCCTCTTCTGCTCGCCGCGTTTTGCCTGTCCGCCAGCGCGGCGCAGAAACCCAACATTGTCATCATCCTCGCTGACGACCTCGGCTACGGCGATGTCCAGTGCTACAATACGGAGCGCGGAAAAATTCCGCCGCCGCACATCGATTCGCTGGCGAAAAGCGGCATGCGATTTACTGACGCGCACACGTCGAGCGGCGTGTGTTCGCCGACGCGCTACTCATTGCTAACCGGGCGCTACCATTGGCGCACGAGGCTACAGAACGGCATCGTCGGTTACCTCGACGGGCCACTCATTCCGCGCGACCGTCTCACGATTGCCGGTCTATGTAAGCAGCATGGCTACCGTACGGCGGCTTTTGGAAAGTGGCATCTCGGCTGGGATTTCCAACTCACCGACGAAGAGCGGAAGATGCTCAAAAGCTTCGGCGGAAAAGCGGGTGGCTGCGGCAAGGTGAAGACCGAGGCGACCGACGCCGACCGCGCGGCGTGGCGGACGATTTACTCGCGCGAGTTTAGGGGCGGACCGGTGGCGGTCGGGTTCGATTCATATTTCGGCACCGATGTCCCGAACTGGCCGCCGTATTGCTTCATTGAGAATGAACGCACCGTGGGCATCCCTAGTGAACTCCTGCCCGCCGACGCGCTGCGGAAAATCCAAGCCAGCCTGCAAGGCCCGGCGCTCGCCGGATGGAAGCTGGAGAACATTCTCGGCGCGCTCGGCGACCGGACGTGTGCCTTTGTCGAAGTCGCTGCGAAGCAGCAGGAGCCGTTCTTTCTATACATGCCTCTCACGTCCCCGCACACGCCTATATCGCCATCGGCGGAATGGCGCGGGAAGAGCGGGCTGCATGCATACGCGGACCTCGTGATGGAGACAGACGCCGTCGTGGGCCGTGTGCTTGCCGCGCTGGAAAAGAGCGGAGCGGGTGAGAATACGCTCGTCATTTTCACCAGCGACAACGGATTTGCACCGTATGTAGGAGCGCAGGAACTCGAAGCAAAAAGACATTTTCCCAGCGGCCCGTTGCGCGGCTATAAAGCGGACGCGTGGGAAGGCGGGGATCGCGTTCCGTTCATCGTGCGCTGGCCGGGTGTCGTGAAGCCGGACACCCGCTGCGACTCACTCGTGCAGCAGACCGATATCATCTCGACGGCGGCAGACTTCCTCGGCGCGAAACTCCCCGCGAACGCCGGCGAGGACAGTGTCAGCATTCTGCCGCTGCTCAAAAGCGGCACGTCGCCCGTGCGCAAATACGGAATCAGCCACGCAATGAGTGGCCTGCCTGCGCTGCGCAAAGGTGCGTGGAAAATCATCTTCGGGCAAAAGGGCGGAGGCTTCGCTAGCGCGCCCGGCGTGGAAAAAAGCGGCCAGCTCTACGATCTCGCAACCGACCTCGGAGAAACAAAAAACCTGTGGGCCGAAAAGCTGGAGTTTGTCTCAGAACTCACTGCGGCGATGGAGCGAATCGTCGCCGCGCATCCGAACGATGTGGCCGTGAAGTGGCGGAGATTCCTGAAGTAATCCTGACTATGAAAGTTGCTGCCATCATTCTTCTTGTCTTTCATCTGGTGGGATTTGCCCGCGCGAAGGATAGTCCAAACATCGTTCTTATTCTTGCCGACGACCTTGGTTTTGGTGATGTCAGTTGCTATAACCCGGAAGCAAAAGTAGCGACACCGCATCTTGATAAACTGGCTCAGCAGGGCATGCGATTTACTGACGCGCACAGTCCAGCCACTGTCTGCACGCCGACGCGATACAGCCTGATGACCGGCCAAATGGCCTTTCGCGTGCCGAATGGCGGAAGGGTTTTTGAGGGTGTTGGCGGGCCGTCGCTCATCGCGCCGGGGAGGCTTACGCTGCCCGCGATGCTGCGCACGAACGGCTACTCGACAGCGTGCGTCGGGAAATGGCACGTCGGCTTGACGTTCTTTGACAAGGATGGTCAGCCCGTGCGTGGCAAAGGTGTCGAAGCCGTGCGACGCGTGGATTTTTCCAGGCGGATCGAAGGTGGACCGGTGGGCCACGGCTTCGACAGATTCTTCGGCACTGCGTGCTGTCCCACGACCGACTGGCTCTACGCTTTTATCGAAAATGATCGTGTGCCGGTGCCGCCGGTGAAGCTCATCGATAAATCGAAATTGCCCAAACACGCCTATGCCGACGACTGCCGGGAGGGTCTCATCGCGCCGAATTTTCTGATGGAGGAAGTGGACCTCTTCTTCCTGAAGAAGAGTCGCGAGTTCTTGGAGCAGCATGTTCGCGATTCACCAGACAAGCCGTTCTTCCTCTTCCACTCCGCGCAGTCCGTGCACCTGCCTTCTTTCGCCGCGCCGCAGTTTAAGGGCGCGACCAGAGCCGGCCCACACGGCGATTTCATCCACCAGCTTGATTGGGTCGTCGGCGAGTTGATGACGACTCTGGAAAAAATCGGCGTCGCCGAGAATACGCTCGTAATTTTCACCAGCGACAACGGGCCCGAAGTCGCCAGCATCGTCCACATGCGCGCCGACCACTCGCACGACGGAGCTCGTCCGTGGCGCGGCATCAAACGCGATAATTGGGAAGGCGGTCACCGCGTGCCGTTCCTCGTCCGCTGGCCAGAAAAGGTAAAACCCGGAGCGACCAGCGCACAACTCACCAGCCTCACCGACGTGATGGCGACCGTTGCTGCCATCATCGGCACCGAGGTCACCGACAACGCAGCCGAGGACAGCTTCAACATGCTACCCGCGTTGCGCGGCGAAGCCACTGCACCCATCCGCCCCTATCTGCTCACGCAAGCCTTTGGTGGTGCCCGATCGCTCTCAATCCGTCGTGGTCCATGGAAATACCTCGACCACCCCGGTTCTGGAGGAAACCGATACGAGAACAATCCCGGCCTGAAACCTTTCGTTCTCCCGGACAGTGTCCCTGACGCACCGGCGCAACTTTACAACCTCGACTCCGACCCCGGCGAAACCAAGAACCTCTACGCGGAGTGCCCCGATATCGTGCAGGAACTCAAGGCGATGCTGGCACTATCCAAATCCAGCGGGCGCAGCCGTCCGACCAGCCCTCAATGAAACTTCTACTCATCACATCACTTACCATGTCCATCGCTGCAGCCGTCCCGCCGACTGATAAGAAACCCGTCACTGACCAATATCACGGCATGAAGATCGTGGATGATTACCGCTGGCTAGAAGAAGCGGGGTCGCCGGCCGTGAAAGCGTGGACGGGCACGCAAAACAAACACTCGCGGGCATGGCTCGACGGGCGCTCAGAGCGGGCAGATATTGAGAAGCAGCTCACGGCGATGTACGCCAAAGACACGCCTTCGCACAACGGGCTGGTGTCGCGACCGGGACAGATTTTTGCGCTGAAGTTCCAGCCGCCGAAACAACAACGGCTGCTCGTTACAATGAAGTCGGTGGATGAATTGGCGTCGGAGCGAGTGGTGCTCGACCCGATTGAACTGGAGCCGAAGGGTCAGGTGGCGATGGATTGGTTTGTGCCGTCGCCGGATGGAAAACTCATCGCCGTCTGCCTCTCGAAGAACGGAAGCGAGGACGGCACGCTGCATTTCATCCGCACGGAAACCGGCGAAAGCCTCCCGGATAAAATCGCGCATGTGCAATATCCGACCGGCGGCGGAAGCGTAGCGTGGTTGCCCGACAGTAGCGGCGTTTATTACACGCGCTATCCTCACAAGGGCGAGAGGCCCGAAGCAGACCTGCATTTCTACCAGCAAATTTATTTCCACAAACTAGGCACTGCCGCCGAGACCGATGAATACAGCGCCGGGCGGGACTTCCCGCGCATTGCGATAACCGAACTGGAAACTTCCGATGATGGTCGTTGGCTGCACGCCAGTGTGGCAAATGGCGACGGCGGGGAGTTTTCCCATTACGTCTGTGAGACGAAGCATGGCTCGGCGTGGCGGCAAATTACACGGCACGTGGACTGTGTGAAGCAGGCCGTGTTCAGCCACGACGGCAGCGCGCTTTTCCTGCGCTCCGTGAAAGACGCGCCGCGCGGAAAAGTGCTACGGATGCCGACGTCGGGAACGCTCGCCGATGCCGTGGTGATGGTGCGGGAGAGCGAGGCGGTTATTGAGAACATCCTGCCCACCGCGCAGTTTCTTTTTGTCGCGGACATGCTCGGCGGGCCGTCGCGCGTACGCCAATTAAGGCTCGATGGAAAAGACGCGAGCATTCTCCAGATGCCGGAAGCGTCGGGCGTTGGCGGGCTGCTCGAAGCGGATGGGCGCATCGTTTTTCGACAGACGAGCTTTGTCGCGCCTGCCGCGTGGATGTGCTACGACCCGGCCAGCGGCGCAATGAAAAAGACTGCCCTCTTTAATACTTCGCCTGTGGATTTCAGCGACATCGAGGCCGTGCGCGAGTTTGCTGTGAGCAAGGACGGCACGAAGGTTCCGGTGAACATCCTGCGCCGCAGAGGCGCGAAGCTTGACGGCGGCAACCCCACGCTACTCTACGCCTACGGCGGTTACGGCATTAGCATGCGACCGTTCTTCGAGTTCGAAAACCGCCTGTGGTTCGACCGCGGCGGCATCTACGTCATCGCGAACATCCGCGGCGGCGGCGAATATGGTGAAGATTGGCACCTTGCTGGGAATCTAACAAAGAAGCAGAACGTGTTCGATGATTTCGCCGCTTGCGCGCAGCACCTCATCAAGGGCGGCTACACGCGCGCAGAAAAACTTGCCGTCGAGGGCGGCAGCAACGGTGGGCTGCTCATGGGCGCGTTTCTCACGCAGCATCCTTTGGTCGCTCGTGCGGTCGTCGCGCACGTCGGCCTCTACGACATGCTTCGCGTGGAGCTCGACCCGAACGGTGAGTTCAACACCACGGAGTTCGGCACCGTGAAAAACCCCGATCACTTCCGCGCGCTGCACGCCTACTCGCCTTACCACAACGTGAAGGACGGGACGAAATACCCTGCCGTCTTCTTCCTCGCCGGAGAGACTGATGGCCGTGTGAACCCAGCCCATTCGCGCCGGATGACTGCACGCCTCCAAGCTGGCACGGCTTCCGGGCATCCCGTCATCGTCCGCCTTAGCGCTTCCTCCGGCCACGGAATGGGCACCGGCCTCACCGAGAAAATCGCGCAGCAGGCGGACGTATTCGCATTCCTTTTCGACCAGCTCAAGATGTCGGGGAAGTAGTTGTATATGCATCCTGTCAGCCCACCGGGAATCCATCACCTCGCCATACAGACTATCAATACGCCCGTCGCGCTAGCCACACCTCGCTGCGGCCACTCTTTCGCTAAGTAAATGAAGTAGCGGAAGGTCTTCATCCTCGCAGGGCAGCCGAACATTGAGTGGCACGCGAGGGTCGAAGCTTCGGCCACGCCCGCGATGACCCGGCGACGGCGCCGCAATCTGAAGTGGAGCATAGACTCAAGATCCCGGCAGGGTCGGCGCAGTCCCTTGCTGAAATCTTCCGGGTAGTTTCTGTAGCTAGCAGGATTCCGCGGTCCGTTGCTGAAAAGTGAAACCTGAACTCTCCCCCTAAACGAAGTTTACTGCCTCTTAACGCGGAAGAACTGCTTTTCACCAGTGTCGGCGGCTACCGTGTCTACGCTGTAGGTTCCCTGGCCGGCGATGTTCGTTTTCACGTCCGTCCATGTGCTGAGGGTCAGACTGGGGCTGCGCTGGATGGTGTAGCTGGCGGTAGGGGTAGATTCCCAGGTGAGGGTGATCTGACTGCGGTCGGCGCTGAGCGCATAGGCGGTTATGGCGAAGAACGGGCCGGTGGCGGTTTCCATAGGCAGGAAGTGCCCGGTAAGGCCATTGACCGTGGTCATGTCGCTGAATGCGATGCCGCCGCCTTTCCTAAAGCGGGCCCGCATTACATCGCCTCCGCCATTCTCGTAGAATGCGATGGCGATGCGGAGATGATCCTGTGGGAGGTTGACCGTGCCAGTGCGGGTTTCCGGGGGGTGGTCGAAGTTGTTATCGACGATTAGTTCGCCGGCATCGGCGAAGTCGCCGTCGTCATTGAGGTCAATGTAAACCACGCTGCCGTCATCGCTTTCCGTGCCAAAGGTGTAGTCACCCGTTCCGTTCATGGTCACATCAAAGAATCCCTGCCACACCACGCTGAAGGTATCCGCATTGGTGATGCCGGGGATGGTGCCCACGAAGTTGTCCTCATAGTCGATGCTGTTCACCTGCAGGAACGAAGCCGAAGGCGTGGCGCCGAGGACGTTGGCAATGGGATTGAGTTGCGAGGGGCCGGAGATCGTGTCGTAGGAAGTTCCGTTCAGCCCCCCGGCGGCAATGGTCACCGTGACGGCGCTGGTGTTCGATCCGCCGGGCCCCGTGGCCGAAAGCGTGTAGGTCGTGGTGGCTGCGGGTGAGACGCTTTGGGTGGCGCTGGCGGCCACGGCGCCGATTTCGTTGTCGATGCTGACAGTGGCCGCTCCGGTGACGTTCCAGCTCAGGGTGGAGCTGCCGCCCGCAAGAATGGCCGGCGGACTGGCGGTGAAGGTGATGGCTGGCGGTGGCGGTGGAATGACGGTAACGGTGGCCGTTTTCGTATTCGTGGTGCCGGCACCTGTGGCGGAAATCGTGTAGGTGGTGGTCGCGGCGGGTGAAACACTCAAGGAGTCGCTCGCGGCGACGGTGCCGATGCCATTGTCGATGCCGATCGTGCCCGGATCAGCTCCGACGACCGTCCATGTCAGGGTGGAGGAACTCCCCTCAACCACGGTTGTGGGTGACGCCGAAAAGGAAATCGCCGGGCCGGAGGAGATGGCGAAGTCCGGCACGTAGATCTGACGGTCTGTGGGAAAGGCGAAATTCGTCTGTTCGTCCAGCACCACCCAGGTGGAGCCATTGATGCTGCCCTCCACCCGCCAGCTCACCGGGTCGCGTTCGTCGGAATCGTTTGCCGTGCCGATGCGATAGCCATTGGCTGACTGAAAGGTGCCGAAATCAAGGATCAACGGAGTGAACTTGGTGAAGTCGAGCCACTTCGACCCCAAATTGTTATCATTGGCCTGTGCCGCGCCTTCGCCGCCGGGGCTGTTGCCACCGGGGTTGCTTGCTGTGGCTCCCGTCAGACGCGTGCCACCATTGAGCATTTGAAACTCGGAGATCTGAATGCTGTTGGTCCCGTTGTCCCGCAGCGCCACGGGCACAAAACGGAAATAGCGATAACTCCCCGCTGGAGCCACTGTGACCGTGACCGTGGCCGTATTCGTGCCGTCGACGTTCGTAGCGCTCAGCGTGTAGGTCGTCGTCGCCGCAGGGGAGACGGATTGCGTCCCGCTGCCCGCCGCCACGCTGCCCACCTCATTGTCGATCGTCACGGTGTCAGCCCCAGTAACGTTCCACGAAAGCGTCGCACTGCCGCCCGCAGAAATGGCAGTCGGGCTCACGGCGAAGGAATTGATCGTCGGTCCCGGAACTGCAAACTCCTTCAGTGCAATGAGCAGTGCCGCGGGAATCTGTGCTGCACTGGACAGCGTGGCCGTCCCGTTGCCCGTGGCCCCCGCCGCAGGCTTGATCGCCCATGAAGCCGCAGCGCAGGAGCCCGCCCGGGGTGCTTCGGCTATTTCTGTCAGGCTGCCCGGTGATGTCGTGTTCCAGCCCGACCATGTAAAACTCGCTCCGCCGACCATGCCCAGCATGACCACTGCGGCATTGGGCGACTGTGTGGTGATTCCATTCGCCGTCACCGAACTGCTGACCGCCCCGCCCACGGTAATGGTGCCCGGAGCCACATCGAACGGCCCCGCCCCGCCTCCCGGAGCCACTCCGCCGGTGGAATTCACACCCGAAAAAGCCAGCAGTGCCCCCGAGGCACCGTTGCTCAGGTTATTGGTGGTCCCCCCGCCGAGTGTGAAACTGAAACTCGCGCCTTCGGTGCCGTCCGCCACGCGATAGAAAACAGAACCGTGTGTCTTGTTATTTGCCGATGTGGTGTTGATTCCCCGGGCATCCACCTGCGTCCAGCCAGAGGGTGGACCTGTGGTGCCGATGGTCTGCACGTTCTTGGTGATCACCGCCAGCAGCACATCGCCCGCGACCACACCGGACGGTTTATTGAGGCTGATGCTCGTGCTGCTCTGGGCTGCCAATGCTGTAGTCGCCGAGCCCCGTTGAGCAATGGCCGCGTCAGATGTTCCGGCGATGATCAGCGATGCAAGTGCAGTCAGGCAGGCCCGCAGGCCCCGCCCTGGAATGGAAGATAAGTTCATGGTGATGTGGTGGAGAATGATATGAAGCTGGATCAGCACGGTATGAATGGTTCCCCTTGATACCCCTCAATACACCATTTCTCCCCATGCTGTCGAATCCTTCACTGATGTATGAGGAATAGACATTTTCTCAGTGCCTTCCAGTCAGGGTGTTCGCACAACGCGCAGCCGGACATACCGGCGTCCGGCGGAGCCTGCAGGGAGGGAGGCGGTGGCAGGCGCGTTTTCGTCTGGCAGTGCGTGCAGGGAAACTCCGGTGCTGCTCCAGTTATCTGCCGCAAGGGAATCGTTCCACTCCACCATGTAGGTGATGCCGGGCGCCTTGCTAGGACGGGTGTAGGTGAGGGTGAGGGTGTCGCCCTGCCGCGTCAAGCTGGAGGGAACTGCGTTGGCTTGCATGGGATCAGTGCCGAGGGCGTATTCGAGCAAATTGGTCTGCTCATCGCCGTCTGGATTGGCCTCCGGCGCGGCACTGGCGGCGGACAGGTGGCGCAAGTGGTCATGTTGCCAGAGTTCCCACGGGGTAAGCATGACGACTTCGAAGGCACCGCCCGCCGCGGACTGCTGTTGCAGGCGAAGCAGAAAGGTCGCGGCTTCGTCCGCCAGGAAACGCGCATTGCGCTGATCCGGCGCGGCGTTGTCGTCTTCTCGCCACGGACCGTCGCCTTCATTGAGCGCTGCGGCTTTCAAATCGAGTGCTGAATCTCCGGGTGTAAAGGTGGCGAGAACGAGCGGCGAATCGTCGCTGCTTCCCCACTGCTCCGGCAGTATCACCGCCTGCGGCTTCAAGTCGCCAAAGCCAAACGGGTCCATCGTGCGCCCACCGTTTCCGCCGTTAGCTCCATCATTGACGTCGCGATAGTGAAGATGAACACCGGTCGGATTGGACGTGATTCTGATGGCACCGTGGTAGTCGTGGTGGCGCACACGGCTTTGGGTGATTATGGCTCCAAATCCGCTGAGCGTGGCCCCGCCGGTGCCGCACACGATGGCCGCAGGGCCATTGGTCTCAAGTCGTTCATAGACATGCGAATCGCCGGAGAGGATGGCCTGAGCATCCGCCGTCTCCAGCCAGCGGAATTCAGGCCCGCGGTCCATGCCGGCGCTGGTCCATGGCGGATAGTGCTCGACGACAAACCGCCATGGTGCGTCCGATGCCGCCAGCGTGGCGCGCACCCAGTCCTTCTGCCGCTCCATGAGTTCAGCGGAGAATCGCGCATGATCGCCATCCATCATCACCCATTCCACCGCTCCCCGCCGCAGCTGGTAGTAGCTCTCTCCAGCATGGTGTAACGCGCCCCCATTCCCCGGTAGTCGGGGCTCGCCGCCAGGGTTGTGGTGGAAGAAATCGAGATACCCTTCGATGGTGCCGCCGCCGCCCCCCGTATTCGTTGTGTCGTGATTGCCTAGGGAGGGGAAGAACCGCTGGTGAGGGGAGATTTGCCCGGGGTATTTCCCATCTGTCCGGCGCATCATGAACTCGCCGTAGTAATCGCTCAGATGCGTCTTCCACACCGGAGAGCCGGGAGCGATCTGGGCGGCGGTGCCGTAAATGTTGTCGCCGCCGGAAATGACGTAGGCTGGATTCCAGTGCCGGATCATCCGGGCGACGTTGGCCTGCGTGAGAGTATTCGCGCCGAAGTCGGCGAGGAAGGCCGCGGTCTCCGACTCTTCTGCGCCGGGAGCTGCGTAGCCGGCATAACTCAGCCGGCCCTCGAGGGAGACTCCGGCAATGACGGCGACGCCATAGCGGCTGCCGGTCCCGGTGATTTGGATGTAGTAATCGCCCGCCGCAAAAAACGCCCCGTCCTCCGCGATGACTGCCTCTCCCGCAGCGTTGGTCAGGGTGAACTGCGGCCAACTGCCGGCCACTCCGGAGAACGAAAACTGCAGCTGCTCCTGCTCCGGTAGTTTGAATTTCCACCAGTCTCCTCCCGCCGTGTCTACCATCCCTTGCGCACCCATCCGCCGCAGACGCATGGGTGAAGAAAGCGAAGGCGCCATGTCCTCTGCCGCTGCCCGCGAGTTGCCCGTGCCGCGGTCCTGACAGGCTCCGGTCAGTATCTCCAGCGTGCAAAACCGCTCCTGTGCCGAAACATTACGCAGCAGCAACTCCCACTCTCCCGCCACCGCAGCAGCATTGCCGCCCGCCACCGGGTAGCTGCGCCCCGCGGGCAGCGCCGCGAAACTTCCCGCTGCTCCTCCCGCCGGATGGAGCGACCATTCCAGCGGTCCCGTCGCCTCTGAGGAAATGAATACCGGCATGCGTTCTCCAACATGAAACCTCACCGCGCGAGTTGTTCCGGAGCGCAGGCGCAGCGACTCAAACAGCCCGCGTTTGCCGCCGAGAATCACAGGCTCCGCAGCGCGCATGGCCACGGGCAGCGAATCTGCGGAACTGCTCCCGGCCATGATTAGCAAAGCCGCGAGCACGGGCAGGTGAAACGTGTAAATGTTTTCAGGACGGCGGGACATCAGCTAGTGACTCAACATCATACCACTTTAGGGCAGTGCAATCCATTTATGGCCGCGTGGCCCGGACGCGGAGGAATTGTTTGCCGCCTCCAATGACCGGGGCCAGCCAGACGGAGGTGTCGGTGCCGTCCGGGTGAGAGTTGCGGGACTCAGGCTGCACCCGATGAGCGAGCCAGTTGGTGAGGCTGGTGGAGGTCTCGGGAGTCCAGACGAGATCGGTGGCGGAGCGATGGCGCACGGCGATGCCGCGCACTGACCCTGCGGGGAGCAGTGCCGTGCGGCTGGCGGTGAAGTTGGCGGGATCGGTGGCGAAGGCGTATTCTTTGAAGTTGCTGTCGCCGTCGCCGTCAGTGTCTGCGTCGGCGGAAGGAGCGCTCTGCGAGGGAAAGTGCCGCGCAGCCCAGCGGGCATAGGTGGTCGCTCCGGTGCCGCCGGGATCAATGCTGGCGGACCAGTTGGCGGGAACGGCGGGATCGCCTCCGTTGAAAACGAGCGAGTGGCCGGAGTCCCCCGCAGCGGGCCATGGGGCTTCGTCGTCATAGGCGACCGAGGCGATGAGCGCGCCCGCTTTATCGCGGAGCTCGATGGTTTCGCCCGCGTCGTCGAGCTCACCGGTATATTCGCCGAGCAGGGTGAAAGTGTCGCCGTAGCGGGAGGTAAAGCCGGAGGTGTTTTCGACGATGACCACGCTCTGGCCGGCAGGGAGCCAGTTGTGCAGGCCGGCTGCTGAGGTGAGGGTGACGCCGCTCGTGAAGGTGATATCCGTGAGGTCAACGGGCACGCTACCTGTGTTGGTGAGGCGGAGAAACTCGAAATCGTTGGAGCGCTCGAAGCCGGCGCCGATTTCCGTGGCGGTGGGCGGCGGCGGATGGTAATGAATCTCGCTGAGGCGCAGGTTCGCTGCACTGGCGGCGACTGCGCCGGGGAAATAATAAAGCCGCACAGGCCCGCTCCAGCCGGATCCATTCGGCACCGTGCCGGGGCCGTTGCTGCTGAGCGACGGTGGATCGCTAGGGCTCGCTGGATCAAAGGTGCGGGCAGTGATTTGCAGTGGGCCGTTTACCGGAATTGGCGCGGTGTAGGTCTGGCCGAAGGGGGACACGCTGCCGATAGGGCCACTGACGACGAGTTTGGCCTGAAAAAGAAAGTCGGGACTGGCGAGCCCGGCGTTGAGGCCCTGAATGGCAACTACGTTGGTACCGGTGACGAGCGCGCCGGCCTGCGCGGTGATGTCGAAGTCGCGGTAGATCACCGCATCGGAATCTGTGCGCACACCACTGGCGGCTGAGGAGTAGGTGACGGCGGGAAAGGTGAACGGCTGATTTGCCATCGCCACTGGGTCGACGCTCCCGTTCAGCCAAGCGATAAAGCCGTCGTCGTAGCGCAGCTTGAGCAGCAGCTTGTTGTCTCCGCTAATCTGACTGCGCTGTCCAGCAGTGGCGTTAAAAACAAGACGGAGGTAGCAGCTTTGATTCCCGGCCAGCTGCGGCGTGGTGAGCGCCCGCATGGTGTTTGTGGCATCGGCGGGCAGCACGGTGGCTCCATTGCTGTTCCAGCGCAGGCCGATGTGTGGCAGAAAGTCCACGGTTCCGGCGGCGGTGGCATCATCGTAACCCACTCCGTTGATGGCGCCGACCGCATTCGCAAACCATGCTGAGTCATCGAATCCCGCTGTCATCCATTCCACACCGCTGGGACCGCTAGTGCTCACCGATGTGGGCACGATGGCCCGCACTGGATGAACTTCATCAATGAGCGTCGACTTGGTAACGACAACCGGTCCGCTGCCAAGGGGTGCCGTGGCCATGGGTCGTGGATCGGTTCCGTTGGTAGTGTAGTAAATCGTGGCCCCGCTGCGGCTGAGGCTGAGTGAACTCAGTGCGATGGCCGTCCCTGCGGGCACCGGCCCGCTGGCTACGCCGGAAACGGGCGGGCGGGTGAATTGTCCATCCATGAAGTTCAGGCGTGCGGCCCACCAGTTCTTCAGCCACTGCACTTCGCCAGAGTAGGTGCCGTTAGTGCCAGGAGTGCTGGCGGAAGTGCCGCGGGGGCTATTCCAACGGGCGATGTTGCGTTTCGCTGGTGTATTGGCGGTGTTTCCGGGATTGAGTTCAGCAGCAAAGGAATCAATAACCTGATGCACGCACGCGGTCTCCAGCGGTCCCCTGCGGAGGTCGTGCAGGCGGTCGATCCATGCCTGCCAGAAGTTGGGATCGCGAAACATTTCTGTATACCACGGGTAGTGGAAAAAGTCGGTGCCGAGGTCGCCATTGTCGCCTCGCCATGTGTTGGGAATGAGATCGCGCCCGTCGGTTGAGCCCTGCGCGCGATCAAAGTCCCAGAGCGGGCCCGATGTTAGTTTTCCGAAGCGGGGCTTGTGCCAGTGAGCGCTGAGGCGCAGCGCGTCCACGTTCTTTGCCGCGACATTGAGCAAATGGTGATCCACTGCTGCGCCGACATCAATGTGGGCTACGTAGCCGTTCTGCGGATCCATGAACGCCTGGCCGCTCAGCGCCGCCCAGTATGCGCCGACAGCCCCGCGCAGGTAGTTGCTCTGCGCCGTGGTGACAACGAGCGCCGGATCGTTGGCGCGCTCTTTGGGATAGACCCATCCGAGTTGCCCCACGCCCCCGAAACTTTGCCCGGACAGCGGCCCGATGCCGTTATCACCCGGATCCAGCCGGTCCACTTTGAACATATAGCCGCCCTGCACATTAGGAAGCGTGATGGCGGCAGCTGTCAGGCGCTCCACATCCACACGATCATTACCGCGCGTGATTTTCTCCATGAAGCTGTATACGCCGAAGTAATCCACGCTGCCAGTGAGCGCGCCGCTAATGGTGCCGGCATCGCTCGTGGTATCATGGAAATGCTCCACGAAACGCGTGCGCGGCGCATAGCGTCCGGCTTCGTTGCTGATGCGGAAGATGAGGTCGTTGTGCATCAGCGAGCGGTCGTATTCGTAGGGCGCGTGCATGACCCAGTCGGCATCGCGCGACATACCGAGAATGGGCAGTGCGCTGCCGCCGCCGGACTCGTCCCGAGTCTCCAGCTTCATCGAATATTTCTCCGCTCCGGCAGTGGAGGAACCGCGGCGCTCCAGAATGCACGGCGCGGAAATGTGAGGAAGCGCCGTCAGCCGTGCGGCGTTCCCGGATTCCGGCCGCGGCTCGAAAATCATCAGATGCGCGGGCACCTGCGTGTCGGTGGCGGGCACGGAGGCTCCCCACGTCGTGGTGACCACGATGGGCAGCGTCGACGAGAAGGAAGCGGCGGCGGTATTGATTTTGAGAAACGTCTCACTGCTCACTGGTCCCTCTGGGCGTCCGGTTTCAAAAGCCCGGGCGCGGAGGCGGGTGCTCGAAGCAATGCTAAGCGGCGTGCCGGAATAGACCGGCGACGACAACGTCGGTTCGCTGCGGTTGGTGGTATAGCGGATGATAGCTGAGGAGGATGCCGTGCTAAGCGAGACTTGGAGCGTGGCCGTGGAAAACGTACGGCTGGTTAGAGAAAATGTGACCAGCCCCGCGGGCGATGACGCTGGGTTGTTGGCCGCACCGGGCGTTGGTGTTTTGAAAAACCCGAATCCCGCAGCTGCATCTGTATTGAGCATGCCCCACGAGACATTCGCCTGCTGCGCGGCAAATGCCGGCGCAAACTCCGACAGTGCGGCGCCTGCGCCCGGCGCGAAGAGCGCGAGGTATTCACCATCCGCATCCAGACTAAAGGACGTGTGCAACGGCCGCCCGGCCACGCGCCGGTCCTTGCCGCTGGCGAACACGACGATATAGCCTCCGGGCGGGATCGCCGCGCCGGCAGGGAAGAGCCACTTCTTCCTGTCCGCCGGATCGTCGGTCAACGCGTAGCCGCTCATGTCCTGCGCCGTGGCGGCTGGATTGTGGACCTCAATCCAGTCCGGCCTCGCACCGTCGGAGTCGGTCAGGCCGCTGGTGTTTTTTGCGAGAACCTCTGTGATAACCGGCGCAGCACAGGCTACAGGAGCGACACCCAGCAAGAGCACCGACGACAGTTGCCGCGATAATATCGCCGGGCGCATTTATTGTCGCTTCACTCGGAAGTATTGTCTTCCGCCGGTTCCCGCAGGCGCCGCATCGCTAGTGGCTGTGCCCCGACTGGTGATGTTCGTTTTTACATCGGTCCATGTGCTGGCGGTCATGCTCGGACTGCGCTGGATGGTGTAGCTGGTGGCCGGCGTGGATTCCCATGTCAGGGTGACCGTGCTGAGATCGTTGCTAAGCGTGATGCCGGTGATGCTGCCGATGGGATCGGGTCCGGAGGTGCTCAGTTGGAAGTCAGGCAGGTAGGTCTTGCGGGCCGTGGGCACTGAAGCATTAGTCTTGATGTCGAGGACGGCCCAGGTGTCATTGTCGTGGCTGCCTTCGACGCGCCAACTGATGGGGTCGCGGCCATCCGCGTCGTTGGCGGTGGCAATGCGGTAGCCGTTCGCCTCGGTGGGTGCTCCAAAGTCCAAAATGAGCCGGGCATCTGTCTTGCTGAAATTCAGCCACTTGGTGTCTAGGTTATTGTCATTGCCTTCTGCGGGGCTTTCGCCGCCGGGAGAGTCATCGGGTGTTTGGCTGGCAGTGGCTCCGGCGATGCGGTCGCCATTCGCTAGCATCTGGAATTCCGAAATCTGCACACTGTTTTCGTCCGTATTGCGAAGAGCGGTAGGCACGAAGCGGTAGTAGCGGTATGGGCCTGGCAGGCCCACGCCGAGCAGGGTGGTAGCCGTGGTGACGCCGTGCGGGCTGGTTGCGGTGAGCGTGTAGAGCGCGGTGGCCTCGGGTGAAATCGAACGGCTGCCGCTGAGGCCGAGATTGTTGCCCACTCCGTTGTCGATGCTGACACTGGTGGCACCGCTGACGCTCCATGTAAGGGTGCTCGACCCGCCGGGGACGACCGTTTGCGGAGTCGCGGCGAACGAAGCGATGACCGGCGCGGAAATTGTGACTGTGGCGGTGGCCGTAACGCTGCCGGAGCCGTTGCCAGCGGTGAGGGTGTAGGTGCTGGTCGTCGCGGTGGGGGAAACTTCCACACTGCCGCTGGCGGCGAGCCCGTTGCCGATTCCCTCATTGATCCTGATGCTGGTGGCGCCGCTCACGTTCCATGATAGGACGCTGGAGCCGCCCATGCTGATGGTTCCTGGCGTGGCCGCGAAGGAAACAATCTGCGGCAGACTGCTAGAGCCGGGGTTGCCGGGAATCCTGACGGAATCCATGGCGGACCATGCCCATGAGCCATTATTCGAATCAACGAGGTCGAGAGTGTAGGTGGCTGCCTGGTCGAGGACGGCGAGCTGGGCGGCGGTGAATCCGACCTGCTGGTAGCTGTCGCCGCCTTCGCCGTTGTTGCCGGGGCGGCGGGCGGAGAGGACATACGTTCCGGTGTTGGCATTGCGGAGAGCGATGCCCTGAAAACCTCTATTGTTTAGGGAATTGACCGGCAGCGCAGCCACGGCAGTCCCAGCCAGGCTGGCAATATGTCCGGCACCGCCGGCCAGCCATGCAATGAGGTCGCCGTTGCCATTCAAAACGAATGACGGTGAGCGCAGGATCATCGTCGGATGCGAGCTGTCGTGATACTGCGAGCGGATAGCGTTGGTGCCCTCGTGAACGTTGCCGTGACCGTTGGTCGTGGACCAGCCCCGGGTGCCGGTGTCGCCCAAGGAGGCATCTGTCCAGTTCTCGAACGTGGCGTTGTCGAAATTGTAATTCAGCGGCAATCCAGACACCACCTCCACTGGGACCGACTGACTTTTAGTGACGCCGCTGCCGATGGCAGTTAGGGTGTAGATGGTCGTGGTCGTGGGGGACACGCTCCGCGAACCACTGGCGTCCACAGCGCCGATGCTCTGATTGATGCTGATGCTGCCGGGGTCGGCTCCGTCAACATTCCAGTTCAGAGTGGCCGAACCACCGGCAACGATTTGTGAGGCGCTGGCAGTGAAAGTGATGGCGGGGCCTAGGAACGGGGCGATGGGAAAATCTGGCAGGTAGGTGTTGCGCGCGGTGGTGGTAGGATAGTTCGTTTTCTCATCCACCAGAACCCAGTTACTACCATCGTGGCTGCCTTCCACCCGCCACGAGACCGGGTCACGCCCATCGGAATCATTGGCCGTGCAGATGCGGTAGCCGCTTACATCCTGGGTGACGCCAAAATCATATTGCAGCGGCGGCATGCCGGAATCGTTCCATTTCGAATCTCCCTGGCTGGTATTGCCAGGCTGTCCGGAGGCGACAAAGATCGGGCGGTTATCGTTGGCCTTGCGGGCACCTTCACCGTCTGCGACCTGCCGTGAGGCGCCGGGGCAAGTTACTCCCGCTGAAGGGCAGGGCAGCCATATACCGTTGAGCAGCATTTGAAACTCTGCGATCTGAAAATCCTCGCCGCCGCTGCCGGGAGGCGCGCCGCCTGCCCGGTCTCTCGTCGGCACGAACCGATAGTGGCGAAATGGCCCTGGCCCCATCACCGTGGCCAGCGCAGTAGCGGTGCTGGTGCCCTCGGCGTTCGTGGCCGTCAGGGTATAGGTGGTAGTGATAGAGGGAGAGACAATCTGCGTTCCCACTGCGGAGACTGCACCTACGCCGCCGGAAACCGTGACGGTGGTAGCATTCAGCACGTTCCATTCCAGCGTGGTGGATGCACCGGCTAGAAAGAAAGCAGGTGTGGCGGTAAAGAGCCCGATGGCTGGAGCGCCGTTGGATGAGGCTGGGCCGAGCACCAGTTGGTCATCGATGTAGCTCTTTCGATCCACGGGGACATCGAAATCCGCATGCTGGTCCAGCAAAGTCCATACGGTGCCGTTGTTGCTGCCCTCCACTTTCCAGCTCACCGGGTCGCGTTCCTCACCGTCATTGGCGGTGGCAAAGCGATAACCGTTCACCGATTTGGTCTGACCAAAATCGAGCACCAGCCTACCTTTATTAAAATCGAGCCATTTGCTTTCCAGATTGTTGTCCACTGCCTGAAGCGGCCCCTCGCCGTCGGTGATATTCTTTCCACCGGGATTCGTCGCTGTGGCTCCGGCGATGCGGCCGCCATCCATGAGCATCTGAAACTCCGCGATTTGTACACTGTTCGCGGCAGCATCGTTGCGCAATTTGGTAGGGGTGAATCGAAAGTAGCGGTGAAACACCGTCCCGGCCAGTCCCACTGTCGCTGTGGCCGTGCGGGTTCCGCCAACGCCGGTGGCGGTGAGCGTGTAGGTCACCGTGCCGGTGGGGGAGATTTCCGTGCTGCCGCTCGGAGCGACAGCACCGATGCCGTCGGAAATCGTGACCGAGTCCGCGTTGTTCACATCCCATGCCATCACGGAAGTGCCGCCCGGCGCCACGATGGGCGGAATGCCGGTGAATAAAATGATGGAGGGCGGCGGCGATCCGGTGGGATTGAAGGTGTAGGTTAGCGCCGGTCGCTTTGCCGTGTCTGGATGGTTGGCCGATGCGAAGTTGAATCCGCGCTGATGGGAGGTGGGGTATAGTGCATTTGGACTCAGCCGCAGGAACACATATTGCCCGCCTCGGACCCCATCAGCGTAGGCAGAGTTGAGCCAGTTTACCAGCTTCACATCCACCGTACCGTTTGTTGGTGTAGTGTAGGCCGTATCGCCCGTGGAAGTGTTGGTTAGAAACCCTGACATAATCAGCGTGCCGCTGGATCGGTGGTCCACCGTGCCCCGCACATCCGACTGTAGAGTTGCGCTTTCGGCCCGGGGTGCGGGCGTGGCATACATATTCACCATATTGGCGGTATCGATTCCCAGTGTGTTAAACGTCACCGACACGTCGGAAAACGTACCCGGTCCGAGCTCCGGCAACTGGAACGGCACTACGTAGTGATTGGCCACCGAAGCATAATACTGCCTCCCCACATACACCTCGGAATTGGAAACCGCTTTCGGTTCACCCTCTATCGCCCCTGAGTTGTTCGTGTCGAATTGCGCATCGTTGACATGGGCAATCATAACTTCCGCAGAGGTCATGCTTGGAATAATTCCGGCGAGCAGCAGGATGAACTGACTAAAACGGGATAAGGCGCGTGGTTTCATGGAAGGAAAGAAAATAGCATTTTTGGCACCACCTTAGGGTTAATCCAAGACGGATTAGTTGTCTACAATAAAGACATTTATGCTCCCGGGGTATAGCATCGGCCCGCGATCACCCAAGGCTTTCCCCCGGCAGAAATTCGGGCGTTAGCTTGCGGGACCGCGGCCGAATGCCCGGCTGGCGCAGTAGTTGCAACATGAGGCGGGCGGCGGCGCGGCCCATGCCTTGGCCGTCGAGTTGGTATCGTGCGATGGTGGGCACAGCGGTTTCCAGAAACAGGTCATCGGCCCGCGAAATGACGGCGGCATCCTGGGGGATGCGGCGGCCTCTGAGCAGCAGGGTATTCACTACGGGCCAGACCGAATTGGGCTGGGCCACGCACCATGCCGTGGGCGGGTCCTTGAGGGCCAGCGCGGATTCAATACGCCCCCGCAAATCGCAGGCGGCGGCAGAATAGGTCACGCTCAGCACGCTACCGCCGCGTGCCGCTGTGCGCATCCCCGCCTCCACGCTCAGGTCGCTGGGGAATTCATTATCAGGTCGCACGAAGGCCATGCGCAGGTGGCCCCGTCGGAAAAACTGCAGGCCCGCATGGCGCCCTAGCAGCCTGTCGGACTTAGAAGCCCCGTTTTTCGGCCCGGAAAATTCTTTTCGTTTCGGCGGCAGGAGTTTTCTCCGCGGAGGTCACTCGCAGTAGTCAGTTCGACCTTGAACAGGCGCATGAGGCGCATTTCCGGGGGCGTGATTTCCGCATTCACGGGCCGAAGGCCCCGGTTTATGCTCGCGCCCGGAGTTTCGCACCCATGCCGAGGGTGTGCAGGCGGCGCACGTTGTAGGCCAGACTCACAAGGCCCCACTCCAGTCCCACTTTCTCCATGCCCCGCAGCAGGAAGCTCCTAAAACCCATCGCTGCTTTGATGATGCCAAAGA
>CAMAUV010000057.1 GCA_945861415.1 Akkermansia muciniphila | reverse complement strand
CGCACCGAACTCTTCGCCTACATCGAATCCTACTACAACCTCCACCGCAAACACTCCGCCCTCGACTACCAAACCCCGGCCCAATTCGAGGCCGGAATCCTCAGCCAAAACTAAACAAAAAACGGTCCAGCAATCCGTTGCCTCTCACTTCCCGGTAGCTATGGGAATTCCGCCCCCATTGCATTGCATCTTGGCCCTTTCCATATCACGGACTTGCCATGAAACGTCTGATTCTCACGATTCTCGCCACCATTTCTCCCGTCTGCGGCCAAGCAGCATGGCGGGCGGTCTGGGTGGAATCCGATCCTGATGCCCCCGGCGGAGCTGGCCGGATCATGAGCCGGGAAGTTGGAAAACCCGCACGGCCACTCACCGGGAAGGACTTGCCCGGCACGCGGCCACTGATCTCCGCAGATGGGAATACCGTCTTTTTTTCCAGTCTGCGCCCGGAATCCGGCCCGGACGGCACGTCATATGACCCTCTCATCTTTTCCGTGCCCTTTGCTGGCGGCGAGGGGAAGGAGCTCTCTCCCGGGCTGGCCCTTGCTGTCCGTCCGGAGGGAAACACCAGCGCGATTTATGCCCTCGCCAGCCTGCAGACGGGAAAGAAACCCGTGCCCACAGGGGATATGCTCATCAAGTTCCTGCCGGAAACACCCGGCGACCGCGAAATCATCTGGGCGGAGAGCTCCGTCTCGGCTGACAATTTTCAGCTTTCTCGCGACGGCAGGCGGGCAGGCGGAATGTTTCCGTGGCCACAGGCGGGGCTGGCCAATTTGGAGGAAGACACCTTCATCCCCGTGGCTCAGGGCAGCTTCCTGGCGCTCTGTCCGGATGACAGTTGCGCGCTGGCTATGCTCAGCCCGGACCGGCGGAAAATCCGTATTTTCGCCCCCGGGGTGACGCCCGACTGGGAACTGGATCCGGCGGCGCACCTTCCCGACAAAAAAGCGGCGCTCAATCACCTCCGGTGGACCAGCGATCCGCTGCATCTGGCCTTCACGGTTCCCGAAGGAGAAAGCGCCGGGGTTTATCTTGCAGAGGTGCGCGCAGACTTGAAGGCCGTCACCGCCGCGACCAGGATAAGTGAAACGGTCGCGTCGGCTATGTGGCCAGACGCATGGCTGCCGGGAAGCGCCGCCCGGAGGCTCAGCCTGCCGCAGAAGCCCGAAATCAAACCTCCGGCCCCAACTGCCACATGGCCGACTTCCACCGACGCGCTGGTCTTTGCGTGGGAGAAATCTGGGGCGCCCACCAACACCACAGCGTTCATACCGGAAGGCTATGCCCTGCCTGGCCGCGGAGGCTCGATGGACATCAGTGCCGGCCGGTCCAGCGCTCCGCCGGTGATCGCGGAAAAAATCGCCTCAGCCTGCGCCCAGTCCGGTGCCTTCACCCTTCAGGCTCTCATCACCGAGCGCCGCAGCGGACTGCCGTGCAGTCGGCGATTTATCACCCTCGCCGACGCCGCGGGCCAGGATTTTTGTGCTCTGTATCGTGTGGATGGCCACCTCGTACTTCGGCTACGCACTGGCGCCGGTGAATCTGCACTAACAGAACGCACCACCCTGAGTCCGTTCAGTATTGAGGACGACCGGCCATTCTTCATCACCCTGACACTTAATGGCCGCGCGCTCACCTGCTACGCCGACGGAGTGAAGATGAAAGACTTCCAACTCAACCAAGCTGGATTGGCCACATGGCTGGATAAGGTCACTCTCTACGCGGGAGACAGCGCGCCATATGGAGAGATCGTGCCCGGCCTCATCGGGCGCGTGGCCATTTACAGCCGGGCGCTGGCCGCCACCGAAGCCGCAGAGGCATGGCAGGCTGTGGAAAGCCAGCTGCCGGCGCGTCCCACCCGGCACAAGGTGAAACTCAAACTCCTCACCGCTGCCCCGCCGGCCGATGCCTCCTTACTCAACACCCCAGCGACAACGATGGCCGCGGGCACATGGACTGTGGAACAGGTTTTCACGGGCTTTGTGAAGCCGCAAACCATTGCGCTTCTTCAGTGGTCGGTCATCAACGGCAAGCCCGGCCCCTTCCCTGCCATGCAGAGCGGACAAAGCATCGAGCTATTCATTTCGGACATTGAAGACCACCCCGAACTCCGCAGCCTGCCTGCCCAGTTTGCTGAAGGCGCCGCCGCACTGCCGCTCTATTTTGACACCACCGTGCCCGGCCGCCACCCTGCCCCCTTCCCTCCCTGAGTTGGGGCATTCTTCACTTTACGAATGGCTGTCCGCGTGAATCAGTCACTGACACTCACCGACTCACCGCATGGCACTGACAGCGCACCTTCTGTCCGGCACTGAACACACAGGTCCACTGGCCATGCTGTTCGCGCTGATGATTGGTCACGCCCTGGCTGATTACCCGCTACAGGGGAAATTTCTCGCGATTCGCAAAAATCGCCACATCAAGAGCATAGACTATACGGGCGAATCCCCGCCCTCCCTTTGGGTCTACTGTCTTAGCGCCCACTCACTCGTCCATGCCGGCGCTGTGTGGGTCATCACCGGCAGTGCCCTCTTCGGATTTATCGAGTTCGTGCTCCACTGGTTAATCGACTTCGCCAAATGCGAGAAGTGGACCAGTTTCCACCGGGACCAAGCCTTGCATGCATTATGCAAAATCGCCTACGTGGCCGCCGGTTACTGGATGCTGGAAATCTGGAAGTAAGTCCTGCCGTTTGAGTGATCGCGGGATATGCATTTCTAAAAAACTTTCCCTTGCGCCCGGGAGGGCGTCTATTAGCAATCACGCCCCAAACTTTCCCACCACTACACCCTCCCATATGGCCAAAACCTGCTGGATCGAGCGCGAGAAGCGCAAAAAAAAGACCGTCGCCAAGTACTCCGCCCTGCGCGCCGAACTCAAGAAGAATGGCGACTACGTTGGCCTTTCCATGCTCCCGCGCAACGCCAGTCCTACACGGTGCACCAATCGGTGTGCCCTCACCGGCCGCCGTCACGCCTTCATGCGCCGCTTCAAGCTCAGCCGTATCGCCTTCCGCGAACTCGCTAACGCCGGGATGATCCCCGGGGTGACGAAATCAAGCTGGTAAAGCTTCGCAGGAGAAAATTTGACGCCACGGGCTAGGACGCGTATGTGTCTTGGCCCGTTGCTGTTTCCGGCGGCCCCTTTAAAATGCCCGTTTACGAATACATCGCCGAAAACCCCGAGAAATCCTGCCGCATCTGCCGCAAAGGTTTCGAACTCATGCGCCCGATGGACCGCGAGCCTCTTTTGGAATGCCTCTACTGTAAAAACCCCATCCGCAAAAAGATGCCGCTTATCAGCACGCCAAGGGTAAGCAGTTTATCCAATGCGAAGGACAAAGGCTTCACAATTCTGAAGCGAAGAGACAAAGGCGTTTATGAGAAACTCTAAACGCATGACCCCGGCCCGTAGAAACCCGACCGCCGGCGCTCCTATTTTTCGTAGATGAATATCCCGTTCGAGTTTCCCCGCATTTTAGCTACCGTAGGCGCGGACGGCAGTGTCATTGGATGGAAACTCCTCGCCATGTTCGGGCTCATGGTTCTGAAGGGACTCTTTGTGGCTGCAGAATTCGCACTCGTCAAAGTGAGGGCCAGTCAGATCGATGAACTCATTGAGGAAGGCCGCAGCGCCAAGGCCGCCGTGCGCACCAAGCATATGGTCGCCCGTCTCGACGACTATGTGGGGGCCACTCAATTTGGCATTACCCTAACCAGCATCGCTGTGAGCATGCTGGGAGAAAAATTTCTCGTGGAGTGGTTGCAACCGATGCTCACCTGGCTGCCTGGTGCTATAGACGCACAAGGAAACCCTGCCGCATGGATTCATGTGGCTGCCTTCGTCCTTGTCCTCGTGGGACTCACTTTTGTGGACGTGGTCTTTGGCGAGCTAATGCCCAAGAGCATTGCCATTCGCCGTTCGCTCGGCACCTCGCTCAAACTTTCTGCTCCGCTTGCCGGCTTTGAGTTTGCTTTCCGCTGGGCCATCCGACTGCTGAATACCGCCGCGCGCTTTATGATGCGCGCGGTTTTTCGCATCAGGATGGAGGAGGGAGACCACCAGAATGTCCACAGCGCGGAGGAACTACAAATTCTCGTAGCCGAGAGCCACCGCTCCAAGCAGGTGACGCCCACCGAGCGGGACATCTCCATCAATGCTCTCGAACTCAACGACCGTGTCGCCCGTGACGTCATGACTCCGCGCACGGAAATCGTGGCCCTTGATCCGCGCGAGGACTTCCAGACTAATCTCAAGCTCGCCATCGACAGCAAGCACACCCGCTTCCCACTGCGGGAGAAGAATCTCGACGTGGCCCTCGGAGTAGTGCATATCAAAGACTTCCTGCGCATTGTGGAGGATGAGCACCCGGACCTCACCAAAATCCGCCGCGATATCCTCATCGTTCCAGAAACGCAGCCGCTCGATGAGTGCCTCAAGACTTTCCTTGCCAAGCGCGCTCACATGGCGCTCGTCGTAGATGAGTTCGGCGCCACCGTCGGCATGGTTACTATGGAGGATGTGCTGGAGGAACTGGTGGGCGAGATTGAAGACGAGTTTGACCTCCCCGGCAGCGCACCGGTGCACAAACCTTTTCGACGCATCTCCGAGCACGAGTTCGATGTGGACGGCAAGCTCCCGCTCTACTCACTCTCGGAGTTGAGTGATGTGGAACTGGAAAGCGATGAGGTCTCCACCATCGGCGGCTACGTCACCAGCCACCTTGGGCATCTGCCTGCGGAAGGGGAAACCACAAAAATGGAAGGCTACGACGTCACCATCACCGCCGTAGATTCGCGCAAAATTCTGCGAATGAAGTTCCGGAGGTGGAACTCCGCCGCGGATGAATCCGGGACGTCAGGAGCTGATAGCTAGAGCATTTTTTTGATAGTCGTAGCCGTTCCCGGGGAGCAACCGTAGCTAGGCCGTGTCGCCCTTGCTACGCTTTTTGGCTACGACTTAAAATGAAACCGCGCTAACTGCTTATGGGTGGAATATGACCGCTAGGAGGGATGTGCTCATGTTCCGCGAGCAGCGAAAGGTCATTCCATAATTCCGGGGGCATTCCTTGGATAGTTTGACTCAGGGCAGGTCGCTGCGGCCCATGAGAAATTCGTCGCAGGCTTTGGCAGCGCCGCGGCCTTCGTTGAAAGCCCAGACCACCAGAGACTGTCCGCGGCGGCAGTCACCAGCGGCGAAGACTTTATCCATGTTGGTGAGGTATTTGCCATGGTCGGCTTTGACGTTGCTGCGGGCATCGCGCTCAAGTCCGAGGGACTCCAGCAGCGGTTGCTCTGGCCCCAGGAAGCCCATCGCGAGGAGCACGAGTTGGGCAGGCAGGACACGCTCGGTGCCAGGCACGTCCACTGGGGTGAACTGACCTCTGCCATTCTTCTCCCACTTGATGTTCACAAGGTGAATGGCCTTCACATTGCCATTTTCGCCGGCTTCAAACTTCTTTGCGGTGGTGAGATACACGCGGGGATCGTCGCCATACTTGGCGGCGGCTTCCTCCTGACCGTAGTCCATCTTGTAGGTCTTCGGCCACTCGGGCCACGGATTGTCAGCGGCGCGTTCGAGCGGGGGTTTTGGCAGAATTTCCACCTGAGTGACGGATTTGCAGCCGTGGCGCAGACTAGTGCCGACGCAGTCCGTGCCAGTGTCACCGCCACCGATGATGATGACGTCTTTGTCCTTCGCAGAAATGGGTGGTTCGCTGCTATCAAGGAGGGCCTTGGTGTTGGAGTGGAGGAACTCCATGGCGAAGTGGATTCCTTCCGAGTTGCGACCATCGATGGGCAAGTCGCGCGGCTTGGTGGCTCCGGTGCAGAGAACAACGGCGTCAAACTCGGAAAGAAGTTGCTGGGAGGAAATGTCTTTGCCTATCTCCGTGCTACAGCGGAAGGTAATGCCTTCCCGCTCTAGGAGATTGATACGGCGCATGAGGACTTCGTTTTTATCGAGCTTCATGTTGGGAATGCCATACATAAGTAGGCCGCCGGGGCGGTCGGCGCGCTCAAAAACGGTGACATAATGCCCGGCCCTGTTAAGCTGTGCCGCCGCGGTGAGACCGGCAGGGCCGCTGCCAACGACGGCAACCTTCTTTCCGGTGCGTGTTGCGGGGGGCTCGGGAGTGACCCAGCCTTCCTCCCAGCCTTTATCAATGATGCTGACCTCGATGTTCTTGATGGTCACCGGGGGATTGTTCATACCGAGCACGCAGGAGCCTTCGCAGGGAGCGGGACAAACGCGGCCAGTGAATTCCGGGAAGTTGTTGGTTTTGTGGAGACGCTCCAGCGCTTCGTGCCACAGGCCACGATACACGAGATCGTTGAACTCGGGAATCAGGTTATTGATCGGGCACCCACTGGCCATACCACTGATGAGAGTGCCGGTGTGGCAGAAGGGGATCCCGCAATCCATGCAGCGGGCAGCCTGCTGCTTAAGTTTGGGTTCCTCCATGTGCTGGTGGAACTCGTTCCAGTTGCGGATGCGCGTGACCGCACTGAGGTCGAGCGGGAGTTGGCGTGCGAATTCAAGAAAGCCGGTTGGTTTGCCCATAGTCGTTTTTCAGTTAGAGAGAAGTGATTCCGCGCCGGGTTCCAGTTCGGTGTAGCGGAAAGAGTTGATGAGTCGTTTGTAGTTCAAGCTGGGAGTGCCGAAGTTGAAGAGCATTCCGCGCTGATAGCCCGTGGCTTTCAGGTAGTTTAGAACTTGGGCTGTGTGGGTCGTCGTAAGCTCTGATAAGGCCTTCATTTCAACGATGACATCGCCATAGCAGACAAAGTCCGCGCAGTAGGTAGATTTGACTACGCTGCCTTTGTAGGTCACCGGCAGTTCAACTTGCCGCTGGAAGAGGATGCCGCGGAGATCCAGTTCCATTTCAAAGGCATCCTGAAACACCTCCTCAAGGAATCCGTGGCCAAGCTCGCGATGCACCTCCATGGCGGCTCCGATCAGGGCGTAGGTCTCAGGATCGCGTTGGGTGATCATGGTCGGAGATGAATTGTCCGCGGATTAAGCAGATTTTTGCAGATTAGGTTTGAGACTGGAAGTGCAAGGACACAGCGAACAGACGGGTTGTCCCCGCCAATCCTAAATCCAAAAAAGAAATCTGCGTCCATCTGCGAAATGTGCGGAAAAATAACCCTGAGGACTAGCCCCCCCCGATGCGGGAGGCGTCACGGGAGTTCGCGTCGAAGGCGGCGATGAGCGCGTCCTCGCCGGTGAGACCGGCGGCGGTGGCTTCTTTGATCTTCTCAAGCATGCGTTTGTAGTCTTTCGGCATGACTTTGACGAACTTCTTAAGGCTGGCGTCCCAGTCGCTGAGAATCTGCGCGGCGCGGGTGCTCTTCGTGTTGATGGCGTGATTTTCGATAAGCGTCTTGAGTTCCGCGATGTCTTCCGCCTCCACCGGCTCTAGCCCGACCATCTGCTGATTGCACTTTTTTGCGAAGTCACCCTTCTCATCCAGCACGTAGGCCACGCCGCCGGACATGCCCGCGGCGAAGTTTCGTCCCGTGGGGCCGAGCACAACGACCTTCCCGCCGGTCATGTATTCGCAGCCGTGATCACCCACGGCTTCGACGACGGCCGTGACGCCGCTGTTCCGCACTGCGAACCGCTCGCCGGCCATGCCACGAATGTAGGCTTCGCCGCTGGTGGCACCGTAGAACGCCACGTTGCCAATGATGATGTTCTCCTCGGGAGCGAAAGTGGAAGCCGCGGGCGGATAAAGGATGAGCTTGCCGCCGCTGAGGCCCTTACCGAGGTAGTCATTGGCATCGCCTTCCAGGGTGAAGCTCATGCCCTTCGGCATGAAGGCACCGAAGCTCTGGCCGGCGCTGCCCTCAAATTTGATCTGAATGGTGTCCTCCGGCAGGCCTGCAGCGCCGTATTTTTTGGTGACTTCATTGCCCGTGATGGTGCCGACCACTCGGTTCACGTTGCGTACTTTGACGGCTGCTTTGACAGGAGTGCCGTTTTCTATCGCCGGTTTGCAGATTTCCAGAAGCGTGGTAAGATCGAGGCACTTCTCCAGTCCGTGATCCTGCTCGATCTGGCAGTAGCGCCCGATCTCCGGTCCGGCTTCCGGCTGGTAAAGAATGGAACTGAAATCAAGCCCTTTGGCCTTCCAGTGATCCACGGCCTTTCGCGGTTCAAGGCGGTCGGTGCGGCCCACCATTTCCACTATGCTGTGGAAGCCAAGCTGAGCCATGATCTCGCGGACTTCCTGCGCGATGAAGACCATGAAGTTCACGGCGTGGGCGGGATCGCCGGTGAATTTCTTGCGCAGTTCCGGGTTCTGCGTGGCCACGCCCACCGGGCAGGTATTTAGGTGGCAAACTCGCATCATGATGCAACCCAGCGCCACGAGCGGTGCAGTGGCAAAACCAAATTCCTCCGCGCCGAGCAGCGCAGCAATGACCACGTCGCGTCCAGTCTTGAGTTGGCCATCCGTTTCAACGGCGATACGGGAGCGCAGATTGTTCAGCACTAGCGTCTGGTGGGTCTCAGCGAGGCCAAGTTCCCATGGAATACCCGCGTGCTTGATAGAGCCCTGCGGCGAAGCGCCGGTGCCGCCGTCGAAGCCCGAGATGAGTACCACGTCGGCATGGGCCTTGGCAACGCCGGCAGCCACCGTGCCCACGCCCACTTCGGATACCAGCTTAACGCTCACGCGCGCTGCACGGTTCGAATTTTTCAAGTCGTGGATGAGTTCCGCAAGGTCCTCAATAGAGTAGATGTCATGGTGCGGGGGCGGGGAAATGAGGCCCACGCCCGGCGTCGAGTGCCGCGTCTTGGCGACCGACGGGTAAACCTTGCTGCCGGGGAGCTGGCCGCCCTCACCCGGCTTAGCGCCCTGGGCCATCTTGATCTGGAGTTCCTTTGCGTTGGTCAGGTAATGACTGGTGACGCCGAATCGACCGCTGGCCACCTGCTTGATGGCGGAGTTCTTGGAATCGCCGCGCTCATTGGTCCATGTGAAGCGCTCGGGGTCCTCACCGCCTTCACCGGTGTTCGATTTGCCGCCGATGCGGTTCATGGCAATGGCCATAGCTTCGTGGGCCTCGCTACTGATAGAGCCGTAGCTCATGGCGCCGGATTTGAAGCGCTTCAGAATCTTCTCGACGGGCTCCACTTCCTCAATGGGTATGGGCGTGGAGGACTTGAAATCGAGCATGCCGCGCAGCGTACACCACGCTTTGTGCTGGTCGTTCACCTCCTGCGTGTACTGGCGGAAGATACCGAAGTCCGCCTTGCGCACCGCCGTCTGGAGCTTGTGAACTGTAGACGGATTAAAGAGGTGCTCCTCGCCCTCTTTACGCCACTGATAATTGCCACCCACTTCGAGAGTGTGGTTCACGGCAGCGCTCTTCGGGAACGCCCGGCGGTGGCGGATTTCCACCTCCTTCGCGATCTGGTCCATGCCGATTCCTTCGATGCGCGTTGGCGTCCACGTGAAGTATTCCTCCACCACGGCGCTGCTGAGGCCCACGGCTTCAAAGATCTGCGCTCCACGGTAGCTCTGCACTGTGCTAATGCCCATCTTAGACGCAACTTTTACCACGCCCTTGATGGCAGCTTTGGCGAAATTTTTCACCGCTGTTTTGTGGTCGATGTTCACGAGCAATCCTTCGCGGATCATGTCGCCTAGCGTCTCAAACGCGAGATAAGGATTCACCGCGCCCACGCCGTATCCGATGAGTAGTGCGAAATGATGCACCTCGCGGGGTTCGCCGCTTTCAAGAATGAGGCCAACGCGTGTGCGGCTGCCTTCCCGGATGAGGTGGTGGTGAACGCCGCTGGCGGCCAGTAGCGATGGTATAGCCGCCATGTCCTCGGTCACACCGCGGTCGCTGAGCACAATAATTTTGTAGCCTTCTTCAATGGCTTCTGTCGCCTGTTTTCGCACTTCATCCATGGCTTCTGCGAGGCCATTACCGCCGCCGTCCACCCTGTAGAGAATAGGGATCGTCTTGGACTTCCAACCGGGCTCGGATATTTGCTTGAGCTTTGCAAACTGCTCATTGGTGAGAATCGGCGACTCCAGCGAGATGAGGTTGGCACTTTTTGGCGTCGGCTCGAGAAGATTCCCCTCGGGCCCGATCGCGGTCTTGGTGCTCGTGATGATTTCCTCCCGGATACAGTCGATCGGCGGGTTTGTTACCTGGGCGAAGAGCTGCTTGAAGTAGTTGAACAGAGGCTGCGATTGATTGCTGAGCACAGCGATAGGTGTGTCTGTGCCCATGCTGCCCACAGCCTCCACTCCATCACGGGCCATCGGCACCATGAGCATGCGCAGATCTTCAAAGGTGTAACCGAAGGCCTGCTGGCGTTTCAGCACGTCACCATGATCCGGCGCCTCCACCTTGCGCTCCGGAAGCTTGTCGAGGTGGAGCAAATTTTCATTCAGCCAGTTCCGGTAAGGTTGAGCGGAAGCGATCTCTTTTTTGATCTCCTCATCCGGCACGATGCGGCCCTGTTGCATGTCCACGATAAACATACGTCCGGGCTGGAGGCGGCCTTTTTGCAATACGTTCTCCGGAGGGATGGGCAGCACGCCCGCCTCGCTCGCCATGATGACGAGGTCGTCCTTGGTCACATAATAACGGGAAGGCCGCAGACCATTCCGGTCCAGCGTCGCGCCAATCATCGTGCCGTCCGTGAACGCAACACTCGCCGGTCCGTCCCACGGCTCCATGAGGCACGAGTGGTATTCATAGAAGGACTTCAACTCCTCACTCATGCTCTCATGCCCGCTCCACGGTTCCGGAATCATCATCATCATCGCATGAGGCAAGGATCGCCCGGCCAGCACTAACAGTTCTAGCACATTGTCAAACATCGCCGAGTCCGATCCGTTGGGATTGATCACCGGCAGCGTCTGCTGGAAGTCCTCACCGAAAAGCGGACTGTGGCACAGCGCCTCCCGGGCGTGCATCCAGTTGATGTTCCCCCGCAGTGTGTTAATCTCTCCGTTATGCGCTATGTATCGGTATGGGTGCGAACGGTCCCAGCTCGGGAAGGTGTTGGTGCTGAAGCGGGAGTGCACCAGCGCCAGCCCGCTCTCCATGTCCGGGTCGGTGAGATCTTTAAAATACTGCCCCACCTGTTCCGTGAGCAACATGCCTTTATAGACCAGCGTCTTGAACGAAAAACTACAAGCATACCAATAGTTAGCCCCCTCCTGTGCCGTAGCACGAATTTCGTTGTAGGAACGCTTACGGATCACATAGAGTTTCCGTTCGAACGCCAGATCGTCCGTCAAACTAGGACTCCGGCCCACGAACGCCATACGCATGTAAGGCTCCGCGCTCTTAGCCGTCTCACCCAGCATGGAATTATCCACCGGGAGGGTGCGCCAGCCGAGGAAATGCTGCCCTTCTGCGGCCACAATCTTTTCGAACGCTTGCTCAAGCAGCCGCCGTAGGATTTTGTCCTTCGGCAGGAAAATGATGCCTGCGCCATACTGTCCCTCCGCCGGCAGATCGATATTCTTCTCGTTCGCCACCTTGAGCATGAACTTGTGCGGCATCTGCATGAGAATGCCCGCGCCATCGCCGGTGTTTTTCTCCGCTCCGCAGGCACCCCGGTGATCCAGATTATTGAGAATCTGGAGGCCGCTGGCCACGATTTCGTGCGATTTCTTCCCTTTCAGATGCGCGATAAAACCAACGCCGCAGGCGTCGTGTTCAAACTGAGGGTCATAAAGGCCCTGCTTTGCAGGGAGGCCTGGTGACCGTTGTAGTGTGGTGCTCTGATTGCGTGTGTTCTTCATTTCTAAATACTTACCAACCGGGGGGAAGCACACCACGTGCCACGCCGGAACCCGGAAGGGGCAATGATGATACGCATCTGGCTCCTTCTGTCCACTCTACATTTTGAAAACATCATTCCATGCATTAAAGTGCGGTGACTGCGCCGCGCAGACGTTTCAGATCGAACAATTCCATTCTTTCATTCAAAATCCCCCGGAGTTCCAGCATCACCCGGGCGTGGCATAGCGCAGCCCTACCGTTTCAAATTGGAGCGGCGTGGTCCAAGCGCCACCGTTCCGTGGCCGAAATGGTCACTCGAAAAAGGTGTCATCGTGAGAATAGGGCGGGGAGCAGCAGCAAAGGAACTGCAGGGCAGTTTGTGCAGTAATTTGATGCCATGCCCCGGGCGGAATGAGCACGGCATCCCCGGACGAGACGGCCCGGGTTTCGCCATCGATTTCCATGAGCCCGGTGCCGGATAGAAGATAATAAAATTCTTCGCTTACCCGGTGGTACTGTCGCCGGGTGGATATGCCGGCAGGTAGTGTTGCTTCGGCCAGAGACTGGTTGGCGACCGTCGCATTGCTCGAATCCAGCAGGCTGCGAATTGTGCTGCCGTCCATGGTAGTGAATGGCGGCTGCGCCTCCCGCTGGCGAATGATCATGACCCGGTAATATGCTTAGCCTTCCATTTCCTTGCGCACAGCATCGGGCAGGAACTTCTTGAAGGTACTCTTATCGATCGCTTTCATGTAGGCCTCCATCGGCGAGACAGTGCCGGCCTGGAGGTGCTTCATGATGGCCTGATCCATGAACTGCATGCCCAACGCCGCGCCACCGGTGATGACGTCGGTGAGTTTTTGGGTGGCGCCTTCACGGATAATAGCGCCCACTGCGGGGGTGGCGAAGAGAATCTCGTTCACGGCCACCCGGCCTTTGCCGTCGGCCTTTTTCATCAAGAGCTGTGCGAGTACGCCGCGCAGCGAGGCGCTGAGCATGGTGCGTACCTGGCTCTGCTGGTCAGACGGGAAGACGTCCACGAGACGGTCCACGGTCTTGCGAGCGTTGTTGGTGTGCAGGGTTCCAAAGACGAGCAGACCGGTCTCAGCCGCCGTAAGGGCGAGCGAGATGGTCTCAAGGTCGCGCATTTCCCCGACGAGCACGATGTCTGCGTCTTCGCGGAGTGCGGCACGCAGGCCGTCTTTGAATGACGGGGTCTGCATGGGCACCTCGCGCTGGGTGATGATGCTCTTCTTGTTCCGGTGAACGAATTCGATAGGCTCCTCCACCGTAATAATGTGGCGGGCGTGGTTGATGTTAACGTAGTCGATGAGGGCTGCGAGCGTGGTGGACTTGCCGGAACCGGTGGGGCCGGTGACGAGCACGAGGCCGCTGCGCATTTCGCCGAAGCGCTTCACCACTGAGGGAATGTTGAGCTGCTCCAGCGTGGCGATCTTGGTCGGGATGATCCGAAAGACGCAGGCAAAGCCGAGGTTCTGCTTGAAGTAGTTACAGCGGAAACGGTTATCGTCGTCCATCTCGTAAGCGAAGTCGAGGTCCCCTTTGGAAAGGAAACGCTCCCAGCCGCGGGGTTCGCAGATTTCCATCATCATGCGCTCCATCACATCGTGGGTGAGGATTTCTTCGCTAATGGGGTTAATGCCGCCGTGCACGCGGATTTTGGCCGACTGACCTTCGGAAAGGTGAAGGTCAGAGCCTCCGTGCTGGATAAGCTGTTGGAAGAGAGCGTCGATTTGAGCCATGACTGGCAGTGGGAAAACGGGTTGGAAGAAAAAGTTTAGGGCATCTTGAGGTCCTTGCGCATCTGGTCCTGATCCACTGCGCGGAACAGGCAGTCCTGCGCGGTTATTAGGCCAGCCTTATAGAGATCCATCAGCGCATCATCCATGGTGATCATGCCGAGGTTTTTCCCAGTCTGCATGATGCCCGGGAGCATGAATGTTTTACCTTCACGGATACAATTGCCGACGGCGGGCGTGTTCACAAGGAATTCCATGGCCATCACCCGACCGGCGCCATCGGCACGGGGCACAAGCTGCTGGGAAACGATACCGCGAAGGGATTCACTCACCATGATGCGAATCTGGTCCCGCTGGTCTGTGGGAAACACGTCGAGCACCCGGTCGAGCGTTCGCGAGGCGGAGCCGGTGTGCAGGGTGCCGAGCACAAGGTGACCCGTTTCCGAAGCGGTAATGGCGAGCGAAATGGTCTCAAGGTCGCGCATTTCTCCCACCATGATGACATCCGGGTCTTCCCGCAGGGCACCGCGGAGGGCGGCGGCAAACGATTCCGTATGCGTATGCACCTCCCGCTGATTCACGTGGCATTTGGCCGACTTGAAAACGTACTCGATGGGGTCTTCCAGCGTAATGATGTGGTCAGTCCGCTCATGGTTAATCTCATTGATGAGGGCTGCCAGCGTGGTGGATTTGCCGGAACCCACGGAGCCGGTGACGAGCACGAGTCCGTTGTGATACTGCGTGAGCGGCTTAAGCGTCGGTGGCAGACCCAGTTCGGTCATGGTGCGCAACTTGGTATTAATGATCCGGAAGACCATGTCGTGGCCAAGACGCTGCTTCACCACGGAGGCACGGTAGCGTCCGTGATCAGAGACGTAGGCAAAGTCCACATCGCCGCGCTCCTTGAGGCGTTCTTGCTCGCGCGGCCCAAGAAAGCCGTTGACGAGACGTTCGCAGTCCGCCGCGGTTAGAATGTCTGCATTTGGCCAGATCTCCTGAAGCGCACCAAAACGGCGCCACAATGGACGCGACATGGTGGGGAGGTGAATGTCGGAACAGTCGAACTCATTGCCGAAGCGCAGATATTCATCCACGTGCTCCAGCGTCGCCACGCGCTGATTCGACATCTCCATCCCGCTATCGCCGGAGTCTTGCTCCTGTGACTCCTCGTATTCCTCTTGGTTCTCCTCGTATTGCTCGGGTTGTTCCTCGATCATCAGTGAATGGGTGTGGAAATTGGTTGGTGGGTTGGGCCGTTGGGTGAATCAGAAATTTCCGGCGCTTATGGGCCTGATTCGGCCCCTAGCGCAAGGTTTTTCTTAGGGGAATTCTTTATCCCCCCAGGGTCGCGAATGGTCATTCCCGGGATCAAACTTCCCGCCTAGGGATTCACCGCGATGGCATGCGGGTGGTGCGCTCTACGAAGAAATCGGCCTTTAATCATTCGCTGGAGGACACCGGATAGTCCACGGAAACCAGATAAAGTCCATCGGGCGGGGCTGCGTGAGGGCATTTCTCTTTCGCCGCAGAGAGCAGCATGGGAATCCACTCAGGCGACTCCTGCCCCCGAGCCGTCCTCACGATGGCGGCAGTCAACAGACGCACCATTTTATAAAGAAAGCCGCTGCCATGAAAAGTGAGCGTCAGTAAATGCCCGTCCTGCTCCGGAGTCAGGCTCCAAATCGTGCGCACCGTGTCGCGGGTATCGTCTTTGCCATCCCCGCGGTTCGCGGCAAAGGCTCGGAAGTTATGCATCCCCTCACACCTCCGGCACGCCTCTGCAAGCAGCGCAGGATTCATCGCCTGCGGGACATGCCACGCTAGGCCGGCCTCCAGCGGCGGCAGCACTGGTCCGCACCAAATCCTGTAGCGGTAGGTCTTTCCTTCTGCATCGAACCTCGCGTGAAACCCCGACGCTGCGGGCTCTGCCGCCGTGATGCGAATCGCCGGCGGCAGATGCACATTCAGCGCGCGCACCCATGCCGCCGCATCCATCCGGCAGGTGTCAGGCAAATCAAAGTGCGCCACCTGGCCAACGGCGTGCACACCGGCATCCGTCCGGCCCGATCCCGTCACCGCCACCGGTCCCCCTGATTTCAAGATGCGCCCGGCCGCGGCCTCCAGCAAATCCTGCACTGTATTCCCGCCCGGCTGACTTTGCCAGCCGGCGAAAGGGCGCCCATCATAGGCTACTATCAGACGCATTCGCATGAACGCACGCTCAATCGCTTAACGCTCCCTAGGGCAATAGCATTTGTCAAATCCAGCCCCCTGCTCCGCCTCCTTGCATAAATCTGCCGCAAGTTGACGCGGTTTTTCTTTTGTGCTCATTTTTCAGCAAATAAAGAGAGGGTCTGCTGCGTCGGACGTAAATAAAAGCCCTTCATCCCATGAGCCCTGCGCTACACCCCCCGGAGAAATTTCCATCCCCCTAGCAAAACACCCGCTTTCTTGCCAAAAGCCTCATCCTCCGCTGGCAGAGAAGATTATTCGATTCCTCTAAAATCAGGGCTTCGCGGCTCCCAACGGAACCTGTGGATCCCTCTCTGCCGGTGCTGGGCGAGTCCCGGGCAGTGCTCTACCACCAGACAGGTGCGTCGGAGTTTGCGCTACAGGCCGAGAATTGCGCGAGGGCTGTATCATCCCCAGCGTCGGCGGCGGTCTCTGCGCCATGAGCAATGCGCTTTACGATGCCGCGCTGAAGGCGGGCATGGAAATTGTCGAGCGGCACGGCCATTCGCGCACGGTGCCGGGTTCGATGGCGGTAGCGGGTCGGGATAGGACCGTATTTTGGAACCACGTGGACCTGCGGCTCCGTGCCCTGTGCGACTGTGTGCTGGAGGTGAAACTGAGGCGCGGGGAATTGATCGTGCGCTGGCTGCTGCGACCGTCCGCCGCGGCTCCCGTGTGCAGTGACGGCCGGGCAGACCGCACATCCGCACCGGGTGGTCCGGCGGTAGAGAGTTGTGAAACGTGCAGCGTGACCAGTTGCTACCGCCATCCCTCCGCCATGGCCCTCCCACAAAACGCCGTGACCGCGTGGCTCGTAGACGAATGGTGGCCGGAGCACGACGGGTATATGAAAGCGCACCGCTCTGAGAAAGACTGGCTATTTCTACCGCTGGAGAGCAAGCGCTGGAAAGCAGGCCGGTATCTCTGGATTACTGGCGGATTTGCTCAGGTATGCCAGGCACCTTTCACTACGTTGCTTCGCTCATGGCGCAGCCGCCGGCTGTCCGCGCAGGGGGCTCAGAGCGTGCGCACACTCTTACAAATGGATGAAGCAATAGTGCGTGCGTGGGAAAAGAGGATTCCGCCGGAAGCGACGCATCTGGTGGTCTCTCAGAATCTGCTGCCGGCGCTCTGGAGCCGCGGCCTGCTTGGCGGCCGCACGTTTGATGTGCTCATAACACGACTGCCCATGACTCATCTGCAGCGCACTCTGAACGAAGCCGCGGCAGGGCATCCGGAAAGCCACACGCTGGCGGATTTTTGGGCTCCTGCGGAACTGGTCGCCGCGGAGACCGAAGCGCTCGCAGAAGCCCGCAAGTGGATCACCCCGCACACGCACATCGGCCGGCTGGCGGGGGCCAGATGGGAAGCGGTGGCATAGGAGATTCCGCAAGCGCGGGCTTCGGCGGCACGCGGCAAAGCCATCGTTTTTCCTGCCTCCACGCTCGGGCGCAAAGGCGCACGCGAACTTCGTGAAACTCTCCCCGGTATGGACCTTCCGCTGCCTCTTTGCGGCCCGGTGCTGGAGGAAGCAAACTTCTCCCGGCCCGCGCCCGCCGACTTTCTGTAAGAAGCCGCCGCGGTGGTACTGCCGACGTGGGTGGTGCACCAGCCGCGCCACCTGCTTCGGGCATTGGCTGACGGCGTGCCTGTCATCGGCACCCCCGCCTGTGGCCTGCCGGAGCAACCGGGCCTGACACTCGTGCTCTGCGGAGACACAGAAGCACTGCGCACAGCGCCGGCGGCGTTGTGGAGATGAAAGACCGAGCGTGACGCGAAGGAATCGCCGCCCTGTCGCAGAGCCTGGATCTATAACCCTGTATCCTCCTGCGCTTTGCCCATGGTGATTGCCCCCGGCGCAAGATCATGCGGCATGCGGTTTCACTGGCCCGGCGGTATAGCATCCCTCTTGTATACCCCCTCTGAATTGCCGCAGGTTGTACAGCCCCTTCCAGTCTTTGTTGATCGTCCGCGTTCCGGTCTTCCGCTTTTCCGCACTGCCGCCTTTGAACCAGTTGCGGTTTCGTTCGAACTAACCATTTATGAATTCCCGGCTGCCGAAAATCACACCGCGAGTGAAGTGCCGCAGGCGCCTGAACAGCAACTCGCGCCGGATGCCATTCTCGGCTTCAAGTTTTGCGATGACTTTCGCGTTCAGGCCGTGGCGCATCATTTACGGCTGGCACATGGTCTTTGACCGCCTCGGCCTCTGGACAAAGGCCCGCAAATGCGTGGCTACGCCAACCGGCAAATCCCGCTTCGTGGATGGCACCTACATCCGGTTGCACTAGGCGGGAGCCAATCCCGCGAGTGGCCCTAAAAAGCAGGCCATGAGGAAAACCAAAGGCGGGAGAAACTCCAAGCTCATGCTGATGGCAGACCTCCGCGGGCGTGCTGTGGCACTGCTGCTGGTTTGCGGATAGACCTACGAAGGTCACCATGTGGTGGCGCTCATGGAGAAGGCGCAACTCCCCCGGGGACTCACCATCGTCGGCGACAGGGCTTATGACGATGACAAACTGCGCGGACGCATTGAGGAACTGAGGCGCCGCCACTGCTTTACAAGGAAGTCACGCCGAAAGGGGAAACGCTCCATGAATCTCTCTCCCTACCGGAAACGATTCCGCATCGAAAACTGCTTCTGCAGACTCAAACGATGGACCAGCGTCGCGACCCGCAGGGACAAGCTCGCTCCCCTCTTTTTATCCCTCGTCACCTTCGCCGCAGTCATTTACTGGTTGATCTAGCATGCCACCTACCAGCTTTTCAAACACTGCCTAGTTTTCGCGTAGAGATCGAATGAGACGATAGTTCAGAGTTGTTAGGCGCTCCACATGGCTTGCCCAAGCACAATTTATTAAAGACCACTAGAAGGGACTTTCAAACGCAGAAAAACCTCGAATTGCTCCGCCACTTCACCGCAATCGGCGCCACTGCGATGGGCGATCAAAACTTTGGCCGCGTCATCACCCAAGCACCTGAACCAAAAGTCCCCGGCCGAATCTCACGTAGCAAGCGCCGGGCGTTTCAATGGCACTGGCTCGAAACATAAGGAGACGTCTCTGCAAGGGTGTTGCCGGTGACGTGAGTCCTAGCGAGTAATGGATTTGTATTTAAACCGACAGTCTCTACACATCGGATGTCGGCGGCATCGCGCTCCGTCAGATCGCGGACCAGACGGGACCCGCAATGAATCCCGCTCACTGGCCTCACTTGCCCGCCACCCCGCTTGCCGGGAGTGCCCCAACTTGCTCATTTCCGACACGGTTCCACTCCATGGAGGTGGCGCACGAAGAAGTCCTCCCGCCTCCGCCGGAGGTAGGGCGTCTCGCCCACGCCATGACCGGCGCCGGGTACCGCGCACATGTCGAAGTCCTTTCCGGCCACCACCAAGGCATTGACCACCTGCATGGTTGAAGCAGGATCCACATTTGTGTCGAGTTCGCCTACAGTGAGGAAAAGTTTGCCCTGCAACTTGTGCGCGTGGGTGACATTCGAGTTCTCCGCGTAGTGCGGGCCCATCAGCCCCATCCACGCTTCGTTCCAGTGAATCTTGTCGATCCGGTTGTCGTGGCACCCGCAATCGGCCACCGCGACGCGGTAGAAGTCGGGATGAAAAAGTAGTGCTCCGAGGGCATTTTGCCCGCCGGCTGATCCCCCGTAAATGCCCACTCGGTTCGCATCGATCCAAGAATATTTCACGGTAGCTGCCTTGATCCACGGAATGCGATCGGGAAAGCCAGCGTCTTTGAGATTCTGCCAGCACACGTCGTGAAAGGCCTTGGAGCGCCAGTTGGTACCCATCCCATCGATGACCACCACAATGAAACCGAGTTCCGCGATGTCCATGGCGGTGAGGTATTCGAAGAATTTCTTGGGAACGTAATTCCCGTGAGGTCCGGCATAGATTTTTTCCACCACAGGATATTTCCGGGCCGGATCAAGGTTGCTCGGGCGGTGGATGATGCCCCAGATGTCTGTCGCTTCATCACGGCCCTTGGCCACAAAACGCTCTGGCATCGACCAGCCGGGAATTTTCTGGAGCAGGCTGATATCGGCTTTTTCGAGTTCGCAGACCAAGCTGCCGTCATCAGTGCGGCGCAGTTCGTGGACCGGTGGTAGATCGATCCGTGAGTAGCGGTCGATGAAGAAACGGCGGTCAGGCGAGAAACGGATGTCATGAGTGCCGTCGCCGCTCGTGAGGCGCACGAGGCCGCTTCCGTCGAAATTGATACGGCAGAAATGGATGTGATAGGGGTCTTCCGTAGGATTTATCCCGCCAGCGGTGAACCAAATCTGCTGTTTTTCGGGATCCACCCAATCGACGTCACGCACGACCCACTCACCCCTGGTGATCTGGTTCTTTAGCTTACCAGTGCGCGAGTCAAAGAGGTAAAGGTGGTTCCAGCCGTCGCGTTCAGACATCCAGATCACCTCGGAGCGCTTTTCGTGGAATTGAACGAGCAGTTTCGCGAAGTAGTTGAAAAACGTCGCGGGGGTGTCCTCGATGAGGGCGCGGGCAGCACCGTCCCCGGCACTCACGGACACGATGCGCATGACCTGGTGACCTCGCTGGTTATAGAGAAAGGTGAAACTCGAGGAGTCGGCCTCCCAGCGCATTCTGTCGATGTGCCAAGGATTGGAAAACAGGTCGGACGCGACAGGGATTTCGCGTCTAGGAGTCACTCCGAAGAGGCGCACCTTTATGAGAGCGATGCGGTCTCCAGGTTTGGTGTAGCCCCACGACTTTAGCTTCGGTTGCACTTGGTCTGCAGGAGAGGAGTCCACCGCGTGCACCGTGCGTTTTTCACCGGGCGGGATCGTGTGCATGAGCGCAAAACGCATGGAGTCGGGTGCCCAGAAGATGCGCACGCCTTCTAGTTTCTCGCCCTTTGTGAGCGCAATGGCTTCGCCACCGCCGGCTGGTTTCACCATGAGATTTCCATCCGTCATCTCGACCTGCCAGGCGCGATCAGGGGAGAGGTTCTGCGGACCTGGGTACGACGTTCCTGGTCCTTCTGGTTTGCTGCTGGCGATGGCATCCGGGAGGTCGGGGACATGCGGCGCGAGCGCCCCGGTGGACGCATTGAAGGAAAACGACTTACCCTCAGACTTGAGCAGCAAAGTTCCGTCGCCGCTCAAATCGAGCGCCTTCAACTGCAGGTCTTTTGCAGCCACCTCTTCGCCCAGAGCGCCGGACAAGGCGGTAGCGAGCCGGGGCACGGCATCGGCTGGCAGCACCACCTTGCGTTCTCCCTTCGCGGCATCGACAAGAACGAACTCGTTGCGATCATCGGCCAGCGTGTTCCGGTACCAGCAGCGGTTGCCATCGGGCAACCAGTGCGCCTCCACCCCACCCTTGCGCAGCTTACCCTCGGCTTCCCGGCGCAGGTTGGCGGCACGTTCGTAGTCGGCTTTTGTTCCCTGCGCGAGGAGACCCGGCGGGGCGGCTAGGAGGACGGTGATCAAGACGAGAAGGCCCTGCAGGGTGAAGAAGTGTGGATTCATTTCGAAGAGAAGTTTTAGAGATGGAGAGGCAATTGGGGAAATAGCAGGGTTTCACTCAAATGAAAATGGACCCACAGGCGAGCCGAAAATCGGACTTGTCCTCGTTGCGGCGACGCTTACCCCATTTCGCGGTGCGTCCTGTTGTGAATTGCCGGCTAGTGTTTCCTGATCGGGCTTGCTTTGCCCGATCTTGACACTCATTCCCTCCACGAGGGATTCCGGCAGGTTTTCGCGGCTCAGGATGTAGTGAGGCCAGTTGCGTGGGCCGTCGCTCATCAGAAATGCCATGCGACCGTTCTCTGACCTGAAAGGAATTCGCTTTCTGCGGCTGGCATCATTGGCGGAGTCCGGAGCGGAGGGTGAGGGGTCTGGGGGAGAGAGGGATGATAGTCGGGTGAGTTTTGAGGGAAGAAGGATGGATGAGCGCGGTCACGCGGCTTGGGACAATCCGTGTCGAAGATTGAAGGTGGGGTGAGGGCGGCATTCATTGTGAATATTCCATAAGCGCGAGCAGGCCTTCTCCCAGCGCTGTGCTGCCCACAGCGCTGGTGGCGTTGCGAAGATCAAAGACCGAGCAAGACGCGAAGGAATCTCCGCGCCCCCGGAGCAGCCGAATCGATGCGCGCTGAAATGTAGTCCATATTTCCTGGCTGAATCACCACAGGCAGACGCTGGATCAAGGATTCGCTGATGTCCCATGTCGCGAGGTCACCGGAAAGATCGAACCTTGCAGTGAGCCCTAGCACATCATTGCGCAGGCTGAATCCGGCCTGCAGCGGACTCCCACCGGCCGCAGGGGTCACGCTGAGCGGATTGCCGTTGGCCGCGAGCGGGTTGGTCCTAAAAGCAAATTCCGCGAGATTGTCGAATCCGTCGAGGTCGGGATCCGCAGTGAGCGCGGTAAGAGCCGTGGAGGAGCCGGTCGGAAACTCCGCGGCGACCCACGAAGCGTATTGCGGAAGCGCGAGGGTATTGGCGCTCCCCTGAGTAAGGCCACGCAGCAGGTCGAAGGAACCGTTACCGTTGGGCGAGCGGCCGTAGGTCATGTTTCCGGGTGCGGAGGAGAATTCCACGCGGTCTGCAAATTTGAGCAGATTACCGCTACTGTCGGCCTCTAACAGGTAGACGTCGTCGCTAGTGCTGTTGAGGCTGAAGGGCACAAGGCTGCCCGGGTTAGTATCGTTATTGAAGTGCGTTTCATTAAGCACTAAATAAGCTCCATGGAGGAGACTGGTGCCGGTTGGGATTTTGAATTTCCGGTAATCGTCGCCGCTGTCACTGAGGAACCAACCTCCGACGCTTTGACTCACGCCGCTGACGTTCAGCAGTTCGATAAAGTCCACCTGCGGGGCGAGACTGGCACTGAGCACTTCATTGATCACCACCCTCTGGTCCGGCCCGCTGCCGGCCCGGCCCGGAGAGCCGTGGAACTCGGAGGAAGGCCGCCAGCTCGCCGAGGTATTAAAATGGGTCTGCTTCTCGGAGAGGGTGGCGGGTGCGGCGGCGGGGTTTTCCAGTTCCAGGCTGCTGCCCCCGCCATCCGCGCGGCCGGGCCATGTCCCCTCATCGTCGTAAGTGAAGGTGTAGATGGGTGAATTGTCTGCGGCGAGGACGATGATCTGTTCGCCACCGTTGGAGAGGCTGCCGCTCCATGCACCGGCCACGCGAATGCCAAGGTGATGCCACGGTGAGCCGCCAGCGCGGTAGCGGGCGTCGAAAAGCGCCATGTCCTTCACCACCACAACGTGCTCGCCGGGCAGGAGAATGATTCCGGACGGAAAGGTGAAGACGACCGCGCCGCCGATCTGTACGCCGTCCATGTTCACCGCACTGGCGCCGGTGTTGTGAAATTCGATGAACTCACAGTCTCCCTGGCCCGAGCCCTCGGGGTTGTAGTGGATTTCGCTCAGCGTGATGTTGGAGGTGCCGGCGGTCTGAGTGCCGGTTAGATAGAAAGTGGCTTCGTTCACAGCACTCCACTCCGCGCCGACTTTCGCCCTGGCCTTGAGGGTGCCGGGACCATTTATGACGATGGGCTGGGGCACTACCGTGATGTTGCCGGTAAGTTCCAGATCGAACGTGATGTCGCTGCTGGTGCTGCCACTCTGGTGGATTTCCACACCCACCGTGTTGTTGCCAGCGTTGAGGGTGTAGCGGGCAGGTGTGAGTGCGAGCGTCTGCCACGTTTCCCCGTCATCGGAGGCGGCCGTGGCCGGGGTTGTGGAGGTAATGGCTCCAGTGGTCGGCATGTTGGAACGCCACACTTCTTGTCCGTTGATGTAAACCACGGCGCCGTCGTCCCGCTTCAGACGGAGGTTGAGGCCGGTGAAGGCGGAGGGATTGGCGATGCTGATCGTAGTGCGAAAGTAGGTGGTGATGTTCCGCTGATTTCCGGCCGTAACCGGATCTGTGTCCGCGAGGCCCACATTGGTGACTTCGTCCCCGTCGCCATAGCCAAGTTCCGCCGCGCCCTGTGGCCATGCTGCATCGTTGAAACTGTTGTCCTTCCACGTCGCCGGGGGAGCAGTCGCGCTCACAAAGTATTTCCATAATGCGCCCTGACCCGGCACATCGTTATATGGCGCGATGAGCGTCTGTGTGGATGAAGTGCCGCTATAAGCGATGGCTGCCGGGCTCACTGCGCCGCCGGGCAGACGGGGATCGCTGCCGTCGAGTGTGTAGTAAATGGTGGAAGCGGCCGGACCGGTGAGCGTGATCTGCTGTCCGGCATTCACCGCTCCGCCCCACTGATTCATCTCCGGCGCGTCCACCGGATACCAGCCCCGGGCGCGGAACTGATTCATTTGAATGGCCGGGCGCTGCGTGAAATAGGTGTTCGTGAGGTAGTTCTTCTCGGCCATCCATTCGCCGTCGCGGTCCCAGGGCGCTGGGCCGGCGGTAGCTCCGGCCTGCCAGCGCGCGGTCTCGGCGACAATAGCGGTGAAAATTTCGTTGGCCCGCAGGTTGTAGCTGGCGGTGATCTTCGCCGGCGTGAGCACGCCGTCGTGGAACATGTGCCGGTAGATACGGTCGCGGAAGAGCACTTTGAAGTCGGCGTGCGCCATGAGCGCGACGAAGATGCCGTCGGGCACGCCCTGGTCGGTGCAGTCGGCGTTCACATCCTGGAGGCTGATGTCGCTGTCCTGGCAGAAGAACTTCCAGCCGCCCCAGTCCGGCAGGCGCGGGCCGGCGGCACCCCAGTTGTGCTGCGAGCTCCAGTCCCAGTCATTGCCGGTATAGAACGCGAGCACCATGTAATCGGCGAGATTGGTCACATCCACCCAGCGTTTGGCTTCGGTGTAGTTGGAGAGCGAGGCCTTCATCTGATTCCACGGGGTGCGCCACGTTTCCGCGCCGTGCGTGCTGCCGGTGACGGCGGCACCGGTGAAATGATAATCCTCGGAATTCCCCGGATAATAAGTGCCCATGTAGTCGTCGTCTGCGTGCTCCTGGATGTGGTACATGCCGTAGTAGTTGCCGTTGAAGAACATGTTGACCATGCGCCCGTGCTTGCCGGGCTGGCCCATGAGGAGTTGCATGTCTTCGATCCAGATGTTGCGGATGTACTGTGCATCGCCGTCGCGCTGGATGGGCGGCGAACCGTAGCCGGTGCCTGGCTGAGACGGCGAAGCGATCCAACTGTGCGTGTCATGCGATCCGCTGCGCAGGCGCAGTTCATTGAACTCCGTGACCGCGCCGAGGGCATCGTGCGGGTGACGGCCATAGACGGGATAGATCAGCTTGGTGGCGCCATACTCGCCGCGGAAGCGGGCGCTCATGCTGCCCTTGGCATACCCAAGACTGGTAGTGCCGCTGCGAATGATGCCGGCGGGGATGGTGAAGCCCGGCTCGCCGCCAGCGGGATCGAACAACTCCATGCTGCTTTCGATCTCCGCGTAGGGCAGGTCGCCGGAGCTGTTCGTTATGCACATCGCCGACAGCGCGAGCAGCGCGTCGTCAATGAGCGGGCCGTAGGTGGGATGCGTCTTGATGCTGGCGATGAGATTCGCCTGGCCGACGATGCCGTCCGTGTTAGGATTGGCGATGCCGTTCACAAACAGATACGTTTGCGTGACGACGGGCGTGTAGGCCGCGTCGGCATGAGTGGCGAAGGCGCGCACCGTGCGCGTGCCGCTGCGCACCGTGCCGGGGACAGGTGTGATATTGAGCGGCGCGGCATAGACCGGGCTGGAGGCTGTTGGCGGGCCGCCATCCAGCGTGTAGCGAATGACGGACCCGGGAATGGTGGCCGTGAGGGTGAGTGGGAAGGCCGCGGTTTTGAATCCATGTGGCACCGAGAAAGTCACGTCATTCCGCCCGGCCGCGGCGAGCTGTGAGTTTAGGGCATTGGGAGTCGGCGTACGCAGGTAGCCGAGTTCCGTGCCGCCGCCGCGCACGCCCCATGTGGCCTTGGGGAACATCTCCGGTGGATTGAAGTCGCTCACCACCATGCCGTCGGGACGTGACAGAATAAGGCGCTCGTCCGTCTGCGAGAGGCTGAAATTCGTGTTCGGCGGCTTCCCGGCCGGCGTGGCCCCGCTGCCGCTGGCGAAAACGAGGAAGTAGCCGTTGGGCGCGATGGTGGCCGACGCCGGGAAGGTCCACTTGTTGAGCACATCGGGATCGTCCGTGAGCCTCCAGCCGGCGAGGCTCACTGGCTGCGGGAGTTCGTTGTAAAATTCGATCCAGTCCTGCGGCAGATTGTTCTCATCGCGCGGCAGCGAGGCGGCGGTGGAAACGGACATGACTTCATTGATGCGCACGCGCGCCTCCTGCACGGGCAGGACGATGACGGATTCCGCCGTCAGCCCCGACAGGTCCGTCGCGCGCAGGCGAATGGAAACGCTCGTGGTGCCCACCGGCAGCGCCGTGGTGAGGCGGAGTTCATTGCCGGTGACGGTGAAGCGCCCGTTGTCCGTGCTGCCCGCGCCACTCACGAGTGCAAAGAAGTGGCGGTCGAAGGCATTGGTATCCGCAGCGGAGATGACGCCCGCCAGTTGCCCGGCGATCAGCCCCGCACTGAGCGAGGCCGCGTCAAGCGTCACCGCCGAGGGCGCTGATGGTGCGACGAGAGAGACCGTGAGCGGCTTCTCGAGGAACCGCGCTGCATCCGCCGCATCCACTGCCCGCACGCGGATGTTGTAATTCGTCCCCGGCGGCTGCGTGCTAAAATTGAACGGTGACGGTAGTAGTTGCCCGCCGCTGAGGGTGAACTTTGCATTGTCTGCATCCCCCGCACCGGACACGAACGACAGCGTGTGCGTGGCCCCGAACTTCCCGTCCACCACACTCAGGTTGCCGATGTATGCTGTCTGCGTGGGGAAGAACTGCGCCGGGGAGAGCGTGATGTCGTCCGGCGTGGGAGGAATATAAACGCGTTCCAAAGTCATCGCCTGCCAGATGGGATTGCGGTCCCCGCCGTCATTCGCGCCAAAGAAATCTCCCATCTCCACCGTGATCGGCGTCGCAGCCGGCGTGAAGGTGTGCTCCCACAGCATTGAGCGATTGCTGCCATAGGTGGAGCCGGGCTGCGCACCGAGCGAACCGATTTCATCCACCGCCTGCTGCCCGTTGAAACGGATGTCCCAGTTGCGGTTCTCCGGATTGTTTCCGCCGATGAGGATTTGCAGCTTGTAGGGGATGCCCGGCGCGACTGCGAGCGTGGCCTGGAGTTTCTCCGCTACGCTGGCATTCGCCCAGCGGATGTCGTGCATGATCTCCTCCAGCGAATTCGCATCAGCACTGGCACCGTATTCCGGCTTGGCCTGCCATGCGACGACGTTCTGCGGGCCGATAAACGAGGTGCCGGGAGGTGCCGGAGTGTCGAGCTTGAACTGGAGGCCGTTCACCGTGCGGTTCTGCACGTCGTCATTGAAGTTGATGGCGTAGTCGAACTGTCCGGTAAGATCAATGTTCGGGTCGGCCGGGCCGGTGAACTGCTTAATGCTGCCGAGGTGAACCACGGTGCCTGCCGCAGCGCGGCCACAACAGAGGAGAAGAAGGAGGAGGAGGAACCAGCGCATAGGTGCAGAAATGAAAAACCCGCAGGCTGCCAAGGGCAACCTGCGGGTTTGATGAAATGACATCAAAATCAGGGCGAAGGATCCCTCAGTTTGTAAAAGCCCCGGCGCACTCCGGGACCAACCCGCAGAACATCGGTATCCGTCCACGTGCCATTGCCTGAAGCATCCGGCACAAGGGAATCTTGAACCTCGTCCCACGTCAGCAGGTCCGCAGACCAGTCGATGCTGTAACTTTTGCCAGGAGTGCCGCGGGTGTCGATACGGAAACCTGCCGGCACCTGAGTGAAAGCGGTGATGTCCAGCGCTATCTTGACGACGAGTTCCTCAAGGGTCACCCCGCTGAGAGTTGCGTTGCGGTCCACGCCGGGAACCAGAGGCACGTCCGCGCCGTCCAGCACGATGTTGAGCGTATCATCGGTGGCGGTGAACGAGTAAATCACCGCCGCGCCGGCGGGACCTGCGGGAGTTGTGCCCTGCACCATGCTGATGTTGAAATTGTCAGCGACCAGCACGCCGTCCACGGTGACGTCAAAACTGCGCAGCGGGCAGCACTGTTCGGCGAACAGCAACTGCAGCTTGTAATTGCGGCCGGGGACAAGGCTGGCGAGATCCACGCGCACGGCACGCATGTTGGGATCCCCATTCCCAAGGTCGGCCCAGCGGATGCTCTGGAACACAGTCTCCAGCGCATCGTCCGCCGCGGAAGCGCCCAGTTGGGGATTGGTCCAGTTCAAAATCTCATTGGGGGCGGTAACGGCGATGCCCGGGCTGTTATCGAGGGTGAAATCGGCATCCCCTATGACGCCCACTGGCACAGATTCGGTGCCGACATTGAAGGCATATAGGAAGCTACCGCTGAGGTCGAGCCCCTCTCCAGCATCGCCACCGAACACGCGCACGACATGGCCGGGCGGGGGGACAGAGCCGCCGTCCGTTGGATTCGAGCCATTGAGCACCTCTGTCATGTCGTTGAATCCGTCGTTGTCAGAATCGACTTCCGCGCCGTCGGGAATACCGTCACCATCGGTGTCAACCTTGGTAGGATCGGTCGCTGGCGTTACAGCACGGGCGGCTGTCCAAAGTGACTGCACTTCCGTCTCGGTGAGGACGCGATCCAGCCAAATGGACACCTCGTCTTGGGCTCCGGAATGGGTCGTCGAATC
>CAMAUV010000056.1 GCA_945861415.1 Akkermansia muciniphila | reverse complement strand
CGTTACCGCAAAGAGACGTGGGAGGTGTTTGTCGAGTTGGGGATTTGCGACGCCCCCCGCGCCGCGCAGAGCGCGCTCGATACGGCCAAGAGTGAGCTGCAGGGCGAGCCGGACGTGGTGATACAGTGCTATTCCGCCGGGACGGAGCCGAGTTTCCTAAAAGATGCCAGTCCCCGCCTCGGGGCCTTTGTGGCATGGACTCGTGGAAGTTACTATTTTTCAGCCCACGCAAAGGACGGGGACGCCGTTCTGAGTGCATTTATGGCCTACTTCCCTTATTAGGACGCCGCCGAACCATGCGCTGCAGCAAACGACTCCACACACGCCATGAATATTACCGCATCATCTAAATGGTTGTTCTTGGTCACAGGCATCTTCGCGGTGGCCTGTGGTCCGGCCATTCTTCTCGCAGAGTGTTTCCACTGGCCACAGTCTCCGTTTCATGGGGCACAGTTTTTCTCCGTATTGTTATGCTTGTCGGCGAGTGTGGTTTTCCTTTCGGCAACGAGAGGCTCACGATTTGGCCTCCAGAGATGGTTGGCCACGGTTGCAGTTTCGCTGTGTAGTCTCTGGTTGGCGTTTGTTGCGTATGTTTATCTGACTTTTAATTTGCGCGGGATGTGAGTATCATGATGTATAAGTTGTTTCATCGAGGCGTTATTAAAAGCTTGTCAGCACGTATCAGCAGGAGACACGAAGGGCCCAACGATGCGCTGGAGCCAACAGTCGCTCCACTGGTCCGTTCCATCGTTGCGGCAGTTCGGACGTGCGCTTCACTGTTCCGGTCGGTGGTTGTGGCTCAACTTGAGTTAGTTAGCCCAAACCGAACGATGCGCGCAGCTCTGACACTTGCCACCATCGCGCTTGTCGCATCGGTCTCCGCGTCCGACACTTTAGACCTTGCGGATGGGAAATCACCGGATGGCAGCTTTTCTGTTCGCGTCAGGGCACCAATGGAATCTGGGGAAATGGCGCAGTTGGAAGTCCTCAGTGTAGCAGCGAAGACTGTCGTGGGCACGACTGACACTGGAGGCTATGCCCATTATCCCGCTGTCGCGGAGGCCGCCTCGACATCTGTTCTTTGGTCGCCAGACTCAAAGCATCTGGCCGTGATGACACGAGGCACCAAGCGCTCGACCGAGTTGCGGCTTTATCGAGTCACGGCGTCTGGTCTGGCAGAGATATTACTGCCGTCCTCTAAGGACCGAGCCTTTCAGCTTTTGAAGGCTAGAGAGGCTTACCGCTGTGTATTTCAACGCCCTAAGAAGTGGATCGACAATGACACCCTCATCGTCTTGGCTAGCGGTGACATAGCGAACAGCATGGGCGACAAGATTCCCATCTGGTATGAAGTGGAAGTCACTTTCAACGTCCCAGCGAAGAAAATCACCGATGCTAAGATCATCACAAAAAAACCAAAAGAGGGCTAACAAAACGGATGCAGGCAACGGCTCGGATGGCATCAGTCGTGTCATCGACGCCTGCCGTTAGGCATCGGAGAAAAGCATGGCATTCGCACTATGGTCGAAACAGATTCGGTGCCCAAACTGTGAGTAAGAAGGTAAGGCACAGACCAAGGGCTCAGGCTACGGTCTTTGGCGCTTTTTTCTTCTCCTGTTCTTTGTTTCGTTCCTATTCTGGCCACTTTTCCTCGTTGCGGGCATCATGTTCCCGTGGGTATTGCTGAAAGACGCAGATCACATCTGTCCGAAGTATGAATATGCGAACCCAATACCTAAATAGACAATGCCTAACAACCGGTTGCAGCGGACGTCCCGCTGCGGGGTCCTCTGCTCAACCGGAGCGTTCAGCCGCTTAACAGCATGAAACTATTCGCACCACTTTTTCTCGCCTTGTTCCTGTGCGGTTGCAACGGTCCAGCGCACGTTTCGCCCGCCAAGTTCAAGGCACAGTATGCAGCCGTCGGCCAGGCCGGGACGATGCAGACCGCCGAGTATCTGGGGCAGCGCGATGGCCGGGCGTTCATTCGCGTTAGCACCATGTCCGCCTTCAGCGGGAAGTGGTCAGACCATACCATCTACGTGAAGCTTGCCGAGCTTGAGCCTGCGTTCCGCGATTCGCTGCCCAAGACGGCAATGAAAGATGCACCGTGAGAGTCCAGCGCCCTAACTATGCGGTGCAGCGAACCCGGCCAGAGCGCTCCGGTTCCAGTCGAGCGCTCCCTCAGCCCGGGTCGCGGGGCTTGGGTCGTTAGGTGAATCCACACCTCTCTCGTGAGAACGAAAGCCGCCCCACTCTCTATCGTGGCGGCATTCTTTTTATGCCCCGTGCTTGCATATGGGACCATTGAGCCCCGCACCTCCGCAGGTCACTTCACGATTCGGGCTTTCCGTGATGGACGCCACACGACACAGAACTTTGCGTTGCCGGGTGAAAGTCACTTACCTCGAAGTCCAGCGGGCAGGTCTTTATTCTGACGTCTCCTATTTGAGCGCGAGCGTGGCGCGGACGGGCCAGTGATCGCTGGGGAATTTTCCGTTCTTCTCCGGATGAAGGATCGAGGCCTGTTTCACTTCCCATTCCGGGCCGGCGAAAATGTAGTCGATGCGCCCCATGCCACGGGCGCCGGTGAAGCGGTGGAAGGTTCCTGCTTCTGTGGCGGGGACTGCGGGATTCATGACCGGCCATGTGTCGGCCAAGACCGGAGGGCCGTTTTTGATTACGGTGATGGCTCCATTGTCGGGGGAAGCATTCAGGTCTCCCATGAAAATCACGGGAGCCTTGGATTCACGCGCGGCGATACGCTGCATGATGAGTGCGGCGCCTTTTTCCCTCGCGGGCTGGGATTGGTGATCAAAGTGGGCATTATAGACAAAGACCGCGCTGCCCAGCGCCCGGTGACGGAATTTTCCCCATGAGCAAATCCGGGTCACTTTGTTGCCCCATGTGGCAGAACCAGGCACTTCCGGTGTGTCGCTCAGCCAAAAGGTGCCGCCATCTTCCAGTTCCCAGACTTTTTCCCGGAACAAGATGGCGCTATATTCTCCTTTCTGCTTTCCGTCCTCGCGTCCGACTCCGGTTTCTCCGAGGTCCGGAACACGCGCTTTCACGTCATCAATCATGACGCGGAAAGCCTCCTGGAGGCCGATGAAATCCGCGCCATCGTCTTTGATTACCGCAGCGGCATCATCCCGGCGGGCGGTCCACATTCGTTCACCGAGGTCCTCCAGTGTGATGTATCGCAAATTGAAGGTCAGCACCCGCACTTCGAGCGGGGCGGCTCTTAGAGGCAGGGAGACGAAGAGCAGAAGGATCAGGAGAAATCGCATGGGGTTGAGAGTTTTCTGTGTTCGGGTTTCAGACGTTGGTGATAGGACCGCTGCGCCCAATGCCATGAAAGAACAACCTGCCCCGAATGTCACGCAGCCTTACTTGCCGCACTCGCGGATAGCATCATAGATACACGGCACTGTAACAGATTCAGTAATAAGATCGCAGCCAATGGCCCAATGGCTCCCGATACCGGCGGGCTTCAGGCCCACCGTCCGGGAGTATAGGCGGTTTCTGCCCCTCGCTGCGGAGGCCGGGCCATTTCTGGAGCTCCATGCACTGTTGCACGTGATGGCCCCCGCTAAGCCGCTGCGTTTCGAGAAAAGTAAGCTGCGCGTTGCGGTTTATTTACAGCAGACCCCGCACTTTGGTGGCCAGTTCGTGAAATGCGGCGCTTACTGCATTCTCCGCTGCTGGCTTCAGCGCAACCGGGCTGCCGGTGTCACCGGATTCCCGCGTGACCATGTCGATAGGAAGTTGTGCCAGTAGCGGCACGCCAACACGTGACGCTTCTTTTTGGCCGCCCCCAGTGCCGAAAATGTCATAACGCACGCCGTCGGATGGACAGAGGAAGTAACTCATGTTCTCAACGATGCCGAGCACCGCGACATTGACTTTAGCAAACATACCCACGGCTTTACGTGCATCGATGAGCGCTACTTCCTGCGGGGTGGTGACAATGACCGCACCGTCGAGGGCCACAGTTTGTACGATAGTGAGCTGAATGTCCCCCGTGCCGGGAGGAAGATCAAGCACCAGCACGTCGAGATCTCCCCACGCGGTCTGGCGGAGGAACTGGGTAATATAGCGCGTAGCCAGCGGCCCGCGCACCACGACCGGGGAACTGTCGCTGAGAAGAAAGGCCATGCTCATCAGCTTGATGCCGTGCGCCTCGTTAGGAATAATCTCATTTTGCTCCGTGGCCATCGGTTGCTCATCCGTGCCGAACATGAGCCCCATACTGGGACCGTAAAGGTCGCAGTCACAGAGGCCTACCTGCAAACCCTGAGCACGCAGGGCCACAGCAAGGTTCGCTGCGACCGTGCTCTTGCCCACGCCGCCCTTACCGCTGGCGACGGCGACGATTTTTTTCACACCGGGAATACTGCTTTTGGCAACGCCACCGGTTGCTTCTGCGTCCTTGATGTTGAAATCCAGATTTACATTACCAATGCCCGGCAACCCCTGCAGGGCTGCATTGGCTGCCTCATGGATCTGCCGCGGGATATTTGCATCACGAGTGGCCACCTCCAGTCGCACGGTCACATCATTGCCATCCACGGTCACGCCTTTGAGCAGTCCGAACGAAACGATGTCCCTGCTAAATCCGGGATAGCGAACAGTGCGGAGCGTGTCAGTGATAATGGCCTCAGTAATCATAATGGTAAGCTTTAGAACGCGCCGCTGGCGTGGTTGGCAACGAGGTTTTGTTCACTCCCCGGCCGAAAACTGCGTGGAGATGAACACGGATGCCATGCCGGCAGCTTCCGCCGCCTGGATACCGAGGTGGCCGTCTTCGAAGACCAGACATTTCTCCGGCGGCACGCCCATGCGCTCCGCACACAACAGAAACATGTCCGGCGCGGGTTTCCCCCGCTCCACATCCACGGGCGTGATCACAGTGGGGAAGAGATCTTGAATTCCCACCGATTTTAGGGAATCGTGAACAATGTGAGCATCGCTGCCGGAAGCCACCGACATGGGAATGCGTCCGCGGGCCGACCGGGCAATAGCGATGACCGGCTCAATACCCCGCACGCGATGGTGATGCGCCAGATACCATTCCACTTTGTCCGCCTCCACCTGCTCCGGGGACAAAGCGCAGCCGAAATCGGCGTTCATTTTGCGCACAATCGCCGTGCCCGGCATCCCGGCGAAGTCATGATGCATCTGTAGCGTGAATTTCTCCGGCGGAAACCCGTGACCCTCAAGGGCCGCACGCCATGCCTTTAGGTGCAGCGGCATGGAATCAACAAGCGTGCCATCGCAGTCGAAGATATAGGCGGCAAAGTCGCCGGGAGGGAGGATAAGTTCGGGCATAAATCAGGATTGGAATAGGCGGCGCCAGTTGGCTGCGGTGAGCTGGGCGATACGATCCACCGTCAGGTTTCGAATCTCCGCCAGAGCCCGGGCGGCAAGCGTTAGATTCGCCGGATGGTTCAGCTCTGTATCGTCCGCGGCCCGCAGCGGCTCGAGTTTTTGCTCCGGCGGCGGTACGAGATCAGGGGCATCGGTCTCGATGAGCAGGCGTTCCTCTGGCAGTGAGCGGAACATTTCCCGCTGGGGAGCTTTACGCGCATGAAGAAAGTAGGGCGGAAAAGAAAAATGCGCACCCTTCTCCAGCAACCATGGGACCAGAGCAGCAGAGCCCGCGTAGGCGTGGAGTAGAAATCCTCGGGCCGGGGCGGCTTGATTTTGTAATACCTGACGGAGCGGCTCATGAGCACGAAGACAATGGACCGTGATGGCGCAGTTTCGCTCGCGGGCGATGGCCAACTGCCGGGAGAAGACGCGCTTTTGATCTTCGATGTCGTGTCCCTCAATCCAGCAGTCGAGCCCGGTCTCCCCCAGCGTGGCGCCGGGATGCTGATCAAGAAAACGGATGAGCGCGGTCTCCCAGTCAAGGCTTCGTCCGGCAGTATACCATGGATGCAGGCCAAAGGCAGGGAGGAGGGACGGATGAGCGGCACAAATTTCAGCCACCGCGGGCCAGTCACTCTCACGGGTGCCATTCACTACACCGGCACCAATTTTATGCTGCCTCAGCAGATCTGCGAATCCCTCATGCAGAGAGCCGAGGCGCGGATCATGGTAGTGGCAGTGTGCGTCGCAGAGCATCAGGATAGGCTAGCCGCGAGAGCGCGGATGCGCTGGCCGAAGTTAGTGAGTCCATTGAGTCGGGTGGGGGAGAGCTGACGGTCAAGCTTTAGGGCGCTCAAGACCTCCGTGTCGTGCGCGGCCGCAGTCGCCGGCGCGGCGCTTTCGTAAACCCGGCAAATCAAACCGGCGAGGCCGCGCACCAACGGACTGTCGGCGTCCCACTGCAAATGCAGCACGCTATTTTGGACCGATGCAGTGAGCCAGACGCGCGAGACGCAGCCTGGCACCAGATCCGCGTCCCGGCGTTCGGCATCGGGAATGCCTGGGCCGCCGTGCGCGGCCACGAGCGCAGCAAGGCGTTCGTGGGGGTCGGGAATAATCGAGAAGTCATCGATGACTTGGCGTTCGGTGTTGGCTGGGAGCATGGGAGCACTTTTATGAACGCCGAGGTCCTTTGCGCAAAGCGAATATGGTCCCTGACCGAGGGCGGGCTTGATTCAAACCCGGAGGCCGTTAGAGGGTGGTAAATGGCAGGTCTTTCCAGTGGCGCGACCGGAATCCAGGAAGCCCGTGTGCTCAATGCCAGTGAAATCCAGCCCGCGCGCAGTATGCCGGTGCAGCAGATCTGGCGGTGCAGTTCGTGGCCGAAATGCAAAGGTCAGCTTCCGCTGCGCTGAGGCTGGAGGCCCATCTACTTCGCAAGGACCGATTCCGCGTTCCGTGTCATCCATGACACCGCGCCCTGGGCTTTAGCACCGGCCAGTTCAGTGGCCGCTTCCGATTTACGGCCCAGCAGCGCATAAATCAGCGCGCGATCGCAGAGAAGCGAAAGGTCAGGCCGCTCCGGGCGCAACCGGGTCTCGATTTCGGCCAGCGCCTGCTCGAGGTCTGCAGTGGCCTGAGTTTGCTTTCTCTCATGGAGGTAAAGACGCGCCCGCCGGATGAGCCACGAGGCCTTGAGTCGAGACGCTTCCAGCTCTTTTTCAATGAACGGCAGGGCTTCGGCTGTTTGTCCGGCATCAATGAGAGCCTCGACCCACATCACTACGAGGAGGTAACTCTTCACTTTTTCCTTGGCCGTGGCGAGATCACGAACGCGATCATCGTGCTTGCCGAGACGCCGCTGCGCCTCGGCACGGAACAGGTAGAGATCAATGTTGAGTTCCGTGCTCATGTCGATTCCCTTCTGTGCCGCCGCGAGAGCTTCGGTATCTTTTCTCTCGCGCAGGTGCAGGTCGGCGAGGACCGCGTAGCAGTAGGGCAGATGAAATGCGGCATCGGCCGTGGCTCCGTCGATGGCTTTACGCAGTCTGGCTATTCCTTCGGCCAATTTGCCCGTGTCGGCATCCATCTGGGCCAGTTCGCGCTCGGCTGGGATAAAGCCCGGCGAGAGAGTGAGTACTTTTTCGAAGTCGGCACGCGCCTCATCGAACCGGGGAATCTCGGCGTAATTGATGCCCCTCTGGTAATAAAGATCCGGCAGGCTGGGATTTTCTGAAATCAGCCTGTTGATATCTTCAATGCGGACCTCGTGCCCCTGATCGGCTATGGCCCCGGCAGCGCTACAGACCAATGCGAGGAGGATGAACCGCCGGAGGGTCATGGCGACGCTGGTTCGACCAGCGTCTGGCCGGCTGGCACATATGTCTTGAGTTTTAACGGCCCCTCCGGCGGTTCCGGAGCTTTGGGCCTAGCGATGCGCAGCGGCGCTGACTTCGCATCTTTCTTAATTTGCACGGTGTCCCGGACCTTGCCATCTGCATTAAGCATGGCGGCTGTAAGTGTGTCCCCTTTCACTTCGACAATGACCGATCCCCATTCGACGATAGTGCGGCGCATGACCGGATGGGGCCGTTCCTTGCGCGACAGAGCCTGCCCGCCGTGTCCGGCGACAATTTGCAGGGTTCCTTCATTGGGCAGGGTACCCGGCCGTTTGCGATAGGGGCCGGTGCCTTTGGGGTCGCCACTGCGGTCATCCAGCACGGCATTCTCGGAAACCGTGGGAGTTGTGTAGGCTCCGTCGAGGAGGAAAGATCGCTCATAGGCATGGCTGTGCCCAGTCAGAACGAGATCGACGCCGCCACTTTCGATAATGGGCATGATGTTTTCGCGCATCTCGCGCAAATCCTTCTCCTTGTCAGAGTCATGAGATGTCTTGGTATAGGGCGGGTGGTGCCAGTAGGCAATTATCCAGTCCGCGTTAGCTTTTTCAAGGTCCGCCTTCAGCCACTGCGCCATCTGTCCGCCGGGCTTGCGGGACATGTCATGACTATTGAGTGCGATGAAGTGCGTCTTTCCAAAATCCCATGAGTAGTAGGACTCGGTGCCGCTGGGAGTGCCGCCAGCCTCGGCGTTTTTGGGCGAAATATAGGCGTCGAAATAAGGTCCGGTGCCTGTCGCGCCCTTGGCAGTGCCTCCCTCATGATTGCCGATGCAGGGCCAGCAGGTGAGTCCCCGGAGGGTTTCTCCGTAGATATCGAAAAAGGAAAACTGGAACTCAGAGTCGAGGCCTTTGGTGTAGGCCATGTCGCCGACGTGCACGTAGAAATCGACGTTCGATTTTGTCCGGGCCCGCCACTGTTTAAAGGCGCTGTGCACGGCTTTCTGACTAGCTGTGGCCGTCCCACTGTCGCCAACTACCCAGAATGTGACGGGCGCGCTGGTGCCGGGATCCGGAAGAGTAGTGAAGGTGCAGGAGTCGTCATCCGGCGTGAGTAGTTTCCCGTTGTCGTAGATGCCGTAGTAATAGCGGGTGCCGGGCTTTAACCCTGTGACCGGAGCCTCAAACTGAGTTGTGCCAGAGGGAGCGGAATGCAGCGGGCTACTAGCGGATGATGACGGACCATCCAGAATGGTGCGTCTGGCCGTAAAATGCTCGAAGGAACCCGAGCTGGTCAACTCGCCCGGTGTAGTGCCGATACGCAGTTCCGGCAGCATGACGGCGCGGGTACGCCAGACGATAGTGATGCCAGTGCTGGTGGCCAATTGAGGATATGGCCCCCGCGTGAAGAGCGATTTGTCTGCGGCGGAAACCGATGAGCAAATTGCGAGCAGGGCGAGTGCTAGACTGTTATGGGAGATCATATGTTAACAAAGTTGTCATAGGATTCAAATTGCCCCGGGCAAGGGCTTTGGTGCGAGGAGACGCGGCAGAGGCCCGGCGAGGCATTAATAAGAGAAAACCGTCAAGGCAGGGATCCTCAGAGTCCATGAAAAACGCATTCCGCCCGGCCACCCATGCCCGGCCTTCCACTTCGACGACAACAGCCGGATGCCCATGCTTCTGGGCCTACGCGACTATGCGACCGCTGAAGCAGCGGCCAAGAACTCCCCCCTGTCAGTTTCGTGCCGACCTGAGCCAACCCCTGCAAAGACGACAGAGCCAGTCGCGCGCAAATGGCCATTCCGATGGGGCTGCGGTCAACGCAGACATGTTTGCTGTCCGCCATTCCGGTGCGGCGACGGATAGCAGACAGTAGGTGGCAGTGCAGGAGATCATCGTCATTGATTGCGTGAAGAGATACCCCGACTATAAAACCCATTAAAGCTGCGCACGCGCGGCCGCCAAACAAGGCATTACCCTTGCGCGGCACCCTCAATTCCTGCCTTTGCCCACCATGCTTATTCCTTCACCCGCACACACGTTTGTCAAAATCTGCGGCCTTTCCGGACCGGCGGATATGCACGCCTGTGTGGAGGCAGGAGCTGATGCGGTAGGCATCAATCTCTATCCAAAGTCGAAGCGCTACCTTCCACTCGAAAAGGCCGCCGCATGGCTTGGAGCCTGCGAGAGAGGGCCGCTGCGGGTGGCTTTGTTTGTGAATGCGCCGGTTTACGAAATCCGCACAGCGGTGGAGACCGGGTGCTTCGATGCCGTGCAACTCCACGGTGACGAATCGCCCGCTTTTTGTCAGGAAGTCAAATCGCTGGGACTACCGGTGCTGCGGGCACTGGCGCTGCGCTCGCCGGAGGATGCCGCCGGGTTGGCAACACACCCGGCGGATGCCTTCATCCTTGATGCTCATGCCCCCATCGACTACGGTGGCACCGGGCGGCTGAGTGACTGGGCGCTGGCGGCCGATGCCGTGCGCGCCTTCCCGGATAAGCTCATTCTGCTCAGCGGTGGCATCACCCCTGAAAATGCCGCTGCGGCCATGGCCGCAGTGCACCCTCCCGGCCTCGATACTGCCAGCGGAGTCGAAAGCGCGCCCGGCGTGAAAAGCCACGAAAAAATCCACGCCTTCCTCCGGGCGGTGCGGAATTTTGCGAGGAATTGATCATTGCAGGGAACCGTTCCCCTGCCCCCATGCGTCATCATGCAACTCAGCCAGCCCAACGCCACCGTCTTTATTCCCGACCAGTCGCACGTTCCTGCCGCTCTCGAGCGCATCACGCATCTCGGTGTCGGAGCTCATCAGGACGACCTTGAGTTCATGGCATATCACGGAATCCTCGAATGCTTCTACAAAGCACAGCCTTCCTTCGGAGGTGTGACCTGCACGAATGGAGCGGGTAGCTCCCGCACCGGCGCCTACGCCTCCTGCACAGATGAGTCCATGCAGGCCATTCGCCGTGAGGAACAAAACAAGGCCGCCGTCATCGGACGCTTTGCAGCCATGATCCAGCTCGACCACCCCAGCTCATTGGTAAAGAACTCGTCCGACAACCGCCTGCGCGAAGACCTAGCCAAAGTCCTGCAAGCCTGCACTCCTCAGATCATCTACACGCACAATCCCGCCGACAAACACGACACCCACCTTGGCGTAACCGTTGCTCTTATTGAAGCTGTGCGCTCACTCCCCACTGAACGTCGCCCGTCAGCAGTGCACGGCTGCGAGGTGTGGCGGAATCTCGACTGGATGAACGACAGCGAAAAAGTCATCCATGACGTGTCCGGCAACGAAAACCTCGCCGCCGCGCTCGGGGGCGTCTTCGACAGCCAGATCGCGGGGGGCAAACGCTATGATCTCGCCGTCATGGGCCGCCGCCGCGCCAACGCCACCTTTTTTGATTCCCACAACAGCGACAAAGCTACCGCCATCGCCTTCGCGATGGACCTCACGCCTCTTGTTAAAGATGCCTCGCTCGACATCCTCGATTTTACGCTCAGTCATATCGAACGGTTCGCCGCCGATGTGCGGGAGCGGCTGGGGAAACGGTTGGGCAAATTTTGAGCCCGTGTGTTTCTTCCCGCCGGAATGTAACGACACTACTCCGGGGGGATGGCGAGGCCCAATGACGCCAGTTCAATGCCAAACGCCAGATTCCCCGAGCCATCACTGCACGCCACTTTGCGGCCTCCGTGGTAAATAATTATCGTGCCCGCCAGCGCATTTGCCCGGCGTCCTAGAGCGGGATTCTTTGACAAGTCGCTCACGGCGACGATCGCCCGGCCCTTCGAATGCTCCGCCATGGGCGAGAGCGCCTGCGCCGAACAGGAGTTTCGCCCGGGCTTTGTGAAAATGGCGATCAGCGCACCCTCCCCCCGCTACAAATCCCGGTAATTTGACTCCGTAAGCATCGCCACCTCTCAGTGCGTCACCGGAGGACCAAACCATCCATACATCACTTTCCACAACCCGAATCCGCAGGCGGTGACAATCAAAATTGTTTCGAGGTGGTTCTTTCCTATATTTATAGTTTCCATAACACACTGGCCGGCGCAACCAATTTATCTTAATGAACACCCAGAGCACGCGACCCGGCGAAGCCCGTTTTCAACAAGGTGGCTCCCTTTTCAGTGCGAACGCCGCGTTCCCTGACGGTAAGGCAGGCCGGCATGATTACAAAATCCCCGCAGGCCAGAGGCTCGCCGTTGAGCGTTGCATCGCCGCTGGCCAAGGCGAGAATCGAGAATTCACCGGCACACCCCCACTTCGTGCTGGTATCGGGCACCAGTTGAATCCGCTCGACGACGAAATGAGGGCAATCCACGAGGACACTACCATCAACCATGCCCATGGCGGGCGCGGTATCGTTGTAGTCGATGCACTGAAGCGATTCCGCGACATGCAGAACGCGCGGGGTTCCGGCGAGTCCCATGCGGTTCCAGTCGAAGACTCTGAAGGTAGTGTCGCTGTTCTGCTGAATTTCAAAAATGACGAGTCCAGCGCCAATCGCATGAAGACGACCGCTGGGGACGAAAATGAACTGCCCCGCCTTAACAGATAACCGGTGCACAATCTGCTCCACCGTGCCCCCTTCTATCGCGCAGGCAAAAGTATCGCGGTCCATCCCCGGCTGAACCCCAACATAGAGCGCGGCACCTTCGTCCGCATGAGCGATATACCACATCTCTGTCTTGGGCTCGCCTCCAAGACTGGCCGCTATATCCTCCGGAGGGTGCACTTGAATACTCAGTTTGTCCCGTGCATCGAGAATCTTGACCATGAGAGGAAACCGCTCCGTAGACGGAGCTGCCACACCAAAAACTTCCTCCCGTTTCTGCTCCCAAAGCTCGTGAAGCGTGCGCCCGCTCAGCGGCCCACTTCGGACCAAACTCTGCCTATCCGGGCGGTCCACAACTTCCCAGCTCTCTCCGATAGGGACGCCTTCCGGCAAAAGGCGCCCGTAGAGACTCTCCAAACTACGACCTCCCCACACCCGCTCCATGTAAAGTGGACGGAGACGGAGAGGTGCAGTGACGGGTTGCTCATCTGACATGGCCGCAAACCTCGCCCCTCAGGGCGTCCGTGTCAAAATAATCGGCAAAAGTTCACGCAAGCCCGTTACGCACAAGGAGCGCACTGAGGTCGGGATCACGTCCCATGAAATCTCGGAAGAGCTTCTCCGGCGGCTCACTATTCCCCTTGCTGAGAATGCAGTCGCGGAAAGCCATCCCGATGGCCGGATTGAGCACGCCCTCCTTGATGAAGCGGCTGAAGCAGTCGGCGTCGAGGACTTCCGCCCACTTATAGCTGTAGTAGCCTGCGGCATAGCCTACAGGACTGCCAAACAAATGCGTGAAGCGGCGGGCCATGGTGGGCGGCCTTGTGGCTAACGGCATCAGGTAACCCTTGAGGATCGATTCCACCGTTTCATCAAGCCCACCTGGGTTTTTCGCGTGGTTGATGTGCAGTTCGAGGTCCATTTTTCCAAAACCGAGCTGGCGCATGTTGGTAATGGCAGAGTTGTAATTCTTCGCCGCGAGCATCTTCTTATAAAGCTTCTGCGGAATGGTCTCGTCGGTCTCATAATGGCGCGCAAAGAAATCAAGGCTTTCACGTTCCCAGCAGAAGTTCTCCATGATCTGGGACGGTAGTTCCACAAAGTCCCAAGCAACGTTCACGCCGTTGAGCGACTTGATTTCCACCTGCCCGAGCAGGTGGTGAAGTAAGTGACCGAATTCATGGAATACGGTTTCTACTTCCCCGTGCGATAGGAGCGCCGGCTTTCCGTCCACACTAGGGGTCATATTGCCGCAAATTAGCCCGAGATGGGGCTCGCGGTCCTGCTCACCCACCGGCGGGCGGCCCGTCTTCAGGTAGTTCATCCACGCACCGCCGCGTTTGGCATCACGAGGGTGCCAGTCTGCGAAGAACGAGCCCAGATGCGTGCCGCGCTCGTTGCGGATTTCGTAAAACTTTACCTCTGGATGCCACACTTCGACGGCTCCCGCAGGGCACTCGTCACCAGGTTGGACAAAGACGGATTCCCGCTGGCTAATTTGCAGATCAAACAGGCGCTCGCAGAGATGGAACATCCCTCTGAAAACGCCGTCGATAGGGAAATACGGGCGCAGTTCCTCCTCATCAAAATCGAACAGCGCCTTGCGCCGCTTCTCAGACCAGTAGGCCACATCCCATGGCTCCAGCAGACCGGCGCGGGATTTGGTGGCCTCCGCCTTAAATTCCTGAATCTCGCGTGTCTGCCTACTGAAGGCGCTGGTGATCCGTCCGTGCAGATCTTCAGTGAACGCGAGCGCCCGGGCTCCGTTGCGCGCCATGCGACGTTCGAGCACCAGATCAGCAAAGTTCGCCTTGCCAAGGATTTCCGCCTTCTCCTGACGAAGTTCCAGAATGCGGCGGATGTTTGCCGTATTGTCCCAGTCGCCGCTAAGTCCAATGCGGCTGCTGGCCTCCCAGACCTCGCGGCGGACGGCCTCATCCTCAAGGTTCTCCAGCACCGGCGTGAGGCTCGGCGCCTTCAATGTGAAACGCCATGCCGGCTTTTTGGTTTGGCCTTTAACCTTCGCCTCCGCGGCCGCTGCGGCTTTGGCAAAGTCAGGCAGGCCGACCAATTTGGACTCATCATCGATGATCAGTTCCCACGCATTCGTGGAATCGAGAACGTTCTCAGAAAACTTCTGCGTCACCTGCGCCAGTTCCGACTCCAGTTCCTCCAGACGCTTCTTTTTGTCCGCAGGCAGATCAGCGCCGCTGGCGCGGAAATCCGCGACCGTTTCCTCAAGGAATCGCTGCTGCACGCCAGTAAGTTTTGCCGCCTCCGGAGTCTCGATGAAAGTCTTGAACAAGTCCCAGAGGGCATCATTGAGATAAAGTCGCGCAAAGAACTCGCTGACCCGTGGCAGCATGGCATTGTATGCTTCTCGAAACACAGGGGAGTTGCATACGCTGTCGAGGTGACTGACCCGACCCCAAGCCTCATTGAGGGGCGCGAGCGCTTCTTCAAAGGCGAGCAGGGTTGTTTCAAAAGACATCCTACCGCGGTCGGACCCGCAAAGTGTGTCGATGCGCACCGCCGCTAGTTCTAGCGCCCGACTGATGTCAGGCACGATATACTCCGGGGTAAGTCGGGACCATTCGATATGGAACGCTGGGTCAAGGAAGGGCTGGGAATCAGGCATGAAGTGAGGAAATCAACTTCGTCCTGCCTCACATATGCGCATGCGGCAAGAGACGGATTCATCACAATTTCCCTTGGAGGATCCTCAGGGCACAAAAAATGCGGCGTGAGGATTTTCAGCCTCACGCCGCACGCTGTTGGGGGATGCAGATACTCGCTAATCGCGCTTCAGCACTTTGCTTCTCTTATCGTGGGAAAGATTACCGCTCCCTCTGCTCGCGCGCTCGATTATCGGGCGGCTTTCAATGACGGATGGCGGACGGCTAATGGGTTCGGAGCGACTCTCGCGCACGGCATCGCGGTTTCCCGCAGATGCACCGCTGGCGCCACCGCGCGGAGGTCTCACTACCGGCGGACTGGAATCATTACCGCTGGCGTGGCCGCCGCTCAATGAATCGCTGCCGTGACCTCTATGTCCTCCATGACCGCCGCTGCCGTGGCCACTGGGCGGACAGTAGATGCGCGGGCGAAAGTAAACGGGCCGCTTGTAACAGGAACTATAGTGAGGACGACCATAGTAGCCGGAGCTGTAAACGGTGGTAGCGTAGATGGCGGGGCTGTAGTGGGAGGGACTATAGCCGTCATTGTCGTAATTGGAGGAGTATCCGCAGCCATCCACGGTGCAGGAGCTTAGCACGACGGAACTGGAGAGGGCGGCAACAGAGAGCAGGAGTTGGCGTATATTCATATTGTTAATGAGGGTGCAATATAGAGACTGCATTTGCCCGGTATTATTCACACATTATGTGTTTCGGCCAAATTAATTTGCCGAGAAACTCTAATGAATCTAACTCCGGCCTCGCCCGATAGGACTGCTACTGGCGTTTCTGTTGCCCGGGCGGCGCCGAGGCCGAAAATGAAATCAGTGCATTATTGCCTCCGGAATGAGGGGCCGAAAACCGCGCGCGGAAGGACACTGGAGGGAAAACCAAGGCAGAAGTTTGCTCGCGTTTCATGAAGAAAGCAGCGGCGAGGACCACTACGGTGCTGATGGCTCCAAGAGCCAGCCAGAGAAGTTTGATATTGCCTGGATTCTCCTCGCCCGACTCAACCACAAGGGCGACCGGAACTGTTGGACCAAGAGTCCCGCCAGCGCGAAAAGAATTCATTTGGGAAATGAGACTGCGTGCCGCGGCGAGGGAAGGGGCCAGACCAGCGGGGACTCTAGCAGCCTCCGCCCTCGCGGCGGCATGAAACGCTATCAGTTGTTCCTCCGGAATACTCCCCAGCGACTCACCTTCGCTTTCAATCAAAACCGGCGGCTGTAGTCCGGGACCGGTGAGAATAACCGCCCGGTCAGCGGTGCCCTTCCATGAGTAAAGCAGTCGCTTCGCGAGGTCCGCCGCCTGCTCATCCGGGGCGGCGTTGAGGTTCACCAAGAAAACACTAAAACGCAACTGCACAGCCGCAGCGTTCAGTTCATCAGCGGCTACTTTCCGCTCAGCCGGAGCCCACTTTCCGGTCTGATCCCAGATGCGGTCGGCCGGTGCCGGCGGGGCAGTGACCTCGGAGGCAGCGGCCGCAGATCCTGCGGGTGGAGAGGATTCAGGCAAGGCAACTGATTCCGCGGGATGAGCGGGTAGTAGGGACTCTTCGGGCCGGGAATCATTTGCTGGCTTTGGCTCGGCCGGCCTTCCGGTCACTGGCTCCGTTTCCGCCAGCTTTGTGCTGGCAGGCCCTAAGGCAGGCGGCCGGTGAATGGGTTTAGCAGCAGGCTCCGTTTCCTGAGCACCGGCTGGCACCCAGGCGAACGCTAGCATGAAAAACAAAGCCGGACGCGGCATGGCAGCGAATGGTCAGCGCTTCTGACGGTTCAAGGCAGCATTAATGAAGCCCTGAAAGAGAGGGTGCGGGTGATTGGGCTTGGACAAAAATTCAGGGTGGAATTGTGAGGCAATGTAAAACGGGTGCCCCTTCACTTCTATGATCTCGACCAGCGACCCATCCGGACTGGTGGCAGAGATAATAAATCCTGCTCCCTCCAGCTGGGCCCGATACTTGTTATTGAACTCATAGCGGTGCCGGTGCCGCTCACTGATGAGACTTGATCCATAAAGCCGGTGCGCGAGACTGCCTTCCTGCACTTTCGCCTCCCATGTGCCCAGTCGCATGCTGGCGCCGAGAGCGGTCACGCCTTCCTGCTCTTCCATGAGACAGATCACCGGATGCGGCGAGTTGTCGCCGAATTCCGTGCTGTTTGCCCCCTCGAGACCGCACGCATGGCGGGCAAATTCAATCGTGGCAATCTGCATGCCAAGGCACAGCCCCAGATAGGGAATGCCCTTCTCGCGGGCATACCTTGCAGCAATAACTTTGCCTTCGACGCCCCGGTCACCAAAGCCGCCGGGTATCAGAATGCCCTGCACGTCCCCGAGCAGGCGAGCCGGGTCCTCGCGTTCCAGTTCCTCAGCATCCACACGCACCTGCTGCACTTCGCAGTCGCATGCAGCACCTGCGTGGGTGAGGGCTTCGTAGACACTCTTATAGGCGTCCTGCAGCTCAATGTATTTGCCCACGACAGCGATTCGGACTTTGTTAGTTGGATTGACCACGCGGTCCACGAAATTCTTCCACTGCGTGAGGTCGGGGTCTTTCGTTTCGAAGCCCAGTTCGCGGCAAACCAGTTCGTCAAAATTCTCCCGGTGCAGCATCACGGGCAGTTCGTAGATCGTATTCTTCACATCGCGGGCTTCGATCACTGCGTTCACCGGGATGTTGGTGAATAGGGCGATCTTTTCCCGCACATCCTGCTCTAGGGGAAACTCTGTACGACAAACCACCACGCTAGGCTGAATACCAATCTCCCGCAACTTGGCCACGCTTTGCTGCGTGGGCTTGGTTTTCAACTCTCCGGCAGCCTTGATATAGGGCACGAGGGTCACATGGACAAAGAGGACATTCTCCCGCCCCGCCTCGTGCATGAACTGACGCATGGCTTCCAGAAAGGGCAGGCCCTCAATGTCGCCGACAGTGCCGCCGATTTCCGTGATGATGACATCCGCTCCGCTTTTCTCAGCGACGGTGCGGATGCGCGTTTTGATTTCATCCGTAATGTGCGGAATGACCTGGACGGTCTTGCCGAGGTAGTCGCCGCGGCGCTCCTTGTCGAGCACGTCGCGGTAGACCTGACCGCTGGTCAGATTGTTGAGTTGGCTGAGCTTGCCACTGGTGAAGCGCTCGTAGTGCCCAAGGTCAAGGTCCGTCTCCGCGCCATCATCCAGCACATATACCTCTCCGTGTTGAAACGGGCTCATGGTGCCCGGATCGACATTGAGATAGGGATCGAACTTTTGGAGGATGACACGCAATCCCCTGTGCTCGAGGAGAGTGCCGAGAGAGGCTGCCGTGAGGCCCTTGCCGAGTGAACTAACAACGCCGCCAGTGAAGAAAATAAACTTCATGGGAGGGCAGAGAGACGGTGAAACACCTCGGCGCAAGGAAGAAAAGTCACCGGTGGAAAATTAGCCCGCTTCTAGCGCTAAAAATTGCACCCCGGCAAACCCTTTTTCCGTTAGGACCGCCGTCATGCGCACATCCAGTGGCCCAGCGGGCAAATCCTCCCGCAACTGGCATGCAAACGCTGTCCCCACCAGCGGAACCTCCGGGCGCAGCCCGGGCAAAAAGCGGTCGTAGTCTCCCCTTCCCCTCCCGAGACGCAACCCGCCGGGAGTGAAGCCAAGCCCTGGCACCAATATCAGATCAATTTCACCCGGACGCACGGGCACCCCGTCGAGCGGTTCCCGGATGCCGCCCCGGGAGACGAAGAGTTCCTCCGCAGTGGCGACCACGCGGGGCTCAATGCGGCTATCCAACATAGCCGGAAAAATAAGCCGCCTGCCCGCCGCCCCGCTGATTAGTGGGAGTAGGTCCGGCTCATAGCGAGTCGCGGCAAAAATCATGACAGTAGCCGCCTTCGACCAAACCTCTGATTCCCGCAAATGTCCACAGATATCCGAAGACCAGCCCGCTCTATCATCCGCAGCAGTGCCCCGCAGGACGGTTTTGAGGCTCTCGCGAAAATGAGGTTTGTCTGATTCTGTCATTGGAGGCAGATTCTCGTGCCGATGTCCGCGGTGCGGCAAACCGTCTCGCCCCGCAACAAGGGAAATCGCCACTTGCCAGCCAAGGATTACGCATTATATGACGACCCCCATTTTATCCGGCACCTGCCGGGCAACTTTCCTCATTCATCATGAAAAGCGACCTCATCGACAAAGCGGCAAAAATTATCCCCAACCCTCCGGTGCTGATCAATCTCGTCTCCCGCCGCGTGCGCCAGCTCAACCAGGGGCGGGCGCCCCTCATCAATACGGCAGGCTACGGCATGCGCCTTGGCCAAGGAGATATCGCGCTGCTAGAAATCATCGAAGGAAAGATTCAGGCCGAAACTGCAGACGGTCACCCCGCAGTTTGACTCTGGCTCCTGAGTGGCTCCAGCCAGAAAGCCAAAAAGTTCCCGCTGTCATCGCAGAGGAGACTGTGAGGAATCACCGTGAACCCAGAGATTTCTACGAACCGGAAGGCGTTACAGGATTATCACATCCTCGAGACCATTGAGGCTGGAGTAGAACTCAAGGGGACCGAGGTGAAGTCCATCCGAGCCGGCCTGATAAATCTGCGCGACGCCTTTGCCCGCGTGGAACAGGGGCAATGTCTGCTCTACGGCTGCGACATTCAGCCCTACGAAAAAGCAAGCTGGGAACAGCACGATCCCAAGCGGGTGCGCCGCCTCCTGCTGCACAAAAAAGAAATCATGCGCCTCTTTGGCGTTTGTCAGGTCAAGGGTCATGCGCTGGTGGCACTTCGCATCTACTGGAAGGGCCCGAGGGTGAAAATAGAACTGGGGGTAGGCCGGGGTAAGGTAGCCACCGACAAACGGGATGACCTCAAGAAGAAAGAGGCGAAACGCGAGATTGAGCGCGAAATGGCCCGCTTTAACCGCCGTTAGTCCGGCATCCGATGCGAAAACTCTTCCCAATTACCGCATTGTTAAGCCTAAGAAGATTCCTGTAACTGATGCGCGGCACGACTTGACGGCGCGCACCCTATGTTTATTTTGCCCACATCATGAAAACCGACACCGTCCGCGTTTTTCTTTTCACCGTAGGTCTTTGCACCCTTGTCGCCCAAGGGGATGCCCCTGCCGCATGGCCCAAATTCTTCAAGAAAAAGAATAAAGCTCCTGCCACCGTTCCTGCGGGCGAAGCCCTGCGCACTGCTGACATTAACGCCGCCGCGCTTATGACCAAAGCCCGTGAAGCTGACGGCGCCGGGAAGGAGAAAGCCGCGCTCGACGGCTACGGCAAAATCGTGGAGACCTTCCCCTACAGTTCCCACGCCCCGGCAGCTCAATTCCGCATCGCCGCCGCCTTGGAGAACGACCGAAAATACCAGAAGGCTTTCGAAGAATACCAAAAGTTGATCAGCAACTACCGTCAGACCCCGCAATTCAGTGAAGCTCTGGACCGACAGTTCAGCATCGCTATGATGGGCCGAACGGAAAAGGTAAACCGTACCTTCGGCATTAAATCGCGCCTCTCACCTGAAGACCAAATTAGCATGCTCAGCAGGGTTATATCCAATGCTCCTCAGGGAAGCCATGCCGCCGAATGCCAGTATGAAGTCGCCCGCGTGCACGAGGAGGAAAAGGAGCGCGATGCCGCCATCGCCGCATACCGCAAAGTCGTGTCCAATTATCCGCGCAGCCCGTTGGCCCGCGAAGCCCAGTTGAAGGTCAGTGAAACTTACATGGCCAAGGTGGAGAAAGGTAGTCGCGACGCTTCGAATGCCGAACTGGCCCGCGAAGCCAACTCGGAAGCCGAAGCACTCTTTGGTGGCATGACACCCGGCGGCAGCGTGGATGCCATCGACGACGCGGAAACCGAAAACGCATTTAAGACCGGCAAGTTCTATCAGAGGAAGGGCAAATTCCAGTCCGCGATGATCTATTATGCGGATGTCCTCAAGAATCCGGCTTCGCCCTATTACGAGGAAGCCCGTGACAGGGCGAATGAAATGAGCCTCAAAGACCCTAGCCTCAAAGATTCCATGAAGAGCCTTGCTCTGAACAGTCAGAAGCTCGCAGTGCCTGCGACAGTTGACGTGAAAGGTTTGAAGAACTACTTTGGCCCACCTGGTCCGCCTATAGTTGGAAACAGCGCTCAGACGAGTCCTGCCATGCGCGGCGATTATCTGCCGCTCGCTCCACTGGAGCCGGGCGAACTGCCGACTAACCCTGGGACACCCGACCCTCTGCTGCTGGATCCAAACAAGTTGCCTCTGCCCGATCCTAACACCCCTCTGCCGCCGGTAGAAGTGCCCGGCGTGGAGCGCCCCGCTCTGGATCCGCCGCTGGAAGGCCCTGTCGAGGAAGAGCCCAAGAAGAATTGACCGGCCCCACACTCGATGGGCCATCTCCGATTCTCTCTACGCACTGCTCTCGCGGTCACAGTTGCTGCCCTGTTGCCGGGATGTGAAGGCTATCAGTTGGGCTCCAGCCGTCCCGCGGCTATGGAAGGAGTGCGTAGCGTAGCTGTGCCGGTATTTCATAATGAAACCCAGCTCCCCCGCTCCTCCGTGCTCATCACAAACCGCGTTGTCCGTCAATTTCAAGTGGATGGCGCCTATCGGGTCACGGATTCCAGCGCGGCTGATGTAATTGTGCGCGGCACCATCCGCCCGCTGAAGCGCACTCAGTTGCGTGCGGACCGCTTCAATACCTTGCGTACGATTGAGCAGGAAGTCCGCCTAGTTCTTGATTACTCCATTGAAGCGCGCAATGGAGCCGTGCTCACTGCCGGCACCGTGGATGGCAGCAGCAGTTTCTTGCCGGACGCCAACTGGCAACGCAGTGAATCCCAGGGGATTGACGAAGCCGCGGCCCGCATGGCGGAACAACTCGTGAGCCAGCTCTCGGAAGGCTGGGGTAGCGCAGATCTTCCGGCGAATCAGGTGCTCCGCGGATTTCCGGACCGCCCGAATCCCGCCCGCCGACTTCTCCGCTAAATTCAATCCAAGTTCTTGCGGATATTTAAGCGGCGCGCCACTCTCCTCCGCCGCCGCTGATGCGTTGAGAGCTAGCTGTTGCCTCGGCGGGTTTAAGTGCGTGTGATAATTGTTGAAAATTAAGCGCAGACAATTCCTTACCACCGCAGCCGCCGCACCACTGGCAGGTTCCCTAGCCCTCGCCGCTCAGGAAATTCCTTCCGCAGAGGTGGCCTCGTTCTTTCTCGTCGGTGACACGCATTACTTTGCGGACGAATTTGAAAACGGTGCTATGAACGCCACCTCCGTGGAGGTCGGCGCCCGCCTGATCGACTGGATGAATCGTCTCCCAGGCACAGAAATTACGGCCACCGCCGGCGGTGGCGTGCTGCCAGTGCCTCACGGCGTCCTTCATGCCGGCGATCTCGTCGAGAATGCCGACAAAGGTCCGCGCCTTTACAGCAAAGCCGAAGTGGAAATGGCCGCGTGTTTCGCCGACTACGGACTCAATGGCGGTGACGGTCGGCTGAACTGGCCCGTGCGCGAAGTTCACGGTAATCATGACAGCCCCCATGGAGATGGCCCGGTGATACCCGAAATCAAAGCGCGAAATAAAAAACGTGCCGGACTTGCTCGCGTGTCTGAAAATGGCCTCCACTATTCATGGAATTGGGCCGGTGTGCATTTCGTCGCTCTCGGCATCACCGTGGGAGACGAACCCACCATCATCCGGAGCCGCCGCTACGCACCCCTCGCCAGCCTACCTTTTCTGCGTGAAGATCTGGCCGACACTCCAAAGGAAAAGCCCATCGTCATTCTGCACCATGTCGATGCCGCACGCTATGCCAGGCAGGTGCCTGACGAGGCAGCCATGAAAGCCGAGTGGGATTACGGCGACGTCCAAGCCTTCTACCAGACGATCAAAGACCGCCGCCTCGCCGCCTGCCTCTATGGGCACACCCATGCACGCAATCTTTTCCGCTGGAACGGCACGCCGGACATGAAAGCCGCCGACGGCGTCCCGGCTATCAACACAGACAATGCCAGCCACTGGAAATCCCAGAATCAGGCCATTTGCCACATTGAAATTGATTCCAAAGAACTTCGTGTCCGCGAGTTCTCGACCAAAGACGCATGGCATACCGGTTTCTGGACACCGCAAATCTGGCGTTTTCCTATCGCCGGAGTGTGAGTCTAATTGGCGGACAAGCGATGCGGCTTTCTCTGGAGCGGACGATACCGCTTAAATTCTGGAGTCGGCACAGCCCTGCAGGAGGTTGTTTCCGCCGCTCCTACAGAGTCTGCGCAATCTTTTCCAGTTCATAGCACTCAATGACGTCGCCGGGCTCGTAGTCCGTGAAATCGCCGAGCCGGATACCGCACTCGAGCCCATTGCGAACTTCCTGGACGTCCTCGGTGAAGCGGCGCAGCGTGTGGAAGCCGCCGTCATACACCGGCTGTTTGCCTCGCAGGACGCGGGCCCGGGCACTACGCACGATGCGCCCGTCCGTGACGACACATCCGCCCACCTTGCCTTTGCTGGCCTTGAAGACCTGTTTGACCTGAGCATGCCCGACAACCTTCTCCCGGGTCTCGGGCTCCAGCATGCCGAGCATGGCCTCCTTCACCTGATCAAGCAGTTCGTAAATAATGGAGTAGAGCTTGACCTGCACGCCCTCGGACTTTGCGGTCTTGACCGCTTTGTTTTCAACTTTAACTCCAAATCCGATGACAACGGCATCCGAAGCGGAGGCGAGAGTCACATCATTGTCGGTGATGGGACCAACTCCCTGCAGGATGATCTCGATGCTGATTTTCTCGGATTCGATGCGCTGCAACTGAACTGCGATGGCTTCGAGTGAACCCTGCACGTCCGTCTTGAGGATAACTTTGAGAACCTTCTTCGGACCATCCGCCATGTTGTTGAAGAGCGCCTCGAGGGAGGCCTTCCGCGGAGCGGCCAGTTTTTCCATGCGGGCCGCAGCCACCCTCTCCTCGCTGAGCCGCTTGGCATCACGCTCGCTGTTCATCTCCATGAGTTCATCACCCACATTAGGCAAGTCACTGAAGCCGAGAATTTCGACGGGAGTGGCGGGACCAGCCTCCTTGATGGCATTGCCGCAGTCATCCAGCATGCCTTTGATCTTACCATGATGCGGGCCGCAAATGAACGGCATTCCTATTTTGAGAGTGCCGGACTGAGGAATGAGGGAAGCGGTGGGGCCCTTGCCTGCCTCCACACGACTTTCAATGATGAGAGCCCGGCAGGGGGCTTTAGGATTCGCAGAAAGTTCCAGCATTTCGGCCTCGAGCAATGCGGCATCGAGCAATTGGTCAATGCCCGTGCCCTTGGTTGCGCTGACCTGAATGCACTGGGTGGAGCCGCCCCAGTCTTCCGGGGCGAGACCTTCGTCCTGCAGCTGGCGCTTCACCCGCTCGGGATCCGCGGTTTTGAGGTCACTCTTATTGATGGCGACCAGCATCTTGACGTCCGCCGCCTTTGCATGGGCAATGGCTTCTTTTGTCTGCGGCATAATGCCGTCGTCGGCAGCCACTACAAGGACCACAATGTCGGTGATGTGGGCTCCGCGGGCACGCATGGCGGTGAAAGCAGCGTGACCAGGAGTGTCTAGCACGGTAATCTTGTGTCCGTTGTGCTCCACGCTGTAGGCCCCGATGTGCTGGGTGATGCCACCCGCTTCGCCGGCCGCCACCCGGGATTTCCTGATCGCATCCACGAGGCTGGTCTTGCCGTGGTCCACGTGGCCCATGAAGGTGATGATCGGCGCGCGCGACACTAACTGATCCACCACTTCCTCTTGGGCCGGAGCCTCGGTTGGGGTAATGACTTCCTCCACCTTGTGAATGCCGCCGCCTTTCTCGCGCTTCTCGCGTTCGAATGTCCAACCGTGTTTCTCGCAAACCCTCGCCGCCTGCTCGGGCTCAAGCGAGGTATTCATATTCGCGAAGATGTCCATCTCCATCAGATCCTTGATGACCACAAAGACCTTGAGCCCCAGACGCTCGGCGAGGTCTTTCACAACGATGAGGGACTTGATGCTGATGATCTTCTGACCATCGGCTTCGCTGGTCTCCACCTGAGGGCCACCAGCCTCCGCCGCCACGGCTGATTCTCCGCCTGCGGGTGCGGCCTGGGGGGGCACTGGAGTAGTAGCGACCGTGCCGAATCCCATCGGGCGCAACTGAGAAACTGAGCCGCCCTCCGGACGGCGCCGCTTGGGCTTCGGCTCATCATCGATCAGTGAGAGAACCTCTTTTGGCGGCGGCTGCGGGACTGCCGTAGCAGCGAGTTTCGCGGGAACGCTGTCCGGCTTATTACGGACACGCTTTGGCTTATCAGCCAGAAGATCAAGGGTATGCCCCTTCACCTGGGCAGGGTTGGACGGAGTATCAGCCGATTCCCCAGCGGGCTTACCGGCAGGGCGATTGAGGGAAGTCTTCTTCGCCGCACTGGCGGAAGACGTATCGGCGCCGGAGGCACCTGTCGATTTGGGTTTGGCTGGCATGCGTTAGAGGGGATGTTTTCATATTGGCTCGGGGCTGTTTCCAGTGAGGAAAAGGCCAAGCTAAGCGCCGGCTTTCGCGAGAATCGCGGCAGCCTGCTCCTGGGAAATTTCGAGAATGTCGGCAATGTCCGACGCCTCTGCGGTGGCGACCACTTCAGCATTGATGAGACCGTTGCGCACAAGGGTTTCCGCCATTTCGATTTCAATATGAAGACGGGTGGCGAGTTCGGCGACGGCATTGATGACGCGGCCTTCAAACTTCTCATGGACGCTCTCATCGCGCTCCACCTGAACGTCCCAGCCCATGAGCTGCTTGGTTAGCTTCACGTTCTGGCCGCCGCGTCCGATGGCTTTCGAGAGATCTTCCTCACGGACTTTCACAAAGATGCGCTTCCCTACCGGGTCCACGGTGATCTTCTCATCGTGAATCTGGGCAGGCTTGAGGGCATCCTTTAGAAAATCCTTCGGATTGTCGCTCCACTTGATAATGTCCACCTTCTCGTTGTTGAGTTCGCGGACGACATTCTTAACGCGCGCGCCGCGCATGCCCACGCATGCCCCCACCGGATCGACCTTGGTGTCTGAAGAATGGACGGCTATCTTAGTGCGGTAGCCCGGTTCGCGGGCAATGGAGCGAATCTCGACTGTGCGGTCACCGATTTCACTCACCTCACTCTCAAACAGGCGCTTCACAAAATTGGTATGCGCACGGCTCAGAATAATCTCCGGGCCCCTTACGCCGTTTTCCACCGCCACTACATAGACACGCAGCCGGTCACCGATACTATAATCCTCCGTGGAAACACGCTCCTTCTTGGACATGATGCCCTCGAACTTACCAAGGTCGATGATCACATCCGCCTTTTCGAAGCGACGCACGGTTCCATTCACAATGTCCCCTGCCCGGTCTTTGAATTCTTCATAAATAAGGGCCTTTTCTTCCTGACGGATACGTTGCATCATTGCTTGGCGGGCCGTCTGCGCGGCGATGCGTCCCATGTCCTTGGGTGTCACCTCCACCTCGATTTCGCCGCCCAGTTCGGGATCCGGCTGCTTCATCCGTCTCGCAATCTTCTTCGCGGTAGCCAGATCCACCTCATCATAGGGCTTGGTCACGGTTTCTACAACCAGCAGCTTGGCGATAGCCTTGATGGTGGCCCTGTTGGGATCTATATCGATACGTAATTCCCTTGCCGGCCCGATGTTTTTGCGGGCTGCAGTGAGAATAGCGATTGAGAGGGCCTCCACCATCTTGTGACGGGGAATGCCCTTTTCACGCTCAAAGTATTCAAAGACGGCGAGAAGTTCGCTGGTCATAAAAGTCGTTGTGGTAAAAAACAAAAAAAACGGGAATACCTTCCCGTTCTTTAAGGAGGATTGAGTTTAGCAACAAAGCTGTCCACGTCAACCCACGTCTTGACAAAAATTCACCAGCCCGCGGCGGCCCCGTTTTTTGGCACGATGTGCTCCGGCCGGCGATTGTCTGCGTATGTCGTGGGAATGGTGGAGCATAGCGGATTCGAACCGCTGACCCCCACAATGCCATTGTGGTGCTCTACCAACTGAGCTAATACCCCAAAATCCCAAGTCTGTCGGACGCTGTTTCCTTTAGCGTGTCCCGTTTCGTTGCCAAGCGGTTTTTTGAGAATGGAGGAAAATTAGCCCGCTCTGCGGTAACGGAAGCAAGTGTTTCCCTTTCGCGCCCCCACGAAAAAAGTTGCTCCCAGTGAATCTTGGAACTGGCGGCTGCGTCAAAGTGCGTTAGTTTGGTTACCTTAAACAGATGAATGATTTCCTGACAGACAACTGGCCGCGACTCGCCGAGGTGATCCTCGTAGGGAGCCTCCTCTTGGCTGCATGGCGACTCGTGCGCAGGGCCGGTGGTACCCGCACCGTGGGAGATGTGGCCGTGGTCATCTTCCTCATCGTGCTGTTGGCACATCTGCTGAAGCTAGAACTCGTGCGCGCTTTCGCCTTATTCTGCGGGGCCATCCTCGTCGTCGTCTTCCAACCGGAAGTGCGCCGCGCCCTCGTAGCCCTCGTAGCCCTCGGCACCCAGCACCTCTTCGGGCGCCGCCGAGCCACCTCAGGCCTCGTGGACCTCATGGAGGACACTGTGCAGCAACTTTCCGCCAAGCGACAGGGCGCCCTCTTCGCCTTCGAGCGCGGTATGGATCTTGACCAGTTCATCGAGACCGGGGTGGAAATCGACGCCCTCTTCGCCCCGGAACTCATCCTCACCCTCTTCCATCCCAAAACTTCCTTGCACGACGGCGGCGTGGTCCTCCGGCAGCGACGCATTCAGGCCGCCGGTTGCGTCTTCCCTGTCAGCCAGCGCGAACTCAGCGACCGCAGCATCGGCCTGCGGCACCGCGCCGCCATCGGCATCACCGAGCAGACCGACGCCATCTCCGTCGTCGTCAGTGAAGAAACCGGCAACCTCTCCATCTGCGCCGACGGCGAACTCTATCACGCACTGTCCATTTCCTTATTCAGGGAAAAACTCGCCCAACTCCTCGACGAACGCAGCCGCGAATCCGAGCGTGAAAAAGAAACCGCCGAAGCCCGCAGCGCAACTAAGCGGATGGAAGCGTAGATTATTGGATATCAGCCATCTGCCTTGCACGCCGCCATCGGCTTTCGGTGATCTAACATAACAGTTCAGAGCCGAACCCGAGAAACTCCCCTTCTATGCTGGCACTGCATCACAGAAACACCTCCCTCCGTATGAGAGAAAAACGTCAAGATTGAGGCAACTACCAATCGTTAGCCGCTAGAGGTGAGCCAAGCCCTTGGCAGGCTTCAAATCCCGGCTCCAATGTTGCATTTAGGTGCTTAACGAAACCTGTCTCAGACCCCGCCCGCCAAAGAGAGGGCGACAGGTCGGGGTTGCATCCAAATACATCCAAAGAGTTGGCTAGGCCAATAATGCTGTCATACTTCGATTTTACTACCGTTGTTTATACAGCATCCAATTCAGCTTGAATACTAAAATGCATTTCGTGCATTGCTAAGTGCAGGAATCGACCGAACCCAAAGCACTCCGCACTCAATAATATATCGGTGCGAAATGCAAAATGATGGACCAAAACTTCCTCAAAATAGGCTGCCCGATCCTCATTGGGTAGTAAAACCCTCAATATCTATTTTGAATCGATTCTTCCTTCTTGATTGTCAAAACTATACGCCCACTTCCAAAATCGTAATGTAACCTCCAATCTGTGCTCAATGCTTGTTTGCAACTCACTCCCCGAAAGCGCAAGCACATCATTAAAACAGGTATCTTAACCAGCGGCGCCCCCCACTCGGCTAATTCACACCACTTTACTGGCGTCCTACAGTGCTGAAGGCTGCTTGAGTTAGATGCGAGTGGAAATGGGCTGGCTGGACGGCGGGAACGGGCTGATGTGGAGTTGTTATGTCAACCAAACCAATCCATCCGTCATCCGCCCAGCCAGTCCGTCATCACATC
>CAMAUV010000055.1 GCA_945861415.1 Akkermansia muciniphila | reverse complement strand
AATTACGCCTCCGGAAATGCGCCTTGTGCGCCTGTTCAAGGTCGAACTGACTACTGCGAGTGACCTCCGCGGAGAAAACTCCTGCCGCCGAAACGAAAAGAATTTTCCGGGCCGAAAAACGGGGCTTCTAAGTCCGACAGGCTGCTAGGGAGCCAATCAAGCCGCTTCTACCCACTTCCCATGCTCGCGGATCAGAGCAATGAGGCGGTCCACCGCTTCGTCCTCGGGGATATTGAACTTTACGGCGGTCTTGCCGACGTAGAGATTAATCTTGCCCGGTGCACCTCCGACGTAGCCAAAATCGGCGTCGGCCATTTCTCCGGGACCGTTCACTATGCATCCCATAACGGCGATGCGCACACCTTTGAGATGCCCAGTGGCAGCGCGTATCTTCTGCGTTGTAGTCTGAAGATTGAAGAGCGTACGGCCGCAACTGGGGCAGGCCACGTAGTCGGTTTTGAAAATGCGCACTCCAGCCGCCTGAAGGACATTGTAGGCAACCCGCAGACTCTGGCCTGGACCGTGCTCACCCTGGACGATTACCGCGTCTCCGATGCCGTCGCACAACAGGCTGCCGATGTTCTCCGCCGCGGTTAGCAATGTCGTATTGAAGTCACGCTGAGGATCAGTGCTCGGGAAAAAAGTATCCTTCAACAGAATCGGATGCCGCTCCTGCAACCGGGTGGCGAGCAGACGATAGCTGGCGATCACCGGATGCGGGAATCCATCAGGAATCGTCACCAGCACGGGATCCGTCATGGAATTCACCTGCGTGATGGTCTTCTCATCCAGCGGGTCCACGGCCAGCACCCCGCTGTGTTCGATGGGAATTTCCGGCTGATATTCGCCGAGAGAGTCGAGCTTGTGCGCGAGCGCAGTGAGCTTTTCGGCCGTCGTGAAGACACGTACAGTTTCACCTCCACCGAGCAAAAAGCCCTGCACGTTCATCTTCCCGGAAGTCCGTCGGCGATAGCTGAACGGATCATAGCTCACAGCCGGCGCGGCACCTGACAGCGGCAGGCGTGCCGTCTCTGTCTCATTTACGGCGATGAGCGCCTGAGCGACGGGAATCTCATACACGGCATCCTCTGTCAGCGACACGCGAATGGTGTCGCCTATTCCATCGCTGAGAAGACTGCCGATACCGATGGCGCTCTTGATTCGTCCATCTTCCCCATCGCCTGCCTCCGTCACCCCTAGGTGGATAGGATAGTTCCAGTCTCCGCCCTCGCGCTCCAGCTTCGCCACCAGCAGACGGTAGGCCTCGATCATCACTTTTGGATTCGACGCCTTCATGCTGAAGAGGAAATTGTGATAGTTCATCCTCCGGGCAATGCGGGCAAACTCCAGCGCGCTCTCCACCATGCCGCGGGGAGTGTCGCCGTAACGGTTCATGATGCGATCACTGAGACTGCCATGATTGGTCCCGATCCGCATAGCCACACTGCGTTGCAGGCAAAGTTCCACCAGCGGGACAAAGGCTTCCTCGATGCGGCTTACTTCCTCCGCGTATTGATCGTCGGAGTATTCACGCACCTCGAACTTCTTCTTATCCACAAAGTTCCCCGGATTCACGCGCACCTTCTCCACCCACTTCGCCGCCTCCATAGCCGCATCCGGTTTGAAGTGAATGTCGGCTACCAGCGGGACATCGCATCCCACCGCGAACAGCCCAGCTTTGATGTGCTCAAGGTTAGCCGCGTAAACCCGCGTCTGCGCCGTGACGCGCACGATTTCACAACCTGCCGTCACTAGTCCCAGTGCCTCCGCCACACATGCTGCCGTATCCCGCGTATCGCTGGTGAGCATAGACTGCACGCGCACGGGATTACCTCCGCCAATAGCGACCTTCCCCACTGTCACCGGGCGCGTCGCGCGGCGGGAGTAGTGGAAGAGATCGGGGCAGTAGCGGAGGATATCGGTGGAATGCACGCCCGTATTTGCCGGGCAGACCCATACCGCGCAACCAGAGAGCGGGCCCCACTGCGGGAAAACCCTGATTGTTAGCCCCGGAAGTTCGTCCTATGCACCGCACTCACACATTCCGTAATAACATGCCCATCGACCTCAGAAGCGACACCATCACCCAACCGACACCCTCCATGCGCACAGCGATGGCCCATGCCGAGGTCGGGGACGATGTCTTTGGCGACGACCCCACCGTCGCGAAACTTGAAGCCCGCGTAGCCGGACTTCTCGGCAAAGAAGCCGCCCTTTTCACCCCGTCCGGCACCATGGCCAACCAACTGGCACTGCGGGTCCATACAGAGCCGGGGGACGAGATCCTCCTAGATGCCAACGCACACATTTATTACTATGAAACCGGCGGCCCGGCCGCACTCGCCGGCGTAATGTGCCGCTGCCTGCCAGGAGTCCGCGGCATCTTTACCGCCGCCGATGTCGAGTCCGTCCTGCGCCCCGCCGATCAGCACTTTCCGAGCACAAAGCTAGTTTGCGTAGAGAATACCCACAACCGCGGCGGAGGCAGCGTTTGGTCGCTCGAACAAATTCGCGGTGTCTCAGAAACATCCCGCCGGCACGGTCTGCGAATGCACCTTGATGGAGCGCGCCTGTGGAATGCCGCGATCGCCACGGGCGTCGCCGAGAGCGATTTCGCCGCGCACTTCGATACCGTCAGCGTGTGCTTTTCCAAAGGCCTCGGCGCCCCGGTAGGCTCCGCGCTGTGCGGTTCCCGCGAATTTATCCAGCGCGCCCGGCGCTTTCGCAAAATGTTCGGCGGCGGCATGAGGCAAGCCGGTATCCTCGCCGCAGGCGCGCTCCATGCCCTCGATCACCATCGCGAACGTCTCTCCGAAGACCATACGAATGCCAAAGCCCTCGCGGCTGGTTTCAATGAAGTCCCCGGCCTTGAAGTCGATGCCGCCAGCGTGCAGACCAACATCGTCATGGTCCATGTAAAACAGCTGCCCGCCCCGGCGGTCGCAAGCGCGCTCGACGCCGCCGGCGTGCGGGTCCTCGCTCTTGGGCCATCCACCATCCGCGCCGTCACCAGCCTAATGGTCAGCGCCGAAGCAATCGCGTCAGTTCCTTCCATTTTCAAGAAGGTGGTGTCCTCCATGGCCTGACGACGAGCCCAACTCACCCCCATCCACGCATCACCTCGAATGAGCATCGCCCACCTTGCAACCAAGGCGGAAATCAATCCGCAGCACCTAGTCTTTTACGGCACCGACAAAGCCAAAGTTTCTCCGCAAGCGCTCACCAATCCTCCACGGCAGGGCAAGCTCATCCTCGTTTCCGCCATCACCCCGACTCCTGCCGGAGAGGGCAAGACCACCATTTCTATAGGGCTCGCACAAGGACTCCGTCACACAGGACGCCTTGCCGCGCTCGCGCTGCGGCAGCCCAGCATGGGCCCGGTCTTCGGCCGGAAAGGCGGCGCCACCGGCGGAGGAAAAAGTACCGTCCAGCCCGCGCAGTCCATCAATCTCCACTTCACCGGCGACTTCCACGCCATCACCTCGGCACACAATCTTCTATCCTCCGTGCTCGACAATGCGCTGCACCAGGGCAGTTGCCGCATCGCCCCGGAGCACGTGCTCTGGCGTCGCGTCATGGATGTCAATGACCGCGCGCTGCGCCGCATCGTCACCGACAGCGGTGGCCGGCAGCAGCGTGCCACCGGGTTCGACATCACTGCCGCTTCCGAGATCATGGCCTGCTTCTGTCTTGCCGAATCACGCGATGACTTGCGCACCATGCTCAACCGCATCGTCCTCGGATTCACTACCGAAGGGGAACCCGTTAGGGCCAGTGAATTAAAAGTCACCGGTGCCCTCCTTGCCCTGCTGCACGACGCCATACTGCCCAACCTTGTGCAGTCCGTGGAAGGAGTGCCCGCTTTCATCCACGGCGGCCCCTTCGCCAACATCGCCCACGGTTGCAACTCCGTCCTCGCTACCCGCATGGCTCTCGCCCACGCCGATTACGCTATCACCGAAGCGGGATTCGCCTTTGACCTCGGAGGTGAAAAATTCTTCCATATCAAATGCCGCCGCGCCGGGCTCGATCCCGCCGCCATCGTCATCGTCGCCACCGTCCGGGCCCTTAAAATGCACGGCGGCGCCGCTCTAGAAAATCTCACGGACTCCGATCCCGCGGCCCTTTCCTCCGGACTGGAAAACCTCGCAGCGCATCTCGACAGCGCCACCCTGTTCCGAAAGCCCATCGTCGTCGCCCTCAACCGCTTCACCACCGACACTGAAGAAGAACTCGAAATCGTGAAATCGTGGTGCGGCGCGCGAGGCGTTCCCTGCGCCGTCGCAGATGCCTTTGGCCAGGGAGGTCCGGGCTGCGCCGAACTCGCAGACCTCGTGGCCAACGCCACCGCCACACCCACGCCAGCACACCAGCCGCTATACCGGCCCGAAGACGGCGCCCGACATGCCATCCAGACCATAGCCACTAAAATCTACGGAGCCGACGGCGTCCACTTCAGCCCACGAGCCGAAGAAAAGATACACCTCTTCGAACGCAGCGGCGTCTCCGGGCTTCCCGTTTGCATGGCCAAAACGCAGAACTCCCTGTCTGACGACACCACCAAACTCGGCCGCCCACATGGCTTCAATATTACTGTCCGTGATCTCGAAATCGCCGCCGGTGCCGGCTTCCTAATCGCGCTCACCGGCACCCTTGTCCGCATGCCCGCCCTCCCCAAATTCCCCGCCGCAGAACGCATCGACGTCAATGCCGAGGGATTTATAACGGGCATTTGAGTAACTGGCAGCAGGTTTGCGATGAATTTCGGTCTTCGTCGTTCTACTTTCGTCATTCCTGCCGCAGCTATCATGGTTAAGGCACTTCGTTTCGCTCCCGTTCCGCCGGGTCCGGTTCATAGCCCCCATGCGCCGGGCCGTGGGGGAAACCGAAGCCGTAGCGGACGTCTGCCATTTCCTCGGTGAGGCGACCGTTGGAGTGCCGAACGGTGAGCGGAGATTCCTCGATCGCCTGAGCACCGGTTTCAGAGGCGGAAAGTTGGCAGGCGAAAAGTGTGAATAGGGCCGGGAGCGTGGCGCGCGGAATAACATCGCGGCAGCGAACCGTCCTTAAGCCCGCAGCGGCGATTCCATTCATCGCCCGTTGTTTTTGCGGCGCCGGAAAACACAGCACCAGCCAGCCGCCACGGCAGAGGCGGGGAGCGGCAGCCCGAGCGTAATCGCAGATGTCGCCGCGCAGTTCAAAGCGGGCGTGGGCTTTTTGGGAATCCTGCGGTAGGACGCCGGCGCCGGGAGGGAAATAAGGCGGGCTGCCGGTGATAAGCGGGAATCGGCTCCCCACGGGCAGATACTGGTCCAGATGGCGGAGGTCGCCGTGGTGGAACGCCACGCGGGAGTGCAGGTCGTTGAGGTTGAGGTTGGCCCGGAGGAGGCGAAAACTTATGTCTTGGGCTTCAATGCAGGTGAGACGAGCTTGATGGCCCATGCCCCAAAGCGTCAGAAATCCCACCGTACCAATCCCGGTGCCGAGGTCAAGATGATGCGTGACAGGCGGGGAAACCTGTAGCGCATACCATGCCGTGAGTACGTCATCAATGGAATGCCGGTGCCCATTTTTCCGCTGCGCAATGAGCCAGCCCGCCGCCGCACCGGAATCATCCTCACGGGGCAACCCGACGTGTCCCAGAGGGCCGGTCAGCGCATTGAGCGTGATGGCTTCACCCAGTTCGCGCTCCATCTCCCGGCGTTGCTCGTTCCAGTGGTTCATAAAGTGATGACCGCTGAAAGCAGATGGGTAGAAACACAAACGGGCAGACGGCGCGTGGCCGTCTGCCCGTTGAAGTGATGGCCGTGGGGAATCGGCGCGGGCGCTACTGGAGGTAGTCGTTGATGATGTTCTCCAACATTTCCTGACGGCCGCTGCCGGGCATCGGGTTCTTGAGGCCGAGGGCGTACTTTTCCAGTTGGGCAAAGCCGACCTGGCGCTTCTCGATCTTCTTGCCCATGCCGCTGTCGTAGCTGCTGTAGCGTTTGGCGACAAACTTGTCGAGAACGCCGTCTTTGATGAGGCCGGCGGCGGTTTTGAGGCCGCGGGCGAAGGCGTCCATGCCACCGATGTGGGCATGGAAGAGATCTACGGGCTCAAAGCTCTCGCGGCGCACTTTGGCGTCGAAGTTGAGGCCGCCGGTTTTGAAGCCGCCCATCTTTAGAACCACGAGCATGATCTGCGTGGTCATGTAAATGTTCGTCGGGAACTGGTCGGTATCCCAGCCGATGAGCTCGTCGCCGGCGTTGGCGTCGATGCTGCCGAGCGCACCAGCATTTGCGGCGACGGTGAGGTCGTGCTGAACGGTATGGCCGGCGAGGGTGGCGTGATTGGTTTCGATGTTGAGCTTGAAGTCGCCGAGCAGATTATGCTCGCGGAGGAAGTTTAAGCATGCGGCACTGTCGCTGTCGTATTGGTGGGTGGATGGCTCCCGTGGTTTCGGCTCAATGTAAAACTGACCTTTGAAGCCAATGGCCTTCTTGTAGTCCACGGCCATGTGGAGGAGCGCGGCAAGGTGATTCACTTCGCGCTTCATGTCCGTGTTGATGAGGCTGGCGTAGCCTTCGCGGCCGCCCCAGAAGGTGTAACCCTGACCACCGAGCTTCTTGGTCACATCCATGGCCTTCTTAACCTGGGCGGCGGCGTAGGCGAAGACGTCCGCGCAGGGGGAGGTGGCGGCACCCTGATTGTAGCGAGGGTGGGAGAAAAGGCAGGCGGTGCCCCAGAGGAGCTTCTTACCGGTCGCTTTCTGGAGCTTGAGGAGGTGGTCGGAGACTTCATCCAGCGCGTCGTTGCTGGCCTGAAGATCGCCGAGTTCCGGAGAGACGTCGCGGTCGTGGAAACAGTAGTATTCCACGCCAAGTTTTTGCAGGAACTCAAAGCAGGCGTCGGCAACACGCTTGGCGTTTTCCACGGACTTGCTGCCGTCGTCCCACGGGCGGATGGCGGTGCCGACACCGAACGGATCGGCCAGCGAGTTCTTCATGGTGTGCCAGTAGGCGACGGCGAAGCGGAAGTGATCCTTCATCTTCTTGCCGGCGACAACTTCGTCGGCATTGTAATGACGGAAGGCGAGACGGTTTTTGGTCTTCGGGCCTTCGTAGGCGATGGTTGTGACTTTTGGGAAGAATTCCTGGCTCATAGAGGGACGTAGTTATGGCACGTGAGTCCGCGCGGGCAAGTCCCTATTTGCGCAGAAATGCTAAGAATTCGCGACGCGCCGGGCGCGAGTAAGGGCAGCGACATTTTTCAAAGCCCGGCTTCATGCGGCTACTATAAAATATCTACCCCTCTGCTCTCTCCTCATGATCGGCCCTGTGGCCGCGGCTCCTGCGACGAGGACGCGGGATATTGGTGGCGGAGTGAAATTGGAAGTCGTGCACATTGAGCCGGGCACGTTCACTCTGGGCTCGCCTGAGAGTGAAACCGAGCGCGGATGGGATGAGGTAGCGCACACGGAGAAGATCTCTCCGCCATATTATATCGGCAAGTTCCCGGTGACACGGGCACAATGGTAAAGGTTTGCGCAGGGGAAGAGTTACCGCACCGAGGCGGAACAGGAAACGGGCGGAGGCTTTGAGCTGGTCAAGCCGGTTCAATGAATGGGAGAGCTACCTCCTACGGCGGCCAAACTAGATCGACATCCCCATCGCTATCCTTGGCACCGGCGTCTTCCGTGGTTTGTCCCGCTGCGAAATCATTGCGGCTTCAGCTTGTCCAGCGTTTCCTTGACCCACGCCATTTTCTTTTGGTCCGACGGATCTTCGACCGGAGAGAATTCCCAGTCGGCATAGGCTTTGGTCAGGGCGGAAATGCTGTCGGAGCGCTTACCCGATTTCTCATAGATGGACGCCAGCGCCGTCCATGCCCGGGCGGAGGCGCGCCGACAGAGACGGCGGTCCTTGTCAGAGAGGGAGCTCTCGCTGAGCAGATCCTTGAGCAGGCTCAGAGCCTGATTTTGATGCTCCATAGCCTGCGGCGTTTTGGCGGCATCCTGCTGGAATTCGCCCATGGCGACGTGAGCTGCAGCAAGGTGGCGCCGCACGGTGTTGTCCAGCGGCGTAGTTTCGTTGAGCATTTGCACGTATTTAACCGCAGCGTCCTGATAGTCTATGGCCTCCGTGATGCCCCCAGCGCCGGGCCGGGAGATGTGCATGAGCTGAGCGACATCTGAATAGAGCGATGCGAGTTCCAGCGTGAGCGAGAGATCGCCAGGCAACTCCTTCAGGAGGTCGGTGTAAACCTTGACCCCTTCGCCGTAGGCTACGGCGGAGTCCATCGCGTAGCGCTGGGAAGGCGTGATGGTATGGAGCCGACCGAGCGTAAGCCCCATCTCGCGATAGCCACGGGCCAGCCGTGCGCGGCAGGGCACAGATTTTGGATTTGGCCGATCGTAATCCAGCAAGAGTTTTTGCGCTTCGTCCTGCAGCTGGTAGGCGGATTTGAAGACTACCTCGACTTCCTCCGGTTTGGCAGTAGCGGCCTCCATCTTGCGCAGGCGGCTGAGGGCAAACTTCGCATCGCTGTCGATGAAACGCTCCTCCACCATGGCGTTTACATCATCGGCCGGGAGATTGATGAGACCGGAGACGCGGATGAGCACTTCCTTGGCCTGATCATACTGCGCACGGGCCTCCAGGGCGAGCCCCTTCAGCAGAAGAGTATTGGCAAAGAGCCGGACGGTGGCGGTGTCTTCAGAATTATTGGAGGTCCATTTTTCTAGGGCATCTGCGGCTTTCCGCAGATGCGGCAGGGCGTCCTCCATGCGGCCCTGCGAGTGCAGGATGCTGCCGGTGAGCGCCTCTAGTCTGCCGCTGAGGCGGATTTGTTCCGGAGGAAAGGCCGCGCCAGCCTCGATGGCAGCCGCTTCGAGATCGCGGCCCAACGATTCCAAAAGCGGAAGGGTGGCATCAGCATTTCCCAGCGCATGCTGGAGGCTGGCCATTTGCCAGCGCGCCTCCATGCCCTGGGCATCGGCTGGGGCGTTTTCCATGGGCTGGGAAGAGTGCTCGGCCACGGCCTTGAGGGCGGTGCGCCAACCTTCGAGCAGGGAATCTTCCACGGGTTTGGAGGCCAGCAGCTTGCTGATGAGTTCGACGCTCCGGTGGCGGGCGCCCGCGGCCTGCTCCGCTCTTGCGGCGGCGGATTCGGAGCGGGCATTGGAAAGATCCGCCTCCAGCCGGGGTAGACGGGATTCCATTTCCCCGAGTTTTTCAGCTGCCGCGGCGCGCTCGCCGTGCACCGACTTGCGCCCGCTGCGCTCCTTAAAGGCCCACGCGGTCACCCCAAGTGTGCTCAGCAGCAAAAATCCGGCTGCCGCGGGACCGGTGAGCAGATGCCACCACGGCCGGGCTTCGGCTTTGCTCTGCTGCAGACTCAGGCTGAGAAGCGGCAGAGGCTGCGAAAAACGCCGCCACTGAGATTCCTCTTCGGGGAAGGCCTCCTCCGTCCCCTGCTCCTGTTCCTTCGCTTCAAAAACGGGTGCCTGCAGCCGGGCTTCTGGCGGGGCACTCGGCTGTTCATACGCCGCGTGGAGGACGGCCTCAGGGACCGGGCATGCCTGCATTACTTCCACCTGAGTCGCCTCGGCAAGTGCGACCTTCCGTGTCATCGCAGGTGCCACGGGCTCAGGCTCAGGCAATGCGACGGGCTTTTCCAGAGCGATGGCCGCCAGCGCCTGCTGCACGGCGTGCATGTCGGAAAATCGTTCCTCCGGATCCAAGGCCAGACACTTTTCCACCACCCTGCGGCGCTCCACCTCGTCGGAATCCGTTACCGGCGCGGGCCATTCCGAGGCAGTCTGCTTTTCCAGCCATCCGGCAAAGGACTCTGGGTCCAGCTTCAAATCCTCGCTCAAACTGCCGGCGACGGCGTTGAATACCTTTTCCCCGCGTGGCCATTGTCCCGTGAGCAGTCTCCATGCGATGACACCAAACGCATATACATCCCGGCCCTGCGCGCGGTCCTCTTGGAGCAAAGTCATGGACGCCCGCCAGTGCTCCGGCGGGATGAACGCGATCTGACCGTGCAGCCGGGTCAGCGGAGCTCCCGTCAGCCAGCCTTGGCCTACATCGCACAGCAGCACCTGAGGTTCCCCGGCGGCAACAGGACTTACGAAGACATTGCCTCCGCTCAGTCCGGTATGCACGATGCCTTGGCCATGGAGCCAGCCCAACGTGGCTGCGAGAGAGTCAAGCAGCGCCCATGCCTCCTGCGCCGGAAGACGCCCGGCGAGTTGCTCCATCGAAAGCGTGCCCCCAGGCAGCAGAGTCATGGTCAGGTAGGGAGGCTCGCTCCCCAAGTCATAACTGAAAATCCGCACAAGCCCTGGACGCTCCCCTTCCCTGCGCAGCCGCTCCAGACACCAGCTTAAATATTGTGGATGCCATGTGCCTGCCGTCAGCAGTTTAACGGCACACTCAAATCCCCCGTCCCACTGGGCAAGCCAAACCGATCCAAACGCGCCGCCGCCGCGACATTCGTCGAATGTGTATCCTGGAATCGTAGGGTGTGACATGCTGGTCGGAGAATGCCGGAAAGGTGCTATTTAATCCGTATTAGGCACCGTAAGCAACTCCCAACTCGCGAAAATTCCAGCCGCCGCTGCCCGTGTTCCGGGCGGCCCGTCAAGACAGTTTCCCCTGCCGGGCGCCAAGGAGAGACCGGTTACAATTCCCCTAAGAGCTTGCTTCCGCGGGCGTTGTCTCTCTTTTCCTCCACGCTTGACGCGCCAGCACTTAGTCGGCTCTTCATGACGTTTCTCTCCCCGCTGTTTTTTGGTCTTTCCTGAGCTTGATTCCTCTTGTCGCGGCGTATTTCCTGAAAGGGCGCCGCCTGCGGAAGGAAACGACGGAACCCGCCGTGGAATGTCCGGATGGAAGGCTCGTCAGTGCCACGGGCAAACGCCTCAGCCCGCTCAAGGTGCCGGGACTTTACCAGCTGCGCAATACCTCGGGCGAATGGCTGGCAGCCGTGAACCCACTGGCCCCGGTGGATTCGTTACTAGACAACTCCGCCACCGCCGGTTCTCTGCAACCAGTCGCCAATGGCACGCCGCCCTATCTGCTGCCGACAATTCTCGCCATCTGTCTGCTTATTGCCGAGTCCTTGTTCCTATCACCGGCGGAACGTTGGTTATTCAATTCAGCGCCCGGGGTGCCCCGCCGCTCCTCTTGCATTCCCGATGCGAACCGCCACTCACAAGGATGACCATCGTCGGCCCCAATCATGAAGTTTGTGCCTCGCTCGATCCCTCGCGCGTCCCAAGCCCTGCGTTTGTCGTCGACCTTTCCCGGCTACGGCGGAATCTGGAGCATCTGCGCCGCATCAAAGAGCAGGCTGGCTGCCGCATTCTGCTGGCACAAAAAGGATTCAGCATGTGGGCCACCTATCCCCTCATCGCGCAATACCTCGATGGCACCTGCAGCAGCGGACCGTGGGAAGCGCTGCTGGCCCGGGAGAAATTCCCCGGCGGAGAAATCCATGTCTATTCCCCTGCCTACACGGAGGCAGATTTTGCTGAGATCACACCATTCGCGGACCACCTGTCTTTCAACTCCGTTCGTCAGTGGCGTGCCGGACAGCAAGCCATCAAGGCCAGCGGGCGCAGGATCGAATGCGCGCTGCGGGTGAATCCACAGGTGAGCACCGGTGGGGTGGAAATGTATGATCCGTGTGTTGCTGGATCGCGCCTCGGCCTTCCAGCTAGCGAACTGGAAGGCATGGACCTCAGCGGGCTGGACGGCCTCCATTTCCACACGCTCTGCGAGCAAAACTCCGACGCTCTGGAAGCCACGCTTGCAGGAGTGGAAGAAAAATTCGGCCACCTCCTGCGCAAGGTGAAGTGGCTAAACATGGGCGGCGGCCACCACATCACCCGCGCTGACTACGATGTGGAGCGCCTCATCCGGCTAGTGCGCGGCATCCGGGAAAAATACGGCATCGAAGTTTATCTGGAGCCGGGAGAAGCCATCGCGCTGGGCACAGGCGTGCTCTTCAGCACGGTAATCGATACTGTGCACAACGGCATGGATATTGGGATCCTCGATGTGAGCGTCACATGTCACATGCCGGACTGTCTTGAAATGCCCTACCGTCCCGACATCCGGGGCAGCGGCATGGCGGGAGAAAAAGCGTGTACCTTCCGGCTCGGCGGCGGGACCTGTCTGGCCGGGGATGTCATTAGCGACTACTCGTTCGATGCGCCGCTGCAGCCCGGACAACGGATGATCTTCGAAGACATGGCCCACTACACCATGGTGAAGACGACGATGTTCAACGGAGTGAAGCATCCGGTGCTGTGTTTGTGGGATCCGGAGCTTGACGATCTGAAAGTGGTGCGGCGTTTTGCGTATGAAGACTTCCGCGACCGGATGAGTTGAGGTGGTGTGGACTCCGCGCTTTCCGGCATTCGGGCGCTTGCCTACGGCGTGGCTTTAGTCCATGGCCCAGCTGCCATGAAATCCGTTCTCCTTTCAATCCTTGTCACTTCGCTTCCCCTTGCTGCGCAGGTCACCATTGCTGCGCCCACCGCGGAGGAACTGGTCGCTGCAGATGCCGTCGTAGAAAAACTTGGCGGGCAGTTCAAGTTCACCGAAGGTCCCTCGTGGATTCCGGACAGGAAGCTGCTCGTCTTTTCGGATATTCCGAATTCTAAACTTATGCAGTGGACAGCAGCCAAAGGCATCGAGGAGTTTCGTCCCAGCGAAAACTCCAACGGCAACACGCTGGATGCCGAAGGCCGCCTTATCACCTGCCAGCACAGCGGGCGCAATATTGTGCGCACGGAGAAAGACGGAAAGATCACGGTACTAGTGGATAGTTTCGAGGGCAAGAAGCTCAACAGTCCTAACGACGTTGCGGTGAAGAGTGATGGCACTCTTTGGTTCACCGACCCGCCCTACGGCGTTCCCAAAGATCAAAAGAAGGAACAGGAGGGTAACTGGGTTTACCGATTTGACCCGACCACGAAAAAGATCACTATCGTCTGTCGGCTCTTCGATATGCCGAACGGCATCGCTTTTTCTCCAGACGAAAAGCGCCTTTACATCGCCGACAGCGGCAAAGGACAGCAGGTGGGCTCGTTTGATGTTAAGGAGGACGGCACGCTGAGCGCAGATGCGGTGTGGTGGGCGCAGGGCGGCAGCGACGGACTGCGCGTCGATGTGAAAGGAAATATTTACACCACTGCGGGGGACGGCGTGCGCATTTACAGCCCGGAGGGAAAACGGCTAGGAACAATCAAGTTCCCCGAGCATCCGGCGAACTGCGCGTTCGGCGGGGACGATATGAAGACGCTCTTTGTCACGGCGCGCACCGGCCTCTACTCGGTGAAGCTCAAAGTGGCCGGCAATGTGCTCAAAAAGTAACCAACGCCGATGGCCGTCGAATTTCTGACCGCCCAGGGCCCGGAGATCCTATCGTGGATTCCTGACGCTGCGCGGCTTCGCATCAGTGTCTTTCGCGAGTATCCCTATCTGTATCTCGGAACCATGGACTACGAACAGGAATATTTGCGCACCTACGCGGAAAATCCGGGCAGTTTTTTTGTGATCGCACGCAGCGGGGGCCGCGTGGTGGGGGTTTCCACTTCAGTGCCCCTGTCGGAGGAGACGGAGGAGGTACAGCGGCCGTTTTTGCAGGCCGGCATCCCAGTGAGCGAGGTGTTTTATTTTGGCGAAAGCGTGCTGGAACCGGAGATGCGCGGCCGGGGAATCGGCGTGCGTTTCATGGAGGAACGCGAAGCCAATGCCCGCCGCACTGAGGGCATCCTTCGGGCGGTATTTTGCGCCGTGGACCGGCCGGATAATCACCCACTGCGCCCGCCAGTCTATGTGCCGCTCGATGATTTCTGGAAGCGCCGGGGATTCACCAAAACAGCCATGCAGACACAGTTCACATGGCAGGAAACCGGTGAGGCGCACGCGACAGCCAAAACCCTCACCTTTTGGGAAAAGCACCTTGCTTGAGCCGCGTAGTCGGCATCCGTGAATTCGGGCTGCGTTTTCCGTTGAGCGTGCCGCATAGCACCTCATGAATGCCTCATGTCCAAAACAAATCCATTCTCACTCGTCCGCCGCTTCTGCCCGCTGGCCCTCGCCCTCGCCGCAGTCGTCCAAATCACCGCGCTCGTGATCCAGCCGTCCGCGAGCACTGCGGATGATACCGGAGCGAAAAAAGTTAAGCCCCTCAAGGCTCTGCTCGTCATCGGTGGTTGCTGCCATGACTACGAAAAACAAAAAGACATCCTCAAAGCCGGCATCGAAGCCCGTGCGCATGTCGAAGTGGAAATCGCCTTCAACCCGGATCGCAGCACGAAGCCGAAGTTCGAAGTCTACCTGAAAGACAACTGGTATGCCGGATACGATGTGATCATCCACGATGAATGCGCTGCCGACGTGAACGACCCGGACTACGTCGCCAATGTGCTCAAGCCCCACAAGGAAGGCGTCCCCGCTGTGAACCTGCATTGCGCCATGCACAGCTACCGCTCCGGAAACTTCAGGGACCCCGTGAAGCCCGGTGAAGCCAATGCGGTATGGTTTGAATTCCTCGGCCTCCAATCCTTCCGCCACGACTGGCAGGCTCCCATTTCCGTGACCATCACTGACAAAGAGCATCCCTCCATGGCCACCTCTTCCGACTGGATGACGATCAAAGAGGAGCTCTACAACAGCGTCCAGCTCCTCGGAGGGCATGTGCTCGCCGCAGGAAAGCAGCCGCTACAAAATGGCAAGGACTGGGAAGCCCCTGTCGTTTGGACCAATTCCTACGGAGAGAAGAAAACCCGCGTGTGGAGCACATCCCTCGGCCACAACAACGATACCGTGGCTGACGCCCGTTACCTCGACATGGTCACCCGCGGTCTTCTCTGGTCCTGCGACAAGCTCAGCGCCGACTATCTGAAGCCTGCTGCAAAATGACGAAATATGGGCTTTATTTCGGGGAATTTATGTATTTTCATAGCCATTCTCACCCAGAGTCCCTTCCAATCAACCAGCCTAGAACTACTACAAACATGAAACAACTCCTCCTCCTCGCTGCCATCGCCTTCACCGCCGTTGGCTGCCAAACCGCGGGTTCTAGCTCCTCCTGCGCTACCAGTTCATGCTCCTCCAGCAAATGCACCAAGGCCAAGTGCTGCGGAACTTGTGGCAAAAGCGCATGCAGCAAAGACAGCTGCGATAAGAAGAACTAAGCCGCAAGCATCCTAATATTCATGAAGCCGCCGGAAGGTTCTCTTCCTGCGGCTTTTTCGTGTCCCCAGCACGGAGGCGGCGGACTCTGCACCACCCGGCTGCTTCATGCGTCGAACAGATGCCGATCCCGGGAGAGTCCCCGCATGAGCACCGCGGCGATGAGGGTGCCGATGGGTATGCTGAGCAGATTGATGCCGCAGAGAACCATCGCCAACTTGTAGCTAAAACGGCGGCGCGCGCCTAGACCGATGGCCGCGATGAAGCTTGGGACACCAGAGATCAGGGGATACCAGTCGAGATTAAGGTGCTGATCGTTGACTGGGGCCTTTTCCACAGAGAGGAGCATGCACGTAATCCCGGCTCCGAAAAGAAAGTTGCAGAGAAACATCCAAACGAAGCATCCGGTATTAGTAGCCATGTGGCGGGTCCTTGGTCGCTCCGAGGGCTTCTCCACAAAGGAAAATCCGCAGCTGCACATCATCGCACCGGCCGGAAAACTATTGCGGCATCTCGGGCAGTGCTTCATCGACAGGGGGGGACAGGGCCAAGGCTCATTTAGCAGAGTAATGCCCCCTCCGGAATCGCAAACTCTTTTTGAGAAATTCTCTGCTGCTTCCTTCTTGCGTAGAGAGCGCAGCACCACATCGCATGGCCTATGCTCACTCTAGCACGTCCCCAGCGCCGGGAACTGGCACAGTCGCCGGAGGAAGTGGCTGCGTCGCTGCGCCACCTCCCAGGCTTTGTGTGGCTGGATACGGCGGGCCGTTGTCCAGAGCCGGACCGGGATGGGGCGATTTCCATCCTCGCCGCCTGCCCGCACTCGATTCTGCGCGGAGATATCCGCGATCCCTATCCCCTCGATGCGGCTCTGGCCGCTCTGCAAACTCCAGTGACTGATGTGGACTGGGGCGTGCCCCTCAGCGGACTCATCGGGAGCGTGGATTACGATGGCAGCTACTGCTTTGGAGTTTACCCCCAATTGGTGATTTACCGGCATCAGAACGGCGAGTGGTTTGAAACTGGTGACCTGTTGAGCATGGCTCGCGCGACGTCCGTGCCCGCAGCGCAGAGACTGGAATTCGCGCCGGAAATTTCCCTGGACCAGTGGCGCCAGATGGTGGAGAAGGCGCACCACTACATTGCCGCCGGTGACATTTATCAGGTGAATCTGTCGCACCGGTTCCGGGCCGCATGGCCGGAAGATGGAGATCCTTTTGCGCTCTACTCGCGCCTGCGGGAAGCTAATCCGGCCCCGCATGGAGCATACCTCACCCTAGGAGGACGCAGGCTACTGTCTTCCTCGCCGGAGTCCTTCCTGCGCATGAGCGGACGGGGGATCCGGACGCGTCCTATAAAAGGAACACGTCCGCGCTTCCCGGATGCCGTCGCCGATGAGCGCTCGCGGAGGGACCTGATCACAAGTCCCAAGGAGCGCGCAGAACTCGTGATGATCACGGACCTGCTACGCAATGATCTGGGCATGGTATGCGAGTATGGCTCCATACAGGTCACCGGTCTGCTGCAGCCGGAAACGTATGAACACATTCACCACCTTGTATCCACGGTGCAGGGGGTGTTGCGTCCGGACATTTCTCACGCCGCGGCACTTTCCGCGTGTTTCCCCGGAGGCTCAATCACCGGAGCGCCGAAAAAGCGGGCCTGCGAAATCATCCGCGAGCTGGAGCCCTGCTGCCGCGGGCTTTACACCGGGGCCATCGGCATTCTGGGGGCTAATCAGGAGAGCCATTTTTCCATCGCCATTCGCACTGTCATCCAGGAGAACGGCGAAGCAATCTTCCATGCCGGAGCGGGTATTGTGGCCGACTCGGCGGCGGACGCAGAATGGGACGAGACGCTTCACAAAGCCGCCGGCATCCTGACCGCCGCAACTGGCTGAGTGCAGGGAGGTTTCAGGGCTGCGCCGTGATCGTGAATGTGCCCGCGGACTCCCGGCGCAGCACCCCTCCACGCATCTCGCGCGTTACGCACCGACCGCAGGCCGGACCGGTAAACGTCAGGGAAACAAATTGCGAGGATGGGGAGCCGTTCAGTTCCAATGTCGCGGTATCCCCACTGGTGCGGGAGTAAACCACGCTGTAGGTCTCAGGGCCAAACGGGGTGGGGCGCTCACCCTTCCCGGTCTCGCCAATGAGGAGACAAGTCGCACGGCCGCTTCCGGTGACATCGATTCGCACCTTTTTCAGCACCGCCGGAGCCCCGGTAGGCAAAGCGTCCGCGGGATTAATTCGGAATGAGCCTGCGCTCACAGGACCTGCGACAGTGCGGGAGACAAACACGCCGGTTTGCTCACTCAGGTGCTCGATATCGCAGGAGTCTAATTCCCCGCCCGGCCATGTGACTGCGAGCGTCCCGGCATCCATGCCCGTGCGCTTCCACTCCCATGAGAAAGGCAGCACAGCGTGACCGCTATTAAGGGAACCGCTCCCGCCCGAAAGAAGAGACACCACACGACTGGAGGGGCCGTCATTCAATGTCAGGGAAAGCCCAGCCATTTCCCAGCGGGCTTTACCAATCAGCGGGCGGGTATCGAGTCGGAAGCGAAAATACTCTCCCGGTGTGTCCGTCGCGGAAGGCAGAAAAAATTGAGCGTTCTCCCCGCTGCCAAAAAGCGGCCTGTCGAGGGAAACCCACTGCTGAAGACTGGAAGATTTTTGAAGTGTCAATACTTCGCCATACTGGGCAACGCCAGTGATTTCCACCGCAGGAAGAACAGAAAGAACAGGAAGAAGCTCTGCGGCAGGGGTTAACTCGGCGCGAGACTCATCACAAAGCACTAAAGCCGCCACGGCAGCTAACAAACAATACCGAGGCACGGTCTGTGAGGAGATCGCGCAAACGATGAGATTCTGTAGAGAGGGAATATTCACTACGTTAGCCGTGGATCGACTTTATGCAACGCAGGTAATTAAGCAACCATTAAGATAGTTCCGGACTTTTTGGGGAAGGAAGAACCAGTGTCCGCTTCGGAATACTCTGGCACGTCCGGAGCCCTCACTGTGTCTGCTCGAGACAAACCCTTACAAATTTATTGATGGCGGCTCCATCCGGCGGGTTGATCATAGCAGCGGGTTGCTGGGCGATGAAGTTGACGGACTGAAGTGTGATGCAGTCGGTGATGTCTGACGACGTCTCGACTTTGTATTTAATGTCGGAGACCACCGAGCTTAGTTTCCATGCGGAGTTCGCCGCATGGAAACGCACAGGAAAGTTGGACGCAGGCGACCGCGGCAGGGTGCCGGCGAGAAATTCGAACTGTTTGTCGGCTGCGTCCCCCATCAGGATCAGCCTCTGGCAGGGTGGGACCCGAGGCCTCCGATGTTCCGCAATTTGCCCGCGGCACTAGCGGAGGCTGCCGCCAAAGCAATAAATTCGGACAGTGGGAGCGGAACTTTCGAACCCATGCCCCCAACCTAGCAATTCGGAATCGAACAGTCAACTTTTGGTGCGGGCGGGGCTGCCACTCCCCACTACTGAGGCGCCGTCAGCAGTTTTCGCTAAGCCGCTTCCTTATCCAGTTCTGCGAGTTTCTCGGTCCACTCGGCGGTGAGACGTTCGAGCGAATCGGTCACGCCCATGAGTTCGCGATTCAGCTCTATGGCCCGGTTGGAATTGGCGTATGTTTCCGGGCGTTCAAGGTCCCCCGAGATAACCCGCTGCTGCTCTTCAAGTTTGGCAATGTCACGCTCCAGTTCCTCCACCCGCTTTTTCAATTCCCGGCGGGCGACTGTGCGGGCCTCTCGTTCGCGGCTTGCGGCTTTCCGCTCGTCCTTGGACAGGAAGACCTTCTCCTTTGGCGCGCCCTCGGCAGCGGTCGCCATGCCGGCGCGGGAATCTGTGAGCTTTTGCCCTGCGGTGAGGGCCTCACGCTCTGAGACGGCTTTGGTTTTGTCGAGGTAGTATTGGTAATCCCCGGCATAGGATGTCAGGTTGCCAGCGCTAATGTGTATGACCGTGGAGGCTAACTTGCGAATGAAGTGCACGTCGTGGCTGATGAAAACGATGGTCCCTTCAAATCCCGCCAGCGCGCCGATGAGCGCATCAATGCTGGCCATATCGAGGTGCGTCGTCGGTTCGTCGAGCAGCAGGAAATTCGGGGGATCCAGCAACAGCTTGCACAGCGCTAGGCGGCTCTTCTCTCCCCCGCTAAGCACTGCGACGGGCTTGTTCACGTCTTCGCCAGAAAACAGGAAGCTGCCCAACAGCGTGCGTACGAAAATTTCCGGCTGGCGGTTCTTCACATCCATCGCCTCTTGGAGCACCGTTCTCTTCAGTTGCAGCGTCTCCACGCGGTTCTGAGCGAAATAACCGCAGTTCACATTATGCCCAACGGTGCGCGTGCCCTGCTGGACAGGCAGCACTCCCGCCAGCAGTTTGAGTAACGTGCTCTTTCCGGCGCCGTTAGGCCCCACAAGCACAGTGCGCTGTCCTTTTTCCACTTCCAGTTCCATGCCGCGGTAAACCACCAATTCGCCGTAGGCGTGATGCATATCCTTCAGCGTCATCACGCGTTGACCGCTGCGCGGCGGCTGCGGAAAACGGAAGGCCACCGTCTTTGCCTGCGCCAGCGGAGCCTCAATTTTATCCATGCGCTCAATCTGCTTGAGCTTGCTCTGCGCCTGCGCCGCCTTGCTGGCCTTGGCACGGAAGCGGTCAGCGAATTCTTGGAGCTTGGCGATTTCCTTCTGCTGATTTTCGTAGGCGCGCAGTTGCTGATCCTCCCGCGCCTGTTTTTCGCGCACGTAGTCCTCGTAGTTCCCGTTGTAGGAATTGAGCCGCTGCCACGCGATCTCCACCACTTTACGCAGCAGGCGGTTCAGGAATTCACGGTCGTGTGAAATGATCAGAATGGCACCCTTAAATCCCTGGAGGTAATCCTGAAACCATAGCAGCGATTCAAGGTCGAGGTGGTTGGTCGGTTCGTCCAGAAGCAGCAGGTCCGGTTGCTGAACAAGCAGCCGTGCAAGATGTGCGCGCATGATCCATCCGCCGCTCAGGGTTTTGGCCGGACGGTCGAAATCACTCTCCCGGAACGCGAGGCCGCGCAGGATGGTTTTCGCCCGCGGTTCCGCCTCCCAGCCGTCCGTGGAGTGGAGTGTGGCCAATTCCAACACGGTCTCATCTCCAGCGGGCGCACTCTCCTGCGGCAGGTAGCCAAGGGAAAGGCCGCGCTCCATGCTAATAGAGCCGCTATCGGGCGGCTGCTCATTGAGGATGATGGAAAAGAGCGTGGACTTCCCGGCACCGTTGGGGCCGACAAGCCCTACGCGGTCCCCGCGGTTGATCTGCAGGGACACATTTTCAAAAAGCACCCGTCCGGCGAAGGACTTAGAAACATTGGAGAGGAGTAGCATGTGGGACTGCGGACAGGGAGCCTTACGAGACCGTTGTCAATCAAGGGCCGCGGGGGAAGTCGTCTGTCATTCAGTGATCAACATTCAGTGCCTCGCTGCTGAATTTCAGTGTAGAGTATCCCTCAGTCTTTCGCCATCTGCCTGACGTCCGCCGAACGGCGCTCGTTTTCCAGTTTGGCAAGTTGTGCCTCCTCGGCCTCCATGCGCAACGACTTGCGGATAAAGATGCCGCTGATGATCCAGACAAAGGGAAAGAAAAGCACACCAAGAATGAGCCATGAAAGCGTGAAGCCGCCAATGCGCGTGGCCATGATGTCCGGCTGAAAGTAATTCATCAACGGCAGGCCGAGGAGCACGACCACGAAGGCTCCCGCGCAGGCAATACTCAGCCGTAACTGGCGCCGCATCAGGCGGCGCAGAAATTCCTCACTGTGAATGAAATCTTTGTGTTCGGGCAAAGGATCGGACATAACACAGTATATTTAGCAGAGCATACCGCTGGGCGGCCAGCGAAAAAGCGCGGGAGTTGCCGATTCTTGCTTTTCGCCTACCGGCGCTGATGGACGCGAACTCCCCGCACACAGCGTGGCGATGCGGCAGCCTCCCCTGCTCCGTCCAGAATTCGCATTCCGCACAACCGAATTTTGTATGAAAAAAAATGAAGCATCCCGGCCGTCAGTGCGTATTAGGATGGTATAGTTGCCAATGACCCCATACAGCAGGAGGCACACTCAATTTTTACTTAAATTATGAAACAACTACTCAGCAGTCTCCTTCTCGTCGGCGCTTTTACATTGCAAGCCGAACCCCTCCGAGTCTACGTCCGCGGTGGCACGGCCAACCGCGGCCAAGAAGTCCACGCCCACGCCCGCTTTGCTAAAGAATGGCCGGCCCTGCTCACGGAGCGCGGCATCAAGGCCGAAGGCGGCGTGGAACTCCCCACCGACGAGCAACTCAACAAAACCGACGTAGTCCTCATGTATGCTCAAGAGGGCGGGACATGGCCGCCGGGGCGCTGGATGGCGCTGGAGAGTTTCCTCAAGCGCGGCGGCGGCCTAGTGGTGCTCCACACAGCGGCGGTGAGCCAACAGGAGGATCACTGGAAGAGCGTCGTCGGCGGCTGCTGGCGTGCGGGAAAAACAAAGTGGAAGGAAGGCCCGATGGACTTTTATTATGTCGAAAATCAGAAGCTCGGCGGCGGCCATGCCATCACAAAAGATGCGAGCAATTTCCACCTCGACGACGAAATCTACTACGACATGGATCTGTCCCCGGACATCCATGTGTTGGCCACGAGCTACACGCCCAACGCCCGCGAGGGCCGCAAACCAGCAGCGGGGAACAAGACTCACATTTACGACATCCAACCGCAGATGTGGACCTACGAGCGCACCATTGAGGGCGCCGCCCAGCCTTACCGCGCGGTCGTCAATCTGCTGGGGCATCAATACAAGACCTTCTCGCTGCCGCACTTCCGCGCCATCGTCATGCGCAGCCTTTCGTGGGCAGCGAAGCGCGAGAAGCTCGATGAATACTGCAAGCCGGAGGAGATCTCCAGCCTCACCTATCCCGCCGGCGGCCCGATGAAGCCCGAGGACACGCTCAAGAATCTGGAGATCCACCCCGACTTCAATCTCACGCTCGTCGCCGCCGAGCCGCTCATCACCAAGCCGATGAACTTCGACTGGGCTCCCGACGGCAGCCTGTGGGTGGCCGAGACGCCGGAATATCCCAACGGCCGCCGAGGCATGCGCCCGGATTATCGCGGCAAGGAATGGAAAGACCACGGCGGCATTGATCCCTCACCCGGCAAGCAACAGCGCCAAGGGCAGGATAAGATCAGCCGACTCGTGGATACCAACGGCGACGGCGTAATGGACAAGAAGGAGGTCTTCTATGATGGGCTCGACCTAGTGACCGGTCTCGTCTTCCACATGGACGGCGTCATAGTCACTCAGGCGCCGGACATTCTCTGGCTGCGCGATACGGATAAAGACGGCAAGGCTGACAAGGTGGAGAAGCTATTCGGCAATCTCGGCACCGGCGACACTCACGCGGTCATCAACAATCCGCGCTGGGGCTGGGACGGCTGGATTTATGCCACCCACGGCTACAGCGGCTCGGGCAATGTGGTGAACGCGAAGGGCGAAAAGCAACCGGGCATCGGCAGCGGGGTAGTACGTTTCCGGCCTGACGGCTCCGCCATTGAGCAGTATTCCTCCAAAGGCGGTAACACCTGGGGCCTGCAAATCACGGCGGACAACCGCGTGATGTGGACCCAGCCCACCAGTGGCACCATTCTCAATCACGTCGTGCTGCCGGAGTATGCACTCGCCCGCGGCAAATGGGGCAATACCCCCAGCTTCAAAACTGTCATCGGTTCGCCGAAAACATGGCCGCTGATTACATGGGAGCAGCTCGCATACGTCCAGATCGACTTCGTCGGCAGCTTCACGGCCACCGCCGGGACGGTGATCTACGACGGCGGTTCATGGCCAGAGGAATATAATGGCGACTACTTCACCACGGAGCCGACCATCAACATCATCCACCACTCCCGCCTCACACCGAAAGGCAGCAGCTATGAAGGCAAGAAGCTCCCGGGCCGTGAAGAGACGGAGTTCATCCGCAGCAAGGACATGTGGTGGCGTCCCATCGAAGTCCGCGTCGGCCCCGATGGTGCGGTCTATGTCGGCGACTTCTACAATCAGGCCGTCATCCACAACGACACCCGTGGCCCTGACCACAACGCGGTCAACGCCGCCGTCCGCCCCGACCGCGACCACTACTTCGGCCGAATCTGGAGGCTTGATCACAAGCAGGCGAAGAAGATTGCAGTGCCGGATTTGAGCAAAATTGACGCTGCCGCACTCGTGAAAGCGCTGGAGCATCCGAACCGGCATGTGCGCATGAATGCGAGCCGGCTTTTGATTGAGAAGAAAGCTGGCGAGCAAGAACTCTTGGGACTAATGAAATCCGATTCAGCGAGCGAAGCAAAAATCGCAGCGCTTTGGACTGCGGCGAAAGTCGCAGAGCGAGGGATGCACCCCGAAATCGTTTTGTCGGCGGTCGAATCACAAGACCCCGCGATTAAGCGCAATGCCTTCCTCGCCGACGAAGAGTCTCGATTTGAGAACAATGGAGTGTCTTCCACGCCCAATCCAGCAAAGACAGCGCCGGATGCAGGACCTCGTGTCATAAAGGCAACTCTCGAGGCACTGTCGCACTCCGATGGGCAAACCCGTCTCGCAGCCCTCCGGTCATTGCCGCGCTCTGGATCTCAGAAAGTCGTGAGCGCAATCATCGCTGCTTGGCCCAAGTTCGACGACGACTTCCAAAAGTCCGCCGCCGTTGGCGCTCTCGCAGGCAACGCTCCAGATGCTATCGCTGCGATTCTAGACAGCGGAAGCGCAGACCTTGCCCAACTGGCATCCATTCTCACGCAGAGCATCGGCGAGAAAAATGACGGTGCCGCCGCGGCGAATCTGGTCATCGCTCTGAGCGACAAGCCCGCGTCAGCCGACGACGTAAAGCGCGGCATTCTCGACACGCTGGCGAAATCCCTCAAAGCCGCGCCCGAGATGAGCCCCGAGCTCACCACCGCGCTCACAAAGCTCCTCACCAGTGGTGCTGCAGGCAGCTCGCTCCCGATTGCTTCGCAGTGGGATAAGACTGGGTCCCTGAAGGGTGCGATGGCTCAACTAACCAAAGACCTTTTCGCCAAACTCACCGCCGCAGGAGGCAGCGACGACGACCGCTTCAATGCCGCGCAGAGCCTCATCGGGCTACGCAGCGGGAATGCCGAGTCCCTGCCCGCCGTGCTTGGCACTGTGGCAGGAGAGTCTTCTCCCGCGCTCAAAACGCGACTCATCAACGCGCTTGGCGAGACCGGCGATGCCACGGTCGGCCCCGCGCTGGCCGCTGTTTATCCCAAACTCCCCGCCGAGGCTCAAACCGTGGCCTTCAGCGCTCTCCTTAAGCGCGCCGATTGGTCCCTCGCACTGCTCGACGCCATCAATGCGAAGACATTGGACCCAGCCGTGCTTGGCCCCGCGAACACCTTCCGCCTCCGCTCGCATCCCGACCGCAAAGTCAGCGATCGCGCCAATGCAATGCTCGACGCACTCATGCCCGGCGCGAAGGAGAAGGCGGAGGTGATCGCCAAACTGCTGCCGGAAGTGGAAATGAAACCGAACCTTGAGAACGGCAAACTCATGTTCACCACCCAATGCTCCACTTGCCACAAGTTCGGCGATGGCGGCGCTGAAGTCGGCCCCAACCTTACCGGAATGGGAGCGCACGGCGCAGGCGAATTGCTTAGTGCTATCGTCGACCCGAACGCGGAAGTGGACCCGTCGTTCACCGCATGGAACTTCGAAACGAAGGAAGGCCAGAGCTTCGCCGGCATCATCGCCCGCGAGAATCCGTCCGGCGTCTTCGTAAAGTTTCAGGGCGGCGAAAAGGAAATCAAAACCGCCGACATGAAGACACGCATCAACACCGGACGCAGCCTTATGCCCGACGTGTTCGGTCAGCTTGGCCCGGAAATTCTGCGCGACATCATCGGCTATATGCAGGCCACCGACGGCGGCAAGTTCCGCACGCTCGATCTCCGCCAATCCTTCACCACCACCACCTCGCTCGGACTCTACCAAAACCAGGAGATGAAGGATCAGAGCCTGCACTTCACCAAGACTGGAACCGTGCCGGTGAACGGAGTGCCTTTCAATGTGGTCGCGCCGGAGAAAGCACCAAAAAACATTATGGTGCTTAAAGGAGGCCCCGCAAACACCTTCTGCAACACTATGCCGCAAAAGGTTGAGATCAAAGCCGGTGGCTACAAAGCGAACCGCATTCACTTCCTCGGCGGCGTCTCCGGCTGGGGCTGGCAACCCGGCGGCTCGGAGTCGGATATACTCAAAGTCACCATCCACCCAACTCAGGGCCAGCCCGAGAATCTCGTCTTCAAGAGCGGCGTGGAGTTCGCCGACTACTACGCCCGGTGGGATGTGCCGGGCTCGAAGTTTGTGCCCGGGCTCGTGAGCGAACACCAAATCCGAACCTTCAGTCGCACGCTGAATATCGGTGCCGTGGAGATAGACCGGATCACCCTAGAGTCCGTCCCCAGTGGCGGCGCGCCTACCCTTGTTGGCATAACGCTAGAGCTGGCCGAAGGAGCCAAACCCGACGTGCCTGAGGCCGCGCCGGAAAAGAAAACCTCCGCCATTGAATGGAAACCCGGCACCAAAGTCCTCCTGATGGGCGGTGGTGCGTCGCACGACTACAAGAAGTGGTTCAACGAATACGACACCGGCATCCTCACCGCCGCCGGCTACAGCGTGAACTACACCGAAGACGCACAAGTCGCCGCCAAAGAACTGGCCAACGCCGACATTGCCGTTCTCAGCGCCAACCACGGTAGCTTCAGCGGCGTGCCGTTCCGCGCGGCGCTGAACGAATTCATCAATGCCAAGAAAGGCCTCGTGCTCCTGCACCCCGGCCTCTGGTACAACTGGGGCGGCTGGCCGGAATTTAATAAGGAGATCGCCGGCGGAGGCAGCCGCGGTCACGACCCGACCGGCGAGTTCGAAGTCAAAGTCACCCAACCCGAGCATCCGCTCGTCAAAGGCGTGACGGCGCCGTTCAAGATCATCGACGAACTCTACTATTACCAGCCCGCAGAAGGCGGAACCGCCGTTGAGGTTGTCGCCACCGCCACCAGCGCACGGAGGCCCGGCACTTACCCTCAAGTCTTCGTCGTGAAGCACCCGCAGACCAAAATCGTCGGCCTCACGTTTGGGCACGACGGCCGCGCGCACGAACTGGAGCAATACAAGACGCTCCTTCTCAACGCCGTGAAGTGGACCAGCGGGAAGTAACCGGCAACCGACCAATTGACGCAACGGCACCCGGGCGACCGGGTGCCGTTTTTCGTGCCTCACACCCGGGCCTTGCTAATCGCGCAGCGCTCGTAGGATGCGGGCATGATCCGTGCGCTCCTCACTTCACTTCTATTGATCGGTGTTAATCTTGCAGATGCTGGGGACGGGAAACCCTCCTATCTGGAGCAGCGCGTCCGCACCGCGGAGCAGTCACTAGCCAAAGAAGTGCCCAACAAGGCCGCATGGCTCGCCAACAAGGACCGCTATCGGCGGGAGTTGAAAGAAATGCTGGGACTGGAGCCGGAGCCGCCGCGCGGGGACTTGAAGCCGGTGATCACCGGCACGGTGCCGGGAGACGGCTTCGTGGTCGAAAAGCTCCACTTTCAAAGCCTGCCGGGCCTGTATGTGACGGCAAACTATTACCGCCCAACTCAACAGGCAGGGAAGCTGCCGACCATTCTTTACGTCAGCGGCCACGGCCCGACGTATGCGCCAGACGACACGAGTTGCGGCAACAAGGCGAGCTATCAGCACCACGGCATCTGGTTCGCGCGGCACGGCTATACCTGTCTCATTCTCGATACCGTGCAGTGGGGGGAAATCCTCGGCGAGCACTAGGGCACTTATAAGCTCAACCGGTGGTGGTGGGTCAGCCGCGGCTACACACCCGCCGGCGTGGAAACATGGGCCGGCATCCGCGCGCTCGATTACCTAGCCACGCGCCCGGAGGTAGACATGGAGAAGATCGGCGTCACCGGGCGCAGCGGCGGCGGGGCTTACTCGTGGTTCATCACTGCCGTGGACGACCGCATCGCCGTCTCCGCACCCACCGCCGGTATCACCACGCTGCGCGACCACGTCATTAATGGCGTCATCGAAGGCCACTGCGACCGCATGTATTTCGTGGATCTCTACGGATGGGACTTCGACAAACTCGCGGCGCTTTCCGCCCCGCGTCCGCTGCTCATTTCAAACACCGACAAAGACGACATCTTCCCGCTCGGTGGCGTCATCCGCATTCACGAAAGCACCCGGCGCATCTATGACCTGCTGGACGCTGGCAAGAACCTCGGCCTGCAAATCTCCGAAGGCCCGCACAAGGACATGCAGCCGCTGAACATCGGTGCCTTCCACTGGTTCGAGCGGTTCCTGAAAGGCAAGAATCTCATGGACACCATCGCCGAGCCGGCGGTGAAAGCCTCCAAGCCCAAGCAACTGCGCGTGTTCTCGGAGATACCGAAAGACGAGATCAACACGCGCATAGACGAGACCTTCGTGCCAATGGCGAATCCGCCGGTGCCTCAGACGCGGGAGGAATGGGAAAAGATGCGCGACGGGTGGATGAAGGTGCTGCGGGAGAAGGTGCTTCCTGAGTCTCGGATTAGCTTGTTCGAACTTCCGAACCCCATGGCAGGCAATCACCATCTTGATCGCCGCTACATACTCATTGGCAAACCTTTGGATACCCTTCTCGCCTCTAAAGATGCGCGGGTTTTTTTTGGACTGGAGGCAGTTGGGGGATCACCCGATTGGAGGGTAAAAGATAATGATGCGGTTCGGCTTCTTTACAGTGAATTGCTGATTGTAGGCCGTGCTTACGATTTGATCACCTTGAACTGTCCGACACCCAGCCACCGCCAAGGCCCACACTTCCCCGGCATCCTCAAATATATGGACGTGCCCCAAGCCGTCGCGATCGCCGCAGAGGAAGGCAATGTGCGTATCAACGGTCGACGCGAGGACTGGACGTGGGCACTCCAGACGGCGGAGAAGATGGGCTTCGCGCAAAACCTTGAGATCGTCCCGGCGCTGGACGTAGTGGAGGTGAAGAAGATTTGGGATGCGGCGCCGCACAGTGCCTTCACTAGCCTCACGAAGTTCAAAGACGAGTGGTTCGTCACCTTCCGCGAAGGCTCCGGCCACGTCCCCGGCACCGATGGCGGGGTGCGGATACTCGTTTCAAAAAACGACAGCACATGGGAATCCGCCGCACTGCTCACCGAGGCCGGCGTGGACCTGCGCGACCCGAAATTTTGCACCGCACCTGATGGCCGGCTCATGCTCACCATGGGCGGTTCGATCTATGACGGCACCAGCGCTTCCGGCGCGCATAGGAAACCCACCGCCGCCCGCACGCGCACGGCTTTCTCCAGCGATGGCCGCATGTGGACCGCTCCCCTGCCATGCTGCGATGAGGGCCAGTGGCTCTGGAGTAGCACGCTGCACGACAAGAATCTTTACGGCGTCGCCTATCCCGTAGCCGACGAGAGTAAATCGGAACTGAGCCTCTGGTCCTCGCCTGATGGTGCGAAGTTCTCACGCGTCACCACCCTCGACCCCGGTCGTAACATTCTGCCAAATGAGACGACACTCCGTTTCACTGAAGACGGTACCATGCTAGTGTAGTGCGCGTTTAATGGCGTAACGAAAGGAGTTTTTGCCTTGCCCGGCTGACTTTTGCCAGGATGTCGGCGGCTTTGGTGGTCCAGACGAAGGGGGTGGGATTGCTATTGTAGCTGGCGATGTAGGTTTCAATAGCCCCGAT
>CAMAUV010000054.1 GCA_945861415.1 Akkermansia muciniphila | reverse complement strand
AATCAAAATGGTTTGCGGGGTTCACTGCCCGCACAGAGGACGCGCTCATGTCCCGCCTCCTCGAAGCATTCGCCTCCCTCTTCGCCTCTCCTGCTCTCATCACTGCACAGTGCAGAGTTTCAGGCGATGACTTTTGAGGATGGGTCTAAGTTTCCTATGTCCCGACCGGTGCTGTTCGGATCGCGGTTGTGTGAAAGTCTGTTTGATGGCGCCACCCTGCCGCTGCTGTCGATAGTGCCCGGGATCCTTCTCTGGTATGCCGGGCGCGGATTCTGGGAAGCGGCAGGCGGGGGGATCATGTTTGGCATCCTTCTGTCGCCCGTAGCAGGTGGGCTGCGCATCGCCGTGGAAGTGCTGATCCTACAAAAAATAGCCCGGCGCCGACGGGGAGCTCTGGGCGGGCTTTGTGCCGCCGCGTGCACGCCGGCTACAATGCCTTCATGCCGTGGCTTCATTGGGGGTAACCTTAGGATTCCTAACGTTTTTCCGACCCTGGGCCCTGCGGAGTTTTTCCGCGCGTCCCGCCGATCAGTTTGGTGACAACCGGCTCGAGGTTCACCTGAGTGGAGGGGGGCAGCGTCGACATCCATTTAGCGAGCATCTCAGCACTGAAAGCGCCGCCGTAAGGACTGACGGCGGCCTCAATGGCGGCGGACTGGAAGGCTTCGGAGACTCCCGGCCGGACGAATTCCGCCAGCGCCTCCGCGGGGTCATGGCGCATCCAGTTTCCTAGCAGCGAGGCGACATCCGCCGCGCAGGGGAATCCGGCTTCCCACCGTTTTGCGGCCCCGGCCGCCCTTTGCGCCTCAGGCCCTAGCCATGGATTGAGGGCACGGTGATCTTTCGCTCCGTCTTCCTCCACAAGACCTTCGGAAAAGCGCCACGCAGCGGCAGGGTCTGTGGCACTCAGGATATCAAAGAGAATGACAGACGCCGCGCCGCGAACCGGAGTGCCGCGGGGCAAGGAATTGAGATACTTGAGTGCCTGCTGGGTGCGCTCTGAGGCGAGAATCGGAAAGAGGGCCACAAGAACCTCTTCCGGCGGTCCCTCCGGATGGAGCCGGGAAATGAGCGTTTGGACTTCAGGCAGCACATCTGACAACGCTCTTCTCCGGGACTCGGCGCGAACAAGAGCCGCCGTCATGGAAGCGAGCCGTGCGTGGCTGGTAAACGCTTCCGCCGCCTTCCACGCCGCAGGAGAATCACGCGGAACCCAAGCCGTGAAGGCCGCGGCTGCGATTTCCGCAAATTCGTCGTGAGCGCGTCCGGAGCGCAGCGCCGACGCCGGGTCTTTGGAGGCAAGCGCCAGCAAGCGTCCCAGCGAAGCCGCCGCACGGTCATCTACATCAACCAGCACGGGTGAGGAAGTCTCTGGCGCGCCCCGATGCCACTCGCGGACAAAGCGCGTACGATCCTGACGGGAAAGCTCCCGCGCCATGGCAAGCACTTCCTCATTTTCACCCGCCCCCCACGCAAAGGCAGCCGCGGCGGCACATTCGCCGCGCAGAGGAGGAATTGGAAATGATTTGAAGACAACCGCTGCGGGCACCTGCTTTTGTTTGGCGATGGCGGCAAAAGAACGGGGCAGCACCTCCGGCACACGGGCCGCACAGCGGGGCACTCCGTCCCGCAGAGCAGCCAGCGCATCGGCCACCGCCCATTTTTCCATCACCTCCGCAGCCAGCAAGGCAAGGTCGCGAGATCCGGCTCCGTAGGCGAGAAAGAGTGCCTCCAGCTCCGCAAGGCCGAGAGTGGCCGCAGCAGCAAAGCGCCGGGTATCAGCACCGAAATCCCCGGCGCCGGAAGTGGCGGAGACGATGCTCTTCTGAACGGAAATGGATTGCCGGCCACGCTCCGTCGGCTTTGTCAGGGAGCCGACAAGATAGCCCACCAATCCTAATAACGCGATGAGCAGCAAATTGACGACTGGACCTGGCTGAGGTGACATGGGATCAGGGAATTAGTTGAGGGCGGCGCGATCCTCCGCGGTGAGACCCGGCAAAGCCAGCACGCTGCGATCGGAAACTTTCATTTGCTTAATGCGATCGAAGACATTGCGCAGAGCAGCCTGTCGCTCGGCCTTGTCGCTCATGCGCAACGCGGCTTCAAAGCTCTCTGGCAGGACGTTTGCCGCGAAATAGGGATCAGTCATCGCTACATCGGCCGCCGTAAGCACCGCCGTGCAGGCATCACGCTGGGGGCCATCGGGCAGCGTGCTGAGAAACACTATGGCCCCGGCCCTGTCCCAGGTAAGCCAGACACTCAGGATGGCCGCCGACTCCTTCGGTAATTCCTCGGGTGCGCTGTGACTACGCACATGTTCCAGAGCCCTTCCGGGATTTTCCGAAGCCATCGCTTTCAAAGCCGCGGTGACCGCCTCGCCGGGCGGTTTTATTTCCGGATGGGCCGCCATCCACTCGAGCAGGCGGGAAGGATCGGCGCCCGACAGTTGGGCCAAAGCTCTGGTCTGAATACTCTGCGAGAGAGCCGGATCCAGCTTTAGACGGGGCAGCATTTCCAGCGCTTTGGCAGGATCGGAGCGTATCAAACGGCTCACGGCGACGCCTGCCGCAGCCCTTCCGGCGGGCGAAGACAGGTCTACACTATAGAGTTTCTCCGGAGCCGAAACCGGCGCATCAGACAACCATACTACGGCCACCGCTTTGCCCGCAGCGGCCCCTTCATCGCCGGGCAAGGCCACACTCCATGCAAGGGCAGCAGCCGGATCCTCCGCAGCGAAACGGCTGCTGATGCTACCCATCACGTCCATATGCCTCTGACGTTCAAGCCAGCCTGAGAGGCTGGAGAGCGGTGGACGTTTTTCAGCTCCCGACTGCCACTCCTTCAGGTAAATTTTGGCATAATCAGCAGGGGCCGCGAGGGCCGCAATCGCTTCCCTTCCAACCGGGGCCATAGACTTTTGCAGCCACTCCAGCCCAGCTTCAGGCGAGCCCAAGTATTCAGCCATCGCCGCGGCCATGGATGTCAGACGCGCGGGATTCAAAACTTCGGGTCTTAACACCAACGGAGGGGATGCCTCCGCGACGGCCTGATTTCCCCTCCGCCAGCTCAGCACGCCCCGGGGATCCTCCGCCAGCCATTCCGCCATGGCCTGTCCCGCCACGAGAACAGGATTCATCACAGGCTCGGCAAGCAGGCGCCGCAAAGCATGACTGGCATTGAGACGCATCCACTCCGCACCCAATGCCGCCATGAGCAATGAACGCGGGTTGCCGGAAATCTTTGGAATCAAAGCCAGCATGGCCACCGGATCCCGCGGTGCACCCGCGCGGACAATGACCCTGCTAGCCTCCCCCTGAGTGGAGACATATGGCAAAGTCGCCAGACTTTGCACGGCACCTGAAGGATCACGCTTTGCCCACTCTCCAAAGAGCGCCAGCACTGCCTTCCGGCTCAATGCGTGATTCTTAATGGCCAGTGCTGCCTTGAGCGCCCCCAGTGCATCAAGATCGGCCCAGCGACCGTAAATGGTGCGCAAGTGAAGGTCCGCCCGGTCCTCCGTGCCGGTCATGCCAGCATCCCGTTCATATTCTTTCTGAACATCCGCGAGCAAACCGGCAAGTGCGTCACGGTCCATACGAAGCACCGACTGAATCCGCTGGCTCACCGACTCCACCTGTCCCGCCGTTTCGGGAAGCGACCGGACGGTTCCTCGTTTCGTCTTTACCTCGTCGATAAGAAGGTTTTCAGGCCCGTAAATCCGCCCGCCAGCAAATCCAAAAGTCAATCCGAGCAGAGCGCAAAGAATCCGCAGCGGCAGGGCTGTGGGATCTTTCTGCTGCATTGTATTATCGTGGCGGTGATACATTCAGATGGATCTGAGATAGGGGGCTTTACCAGTGGCGCGCAAGAGATTCGAGGAGAAAAAGGAGGAGCCGAACCCCATAGCTGGCTACCCTCCCGTCCACTTCAGGGCAAACTTCACAGCGAAGGGGATGGTCGCCAGACTGACTAGAGTGGTGACGACGACCACGCGCATGGCCGTGGCTTCATCCCCGCCGTAGCGACGGGCGATGATCATGGGGAAAACGGCCGCGGGCATGGCGGCCTGAATGACGATGACCTGCCGGAACTCCATCGTGGCGGGTAGCAGGGCCAGCAACCCGATCATCACGGTGGGTAGCACTACCAGACGCATGACAATTCCGCCAATGCCTGCGCGCCAGTCGGCATGCCAGCCCGGGAGGGCGAGCAAATCCCCCAGCGTGGCACCCACGACCAGCAGGCCAATAGGCACCGCCGATTGGCCCAGCATCTGCACTGCTCCCTGCACGCTAGTGAACAGCCAAGCACCAGAATTGCCGGGGCGCATCCAGTCCGCCCACGGGAACAGGTTCAGGCCAAGGCCGATCACGATGCTCAGCACGACGGGATTGAAGGCATTCTTCGCCGCGCCCTTGGCATGCGGATCCATTAGCCAAACGCCGGCGGTCCACAGCACCAGTTCCACCCCAAGACTGTAGACAAAGAGCACTCCGGTCCAGTCGCCCTCGGGAAAGAGCACGCGCATAATGGGGATGGGCAGGTAGCCATAGTTTTGAATAGAGCACGTCAGCGCAAAAGTGCGCCGCACTGCGCCGCCACGCAGACCGAACAATGGCGCACACAGCCAAGAGATCGCGCCGGCAATAATCATGAACCCGGCCCCGCAAGCCATCGGCAGCCAGACGTTTACAGGATCGCGCAAGGATTCATTGCCCACCACGTTTTCCAGGATGAAGCAGGGATAGGTAACATTCACCGCCAGCGCGATGAGACTGCTGTCACCCTCCGGCGCAAGGATGAGCCACTTCCGCAGCATAGCCCCCGCGCCCATCAGCAGAAAGACAGGCAGGACGGCGGAAAGAAGCAGCGTTAGCGAGATGTCAGGCATCACAACAAGGCTTCAACGGCCACCACCCGCTCCCTCGACGATTCCTTCTGCATGGCTGCGGCCTTCTGTTAGTGTGAAGCAGCGTAGGCGGCTTCGTCCATGAGGCCATCCGCATCGGCGTGGTTGGCCAGCTTGATTTTAAAGAGCCAGCCGGCGCCGTAGGGATCGGTGTTCACGAGGCTCGCCTCGGCGGCGACAGGGGCGTTCACTTCCACGATTTCACCGGCCACGGGGGCGTAGATGTCGCTGGCGGCTTTTACGCTCTCTATCACGGCCACGGCTTCACCCGCGGCAACGGTTCGGCCCACGGCGGGGAGTTCGATGTATACGATGTCACCGAGTTCCGCCTGAGCGTGCTCGGAGATACCGACGGCGCTGATTTCTTGACCAGAGAGGATCCATTCGTGAGAAGGAGTGAAACGGGTGTTGGCGGGAGCGGGCATGATGTTTTGGTATAAAAGTGGATAAAATCGAAGAGCCAGCCGGGCAGTTCTCGGTTCCCAGCAGTGAGCCTGAAAACGGCACTCTGAAAACTTCCCCTACGCGGAGGGGCGGCGGTAAAAGGGCTTTTTTACCACTTCTGCGGGCCACAGTTTGCCACGAATGTCAATGTCCACGCGAGTCCCTGTGGCCGCAAGGGCCGGGGGGAGATAGGAGAGCGCAATGCCAGAGCCAAGGGTGGGAGAAACACCGCCGCTGCTCAACTCGCCGGCCGTTTCGCCGCCGCTGCGCACGGGATAGTGCGCGCGCGGCGGCGGAGATTTGTCCACCATGCGCAGTGCACAGAGCCGGGAGGGCAGGCCGTCAGCCTTTTGCGCGACCAGCGCGCGGCGGCCGGTGAAATCGCCTTTTTCAAGATCGACGAAAACCACGAGCCCGGCCTCCAGCGGAGTGCGCGCTGGGGAAAGATCATTGCCATTGAGGGGATAGCAGGCCTCCAGCCGCAGAGTATCGCGAGCGCCTAGACCGCAGGGGGTGGCCCCGGCAGCGGTCACAAGGTCCCACCAAGTGACGCCGTGAGAGGCTTCAGTGAACAACTCGAATCCGTCCTCACCGGTATACCCGGTCCGGCAAACAATGACGCGGCCATGAGCGGTGGAAAATTCCGCCACGCCATTGCGCACGGGGAGCGCCTCGCCGGGCAGCACGGTTTCGAAAACCGACGGCGCGTTAGGCCCCTGCACGGCCATGCCGGCCCATGCGGCGCTGTCGTCCTTAAAATTTACGCCTTCCGGCAACCGTGCGCTCATCCATTCGCGATCAGCAGGTATCATGCTCGCATTAACCACGAGAAACCATGAGTCCTCACCCGTGCGGTAGGCGATGAGGTCGTCGATGACACCGCCCTGTTCGTTTAGCATTAGCGTGTAATGCCCCTGCCCCGCCTGGAGCTTTTCCGTGTTGTTCGTCAGGATAGAATTGAGCCATCTACCCGCCCCGGGCCCGCTGACGAAGAACTCGCCCATGTGCGAGATGTCGAAAATTCCGCAACCCGTGCGGACCGCCTGATGTTCATGAGTGATCCCGGCATATTGCACCGGCATATTCCATCCGGCAAATGGCACCATGCGGGCACCGTGGCGCAGATGGGCTGCGAGGAGCGGGGTTTGTTGCAAACATTCAGTTTCCATTTCCGCGATGATGGAAGCGGCATCCACTATTGTCAACGCAGCGGGTTTTGTGAAATGCATTGCCTCTATCGCTCCGCAGCCTATTGGGCGCGCCTCCCTCACCATGTCACTACTCGATTCACTGGAAAAACGCTTCGGTCGCTACGCTATCCGAGGAATTGTCGGCTACATCGTCTTCTTTCAGTGCCTCACGTTTGCCATTCTTTACACGAAGCCGGACTTTCGCCAAGTGCTGGAGATTCAAGCGTTCGGGGAAATGGCCGCCGGAGGGGAATATTGGCGTCTGATTTCCTTTATGGCGCTCCCGGAGGGTGGCGGCTCCAAAATGCTGGGGCTGCTGATGTTTATCTTCTACGCCGGCGTTTTACTCTACATCATGCATCCCGTCGAGGAAGCTCTGGGTACGTTCCGGATGAATCTCTTCGTATTGCTCTATATTGCCATGCAGTGGGTGCAGGCCGCCCTTATGGGGACCGGAAGCGGCGCGGAGGTGATAGCGTTCACTGGCGGCCAGTTCGAACCGGGCAGTAACATGTTTTACCAAAACCTCTTCTTCGCTTTTGCTGTGCTACATCCGGGCATCGTCTTCCGACTGTATGGCCTCATCCCCATACCGGTGTGGGTGCTGGCTCTAATCTCCGCGGCACTCATGCTGCTCGCCCTCATCGCCGCTCCCCGGCTATACCTTTCCATGCTGCTGTCGCTGGCACCGTTTTTGTGCTTTGCCCTTCCCCGACTGGTGCGTCACCTGCGCCACCGCTCCACCGTGGCTGTCCGCCGCTCCCGCTACGAAGCCAGCTCCTGCGATATGGGCGGCAGCTTTCATAAGTGCTCCCTCTGCGGACGCTCCGACGCGAGCGATCCGGATCTGGACTTCCGCGTCGCCGAAGACGGCACTGAATTCTGCACGGATCACCTGCCCCGCTGATTGGAGACCACGCGCCCTGCCTTTCTCGTTAGAAGGGTAAAAGGGCAGAGGGTAAAGGAGCCTAGCCGCCACCGCCCACACCCAACACCACACGAAACCCGAAGCTGCCGACTCGAAGCGCAGGATGGCCGTAAGCGCGAAACGAGGAGGGCAGCCACGAGGAATCACCACTGTGCTACGACACGATCAAGGCAGCCTCACCGTAACTTCGGCACTGAACGTGAAGTTTGTGTCTCCACGCTCGGCGAGCGTACGGGCCAAGGTTGCAATGGTGCGCGGCACCCGGCCCGAAAAAAGGTTAACTTCTCCAGCATGGATGGTAACGGGCTGGTCGAGGTTTAACATTGCATCATTCAGCAGGACAGTGACCGTCGGCACGTTCATCGAGGCAAGCGTTACAGTCTGTCCCTCGCGGCGCGCGGTGATGTCCTGACCACTCTTGGGCGATGGCGACGCCAGCCAGTAAAAGCGCTGATGAGTCCGGTTGGACTGGTGCCACACGATTTTATCCGGCAGCGTCACGCGCGAGTTCTTCTCCATCCATGGAATGGCCTTGCGATCCTGCATGTCCATCCAATGTCCCTTACCCTCGTGCAATTCTGTAAAGTGGACGTAGCCCTGCGAGTCTGCCTTTTGCAGTTCATCGAGTTTCCGGCCCCAGTCAGCGGCGACGGTGTTGCGCTGGAAGGCGCCGTCGTTCGCGCCGACTTGAATCGCAAAAGGAAGATTACGTAGGCCAAGCGGCTGGGCGTCGTTCGGATGTCCGGCCATCATGGCTGCGCCCGCGAACCGGTCCGCCATGCGCGGGGCCAGTTGGTAAACACCGTCGCCCCCGGCCGAGTAGCCGAGGATGTAAACGCGGTTGGGATTTACATTTTCCAGCACGATCAAGTTTTCGATGAGGCGGTCAAAAAATTTGTCGATGTGCCCCTGATGCCAGAGGTTCCATGTGTCTGTTGGCGCGCGGGGTGCAAGATAGATTCCCTCGGCGGGACTGTAGCCCCGGCCAAGCTCAATCTGGTTGCGCCATTGAGATTCGTTCACCTGGGGCGGCGCACCACCGCCGCCGTGCATCGAGATGAACAGGCTGTGCCCGTTAGTGGGCCGTGCTTTGGTGAACCTCAACCACTCGAACTTCATCTTCATCCCGTCCAGTTCAATGACCTTGGTGTCCATTTCCGCGGCGCGAGTCGCGACGATGTAGGCGGCGTGATCCCGCCAAAGTGCCTCCGTGGCGCTGCTGGCATCAGACTTGGTCAGCGGCACGGTGGCGAAGAGGGCGTTGGAAAGGTCGGTACGCTTCAGGAGCGGAACCGCGAGCCAAGCCTTCAAATCACGCAATGCGGTAACGGAAGATTTTTTATCCACCTCTGGACTCACCGCAGCCACTACCGCCCCGGCCGAACCGAAAGAAAGCAAAAGCAAAATGGCGAGCAGCGTGTTTTGAGTGTGTTTCATTAGTGGAGGCGTATATCTGAATGGAATTTGCTTTTTGCGCGTGGCGTCATTGGCAGGATCAGGAACGGGGAGAGAGGGGGTCTGATAAAGAGTTAGCGTTTATCATATCTCAAGGTGCTACAGTCGAGCATTCACAGGAAATCGAAAATCTGGATACATCCATCGAATAAATCGATGACTTTCTTCTCTCCACAGCTTGTCCACCGAGCCGCATCTACGTCATTGCGCGGTGCACGCCCCGGTGGCGCCTAAAGCAACATTGGCCGTCTCGTCAAATTAGGAATACCGCGCAAGTGCGCCGACCCGAGGCACTGGAGTAAGCGGAAACCCTAGCGCGGCTATCCGGGGCCTCAACGGACTGACCACCACCTCAGACCCTCGCGGTCACAAGCAGAAGCAATCCACCGGATTGCTGCAAGATCCCGTGGCCAAAAATGTCATGGCGAGGCGGCTAGGAGAGTTAAACTCATTCTCATTGGAATTCTGCCATCGATAACGCTCTTATGCCTGTCCAACCATCGAAACGGCCACTTCGGATATTCGCATTCTACCCGCGAAATTCAGCCTAGCATTATCGCTCTCTTCATCCCACCCCCTAATTTCCCCCTCTCGAATGCAGCCAATGACGCCACCCCGGGCTGCTAAAACACCCCCAATCGCCTCTGCATGCGGATGGACTTGTTCTTACAATCGTTCTTACCTGACAAACACTATTCATGGAACACCTTGAACCTCAAGGTGGTCGGGCTGGCGGGATTCGAACCCACGACCTCTTGCACCCCATGCAAGCGCACTACCAAGCTGTGCTACAGCCCGAAATTCGATCGAAGCTCGGTATCATAAGAAAGACCGGCCCGGAATGCAAGGAGCGAAATCGGGAAATCCTTACGCCGCATTCCTCGCTTCCGAGCGAATGGGCGTGTTTCTTCGCAGGCGCTCGGAGCGCAGCGGATTTGTGCGGTCAGGATAGGGTTTCTTTTGGAGCCCCCGTGAGTATTGCCTCCAGTTTTCGCTGCTGCCAGTGGCGGCTACAAGATACGACAACGGCCAAATTTTGAGTGCCGAGGAGATGGCCTCCTGCAGGTGTAGGAACGACTGGTTATTCTCCCCTTCCAGAGGCGGCAGTTGCACTTATCGGTCAAATGCACGTGCCCAGACAATACCCAACGCGCTCGTGTCGTCGCGCGCGGTTTTCGATACTTTGAGCGTGAGCGAAGGAATCCATAAATTTCCACACTCTCGGATCCGAGGGTACCGGCGCAAAGCCGGGCATGTATTCGGGCACTTCGCGCCCGGCCTCGGCCTCCTCAAAAAGATACATTTTACTTTGCCGCAGGTGGGATGAATGCGCGTGGCCAGCAACCTTGAAAGCGCTAGTCTTCCCTGCCAGATTGGGCCCAACAAGGCCGCAAACCTCGCCTAGCGGCACGGTGAAACTAAGGTCATCTACCGCCATGAAGTTACCGTAATCGACGCGAAGCTAACGCATCTCAAATGGCTGAGGCATCGCTATTCATACATAGGTCAAAAATAGTTTCACTCAGCGCAGAGCCGCAGGCACCCCAACCCGGAAACAATAAGCTGCGGCTCGAATTTGCCAAGTTTCCCGTTTTCAGGGCACTGTTCTCAGATGACTCGACTGACACTTACACTTTAACTATGCCCAGCACCCTCAGAGCTTTTATTCTCGCCGCCCGTCCGAAAACCCTGCCGGCGGCCGTATGTCCGGTGGTGGCCGGCAGTGCCTTGGCGTGGTTGCTGGAGGAGCAGTTCTCATGGCTGCTGATGTGGGCCACGTTGCTAAGCACTATCGCCATTCAGGTGGCGACCAATTATTTTAATGACGCCGTGGACGCCGACAAAGGCGCTGACACCTCCGCCCGTATTGGGCCCGTGCGCGCCACCGCCTCCGGGCTGGTGAGCCGGAATTCGATGATGCTCGCCGGAGCCGCGGCCGCGCTGGCCGCTGCGGCTTTTTCCGTGCCGCTGGTGCAGGAACGCGGCTGGCCTATCATCGTCATCGGAGTGGTCTCACTTTTCTTCAGCTACGGCTACACCGGCGGGCCGATGCCGCTGGCGTATGTGGGGCTGGGGGAGGTGTTTGTGATGCTGTTTTTTGGATTCATCGCGGTAATGGGCACGGTGTTTGTGCAGACAGGCCAATGGATCACGGAAAGCCCGCTGCTAGGCCTGCAAATCGGCTCGCTGAGTACCGCTCTCATCGCCATCAATAACCTGAGAGACATCGAGGAGGACACGCGCAGCCAAAAGCGCACTCTGGCGGTGCGTTGTGGCAAAACGGCGGCACGCTGGATGATTACGGTCTGGTGTTTGCTGCCCCATGTCGCGGGTTTCTGCTGGCTGGGTGTAGCTAACATCCTGAGTGAGATGCCGCCCAGAGACATGCTTGTTACTAGCATATGGTTGCCGCTGGTCACCCTTCCGCTAGCATTGTTCATCGTGATGAAAATCTGGCGCACTCAGCCTTCTCCCGCTTACAACAAATACCTCGCTCTTTCCGGCCTTCACCTGCTGCTTTGGACAGCACTTTTCACCGCCGCCTGCCTCCGGGCACAGCCATGAACTGGCCGCCTTACATCTGCCGCTATCGACTTCCCCTTCGCACGGGTCCGGCAAATGCGCGTTCGCGGCGACGCGAGGTGGAGGGCTTTCTGATCCGCCACGACGAGGGTTATGGCTGCGTGAATCCATGGCCGGAACTGGGAGATCCGGCGGTGGATGAATTGCTGACCATACTGCGCGAGGGGCGTGCCCACCGCCTTCTGGCGCGCGCGCTGGCCTGCGCGGGGGCGGACGGTGCCGCACGACGAGCAGGCCGATCACTTTTTGAACGCCCGATTCCCCGCAGCCACGCCACGGTCACCGGTGATGCAGACTTTGGCGCTTTGGCCACTGCGGGATTTACCACGGTGAAATTGAAGACACACTCCGCCGACGCAACGCTGCTGCCCCGCGTGCGCGCTGCGGTGGAAGCCGGACTGCGCATACGGCTGGACTGCAATGGCACCGGCATTGATGCGCTTCGTGATGTGCGTCCATGGGCGGAGATGATTGAGTTCGTCGAAGACCCGGAGCCCTACCATTCCACGCGCTGGCAGGAAATCCGGGCCGCACTGGGCCTGCACCTCGCTCTCGACCGCCACACTGGAGCCGTTGCCGGCGGCTACGAAGTGCGCGTGCTCAAGCCCGCTTTCGATTCCATTCGTCCGCAAAAGACACCTGTCGTCTTTACCAGCTACATGGACCACCCGCTGGGACAAATTTTCGCGGCATGGGAGGCGTCGCAGTATGCAGGCCCACAACTTGAGGCCGGACTGCTAACTCACCACCTCTTCGAGCCCGATGCCTTTACTGAGGCCATTCGCGCCAGCGGTCCGCAACTCATGTCGGCGGGAGGCACTGGACTTGGGTTCGATACACTCCTTGAGTCGCTGCCATGGGAAAAACTCGAGGCCGCACCAGGAAAGCTGCTTCAAAATCCCCGCGCGCCCGTAGCCTCGCCCCCGCCCGAGTTGCCGGCAGCCCATTTCATTTTCCCCACCTCCGGGAGCACCGACAAGCCCTCGCTGGTGTGTCTCACTCCCGCGGCTCTGATGGCGAACGCCGCCGCGGTGAATGACTGGCTGGACGCGACTTCAGATGATCTGTGGCTGCGCGTATTGCCGGAGTTTCACGTCGGAGGTATAGGCATTCGCTACCGCGCGGAACTCGCCGGCAGTCGGGTCGTTGCAGATGAAGAGAAATGGAATGCCGCCCGCTTCACGGCGCTCATTGCGGAAAAGGGTGTCACTCTGACATCGCTAGTACCGGCGCAGGTATATGATCTCGTAGCCGCCTCTCAGCCCTCACCGCCATCACTGCGCGCTATTATCGTCGGCGGAGGAAAACTGGAGGCGTCGCTTTACATGCAATCCCGCGCACTGGGCTGGCCCGTGCTGCCCAGCTACGGCATGACCGAAGCCGCCTCACAAATCGCCACGGCCATACCGGGCGGAGATGACTCCATGCAGCTTCTTCCCTGCTGGGAAGCCCGCGCAGATGGCGAAGGCCGGTTGCAAATTCGCGGCGCGGCGCTCTTCTCCGGACGCATGGTGCCGGAGCAGGAGCACTGGACCTTTCAAGCCGGCCTTGATGGGGACGGCTGGTTCACCACCTCAGACCGGGTGCAGATGGAAGGTCGCATCCTTACGCCAGTCGGGCGCTGCGATCGTGTGGTCAAAATTCTCGGTGAACTGGTGGATCTCGATGCCATCGAAACCACGCTGCTCGCCGTCGGAATGCCCCCAGATCGCGGCGTGATCGTAGCCTTCCCGGATGCCCGCGCAGGCGTCCTTCCGTGGCTCGTGACCGACTGCGAAAATGCGGGAACTTATGTCGCCGCCGCCAATGCCAGCCTGCCGCCTTTTGCGGCAATTGCCGGAATCAAGAAAAGGGAACTACCGCGCTCTCCGCTGGGTAAAGTTCTGCGCAGGGAAGTGGATTTTTAGTCGGAAATGTTCTGGTTTCCAGCCCTGCGCCGAAGGTTTTTCGTGCAGCGCTCCCGCGTTTTCCGTGGTCCTGTTCCATGAGCCCAGAATCACCCCTCCCCGCTGCCGTCATCGAGCCCGAATTCCGAAAGCTTGCGATGCAAGGTGCGGCGGGAGATGCCTAGCAGTTTGGCGGCGGCGCTGCGGTTTCTTCCGCTGCGGCGCACCGCTTCCTGGATGAACATCGTTTCCATTTTCGTGAGGCTGAGGTCCACCGGAAACGGGCTGGCGGTTCTCGATGCCGCGGCCGATCCCGGCGAACCGGAAGCCGCAGAGCCCCCCGGTGCGGGGAGCACCAACGGAGCGGAACGCAGGCTGGCTGGCAGATGTTTCAGCATCAGTTTTTTGCCGCTGCACATCACCACTCCGTGCTCGATAGCGGTGCGCAGTTCGCGCACATTGCCCGGCCACGGATACCCCCCCAGCAGATCCATTACCTCCGGCGTAATCTCCGAGACCTCACGCCGGTTTTCTTTTGCCAACTCTTTTAAAAACGCACGTGCCAGCACGGGGACATCCTCAAGGCGATCCCGCAGCGGCGGCATGTGAATGTTGACGACGTTGAGACGGAAATAGAGATCCTCGCGGAACTTACCCGTCTCCACCATGCGGCCCAGATTTTTGTTAGTGGCTGCGACCACCCGAACATCGATTTTGATCGGAGTGCCACCGCCCACACGCTCTATCACGCGTTCGCCGAGCGCACGCAGTAACTTTACCTGAGTGGCGCCGTCAATCTCTCCCAATTCATCAAGAAAGAGTGTGCCGCCATCCGCTTGCTCGAACCGGCCGATCCTGCGCTCCGTGGCACCAGTGAAAGCGCCGCGTTCGTGGCCGAAGAGTTCGCTCTCCAACAACTGCGGGCTCAGCGCCGCACAGTGGACGATGACCAGCTTCGCTTTGGGCCGTCCGCTGAGGTTGTGAATCGCGTGCGCCACCAGTTCCTTGCCCGTTCCGCTCTCACCTTCGATGAGAACTGTGGCCCGCGACGGTGCCACCTGTGTGATGGTCTCAAAAACCCGCTTCATCGGTTCCGAATGACCTAGCAGATTATCCAGCCCGTAGCGCTCCGTGACCTGTTTCTTGAGCGAGACATTCTCGACCTCCAGATTCCGGCTACGCAGAGCCCGCTTTATGAGCAGGTCCAGTTCCTCAATATTGATGGGCTTGGTGACGAAATGCCATGCGCCCCGCTTCATCGCCTCCACCGCCGTATCCACGCTACCATAGGCGGTCATCATGATGACGACCGGCTTGTGCGGCATACCAAGCGCATCGCCGATGAGTTGCATGCCGTCGTCCGCGCCAAGGCGCAGATCGGTGAGCATGACGTCCACCGCTTCATTCTTCAGCACCTCCAGTGCCTCCGCCCGGTCACCGGCTAGATAGACATCATAGTCGTCCTCCAGCGAGAGCCGGAGGCCGTCGCGTGTGTTCTTCTCGTCATCGACAATGAGGACTGTGGGCTGAAGCTGCATGGCGCGCCTTTACCATGCAGAGCCATGGGCTCAAGCTCATTCGCAGCCACTTTATTTCAGCGGGGATAGATGAACTCCTTGGCATTGAGCAGCGCGGGCGCCAGACCGTTCAGCCCTTCGAGTCCCACGCCCGGGGCAACTGCGAGAGCCGTCCCGAGGGAGACGACCCTTTCGCGCAGTTCATTGTGGTTCCGGCGGTCAGCCTCGGACTTTTCCCCTCCATTGAGCAACGCGTCATGGAAATCGAGCCGCAGACCCGACTTTTGTTTTTCCGCGCCCTGTCAGTCGTTACACGCGGCGCCAGAGCCGGGCGGACTTTCGATTCGAAAAAATAAGCCTACTCCGCGCTCAATTCGCGCCGTTGGTAGCGAAGGGAAGGGCGAGAACTAAAAAAGCGGCAAATCGCATGGTAGGCAGCATTCAATCGTGACGCACGAGGAGGGACTGCCTTTTCTCGTAATGCGAAACTTACCGTGGCGGCGCACAGACAAAACAAAAGAGGCAGCCGTTACCGGCTGCCTCATCTGCGTAACCTATTGACCAGAAAAGGGTTGGGACGGAGACTTACCGACCAAAGAAGCCCCCGCCCCGTTTCCAGCCCGATTGCTCAGGCGAGAAGGTTGGAAGCCAAGAAGTAGAAGACGGTGCAGACGTAGCTCACGGCGGCGATGACGTTAAGCTTTTCGAGGAGGCTGCAGTCATTGATCTTGGTCTTCATGGCTGAAAAAGTGTTGGTATTTGTTGCGGTAATTAAATTTTACCACGTTCCATAATCATTGCAACACATTTTTCTTAATTTTTGCAATCATATTTGATAAAATAGGCAGCTCCGGCGGATTTAATGGCGAATTGACCATATTTTGGTGCAAATTTCGCATTCTCGAGAGGCTTTAAGGCGATATTTTCGCCAGATTTGCGGCGAAAAATCAGGCTTCATACCTCTTCTTTATAGTATTTGTGCTCATCATGGATTCCGAAAGAAAGCATTTGAGGAAACGCTGATTTAGGCATCGCTGAACACGGAGCTTAATATGTTGACCGAGAACTATTCAACGCAGGCGGCGATGCGATGCAAGAGGGACGCGGCATGAAAGGGTGAAGAGAGTTCGGCGCTTCTGGTGCAGAACAAGTTGCGCGGCGTGAGCTCGCCAAAACCGAAAGCGCCGGCGAAGGGGGGGGGAGTCGCCCGCGGAAGTGAAGCAGCGGGAAGGGACAGGCTGGGCGATGACTTTGCCGTTCCGCCAATCTGGCCGCGGTCCTACCGCTGGGGAGCCATCTGCAGTTCTTACCCACTAAGTCAGGCTATCCGCTAGGCTGCTGCCGAGCGTACCAGTTGATCGTTTCGGCCAAGGCCTCCTCCCACTGGCGCTTCGGCTTCCAGCCGAGCTCGCGGCGGGATTTGCTGCTGTTGATAGCGTAGCGCCGGTCGTGGCCCGGCCGGTCGGTGACGTAGGAGATAAGACTGTCGGGTTTTCCCAGATGATGCAGAATGGCGCGAACGGTCTCGATATTCGGACGTTCGTTGTCGGCACCGATATTGTAAACTTCTCCAGACCTCCCGCGTGAGATAGCCGCTAGGATGGCGGCGCAGTGATCGGTGACGTGAATCCAGTCGCGCACATTAAGCCCATCGCCGTAAAGCGGCAACGGTTCGTCGCGGAGGGCGCAGAGTATCATGCGCGGAATGAGTTTCTCCGGGTGCTGGTTCGTGCCGTAGTTGTTGGAGCAGCGGAGCACGATGACGTCCTGCGCGAACGTGCGGTGATTGGCCAGCACCAGTAAATCTGCCGCCGCCTTGCTGGCGGCATAGGGATTGGAAGGATCCAGTGGGGACTGCTCTGTGAAGGACCCGCTGTCGCCAAGCGAGCCATACACTTCATCCGTGGAAACCTGTACGAAACGAACTCCCGCAGCCCTTGCAGCCGCCACAAGCACCGATGCTCCGGTGACATTGCTGTGCACAAACGGCCTCGGCCGGGCGATGCTGCGGTCCACCATGCTTTCCGCAGCGAAGTTGATGACTGCGTCAAACTTTGTGCCGGCAAACAGTCTTCCGGTTATCTCCTCATCGGCGATGTCGCCGTGAACGAATTGATAGCGCCCGCCGCTTTCTGCCGCCACAACGCTGAGGTTCTCCGGATTCCCCGCATAGGTGAGCAGGTCCAGATTAGTGACCGTGAGCGCTGGCTCATGGCGCAAGACCATGCGAATAAAATGGCCGCCGATGAATCCGCAGCCTCCGGTGACAAGGTAGTGCATGCCCAAGTCATAATTTCCGGCCCTCACGATGGCAAGCCTGAAGCCGAAGCCGCAACCCGTTCCATCGCGGGCGGGGACTGGACCGCATACCGGGCAAATCGGACTGGCTGGAGGTCAATTAACTGGGGCTTCCGCCTCGCCGGAGGAAAATTCGGGGCCTGACAGGTTGCTTGTGTGTTGGATTCGTCACTTTGATTACTTTTACAATTCGTTTTTTTCGTCACTGTATTAATTCATCCAAATCACACAGGCATGATCTCACTTCAAAAATTCTTCGGCAAAGACGATCAGTTCTTCAACCTCCTTGAGGCCTCGGCATCGGAGGCAAGCACCAGCATCAAGGCACTCAATAAGGTGCTCTCCCGACCCGCGGCGTAGGCCAGTCTGGACACGTTCCACAGCTCCAAGGAGGCGGATAAGAGGATCACCGACCAAATCAACGCGGCACTGGTGAAGAGCTTTGTGACGGCGCTGGAAAAGGAGGACATCGAGGTGCTGAGCCACGCGCTTTACCGAATTCCCAAGACGGTGGAGAAGTTCGCCGAACGGTTCGTGATCAGTTCCCATGTAGTGCGAGATATTGACTTCGGGAAGCATATTGCTCTGCTGGACGCCGCGACTGCTCAGGTAGTGGAACTGGTGAAGATGCTCCGCAAGCTGGGCGATGGCCGTATCCATCAGGCCAAAGACCTGAACAACCGCCTCCAGCAGATCGAGGGTGAGGCGGACACCCTGCAACTGGACATGCTGAGAGAACTCTACAGCGGCCGCCATGAGCCCATCAAGGTGCTGGCCCTGCGCGACCTTTTTGATCTCCTGGAGAGCATTGTGGACCGCTGCCGCGATGCGGGCAACATCGTCACCCACATCGTGCTGAAAAACGCCTGACCCACTGCCACCATGTTTTCTGTGCAACGCATGCTAGGCCGGCCCGGCCTCTTTTTCGGACTGCTGGAGCAGAGCGCGGCTCTGGGCGTGGAGGCGATCTGCTCCCTTCGCCCCCTCACGGCCAATCTGGGTGGTGAGCCAAATCTTGAGCCACTGCAGGCCATCCGCAGGAAGGATAAAGCCGTGGTGATGGAACTGGAGGAACTGCTCACGAGGGTCTTCGTGACGCCCATTGAAAGAGAGGACCTCGAGTCGGTCGTCACCCAACTCTACCGCATCCCTAAGGTCGCAGAGACGTTTGGGGAGGTGTATTCCATCGTCTGGCATCTGGTACCGGATCTGGATCTGGCGATCCCGCTGCAGATGCTCGAAAACGCGTCCAAGCGCGTGGCGGAGATGGTGAGGGCGCTGGCAGCAAGTTCCGACCCCACGGAAGTGCGCACTCTCGATGTCCGCCTTAGCCAAATGGAGGCCGACTCCTCCGCCATCATCAACAACGCCCTCCGCCGGTTGTATGAGCCCGGGGGCGATCCTCTCCAGGAAATCGCGGTCCACGACGTTTACCGCGCCCTCACGGAGTGCTTCGATGCCTGCCGCTCGTGCGGACGCGTCATCGCCCTCGTCTCCCTCAAGAATTCCTAGCCTTTTACACATCTGCTTACATGACCGCAGCTCTCATATCTGTCTTCGCGGTGGTACTTATCGCGATCATCTTTGAATACATCAATGGTTTCCACGACACCGCGAACTCCATTGCCACCGTGGTAGGCACCAAAGTCCTGACTCCCCGGCAGGCCATCGTGCTCGCAGCCACCACCAACCTGCTCGGTGCCTTCACTGGCATTGCCGTCGCGAAGACGATATCGTCCGGCCTAGTGGACTCTCATTTTGTCACCCAGGGCGTGCTCATGTGTGCGCTGCTGGGAGGCATCGTCTGGAACCTCATTACATGGTGGTTCGGGATGCCCTCCAGTTCCACTCATGCTCTGGTGGGCGGTCTCACCGGGGCCGTACTGGCCGTGGGCGTCAGCCTAGCATCCGCCTCAGACCTCAAGAACAAGGACGGTAAGCAGGTGGGCGTTTGGGACACCCTCATATGGAACGTGGAGAAGGAGAAAATCAAAAAGTCCTTCAAAGAGGGACTGGATCCGGAAGTAGAAGCCGCGCTCGCCGCAGAGCGCGAACTGGCTTCCAAATCCGGCACCCACAACCTAAAGGTGAAGGTCCCAGTGGAGAAGGATGGCGCAACGGTGATGGAGGAAAAATCCGTGCAGGTCGTTGTCTTTGGGGGCCGCGTGAAACAGGTGGTGGAGACAAAGAAGATGGAAAAAGAGGGGCTTTTAAACAAGGTGATTATCCCGATGTTTACCTCACCGGTGGTGGGCTTCGTCGGAGGCTTCCTCATCATGAGCATCCTCTACGCCTGTCTGCGAAGCTTTCGGCCGGTGGTGGTTAATAAGACCTTCGGCAAGCTGCAAATCGGGAGCGCCGCCTACATGGGGTGGAGTCACGGCATGAATGACGCCACCAAGACGATGGGCATTATCACCCTCGCGCTGGTAACCGCCACGGCCGACCAAATCGGCGTTCCCGGATGGATGCAAGTCAGCAAAATTCCAGACCCCTATCACCTTTCTCCATTTGGCACCTTTGTGAGCTGGCTTCCGGAGTGGCTCCAATTTGGCTACATGCCCGATCCCGTGGACTTCAAATCTCCAGCCGTGCCGGTGTGGGTCGTCTGCGTGTGCGCTCTCACGATGGCCGCAGGGACCGCTGCAGGGGGATGGAAGATCATCAAGACGATGGGGCACAAGATGGTGAAGCTCCAGCCGGTGCATGGATTTGCCGCAGAGACCACCGCAGCCACCGTGCTGGCAGTCACCGGCTCCCTCGGGATGCCCGTTTCCACGACCCACGCCATCACCACTTCCATCATGGGTGTGGGCTGCGCCAAGCGCTCCAGCGCGCTGAAGCTCGGCATTGTTGAACGCATCCTGTGGGCATGGGTCATGACCATTCCCGCTGCGGGCGGTATTGCCTTCGGACTGGTCTGGCTCGCGGGCAAATTTGGCTGGATGACTTTCAATTGAACGATGCTTCCGCCTTGCCGGAGGAAAATCCGGGGTCTAAACGCAAGGTATGTCCAGCATTTTGGGTCAGGTTTTCCGCATATCCACATGGGGTGAAAGTCACGGCGGTGGCGTAGGGGTCGTCATCGACGGCTGCCCGCCGCGCCTGCCGCTGAGCGTCGATGACATCCAGACCGATCTCGACCGGCGGCGTCCTGGGCAGAGCGACATCACAACGCCCCGCAAGGAGCAGGACCGCTGCGAAATCCTCAGCGGCGTCTTCCAAGGGCTGACTCTGGGCTCACCCATTTCCATCATGGTTCGGAATGAAGACGCCCGCCCCGAGTCCTACACGGAGATGGCGGAGAAATACCGGCCCAGCCACGCCGACTATTGCTACGACGCCAAGTACGGCATCCGCAACTGGCAGGGCGGTGGTCGCTCCAGCGCTCGCGAAACCATTGGCCGCGTGGCCGCCGCCAGCGTGGCGAAGAAAGTGCTCGCTGCACTCGCCCCCGGTTGCGAAGCTGTCGCGTGGGTGAAGAGCATCTATAACCTCTCGGCAAATGTGGATCCGTCCACCATTACGCAGGCACAAGTGGAGAGTAACATTGTGCGCACAGGCGATCCGGCGGCGGTGGAACCGATGATCGAGTTGATCAAAAAGATTCGCAGCGAAGGAAACAGCGTGGGCGGGGTGATCGAGTGCGTCATTCGCAACTGCCCTCCCGGCCTCGGCGTGCCGGTGTTCGACAAACTGGACGCCGAGCTGGCTAAAGCCATGCTCAGTTTGCCGGCGACGAAAGCATTTGAGATCGGCAGCGGTTTCGCCGGAACACTTTTGACTGGACTGGAACACAACGACCCGATGCGCATGAAAGATGGCCGCGTGCGTAGCACCAAGAACGATTCCGGCGGCATTCAGGGCGGCATATCTAACGGCGAGGATATCGTCTTCCGCGTCGCCTTCAAACCCACCGCCACCGTCATGCGCGAGCAGGACACCGTGAGCAGCGCGCACGAAGACACCACCCTTACCGGCCGCGGTCGCCACGATGCCTGCGTGCTCCCCCGCGCCGTACCCATAGTGGAAGCCATGGCCCTGCTCGTTATCACCGATCACCTGCTGCGCCAGCGGGCTCAGTGCGGCTAAACTCAAGCCCGGTGGTAAACCAACGCAGTGCGCGGCGGGATATCTGTGCACAGCCATGATTCGCGGGCGCGGACAGAAAGCTCTGAAGTGACAGTGCCCGGCCGAGACTGCAGGACGATGGTATAAGCACCCTCCTGCACGCGGACGCCATAGCGCCGGTAAGTAAGCCACGGATGGAAATTGAACAGAAACACCAGCTCGCCGCGGCGGAATATGAGGACTTTATCCCCGTCGTCGGCCTTGAGCAACTCCGGCAGTTGTCCGGAAAACTCAGGCACCAGCGCAAGCATGGCGGCATCAAAATCCGCGAGGCCTTTGAATTCAAGGCTGGCATCATCGCGCAGCTTCCAGAGACGGCGGGCTTTTTCATACGACCAGCCGTTTCCTTCACGCGGGAAGTCGATCCATTCCGGGTGACCGAATTCGTTACCCATGAAGTTGAGGTAGCCGTGGCCTGCGGTGCCGAGCGTGGCAAGGCGCGCCATCTTGTGTAGCGCCACGCCGCGGGCCACCCGCGCATTGCCGGAGGTGACGTGCATGCCGGAATACATGTCGGCGTCGATCATTTCGAAGATGAACGACTTTCCGCCGACAAGCGCCTGATCGTGACTTTCCACATAGGAAATGCCGCGCTCATCGGGGCGGTGGTTGCGCAGTTCGTGCCAGAGCCAGTTCATACTCCAGTCCTCGTCTCGAATGTCCTTCACCAGCTTGAACCAGCACTCCGGCAGGCCCATGCTGAGCCGGGTGTCGAAGCCCATGCCGCCATCGGCTAAGGGTGCACACAGGCCGGGCATGCCGCTCACATCCTCCGCCACGGTGAGCGCATCCGCTCTGGCTTCGTGGATGAGGTGGTTGGCCATCGTTAGATAGATGACTGCACTTTCATCCACGCGCGGGCCAAAGTAGTCGTCGTAACTGCCAAATGGCTCGCCGAGCCCGTGATCGAAATAGAGCATGGAAGTAACCCCATCGAAGCGGAATCCATCGAAGCGAAACTCTTCCAGCCAGTAGCGCAGGTTGCTGAGGAGGAAATGGAGCACCTCAGGCTTAGTGAAGTCAAAGCAGCGCGAGTCCCACGCGGGATGCATGCCGCGTGGGCCGTCGTGAAACCACTGCCACAAGGTACCATCGTAGCGGCTGAGGCCCTCGACTTCATTCTTCACGCAGTGAGAGTGCACGAGATCCATGATGATTCTCAGTCCCATACCGTGCGCAGCGTCGATCAACGCCTTCAATTCCTCGGGTGTACCAAAGCGCGACGAGGGCGCAAAAAAGGAACCGACGTGATAACCGAAAGAACCATAGTAGGGATGCTCCATCACGCCCATCATCTGGATGGTATCGTAGCCGGCAGCCTTAATACGGGGCAGCATCTGCTCGCGGAACTCAGACCATGTGGCGACGCGCGCCTCCTCCAGCGACATGCCAGGATGCGCTTCGTAAATCTTGGCAAAAGGTTTGGCGGCTGGTATTGCATGCTTCCATGCGAAGGAGGGGGCGTCCCACACTCGCGCGGTGAATTGGAACGTCTGCGCGTCCTGGTGCATGAAGCGCCCCCATGCCGGCAGACGCGCATCTCCGCCGCCTGGCCACTCCATTTCCAAGCGGAAATGCTGGCCGTGCTGCATCGCCTCAGCAGGAAGACGCAGTTCCCAGTCGCCATGCGCATTGATGCACAGAGCGCGAAATTTCTCCTGCTTTACCCAGCCGCTGAAATCGCCGACAAGCCATAGCGCCGTGGCATTGGGAGCCCAGTCCCGATAGACCCAGCCACCGTCCATTGTGCGGTGAAGCCCGAACCACAGGTGCCCGGCCGCCCAGTCCCAAAGCTTCATGCCCCCAATGAGTTGGGCCGCCACTTCCTCCGCGCGGCTTTTCCTGGCGTAGATGGCTGGGAAGTGCGGCGAGAGCCAACCGTCGTCCTGCAGCCTCGCCGCGGTCGGAGCCAGACCGGGGCTAATTGCTATGCGGGAAATGGATGAATTAGATTTCATGAGAGGCGCGGCGCATGGACTCATTACGGCTGCTTCACCGCCACATGGCACAAACGCAACCCGGCACGCCGCAGACTCAAAAGCAGGCCATTGGCCGGATTTCCTTTGCGCCGGGGTAGCACGCAGCACAGACTTGCCGCACATGTCACCCCGCCGACTATCCATTTGCCTAGCTACCGCACTTCTCGCCGCTGCTGGGTGCCGCGTCACCGCGCCGGCCTCGCGCATGGGAGAGTTGAGAGTGGACATCCCCGGCACATGGGCGGCCACACGGGAAGGCCGGGCGGGCGTGGACACTGACTGGGTGCCTCACATGGGTAGCCCACGCCTCGCAGCGCTGGTGCGCGAAGCCCTCGCACACAACCCGGACCTGAAAATTGCCGCTGCCCGGGTGGAACAGGCACGCACTTTTGTGAAAGCCGCAGGTGCCCAGCGCCAGCCCAAGCTGGATATGGAAGGCACCGGAACCAAGTCCGAGCGGAATTTCGTTGGCTTTCCATTTGGTGATGGAGGCGTGCTCTCGCTGAATACCGAGATGTATTCGCTGAACTTTCTCGCCAACTGGGAAGTGGATCTCTGGGGCCGCATCCGGGCCAGTGTTTCCGCCGCCGCTGCTGCCACGCAGGCGGCCGAACTCGACGCCCGCGCCGCCCGCAGTCTAGTCGCCGCGCAAACAGTACGCGCATGGTTCGCACTTCTAGAGGCAAATGAGCAGGCGGATCTCGCACAGCAGGCGATCGCCGCTGCGGAGGATACAGAGAAGTCGCTGGAGGAACGTTTCCGCACCGGGCAGGCTGGCGATCAGAGCGGGCTGGGCGCACAACTCCGGCTTGCCCGCAGCGATATTCAATCCGCTAAATCCGCACTGGAGGCCCGCAAGGAAGCACAGGGCCAGAGCGCACGGGCGCTGGAATTGCTGCTGGGCCGTTATCCGCAAGGCGACCGCCGCACCGCCGACCGGCTGCCGGCACTTACTTCGCCTCCGCCCCCGGGCCTGCCGTCAGAAATTCTCCAGCGCCGGCCTGACATCCTCGCCGCAGAGCGGAGATTCGCCGCACAAGGGATGCGTGAAAAAGAAGCTTTGCGGGCCCTCTTTCCCAGCTTCAAACTCACCGGCACTCTCGGCAGCAACACCGACAACATTTCCCGCCTCCTCAGCAGCGACTTCGGCGTCTGGAGCCTTGGCACAAATGTCTCCCAGCCCATCCTCACCGGCGGGGTCGCTCTCGCCGAAATCCGCAACCGCCGCGGTCAGCAAGGCGAGGCTCTTGCCACCCTGCAAAAGACCGTGCTCCATGCCTTCGGTGAAGTGGAAAATGCACTGGAAGCCGAAGCTTTCCTGCGCCGCCGGGAGGAATTCCTGAGCGAAGCCGTGCGCCTCGCCACCGAAGCCGATGCCGAAGCGCGCGCTAACTTCCGTCAGGGCCTTGGGGATATCCTCACCGTGCTCACCACCCAGCAACGTGCCATTCAGGCTAGGAGCAGCCTAGCGGCTCTACGCCGCCTCCGCCTCGATAACCGCGTCTCCCTTCACCTCGCCATCGGCGGGGATTTTCAGGTGCGGGAGAAATAGAGGGCCATTGCCTGCTGCCAATTACCCTGCGACACCAAAGGCATCCATGTCCGACTTCCCACTGCTTAGCCGAGTGCCCGCGTCCCGTGAGAGCTCTGCTAATGAGTTGCTCTCGGGATTCCTTGATTATGTGGCCTCGAAGAAGCTGGAGCTTTATTCTGCGCAGGAGGAGGCGGTGCTGGAGTTGTTCGAGGGCAGGAATGTCATCCTCAATACACCCACGGGCTCGGGCAAATCACTGGTGGCCGCAGCGATGCACTTTCGCGCGCTGGCGCAAGGGCAGCGGTCCATTTACACGAGCCCTATAAAAGCGCTGGTGAATGAAAAGTTTCTCGCGCTGTGCCGGGATTTCGGGCCTGAGAATGTGGGCATGTCCACGGGCGATGCGACGGTGAACCGTGATGCGCCCATTCTGTGCTGCACGGCGGAAATTCTCGCGAACTATGCGCTGGGAGATGGCGCGGACGCTCCGTTCCGCGATGTCGTGATGGATGAGTTTCACTACTACTCCGACAAGGAACGCGGCGTGGCGTGGCAGGTGCCGCTGCTGACGATGAGCCGCTCGCGGTTTCTCCTCATGTCGGCCACGCTGGGGGCGACAGAGTTTTTCACAAAAGAACTCACCCGGCTGACCAGGGCGGTCACGACCATCGTGAGCGGGCGGGAGCGCCCGGTGCCGCTGGAGTTCAGCTACGCAGAGACGCCAGTGGACGAAACACTCACGGAGTTGCTGGACCAGGACAAGGCACCTGTATACATGGTTCACTTTACGCAGAACGATGCCGCCCAAGCGGCTCAGGAGTTGATGAGTCTGGATCTATGCAGCACTTCAGGAAAAAACGCCCTCAAGGAGGCCCTGTGCGGATTCAAATTCACGAGCCCCTACGGCAAGGAACTGCGGAAGTTTTTGCATCACGGCATTGGCGTTCATCACGCGGGATTGCTGCCAAAGTATCGCGTGCTGGTGGAAAGCCTCGCGCAGAAAGGCCTGCTCAAGATCATCTGTGGAACAGATACACTTGGTGTTGGCGTGAATGTGCCTATCCGCACCGTGCTGCTGACGCGTCTCACCAAGTATGACGGCGAGAAAGTGAAGACGCTCACCGCGAGGGATTTTCACCAGATCACCGGACGCGCCGGAAGGCGGGGATTCGATAATATTGGCTACGTGATGGCACTCGCTCCGCAGCATGTGATCGAGAACCGGAAGATGGAGCAGAAGGCCGACGGCGATGCGAAGAAGCTACGAAAAATGGTGAAGCGAAAACCCCCGGAGGGTTTCGTGGGATGGGGCGTGGAGACGTTTGTGAAACTCCAGACCGCCACGCCGGAGCCTCTGGTGTCCCGGTTTCAAGTGAGCCATGGCATGCTGCTCCGGGTGCTGGGCCGTGAAGGTGACGGCTGTCGGGCCATGCAGCAACTCATTCGCGACAGCCACGAATCGGCTGCATCGAAGAAGCAGCACCGGCAGCGGGCATGGCAGTTGTTCCGGGCGCTGGTGGACCGGAGGCTGGTGGAAATCACCGGCAACAGGCGGCCTGCACGCGCCATCCAAAAGCTCCGCGTCAACGTCAAGCTGCAGGAGGACTTCTCCCTCAATCACGCCCTCTCACTCTGGCTCATCGACACGCTGCCGCTGCTGAACCCGGACTCGCCTTCCTATCCGGCGGACATTCTCACGCTATGTGAGAGCATCGTAGAAAACCCGGACATCATTCTGCGCCGTCAGCTCGATAAAGTGAAAACGGAAGCCATGATCGACATGAAGGCTGAAGGGATCCCGTACGAGGAACGCATCGCCCGCCTTGAGGAGTTGGAGTATCCCAAGCCCATTCGCGATTTCATCTACGGCACATTCAACGAATTCGCCGCAAAGCATCCGTGGGTAGGTCAGGAGAACATTCGCCCCAAGAGCATCGTGCGCGAGATGTTCGAGAATTTCCGGGGCTTTGCCGACTACATTAAAGACTATGACCTGCACCGCGTGGAGGGCGTGCTCCTGCGCCACCTCGGCGGCGTCTACAAAGTGCTGATGCAGACGGTGCCGGATCCCTTGAAGAACGACGCGGTGGAGGAGATGGAAGCATGGCTGGCCGGGGTGCTTCGGGGCACCGACTCCAGCCTGCTGGATGAATGGGAGCGCCTGCGCAATCCCCTGTGGGAGCCTGCTGCGGAATTGGAGAAGACTCCGGAAACGCCTGACATCACGCGCAACCGCCGCGAGTTCACCGCGCTCATCCGCACGGAAATCTTCCGCTTCCTCCGCGCCCTTGCCGCCGGCGACTATGGCGCGGCCTGCACCGTGCTCACGGCTCCGCCTGGCAAGTCATGGACGCCCGACCGCCTTGGCAGTTTTTTCGATCCCTACTACGAGGACCACGCCCGCCTGTTGCTGGACCCGGAAGCCCGCAACGTCCGCCACACTCATGTGAAGATGTCGGAAGACGGCCAAACGTGGCGCGTCAGTCAGGTGCTGGTGGACCCCGACGCACTCAACGACTGGCAGACGGAATTTCTTGTGGAACTGGCCACCGCGCGGGAAGACGGGAAGCCTTCGCTGCAGCTTGTGGGTATTGGAGCAGTGTCGAAGCTTTAGGCGAAGTCTAGGAAAACTCCATTAACCCAGCTGCTCGCCCCGGCCGAGAGGGCGCCCGGAGAGGAAGGCGGCGGCATTCATGCGCTTCCGGCCTTCGGCTTGGAGTTCATGAAAGATGAGACTGCCGCTACCGCAAGCGACAGTGATTCCTTCGGGCCCAGCCCCGAGCACCGTCCCGGGTTCACCGATTGCATGGCTTATCCCGATGGCCGGAAAAAGCTTGAGTTTCTCTCCACCGGGCAGTGTCGTCGTGCTTCCTGGCCACGGATCGAACGCGCGTATGCGGCGGGCGATTTGCTCCGCAGGCTGGCTCCACTCGATGACTCCGTCGGTGCGTTCGAGTTTTCCGATATGCGTGGCTGTAGCGTGGTCCTGCGGCGTGCGCGGAGCATTGCCTGCGGCGATGAGCGTGAGCGCTTTACGCAAAGCTTTCGGCGAGAGATCAGCCAGACGGTCGTGCAGAGAGCCGCCGTTTTCATTGCTTCGAATAGTCAGGCGTTCCATCAATAGGATGTCTCCGGTATCCATTCCGGCGTTCATATACATAACGGTGATCCCGGTTTCTTCATCTCCCCCGAGGATAGCTGCCTGAATGGGTGCCGCTCCCCGGTGCTTCGGCAGTAGGGAGGCGTGAAGGTTCAGACATCCGTGCGGCGGAAGATCCAGAATAGCCTGCGGCAGGATTTGGCCGTAAGCCATAACGACCGCAATGTCCGGCCGCAGCGATGCGATGAGTTCCCCCGCATGGCGGATCCGCGCGGGCTGATGAACTGGCACACCCCGCTCCTGCGCGAGCGCTTTGGTGGCTGGAGGCGTTAATACCTGTTTGCGGCCCACGGGTTTATCCGGCTGGCAAATCAGCGCGCACACCGTGTGCACCGCATCGTCCAGCAAATTGCGGAGTGCGGGAAGGCCGATGTCACCGGTGCCGATGTAGAGAATGCGCATGGGGAGATTTTCTGCTCTTTGCTGAACGTGGTTCTGCCGGATGTCGAAGCCGAAACCGCAAAACCCCGCTGTCATCGCGCCACCATTTCCAATCCAAGGGCGAGTGCTCCACAGAGCCCAGCCCGGCTGCCAAGACCGGGGAGGGAGATGCGGGGCTCCGGGAGGTAGCCGTTGAGGAGGGCGAGGGTCTTTTCCCGCACGCGGTCGATGAGTCCGGGGTGGTCCATGACACCGCCGCCCAGCAGGATAGCATGGGGGCTTAGAGTGCAGGCAAAGTTTGCGCAGGCGGCGGCGAGGTATTGCGACTCGAGATCCCATGCTGGATGGTCCGGTGGCAGGTCGTCGCCGGAATTTCCCCAGCGCTGAGTCATAGCCGTGCCGCTGGCGAGGCCCTCAAGACAATCTCCGTGCCATGGACAAGCGCCTGAAAACGGATCCGCCGTGCGATCATGTGGAATCCGGATGTGCCCCATCTCAGGGTGCAGCAGCCCATGGAGCGGCCTGCCGTTAATGACCACACCTCCGCCAATCCCGGTGCCCACTGTAAGATAGAGCACAGAACCGCATCCCTGTCCGGCTCCCCAGAGCCACTCGCCGAGGGCGGCTCCGTTCACATCCGTGTCGAAGGCCACCGGGACGCCGAGCGCGCGGCCAATGGCGCCGGCTACGTCCGTCTGCTGCCAGCCGGGTTTGGGCGTGGTGGTGATGAATCCCCAGTCTGCGGCGGCCGGGTCCACGGAGGCAGGACCAAAAGTGGCAATGCCCAGTGCGGCCAGTCGGCCATGGCGGGCCTGAGCAGCGGCGAAGTAATCCACGCACCGCCATAGCGTCTCTGCAGGTGTGGTAGTGGGGACACGCTCCACCTCACGCAAGTCCCCAGGCCCGGTGCCGGTGGCGAGGACAAATTTGGTGCCACCGGCTTCGATGGCTCCGATGAGTGGAAGAGATGCGGACATAGCGGGAGTTTTCAGTTTCCGTTTTACTGGCGTCCTACAGTGCTGAAGGCTGCTTGAGTTAGATGCGAGTGGAAATGGGCTGGCTGGACGGCGGGAACGGGCTGATGTGGAGTTGTTATGTCAACCAAACCAATCCATCCGTCATCCGCCCAGCCAGTCCGTCATCACAT
>CAMAUV010000053.1 GCA_945861415.1 Akkermansia muciniphila | reverse complement strand
GTTCTTGCCTCAGGTGACTCGCGTCACATTCACGCAGCAGGAGGATGATTTCTTCGGGCTTATCTCTTTTTTGTCGGTTCATTTTTGTAGGATTTGGTTGTATCAAATCCTCTCACTCAACATGGACCACTTTTTCTGACGGCGGCCAGCGCAACAGGCAGGAACATATTTTAGGTGAGAATGAATGCACTTCCACTTGCAGGGATTTCCTCAGTGGGCGGCAATCACAGCAGATGCCGCCCCCGCGCGATTGCAAAATTCGCTGTGACCGGCGAGGCGAGCGTAGCGTCAATCTCTTTCAGTGGCTACATGCTACCAACCGAACCTACGCCCGCTTACGACTGGGATGATGCCATCGCCCTCGTCCGTCAGGGGAGCCAGCCAGCCGCTGAAGGCCTGGTCAAGGCTCTCTACGGCCATGTCGTGCGCATTGTGCGCGGTCACCTGCCGCGGGCTGCGGATGAACAGGATCTGACTCAGGAAATCTTTATGAAAATGTTCGCACGCATCGAGACCTACCGCGGGGAGCAGCCCTTCCCTCACTGGGTGTCACGCATCGCGGTAAATACCTGCTACGACCGCCTGCGCCGCCAGAGAGTGCGTCCGGAAATCCGCTTCGCCGACCTCACCAAAGAGGAGGCGCTTTTCCTCGAGCAGACGTCCGGCCATACCTTGAACGAACCGGCAGCATCTGATACCGATGGCAGTGAGGTAGTGGAAAAACTGCTCGCCACGCTCAATCCCACCGAGCAGACAGTGCTCCGCATGCTGGACCTCGAGCAGCGCAGCGTGCAGGAGATTGCCGATCTCACCGGCTGGGGTGCCAGCAAGATCAAAGTGACCGCCATGCGGGCGAGGCGCAAGCTGAACGAAACCCTCAAACGCCTCGAATCCGGCTCCCTCTCATGAACTCCCCCGCCGATCAGACGTCATGGGAACGCCTCGCCGCCGCCCGCCGGGCTGCGGTGACCGCCATTACACCCGCGGCCACGGCGCCGGATCCGGGATTCGTGAGCCGGCTGGCCTCACGAGTAGGCGATTTTTTGCAAAATGAACGCGTGCGCCTTTGGAGCCGGTGGTGTTTATTCGCCGCTGCCGCCGGAGGGATCGCTGCGATTGCCACCGGCATGTTCTCCGCGAAGCCCGCCCCGCCCGGCCCTCCGCTTCGGGCCCCGCTCATTTCCGTCCCCACCGTCGTTCAGTGAATATCCGCCTCCATCAACGCCTACTCATCCCCGGCTGCCTGACGCTGCTCTTTGCCAGCGGCATCGCTGCGGGATATTATTGGGGCCGGCAGACGCCCGGCGCCGTAATCGCGGAGATGGCCCGCGCCCAAGCGGAGTCCCTCAGCTCCGAGCAGTGGGCGGAAAATGCCGCCGCGGCACTCCAAAAAGATCTCGGCCTTTCAACGGATCAGGCAGATTCCGTCCGCCGCGGTATGGCGGGACCTGCCCGTGAAATTTTTGGCGAAAAACGCATGACCGACTTCAAAATTCATCTTCGCTTACTCGGCGTTCACGATGATCTGGGCCGCGATGCCAACCTGAACGGGGAGCAGAAAGCCATGCTGAAAGCCCGCCGGGAGCAACTGCGCCGTCACATTCTGGAGAAATTTAAAGATCTTGCCAATCCGCAATCCGATCCTTTATTATCCAACCTCTGATCAAACCTCATGATGCAAAAGCAGGTAGTCATTCTCAGTCTAGCCCTCGCCGCCGTCTCCACCGGGACCGCAGTCTGGCTGGCTCTGCGTGGTCCTGCCGCCCCCCCGGCTTCCTCAGAGCCTGCAGCATTAACGCACAAACCGGCCCAATTGCGGCAGCAAGCCCCTCCTGTGGCCACGGCCAGCTCCGCCGCTGATGGCGTGAATAAACAGTCGGTGACGGCCGCCGGTTTGGTGTGGCAAAACGGAACTATAGACCTCAGCGGCCTCATTCGCGAGGACTTCCAAACCGGCCCCGGAATCAATCGCCCCGGACACATCTCCGAACTCCCTCCTGCCGAACTCGCCAAGCGCGTGGCCAAGATCGAGTCAGAGACCAATCATGAAATGCGCCGTCTCGTGGGCCTGCTCAACCTGACTGAAGAGCAGCAAGGTCAAGTTTACGAGAAACTGGCCGCCAGCTCGCGCCACTGGGTTCCGGGCATGGCCATCGCGCCCGGCCCCGACGGTTCCGGGGACGTTGTCATTCCCGACGCCAGCATCGCTGCGAATACCGCCACCGACGCCTCCGAGGACATCATGTCTCTCCTCAACGCCGACCAGCAGGACACCTATCTTCAGGCGGAATTGGACCGCACAGCATGGTGGGCGGAAATCATCACCCAGCTCGATGCCCAGACGGACATCCCCGCCATCGACGGCAACGTGCCTTCCGAGGGCGATACCAGCGTCTACGAGGGCTCGGAGACTTTGGAGTAATGGCAGGCCACTGCGGAGCCGATACCAGAGGGCAGGGAATGACGAGCCGCAAGGCAGGCGTAGCCTTCACAATCCAAGCAAGTCTATAGCTTGCCTCTGCGCCGGGTCACGCATGCGCCTCAAACCAGTTGCGTCCGTGGCCCATTTCCACAGCGACGGGCACGGGGAGCTTCAAGGCGTTAATCATTGTGTCCCTCACGCGGGCGCTGGCGGCGTCGAGTTCTGACTCCGGCAGCTCAAAGAGGAGTTCGTCGTGCACCTGCAGGATCATGCGGGCGCGCAGACCGGCGGATTTAAGCGCGGCATCCATGTTGACCATGGCGATTTTGATCATGTCCGCAGCGGTGCCCTGAATGGGTGTGTTGATGGCGGTGCGCTCGGCTGCTTTGCGTACCGTGGCGTTGGCACTGCGGATGTCGCGGAAGTAACGGCGGCGACCGGTAAGGGTTTCGACACAGCCTTTTTCGCGCGCCTGCTCAATGGTGCGGTCCATGTAGTTTTTCACCCCGGGATATTGGACGAAGTACTCGTCGATCAGACGCGCCCCTTCGCTGCGTGCGATGCTCAGTCGCTGGGAGAGCCCGAACGCACTGATGCCATAGATGATGCCGAAGTTCACCATCTTCGCTGTGCGGCGCATCTCCGAAGTGACCATTTCCGGCGTGACACCGTAAACACGCGCGGCGGTGGCTTCGTGAATGTCTTCGCCTTTGTGAAAAGCCTCTATCATGGCGGGATCCGCGCTGAGGGCCGCCATGACGCGCAACTCGATCTGGCTGTAGTCGGCACTGAGGAAGATCATACCGGCATCGGCAACGAACGCTTTGCGGATAGCGCGGCCCTGCTCCGTTCGAATGGGAATGTTTTGCAGATTGGGATTGTTGCTGGCGAGGCGGCCAGTGGCGGCTCCGGTCTGGTGAAAGGTGGTGTGAATGCGTCCGGTGCGCCGCGAAACTTCATGCGGCAGGGCGTCCACATAGGTATTCTTGAGTTTACTGGCTTCACGATACGCCAGCAGATTGGCCACAATTGGATGCTCGCCGGAAAGTTCGGCAAGGATGTCCTCCCCTGTCTGATACTGGCCGGTCTTCGTTTTCTTCGGTTTTTCGATTAGCTTCATTTCATCGAACAGAATCTGGCCGAGCTGTTTCGGGGAATTCAAATTGAACCTCTTACCGGCCGCAGCATAGACGAGTTCCTCCAACTCCCGGATCTGCTTTTCGAGGAGCACACTGGAATCGCGCAGCACTCCGGCATCAATGCGGATGCCCGTCGCCTCCATGCCGGCGAGCACGGGCTGGAGCGGCGATTCGATTTCATAAAAGACGCGCTCCAGCTTCTGAGCGGTCAATTGGGGGCGAAGCTTATCAGCCAGTTGCAAGGCGACATCGGCGCGCTCCATGGCCCGGTCGGCGCGGGCTTGCTGCTCTCCGTCATCCAGCCCCGGCATGAGCAACTGCCCGCTTTTCTCCGCCTTCGTCGCGGTGCCGGGCGTGTAGCCCAGCAGTGACTCGGTCAAATAAGTGAGCGACTGGCGCTGATCGGGATCAAGAATGGCCTGCGCGAGCGACGTGTCGAAGCAACGGCAGGTCAGCGGCACGCCGGCCAGCAGCAGGACCTGGAGTGCGTCCTTGAGGTCGTGCCCGGTGAGCAACGTGCCGTCGAGATGCGCGGCCAATTCCGCGATTAGCACAGCGGACGAAGCGCCCGTGAGATAAGCCACCTCACCGGTGCCGGTGGCCAAAGCGATCCCGCAGACGCTGGCGTCCCGCGGATTGGTGCCATCGGTGTCGAGGCAAAACCCGGCCTCTTTTCGCCGCGCCAGTGTTTTCAGCACGCCGGCGCGCTTTGCATCCGAGTCTGCAATCGTATAGGCGTGAGGCACATCCGCGAGACTGCGCAAGCCCGGCGACGATGGTCCCGACTCCGGCATAATGGCGACAAACAGATCGTCATCCATGGCCGGCGCCTCTGCACTGTCCTCACGTCTGTGAAATCCGCGGCCGGCCCGGAAATCGGAGCCGAAGAGTCGTTTGCCAATGGCGGTGAATTCAAACTCCACCATGAGCGCACGCACAGCATCTTCGCTCATGGGGCGTATAACTAGTTCGTCTAGGGTGCTCCTGACGGGCACGTCCAGCCATATGGTCGCCAGCCTGCGGCACAGGCGCGCCTGCTCTGCGTATGCGATGAGGTTTTCTTTTTGCTTTCCTTTCAACTTTTCGGTGTTGGCCAGCAGATTCTCGATGCTTTCCCACTCTTTGATGAGCGACTTGGCGGTCTTCTCGCCTATGCCAGGGACTCCTGGGAAGTTGTCGGAAGTATCGCCCCACAGCCCCAGCACGTCGATGACCTGCTCCGGGCGGTCTACGCCCCACTGCGCCTGCACTTCCGGCACCCCGATGATCTCATGTTCGTTGCCCTGACGTCCGGGTTTCCAGATGTAGGTATTGGCATCCACCAGCTGGGCGAAATCCTTGTCCGCAGTGACCATGAACGTCGTGAACCCGTCGTTTTCTGCACGGCGGGCGAGGGTGCCGATGATGTCGTCTGCTTCGAAGCCGTCCTGCTCCAGCACGGGAATGTTGAACGCCTCGATGATGCGCTTCACGTGCGGGAGCGCCTTGCTGAGGTCCTCCGGCATGGCCTCACGCTGGGCCTTGTATTCCGGGAATTCCACATGCCGAGCCGTGGGCGCCGCGGTGTCGAACACCACGGCTATATGCGTTGGCTTCTCCTCCTTAATCAAGCTGAGTAGCACATTAGTGAAGCCAAACAAGGACGACGCATTCATCCCGTAGCTGGTCATGATGGGCCGTGCGATGAACGCAAAGTGCGCCCGGTAGAAGAGCGCCATGCCATCAAGGAGGAAGAGTCGTTTTTCCGCTGCCATAGCGTGTCCGTATCACGCCCCGGCAGGGATGCACTGGAAAATAACACGCCGTCCGCGTCGGCGAAAAAGGGACGGCGATTCAGCGAGTCAAAAACGCTAAGGAGAATTGAAATACTTCGCCATGGCCCGATCATCCATCCCCACAACTTTGGAAAACTCGTCCGCAGCGAGCTTGCTCCCCTCATTGTCTTCGTCCTTATCCATGTCGCCCTCCAGTTTTTTGATCGCCGCTAGGTATTCCTCCTTCACCTTGTCGGCATCATACTTGAGAGCCGTACTGAGTTGAGTGAGTTTGTCGGTAAGTTGCTGTTGTAATTTGGCGAGTTCGGGAATAGAGGAAATGGCAGTCGGCTGCGGAGCATCCTTGCTTGCATCCCAGCGCTTGCGTTCCTCCCTCACAGCGATTACTGCGTCAGCATCACCTTTAGCGAGCGAAGCATCGTCCAGCTTTTGCAATGCGGCGACGTAGAAGTCCCCCGTGGTGGAAATCTCCCGTTGGATTTTGTCCTCAACTTTCTTGCCCCACTGATCCCGCCACGCGGCACGCACGGGCTCGAATTTTTCAAGGAATTTTGTGGGCTTCCCTTTGGGCTTGGATGGCTTCACTATCCCCTCCGGCTTCTTGTCGGGAGGGGGAACCGGCACCGGCTTCTCGCTGGCAGTGCCCGGGAGCACTCCATCTGTCCCTGAAACGGGAACGGTCAGGATTGAATCTGAGCTTGAAGGTGCGTCCCCCTTACTTGCGGCATCCCCCTTTTTCTCATCCGGCTGAGGCTTGCCGCCGCCCGAATTCATCAGCCAAAAAGCGAATCCAAAAACCAGTAAAACAGCGCCGATCATTAGACCGCGTTTAACATCATCCGTCAGGCCTCCACCGCCGGATTGACCTACCACCTTCAGCACTTTTTTCATACCTGCCGGGCGGAATCTCGCCGGGCGCACTTCCGCGAGGGGCGCGGAGCCCAGCGGGTGCTGAGTGGCTGCCGGGATAACCTGTGAGGCCGGACCGCGCGGCTTCACGACCACCGGTGCACGGCGACCAGCCCGGGTGATCCTGCGCGCCTCTTGTTTTGTGACGGCCGACACGGGTATGTTGCGTTTTTCAATGATGTCCCGCAGGACCTGCCCAATATCCGCAGCCGACTTGTAGCGACTGGCCGGATTCAACTCCATGCATTTGGCGATCACTTCGTCCACGCGCGGATCAAGGCCCATGCTCTCCGCAGGCAGTTCAAATTCGCCCACTGGAGCAGAGCCCGTGAGCATTTCATGCAGCACCACGCCGAGGGAATAAATATCGGCCCTGTAATCCGGCACGGCGTGCTTGTCATAAATTTCGGGCGCGGCGTATTCCGGCGTCCCCATGGCGGACCATGCATCCCCGCTGCCAGCGAGCCGGGCGAGGCCGAAATCCGCCAGCTTTGCCTGGCCTTCCGGATTGATGAGAATATTGCCGGGCTTGATGTCACCGTGAATGATGTCCCGAGCGTGTGCAAAATGGACCGCATCACAAATCTGGGCCATTATTTCAAGCGCGAGGGGAGGGCTCACTTTACCCTGCCGGATAAGGGAGTAGACATTGGGGCCATCCACCAGTTCCATCACCAGCACGCAGTGATCCTCGGTTACAGTGAAATCAAAAACCGTGGGGATGTGCGGATTGGTTAGGCGCGCCATGGCTTTCGCCTCCGTGCGGAACCGCTCGGCGGATTCAGGATCCCGGCCCATTTCCGGCGGCAGCACTTTGATCGCTACAGGCCGGTCCAGACCCCGCTGAATGCCGCTGTAGACAGCCCCCATACCGCCTTGGGCGATGAGATTGGTAATTTCATACTGCGGAAGCATCCTGCTTAACTCCTCCAGCGCAGGGGGAGTGAAGGAATCAGGCGGATCAGCAGACTGGACCTCTAAATCTTGGGACATCGGAAACTGCCATCGGGCAGGTCCATGCATTATCCCTCAATTTGTAGACATGTCACCTAAAGATTGGGCTCATTCACAGCGAAATGCCCCCCCTGCAGGCTGCTTTTATCAGCGCGCTATCCTGCCGAACGATGGCGTCCGCGGCTGCGCCTTGTAATAATACCTGTAATGCGGGCAAAGAAAAACCGGGAGAACGCCGACTCCTGCTGATTAAACCGCGAGAGTCCCCTGTAAACCTCGTGATGCACTCGAACAAGAACCGGCGTTCTCCCGGCTAGGATAACTACGCTTCATTATTATGGCGTTAGTTTTGGTTTAGCAGGCTTTTTCTCGTCGTCAACTTTTGGTTTTGACTTTTCTATAGGCTTTTTGTCCACATTAGAATCTGCATCAGTCGCTGCGGGCTTCCCGGTGCCAGCGGGCGGTTCGCCGCCAGTGGGCTTGTTGCCTTCGACGGTAGGTTTTTCTGCGCTGGCGGGTGCCTTGTCTGCCGGATCTTCTTCCGGTGCGGGAACATCCCCGGGTAGGGAAGGCACATTGAAGCCGGTTCCTGGAGATAGCGGCCCAGGAGCAGATGCTGGTGCAGCAATCTTGGTTTGCGGAGGGGGCAGAAAGTCATCGCCGGGGCTCACGCTGGGATCAGGTTCGAAACCAGAAGGCGCGGGAGCGGGCGGCGTTTCTTTTTCCTCGACATATTCTACGAGATCGGGAGCCTTGACCTTGAGTTCAGTGTCCAGTCGCTGCTGGGCTTCCTGACGGGCTGGACTTCCGGCGAAGGAGGCGGTGCTAGTGAGGCGGGTATAGAATCCCTTGGCTTTTTCCGTGTCACCGGCTGCCCACTGGACATCTCCCAGACGAAGCAGGGCAAAACCGGCTTCCGGCGAATCACCGGCGGCCACGGTTTCATACTCCTTCTCTGCTGCAGGCTTGTCTCCTGCAACACTGAGGTATTCGGCGCGCCGGAACGTAGCCGCGGAGCGCAACGGGTGTTCCGGATATTTGTCCAGATAGTCTTTCAGGAGAGCCGCCGCCTCTGCTGGCTTGTCGGCGCTGACCAGTTGCGCCGCGTGGATGAGGGCGCTACCCCCGGCGGGTTTTCCGGCATGCTCTGCGGCAACCTTGCGGAGGGCGTCCGGGGTGACGGCACGTACAAACGCCACAGCGGCGGTCTTGTTAGTCGCCTCCTGGTAGAGCTTGTAGCCCCAGTAACCCAGTGATCCCGCCACACCGAGAACAGCCACGAGGATGAGCTTACTTTTATGCTTAAGCAGAACGAGTTCGAAACCGCTCGGTTCATACTCCAGCACCGCTACCGGTGCTTTGGTTTTGGAAAATTCGTCGGCCATAAATATGAGTTTGTGCAGATAAGGGAGTGGGCCTCTCAGGCGGTGGTGACTTTGGCCCGGGCCTCGTCGGCAAGGGCGGTGGAGAGATAGCGTTCACCAGTGGAGCATGCGATGGTGACAATGAGCTTACCGGCATTCTCCGGGCGGGCGGCCACCTGCAGGGCGGCGTGCACATTGGCACCAGCGCTAATACCCACCAGCAATCCCTCCTCTTTGGCAAGGCGGCGGGCCATGGCGAAAGAGTCATCGTTGGAGACCTTGATCACTTCATCGACCAGCTTCAGATCCAAATTATTCGGCACAAATCCGGCACCGGTGCCCTGAATCTTGTGAGGTGCCGGCATGACCGGTTCACCCGCAAGGGTCTGGGAAATGACCGGGCTGGCTTCAGGCTCGACCGCGATGGTCTTGAATCCAGGTTTCTTCGCTTTGATCGCCCGGGAAATCCCGGTGATGGTGCCACCGGTGCCGACTGCAGCCACAAGGATGTCCACAGCCCCGTCTGTGTCCTCCCAAATTTCCACGGCGGTCGTCTTTTCGTGGATGGCTGGATTGGCGGCATTGTTAAACTGCTGCGGCATCCATGCGCCGGGCGTGGCAGCCAAGATCTCCTCCGCTTTCTCGATGGCTCCCTTCATGCCTTTGGGTCCGGGAGTCAGCACCAGTTCGGCTCCCAGCATGGCCAGCAACGTGCGGCGCTCCACCGACATGGTTTCGGGCATGGTGAGGATAAGTTTATAGCCTTTCGCCGCGGCCACGAAAGCCAGCGCGATGCCAGTATTTCCACTCGTCGGCTCAACAATGAGGGTATCCTTTTTGAGCACCCCAGACTTTTCCGCCTCTTCGATCATGGCCATTCCGATCCGGTCTTTGACGGAACCGAGGGGATTGAAATACTCGCACTTCAGCGCCACGGTGGCGGCTAGCCCTTTGGAGACACTGTTAAGGCGCACGAGCGGCGTGCGGCCCACGGTTTCGACGATATTGTTATAGATACGGCCCATATTGCAGAAAATAGAAATGGTTGCCCAGAATAAACCGGGTTGTTAGCCATAAGGCCCCGGGCTTGCGACGCAAGACTATTTTCAACAAGGCGACATCCCGGCACCGATGCGCTGGGAATGACAAAATCAGAATGACGAAGCCCGAAACTCGTCTTGAACCTGTTCACTTTTCACCAGTGAGTTCCTAACGCTTTCCGCCACGCTTCTTCACGGGAATCTTCTTGCCGGAGGGAATGGCACGCGGGGCGGGCTTCTTCGCAGCTTTTTTGACTGGAGCGGCCTTCGTCTGCGGTCTTGCCGCAGTTTTCTTCATTACAGAACCGCCGGACCGGACCGAGACTGGGGGCTTGGCTCTCTTCGCGGGAGCGGGCTTCGCAGAGGCCGCAGGCGGAGCCTTTGGTTTTTTGGTGGCAGGCGCGGCGGGCGCTGGCGCTGGCGTGGCGACGCGGGAGGCGGCAGGTTGCATGGAGAGCATGGCTTTCTCCCGGGCAGCGGCGAGTTGGGCGCGAAGTTTACTAATCTGACGTCCGGCGGCTTCGCTACGTTCGGCAGCGGGGACTTTTTGCTCCTCCGGGGCGGGCGCGGCCGCCGACAAGGCGGCCACCGGGGCTTGCACAACGGGAGTAGCGACGGTAACTTCCACGGGAACCGCAGGAGCCAGAGACGCCTTGAGTTTTTCCTCCGCCTCGGCGAGTGCGGCCGCCGTGCGCTGATGCTCGGCCTCACGCTCTGCGACATGACATTGGGCAGTCTCCGCGAGGAGAATGCGGCTCCGGAGGGACTCCAGTTCCCGCTGCGCATCCTTCAGGGTATTCTCGGCAGACCGCAGACGCTCCTCCATGCCAGCGGCCCGCTCCTCGGCTGCTTTTTGCCGCTCACGGCTCTCCTCCGCGGCCCGTGCAGAGGAGGTCAGCTTTTCTTCGAGATGGGCGATGCGCTGCCCCTCAGCCACCGCGGTCTCTGCATCTACTGCATCAGCCTCCGGGGACTCACCATTTAGGTTTTTTAAGCGGATGAATCCGATACTGCCGGGAGCCCGTTCCCGAACCATCCAGCCGGCGATAAAGCTAACCAGTCCGGCTAGGATAACCCAAACCGCAGCTGAGGTGCCTACGGCGTCTGCAAAAAGGAGAGGAAATGTCGTCATGAGAATTACAATTTGTAGGTATGCATCGCCCGGGATCTTGCGCGTTGTCAATACCCGCCGCAGACGCGCTCTGGGAAACCGCATTCACGGCTGACAGGCACGGATTCTGCAACATGGTCCACCTCATGACAGATCCCATGTTGACCGCCACGCGCGAGAAAACTCTCAAGCTCAATCTTGATGGAGGCAAGTACGGCACCTTCGCAGAAATCGGCGCCGGCCAGGAAACCGCAGCGTGGTTCTTCCGGGTCGGCGGCGCCAGCGGCACCATCGCCAAGACCATCTGCGCCTATGACATGACGATGAGCGATGCGATCTACGGCCCCAGCCCTCGCTACGTCTCGCGGGAGCGGCTTACGGCCATGCTGGATCACGAATACAGCATCCTCAGCGAGCGCCTTGGCCCCAAGCGCGGGGACAGCACCATCTTCTTTTCCTACTGCAATACCGTCCGCGCGCGTGCATATTCTGACAAAGGCGGCGCCGAATGCCATGGCTGGCTGGGCATCCGGCTGCAAACCCATCCGCAGGGGCCGCCGAATGATATCCTCATCCACGTGCGCATGATGGATGATACCAATATCGAACAGCAGCGATCCCTCGGGATCGTTGGCGTCAATCTGATCTACGCGGCTCTCTACCTTCGAGGGGGTCTGAAAGCTTTCGTCGAATCCCTCACTCACGAGCTGCGCCCCGGCGGCGTCGAGATCGACATGGTCAAATTCGACGGCCCTGATTTTGCTGAGATCGACAACCGCGAGGTCGCTCTCCAACTCGTTGAGAGTAACCTAACCGACGCCGCCTTTTTCACGGCGCAGGGAGAGGTCATGCAGGCCAGCGAGAAGCTCTACAAGAAACCTGTGCTGGTCCTGCGCGGCTCATTCAATCCCGTTACGCTTGTCCACACCGACATGCTCCAGAGCGCCGCGGCGGAATTCCGCGAGAAACTGGCGGACCCCCAAAGGCCATGGATAGAACTCATGGAGTTCTCCATCAACAACCTCTTCTCCCCTGTTTCCAGTTTTACCCACGCCGACTTCCTCCAACGTGCCACTGCCCTTCAAAGGCTGGGCAAAAACGTGCTCGTCTCCAAGTTCGGAGCCTTCCATCGTCTCGGCAGCTACCTCAGCCGCCATACTCAGGAGTCGGTAGGACTGGTGCTCAGCCTCGACGTGCTGGAAAAACTCTTTGAGGAAAAATGGTACGAAGACCTGCCGGGCGGCATCCTGGAAAACTTCGGCCGCCTCTTCAAACATCAACTCCGGCTCTACGTGTATCCCATCCTCGACCGCGAGAGCGGCAAGCAGCGCACCGCCGCCAAGGCCGAAATTCCTGACACCCTGCGCAGCCTCTACGCCCATCTCATTGAGAACAAACGAATCATCAGTATCGCCGCGCACGCCAAACGTGAACTCCTCACATGGTGGACCTCAGACATCCGCCGCATGATTAGGGAAAAAGACCCGCGCTGGAAAACCCTCGTCCCGCCGGAGGCCGCGGAGATTTACAGCGAAGCCTGAAGAAACTTGGCGGCGACCCAGCGATTGACAGAGCCCCTCCCGGCATCCTGCTGGGGGAATGAACTGGCTGGCGCATTTACATCTTTCGCCACCCACTGCCTAGGATCGCGCGGGGGCTTTGCTGCCGGATTTGCTGAGCAACCGGGAGCTGGCAGAAGTGCATCCGGATTTCCAAGATGGCATCCGGGAGCACCGCTTGATAGATGCCTTTACCAACCGGCATCCGGTGTTCCTGCGCAGTGCCGGGCGCATCGGCGGGGAAATGCGGCGCTTCCGCGGCATCCTCGTCGATATCTTTTACGATCACTTTCTCTACGTCCGGTGGCTGCAGTTTTGCACGCAGCCGCTGGAGGAGTTCGTGAGCACATTTCACGCCTCCACCGCATTGCTGCGGCCACTCTTGCCGGAGGTGGCGGTGGTGCGGTTGCGGCAAATGGAGGCCGGAGGCTGACCGACATCCTACGGCACGGTAGAGAGCATGCGCGTGACGCTGGAACGCGTCAGCCGGAGGCTAAGCCGTCTGATCGATTTGAGCGCCAGCGCATCCAGACTCAAGGAACACCATGGGCCTCTGGCTGGGGATTTTGCGGAGTTCTATCCGCTTCTGCAGGAGCATGTCACTCAAAACCGGCGCTGACGGCGGCCCGGCTGCTGGCTTCGCCCGTCTCCGCGGAGGTCCCGGTCATCATCCCGGTGGCGAAAATTCCCCTCCTCCACCACCTCTAAGCCGACATCCAACCCATCGCGCTCAGCTGCGGCGATAGCGAGGTTGCGCAAGGCTGTGACCGTGTTGCCGCTGCGACCGAGAAGGCGCGGGACGTCCTCGTCATCCACTTTGACATCGAAGATATGCTTGATTCCGACTTCCCGGCGAGTGATTTGGGCGCTTTCGGGGCGCCCGGCGAGCGTGGCTACGACGTAATTGATGAAGTCTTCAATTCCCTGAACGGCTTCCATACTGAGTGTGGCTGGGGGGAGAGCAAAAGAAAGCCCGGTGCCGCAGAGCGCGGGACCGGGCTGGGAGAAACAGGAACCGGTCAGGCCTTGGGCTGGGCCTTGCGGGTATTGCGGATGATGCTGGCGACGGTTTCGCTGGGCTGCGCGCCCTTGGCGATCCATGCGTCGGCCTTTGTAAGGTCCAATACGGTGTTGGCGCTCTCTTTCATCGGATCATAGGTGCCGATCATTTCAATGAAACGACCGTCGCGACGGGTGCGGGAGTCCGCGACCACGATACGGTAAAACGGACGGTTCTTTGAACCTTCGCGACGAAGCCTGATTGCTACTGCCATGGGAAAATAACCTTGCGGGTGGTGTGTGTTTGTGAAAAAAAGGCCGCGGGCGGCGGAGTCCAAAGCCCGGAGCGGAGAGGCCGTTTATTTTACACGCCCCAAAGCGAACGCAAGTGAGATTTCTCTGGAGCCCTTTTTGCCGGGTTTACCGGCCCGTAGACCAATTCCGCGCAATTTTCCCGCTGGAAGGTGAAAATGGATGTGGACAACTCGGGGCGGACTACCGAAAAGACGGCCTCTTTCCTTACCGCATGACCGTCTTTAAAGCCATCGCTGCCATGTCCGCCAACCGCATCATCGGGCGGGACGGGGCGTTGCCATGGCGGCTACCGGAGGACCTGAAGTTCTTCAGGGCGGTGACTACCGGCCACGCGGTGATCATGGGACGCAAGACATGGGAAAGCCTCGGTCGCCCGCTGCCCAACCGCCAGAATATTGTGCTCTCCCGCACCATGGAGGCCCCGATGGGCGCCGAGGTGGTGCGGTCTACGGAGGAACTGGATGCTTTGGAGCTCGATGGCGATGTTTTTGTCATCGGCGGCGCGGAAATTTACCGGCTACTTCTTCCCCGTTGCGCGGCGGTCTACCTGACCGTGCTGGACGCAGAAGCGGAAGGAGATACTGGTTTCCCCGTTTTTGAGGAGGATTTCCCGCAGGTTTCCCTCGTGCAGTCGCTGCCCGGTGTGGCGGAATGGAGGCTGTATCAACGCGCGCCGGGGAAGGCTTGACGGCGATCCCTAGGCCACCAGTTCCGGGAAATACTCGACCGCCGCGCCTTTACAGAGGCTGGCAATGTGCGCGGCGTCACTGCAGGCAAGGGCTTGGTGCACGAAGTCGCGGCACCACGCTGCCGGGAGTTTCCGAATCGCGAACTTCACCGACGGGATGACGCTGGGGGCCATGCTCAATTCTTCAAAGCCGAGCCCCACCATCAGAGGAGTTAGCAGCACGTCGCCTGCCATCTCGCCGCATACCCCGGTCCAGATACCGGCGCGGCGCCCCGCCTGCGCGATCATTTGCATAAGCCGCAACACGCCGGGATGGCATGGCTGGTAGAGATTGGCCACCAGTTCATTACCCCGGTCCACCGCGAGGGTGTACTGGATGAGGTCGTTGGTGCCCACACTGAAAAAGTCCACTTCCCGCGCCAGTTCGTCCGCGATGAGCGCCGCCCCTGGCACTTCGATCATGGCGCCCACTTCGATCTTTGAATCGTAAGCGGTGCCGCTTTTGGTCAGCTCACCTTTGCATTCGTGGAGGAGTTCGCGCGCATGGCGAATTTCCTCAAGACAGGAGATCATCGGGAAGAGCACACGCACTTTGCCAACCGCGGAGGCCCTCAGGATGGCGCGCAGCTGGGTCTTAAACACCTCGTGCCGGTCGAGGCTCACGCGAATGCCGCGCCAGCCGAGGAAAGGATTCGATTCCTTCAGTCCATCGTGCAAATGGTGGTGCAGCTTGTCCCCTCCAATATCGAGGGTGCGAATGATCACGCCTTCCGGTCCGGCCCGGGCCGCAACGCGCGTGTAATTGGATGCCTGCTCATCCTCGGTGGGCAGTTCCGGCCGGTTGAGGTAAAAGAACTCTGTGCGGTATAGACCGACACCCGCCGCGCCATGAGTGCGCAACGCCGGGAGTTCGTGTTCAAATTCAATATTACCTGCTAGCACCACGCTCTGGCCGTCGGGTGTCACCGCAGGCAGATCAATCATTTCATGCAGGTGCCGCGAGAGGGCGGCTTTTTTCCGGCGCACGGAATCGTAGGACGCCAGAGTGTCCGCGCTGGGATTGAGAATGAGCAGGCCGCGATAACCGTCCAGCAAGGCATCCTGACCATTATGAAAGCGCTCCGTGATTTCCGGCAGGCACACGATGGCCGGTATCTCCATGCTGCGGGCCATGATGGTGCTGTGGCTCGTGTAGCTGCCTCCTTCAGTGGCAAATCCCAGCACCAGCTTGCGGTCCATACCTGCGGCTTCGCTGGGGGAAATTTCCGCGGCTAGGAGAATGTGCGGATGCCTCTGAGCGACGGCTTCACTCTCCCCGCGCAGGATGCGCACCACCCGCGAGGTGATGTCCTCAAGGTCCGCCACGCGCTCACGCAGGTATTCATCATCCACGCGACCCATGGCATCCATGTAGCGCTGCATAACCGCATAAAAGGCCCCCTCCGCCCGTTGCGGTTGATTTTTGATTTTCATCTCCACCTGCTGGAGCAGGGACGGGTCTTCCAGCATCAGTAGGTGAGCGTCGAAGATAAAGGCATCGTCAGTTCCCGTCTCCCTCTCTACGCGGTTGCGCAGCGCAGTGATCTGCTGCCGGGTCTTCGCCACCGCGCGAAGGAAGCGCTCCAGTTCGGCCCCCGCCTGCTCTGCGGACACCGGCTCCATCACCGGCACATCGAACACCGTGTTGGCAAGACACACCGATCCCCTCGCGATTCCTGCTGAAACCCCGATGCCCGCGAGAACGATTTCTTCTCCGTGATGAACTGGTGATCCTGACATGAGCAGACGCACGCCCTGTAAAGTCCCGCCGCGGCCACTGCAAGCCCCTTGGCTGATGAAGGAGCAATTCCCCGGAGCAGACTCTTCCCGGCAATTCTACCAGTGCCGCGGCAGTTTCCACTACAGAATCTGGGCTTCCGGGATAGTGAGCCATTCCTATTGTGATCGTCGGCATCCGTGATGCGCAAACGTGGTGCCTCATGGAGAAGTCCTCACCGCCGCTCTTCGTGCTGGAGAACGGCGTTGTCGGTATCGCTATCGGAGATACGGGTATTCTCCTAAGCTAAAATTCAGTCCGGGGTGCCCATGCGTATCGAATTCATTTTTGTGCTGACGTCTTGGCTTCACTTTCCGAGCCTCTGGGTGTGAATATCGATGGCAGAGAAGGCGGCGGCGGATTGAGGGCGCTGCCTACGATGCCGGGTTTTGCTCCCTGATCCAGGTTAAAAAGCGGCAGGGACTTCACCTGCTCATCAATGATCTGTCGGCAGCGGGCGATCTCGAGTTCCCGGCGGGCACGGGATTCCGATGCAATGGCCTCCAGTGCATCAATGTCGTAGAGATACACTCCCTCAAGGTCATTCACTGATGGCTCCACATCCCGCGGCACCGCGATGTCGATGATGAACAGTGGCCGGCCGCGGCGGCGGCGGATGGCGGGAGCGATTTGCTCCAAATGGATGACAGTGTGCGGCGCGGCGGTGCTGCTGATGATGACATCCACGGCGTGAACTTCGCTCGGCCATTTCTCAAAGTGCAGGGCCCGGCCCCCCATTTCCGTGGCCATTTCCACTGCTCGGTCATGGCTGCGGTTGCTCACGATGATACCGCTGGCGCCGCGGCTCTGCAGACTTTGGGCGCAACGACGGCTCATGTCGCCGGCGCCGAGGAGCATGACCCGGCTATTTTTGAGATCGCCGAAAATTTTCTCCGCGAGTTCCACCGCCGCGCCTCCCACGCTGGTGGCCCCGCGCTGGATGTCAGTGGTATTGCGCACGAGTTTGCCGACGCGGAAGGAGTGCTGGAAGAGCTTGTTAAGCACACGCGACGTGGCCCCCGCCTCCTGCGCCACGGAATAGGCATCCTTGACCTGACCGAAGATTTCCGTCTCTCCCAGCACCATGCTGTCCAGACCACTGACGACCGAAAACAGATGCCGCGCGGCTCCGTGGCTGGTGTGCTGAAAAAAACTGACGCTTTCTGGAATCTGAAAGTGTGCATGCAGCCATGCATCAAGGCGCGCCGCCGAGGCCGCCGGCGAAGCGGAGGCGGCGTAGATCTCCATGCGGTTGCAGGTCGAGAGAATGACAGCCTCATCCACTCCCTCGAGGCTAGTGATCTGCCGGAGCGACGGCGCCACCGTGGAGGCCGCAAACGCTACACGCTCCCGCACTTCGACGGGTGCGCTTGCGTGGCTAAGTCCGAGGCAAAATACCGGCATAATATTCAGCGGCGGACGACGAACCAGAGGCTAACAACGGGCAGAAAGAACGCGGCGGCCGCGGCATACGCGGCGCGCCGGGCGGACATACCTCGGCGAAATTCGTAAATCAGCATGGATGCATACAATGCCCAGATGACCCAGACGAAAATGAGCTTCGTCATCGGCGGCAACTCCTTCATCTGATATGCGCACACAATCCCTGCGCTCAAAATGAGAGTGCCGGCGATAATGAGCCGGCGGATAGCCCGGCTCAGATAATGCACCGGCGGCAACGCCCGCATGAGTCCGGTATAAGTATGCTTTTTAAGCAAACGGTCCTGCACCAGAAACATGATTCCGGCCACGCAGGCGAGAGCAAAGGCTCCGTAGGCCAGCAGGGCGAGAGAAGCGTGCATTTCCGTCCAGAAAGCAGGAGCCGTGCGCACCGGCACCGCAGGCAAGGGCTTGGTCAGTGCCGTGGCCTGGAGCACAAAGGCCAGCGGCGCCGTGAACACCCCCATGAGGCTCAACCGGTAGGTGGTGCCCACCACAAAATAAAATAGCGCCATGCTCCATGCCGTGAAGGTCAGCAGTTCAAAAGGATTGGTCAACGGGCAGCGGCCTATCTCCTGCCCCCGCCACGAAAGGAAGAGACACTGACAGATAAACCCCGGACCCATGAGCGCCATGGACGTCCATGAATGCCGGTAGGCACCCCGACGCAGCGCTACGGCAGCATGCACCATACCGCCCAAGAAAAAGGCGGCGGCGATAGTGAGGATGAGGCGTTCGGGTGACATTTTAAAGAGGGTTCTTACGGATATGGCTGCGCTAAACCTGAAATCTGAATTCTGGAAACTGAAAACTCGCTTTAAGGTGCTTTCCACATTCCGGCTGCCTGCTTTGCGGAATCCAGCAAAAACTGGAACTTCGTCGCCTGCGGACGTTTGGGCCGCAAAATCGTCCATTGCCCGGCCTCTGCCGCGGCGGCAAGCCGGGCATCTGGGTTCACGGCAAAAGCATGCTCCACACAGCGGAGCATGGGCAGATCGGCGGCGCTGTCCGAATAGGCATAACTCCCCGGAAGCGGTTGGGACAGCGCGCCTTCAAACAGATGCCGCATGCGGTTGAGCTTTTCCGCGTGCTTATTGTTCGGGCCGTCAAGTTTAGGAATTAGAGCCATCTGATCGGCCTCCCACAGAATGCGGGTGCCGAAGAAATGGTCGAACCGAAGCACCCGCGCAATTTCTCTGGCGTAAAACTCGGGACTGGCTGTGCTCAGGATTAGCGTGCGCCCGGCGGCCCGGTGACGCTCCGCTTCCGCCATGATCTCCGGATACAGTAGCGGGGGAACCACCTTCTCCGCAAATTCATGCGCCAGTTCCGTAAGCCGCGCCCGCGGCATCTTCCACAGGTAGCTCAAAAACACGCGCTTCATGCCCACGGTTCCTGCGATCCCCGCCGCCCGCAGAGGAAGGGCCGCAGCGAAAAGTGCCAGATACGCCCGCCGCCATCCTTCGCGGCGGAGCACGAAGTTCGCAAAAAGCGCCTGCGTGTCGTAGGGCAGCAGGGTCTGGTCGAGGTCGAAGAGGGCGTAGGCCATCGGGATAGAATCTGGTATCCGCCAAGCCCGGGTCTTCTTTCAAGTTGGGGAAAAAATCACCAGGGATCTCAGGGGCTAGCTGCGGCAATGGATTTGAGCGACCGCTCCGAAGACTACTTTTTCAGGGAGTCCCGGATTTCGGCGAGGAGCGCTTCCGTAGGTGTCGGTCCGGAAGGCGGAGCGGCGGCTTCCTTTGCCTTCATCATCGCCAACAGTTTTTGGTAGGGCTTTACGACGAGGAAGAAAATAACCGCGGCAGTGATCACGAAGGAGATCGTGGAATTGATAATCAGGCCCAAATCAATTTTGTTCGGGGATATCCTGAACATCAACTCTCCGGCTGCGTCCTTCGCCTGCTCGCCCTTCTCCATTACTGGCTCTTTAAACTCACCGATTTTTATACCGAGGGAAACATTAGAATCGTCTCCGAAAAGCCTCAGAATGGGATCAACGATCCCCTTAGTGAAGGCATCTACAATTTTTCCAAATGCAGCACCAATTAGTATCCCGGTGGAGAGAGCAACGACGTCGCCTTTGAAAATAAACTTCTTGAATTCGGCTAACATAATTTTGTGTTTTTGAGGTTTGAGATTACGCTTGTGCGGAAGATGCCGCCTAGTCACAGTGGACAGTTCGCCGGACCCATTGCATTTCTACAACCTGTAAGTTCAAGAAGAGTTCCTGAATGTCCTCCAGAATTGTTAGGGATCCCCGACCAGCGGCCAAAAAAACCGGGCAGCCCTCACTCAAGGACCGCCCGGTTTCACCACACACACATCAAAATTTACCGGATCAGGGAATGGTCAGTTGCTGACCTTCACGGATGAGATCGCTTTCAAGATTGTTGGCGCGCATCAGTTCGCTGACACCAACGCTATAACGGCGACCGATTCTGGAAAGAGTATCTCCGCGCACCACAGTGTGGGCGCGTCCTCCACTGGCGGCACCGCCGGAGTTGCCGCCGCCGCTGCCGTAAGCATCGGCGGGCTGAGTGTAGGGGGGGGGCGTGTAGCCTCCACCAGTGGGAGGGACTGTGTAGCCCGGAGTGGCGCCGTAGGTATTGGCCTGCGGCGCCCCGTAGACCCCAGAAAGCTGCGCTCCATAGGCTCCGCCCGCACCATACTGAGAGTAAGGGTCGCTCGGATTGGTGACCTGATTGGAGTCTTGGCGGAACATTTTACAGGACGGCAACACGAGCACGATGCTGGTGCACACGATCAGGTGGCGGACTTTATGGAAACGCATAGCGGCAGAGCGGTGCATTGGAGTATCTGGACGCTTAGAAATACTAAATATTTAGGCTATCTAAATTAGTTTGGCAACCTATTTCCTAGAAACTTCTCAATTTTTTTGATCCCCTCCTGCACCCCGGTCTTCATTTGCGCCACGGCTCTCCAAGTCGCAAGGAACGGGTATGGATTCCCTTCCCCGCATCATCGCCGCTTCAGTGCTCGCCGCCGACTGGAGCCGCTTGGCTGAAGAATGCTCCCGCACCATTCGCGCCGGGGCGGACTGGCTGCACCTCGATGTCATGGACGGCCACCTCGTGGACAACATCTCCTTTGGGCCGGCTTTTGTGTCCACGATTCACCGGACGAATGACATTTTTCTCGACGTGCACCTCATGATTGAGCGCCCGGACCACTTCCTTGAGCGCTTTATCAATGCAGGAGCGGACAACATCACCGTGCATGTCGAAGCGCAGCACGATGTGACAGAGACCCTGCGCCGCATCCGGGCCGCCGGGCTCAAGGCAGGTCTAGCGGTCAATGTGCAGACGGATTTTGCCGCCGCTGAGCCCTACATGCACCTCGCGGACCTGTTCCTCGTGATGACGGTGAATGCCGGATTTGGCGGCCAGCCATTCATCCCGGAAACCATGGAAAAAGTCCGCGCCGCCAAAACCCACCGCGAACGCCACGGCCTGCGCTACCACATCGAGGTGGACGGCGGCATTTACGCCCACACCCTGCCGCAGGCGCTGACCGCAGGAGCGAATGCCATCGTGGCCGGTACGGCACTCTTTGCCGCCCCGGATATGGCGGAAGCAATTCGTGGGTTCCGCGAAATGCCCGCGGGAGAGTGAGCAGGATGTTTAGGTAACTTCCCGCAGATGCGGAGTCGTCCAACTGGGCTGTCCGCAGCGAAGTGTGATATGTAAAAAATCCACGCACACCACATAGATGAAAGCTCTGCTACTCCCCATAATCTGCATCCCAGCCCTGTGCCACGCGGAAATGCGTGAGTTCAAGAACGCCAAAGGCCAAACGCTCAAGGCCGAGCCGACGGTCGTGCAAGGAGCGAATCTCACGCTGAAACTCGCGGACGGTAAACAGTCCACCATTCCTATCAAGAGCCTGAGCCCAGATGATCAGATTTTCATCCTGCGCTGGATGCTGCATGAGCCGAAAGCGCTGAACTACAATTTCATCTGCAGCAGCGAAGAGAAGGGCGGGGCCGTGGAGAAGAAATCCAGCCGCCTCGGTAAAATGGAAACGGAGCAGCGCTCCTACAACGTCAAGGTGGGCAACCGCTGTCAAAACCCCATCGACAATCTCAAGGCCGCCTATCGCGTGTTCATAGAGGATCGCGTCAAGGACACCGGCGAAAGCCAGGATGAGCCCTCCGCTTCCTACAAAGGCGGACTGCTCGACCTCGGGCGCCTCACTTTTAACCAGAACACCAGTTTCTCCACCAGCAGCCTCACGGTGCAAAATGTAGCACCCAATGCACTCGCCGGATTTGCCGGCTATAAAGTGAAGCCCAATAGGGACAGGATGCGCGGCGTGTGGGTGAAATTCTACCGCCACGGCGTAGAAGTCGGTGAATGGAAATCCCCCGGATTGGTGAAATGCGAGTGGCCGCAAAGCACTGCGGAAAAAACCACCCTTGAAGCCGATGCCGCCGAGAACAAAAAGAAGGCCGAAGCCGCCGCCGCTCCATCTGCAGCCGCAGCGGAGACGGCCAAGCCTGCTACGCCCGTCCAGCTCAGTTCAGACGAAATGCCGCAGGATCTCAATATCTTCGAATTCGAGGACGCGGTGAAGAAATAACGCCGACATCAGCGGGCTCCCCGGCCCCCGCCTCCCGGACCCCCGCGGCCACCACCACCACCGGGTAGACCACCACCGGGTAGACCACCACCGGGTAGACCACCACCGGGACCGGCCCCACTAGGACGGCCACCGGGAACGTCTCCTCTAGGAACACCTCCGGCACCTGTCTGATTTCCGAAGTTCGTAAACTGCGTGGGATTCGCCATAGTCGGAATCCAGAAGACCAGCGAGGCTTGGTCGCTGCCATCCATGAGCGTAAGGCTCATCTCCACAAACGTGGGGCGCTGTGTTTTAGTCAGCGGCCACTCCTCTTCATATTCCTGGTTCTGGTCATTGAAAAAACGCCACCTCAGATTCGCAATCCCTCCCATGATGGTGATGCGGCCGAGGCCTTTTGTTTCGTCAAACTTTCCCTTACGCCAATTCTCCGACTGCTCCTCGTCCAGATAGAGAATGGCCGCCTGTAGTCCAAGTCCCCCAACCGAGGCTCGCTCCGTGCGGAAGAGCACCGTCTTCGCGCCCGCCTGCACTCCCGGCCATGTAAAGGCCAAAGGGTAGTCTGTGAAGGAAACCTCCAGCATGTCGGAACCGCCGGTGTAGTTTTTCAAATGCACCCGCGCATTGCCGGGCATCTGCTCAAAATTCCTCCGCAGCAGCTCGCAAAAACTATGTACTTTCAGGGTCTGCGTCTCTCCCTCCACAATGTCCTTGCTCACGGTCATAGTCCCCCGCAGCACAGAAAAAATGCCTCCGACCAAAATGGAAAGCAGCGCCAGACCCAACACCACCTCGATCATACTGAAACCGGGGCTGCGAAAGGAGGTTGGACTCTTTGAATTCATCACGGCTGGACAGGAGGTGTTGTGGGCACCTGCCCCGCGGCAGCACCGGTTGCGGAATAAAGCCGGGCGTAGCGCACAGTGGAAGCGCGCTGCTCATGGATCTCCCCATTACCGATAGCGTCGCTGTAAGCCGTGACCACGATCTCATACATTTCCTGCAGCGGCTGCTGCTCCATATTCTGAATGTCCTCCAGCTTGATGATCTCCGTTTTCGTCCAGACCCCGATCTCATCCGGATCGGTCTCGAAAATTTTGCCCTCAAACTCCTGGATGCGCGGCCACTTGCTGTATTTATTGAGCTCCGACTGAAGCCGCAGCACCATGCGAAGTTCTGTGCGGGAAAGTGCCGCCGATTTGGCCACCTGAGTCAGTGCCTGCATGAGCGCAGTGACCACGATGCCAAATATCGCGATGGCCACCAGCATTTCCATCAGGATCATGCCGCGGCGGCGGGCGAAAATGGATGAAGGGGGGGTCATTCGGATTCGCGGTCAAAGAATTCCTTCTCAAGACTCGCCGTCAGCGGATCGAACTGCCCGCCAATGGTGCCGGTTTCCGTAGAGAAGCGTACGCTGAGGGGCTCCAGCAGACCGCTCTGCTCGAATACCCATGCCACGCTCATGTCCCTTTCCAGCTTCACCCAGTCCCGCTGGCCCCAGCGGCGGATTTCCACCAAGAAGCCGGATTCCGCATCCAGTGCCACGGTCTCCACCCCGCTGCCCCGGCCCTCCTTGGCATCCGCGGCAGCCAGCAGCTTTTTGTCATCCTCGTTGATTGCCTGCCGGGGCTCCAAAACAAATCTGTCTCGGTAGAACCGGATCTGCCATGCCCGCTGCTCGCTTAGCGCCCGCATCCACGCCTGTTTGGCCATGGGCCGCAGGCGGTCCCACGGCTTCTTGAGGACCGCCTCCTCCGACAAGGCTCTCATGCCCACGACCGACCCTGCAAAGACAAGACCGATGATCGCCAGCACGATCATCATCTCCATCAGGGTGAACGCGCGGCGTTTCATGGCGGGCAGTGGGCGAATGGCTCAGGGATGCATCGCAGGCGAACTAGTTGCCGGAGTCTGCCCAGTTGCCGATATCGTCTTCGGTATCAGGCTGTGTATCTTTGCCTTTGGAAAAAACATCGAACTTGTCCTTGGAGCGCTTGGAGGGGTTACGGTATTCCCATGGTTGACCCCAAGGATCTTGGTCGAGCAATGTTTCCTCGCCGAGTCCTGCGGCGAGAAGCGCCCGGAGGCCCTCCGCCTGGGAAGGCACACGGCCGTTTTTCTTCACGGAATACTGCTGAATGTAGGCGGTGATGGTGCCAATCTGTGTGGCTGCCTTGGTCGCGCGCGCATTATCCATGATGGAACTGTAACCCACGGCCACACCGCCCATGAGGAGACCAATGATGGCCAGCACGAGCAAAAGTTCCATAAGGGTAAAACCGCCGGAGCGGCGGCGGCGGGACGGGAGTCGGGTGAATTTCATAGAAGTAAGGTGAGGTGAGTGGGGTGGGTGGCAATGGGATGCTCGAAGGTATTAGAGACACCTTTATGCCAATGCGTTCAACAATTTATCCTGCTACGCAAGCTTCAGTGGGACAACCGCGGATGCGGAAAGCCGGACGGACGGACCCGGCTAGCCCTTAAGCTCAGCAAAGCGCGCCTCGATGGCTGAGAAGACCAGCGCCTCTACCGCATCTTGGCCGATGCGGGAAACGACTTCCTGCGTGAAGCCCAGGGAAATCATGTGCTCCGCCGCCTGACGCTGGATGCCGCGGGCTTGGAAGTAAAAGACCTCCTCTTCATTGAGTCGCCCGCTGGTGCTGCCGTGGCTGCACTTCACTTGGTCGGCGTTGATTTCGAGGCCCGGCATGGAGTTAGCCTCGCAGTCGTCGCTTAAGAGGAGATTGCGGCACTTCTGGTAGGCATCGGTAAATTGCGCGCCTTGATCCACACGGATAAGCCCGGCGAAGATGGTCTTCCCACGGTTAAAGAGCACGTTCTTGTAAAGTAAATCGCTGAACCCGCGCGGCGAGAGGTGATCCTGGCGTGTCCGCTGGTCGATCTCCTGATCCGCACTGGCCAGAGACACGCTGAGCATGTCGCTGCGGCTGCCCTCGCCCGCCACCTGACTGAGCGCCTCGCTACGCACATAGCCGCCGCCGAGGTTGAACTGCGCATACCTCACCGCAGCCTCGCGCTCGCAGCGCAGGGTTGAGAAATGGAGGGACTTGCTGGCGGCATTCAGGCGGTTGAGATGCACATAGCTGACCTGCGCGCCGCGTTCGGTAAAAATTTGCGCCGCACCACAGTTGAGGCCCGCGTCCCCGCCGGCACTCAAATGGTGTTCTACCACCGTCACCTTCGACCGCGTCCCCGCGAGGATGATGGTGCGCGGGAAGGCGCTCGCGTTTTCCCCGCTCAGCCAGTGGACGATTTCCACCGGATCCGCAACTTCCGTCTTCTCCGAAACCTTCACCACCACCGCATCGCGCAACTGCGCCTGATGAAGCGCCGCAAACTTTGTCCCGCCCAGTCCCGTGTCCGGTGTCGCCAAGTGGCGCTCCAACTCCGCCGGATATTTCGCCAGTGCCTCGCGCAGCGTCAGCACTTCCAGTCCACTGATGGCGGAAGCCTGCTGGCTGACAACGCCATCATTCCGCGTCACCACCCGCGCGGCGACTTTTTCTAAACCCGTGAAGTCAGGCACGGAAGCCGCGGCTCCCCGCTTGAAGGTATCAAACTGAAGCCCCGCAACGTTCGCAAAGCGCCAGTTCTCATCCTTCCGCCCCGGCATTGCCAGTCCAATGAAGGATTTCCATGCAGAGAGCTGAGAGGCAGCGAACCACCCCGGCAGCCCGGCATGGTCCCAAGGCGGTGCATCAAGGAATACGGAAGGCACGAAGGTGGAGATTGGGTTAGGAATGGTGAGGGTGGACATTAGGAGGAAGAGTCAGGGAGTGAGCACACGCAAAAATTAGGCGCTGCGAGCTTCGCAGAGGGCCACGCGCTCTGGAGGGAGTTCTGTGAGCGCAAGCCTCTGGCGTGAGGTGGCTGTGGAGATGAGTTGGTGGCGGCAGAGCGCCTTAAGGAAGGCCATACCTTATCCCGGCCCGCGACGAGTTTGGATACGCCGAGGTCGTGGAGCTCCAACCAATGGCCGGTGGCGCCCACGGTGAATTTGCTATGGATCGGAACCACCCCACGAGTCGATCCATCACTGTGGTTTTTGTCCAAAGCCGAAGCCACCCACCAGCCTTTGGATGCTAGCTCGTAAGTCTGCTGATCCACGGAATTGATATCAACCTTTCCGCCGATGATTCTGCCCGCACGCCGAGCGTAGATGTGGTATTTGAATCGGTGCATGGGCTGGAATCAACCTAGGCGGTTGCGCCATCATTGCAGCAGTTAAAAACAGTCGGCCGCTTGCAAATTTTAGAGATCACTGCGGCGGCAAACAGCCAAATGGCCCCGCACCACAAAAAAATCCAACCAGAATCCAAATCGCGGTCCGTCGCTTGTCCCCCTCTCGACGGCATGGGCTTTCCGTCCCTGCTCAAAACAGTATCTGCTGAGTCCATATTTATGACACCCAAACCCAAAAGTGGTAGCGAGATGCAAGCCCTCCCCCATGCGATACCTCTCAGTCCACCATCCGGTTCTTTAGAATACTCTGTCATATTTCACCCGACACTCCCTTCCATCTCCAGATCAATGAGCCGTTTCAGCTCCACGCTGTATTCCATGGGAAACTCGCGGACCAAGTCGTTTACGAAGCCATTAACCGACAGGCTCATTGCCTCTGCCTCACTCAAACCACGCTGCTGCATGTAGAAGATTTGCTCGGCACTAACCTGACTGACGCTGGCCTCGTGCTGGCAGGCGTGCTGGTTGCCGCGGACCGTGATCGCCGGGTAGGTGTCGGTGCGGCTGCTGCTGTTGATGAGCAGTGCGTCGCACTCAGTGTTATTCTTGCAGCCTTTGAGGTGCTTCGGGATGTGGACTTGGCCACGGTAGGTGGAGCGGCCTTTGCCGATGCTGATAGACTTGCTCACGATGTTGCTCGTGGTCTCATCGGCGGCGTGGATCATCTTGGCACCGGTGTCTTGGTGCTGGCCGTTGTTAGCCAGCGCGATGCTAATGACTTCGCCTCGGGCACGCCGGCCTTTCATGATGACGCCGGGATACTTCATAGTGAGCCGGCTGCCGATGTTGCAATCAATCCAGCGCACTTCGGCATCCTCGTGCGCGATGCCGCGCTTGGTGACGAGATTGAAGACATTGGCCGACCAGTTCTGCACGGTCACATATTGAATTTTCGCGCCCTTCATGGCCACCAGCTCCACCACCGCACTGTGGAGCGTGCTGGTCTCGAACTTCGGAGCCGTGCAGCCCTCCATATACATGACCTCCGCGCCTTCATCCACGATGATGAGCGTTCGCTCGAACTGGCCAAAGTTCTCCGAATTGATGCGGAAGTAAGCCTGGAGCGGGTGCTTCACTTTCACGCCCTTCGGCACGTAGATGAATGAGCCCCCGGAAAAGACGGCGCTGTTCAGCGCGCTGAACTTATTATCGCCGGTGGGGATCACCTTGCCGAACCATGGGCGGAAAATCTCCTCGTGTTCCTTGAGCCCCTCGGTGCTGTTTACGAAGATGACGCCCTGATCGCTGACAGCCTTTTGGATATTGGAATAGGCCGCCTCGCTGTCGAACTGAGCCTCTACGCCGGCGAGGAACTTCCGCTCCTGCTCCGGAATGCCGAGCCGCTCGAAGGTGCGCTTCACATCCTCCGGCACGTCATCCCACGAACGCTTCGGCGTCGCGCCACTGCTCAGGTAATAGCGGATTTTCTGGAAGTCAATGTTCTCCAAATCACTCGTCGCCCAGTTGGTGGGCATGGGCTTTTCATTGAACACCTTGAGCGCCTTTTTGCGAAACTCGCGCACCCAACTCGGGTCATTTTTCACATCGCAGATGTAATCAATAGTCGCCTCGCTGAGACCGAACCCGGCGTCGTAGGTATGATTTTCCGGATAGGAGAAATCACCGGCAGTGCGGTCAATATCCACGGCGGAAAGCGTGGCGGCGTCGAGTTCTAAAGCGTCGAGGGTGGCGTTCATGAGTGTGCTTTTCAGGGTGTTATTTAAGCCGCCTTCAGCCAGTCGTAGCCGCGCTCTTCCAATTCGAGGGCGAGTTCTGCTCCGCCGGTTTTGACGATGCGACCGTCGCTGAGGACGTGGACGACGTCGGGTTTGATGTAATCTAGGAGGCGCTGGTAGTGGGTGATGAGGAGAATGCCGCGCTGCGGACTACGCATGAGGTTCACGCCCTCGGAGACGATCTTGAGCGCGTCAATGTCAAGGCCGCTGTCAGTTTCATCCAATACGGCGTAGCGGGGTTCCAGCATGAGCATCTGCAGGATTTCGTTACGCTTTTTCTCACCGCCGGAGAAGCCCTCATTGACGCTTCGGCCCGTGAAGGAGCGGTCCATTTTGAGCAGGTCCATCTTCTTATACATGGTCTGATAAAACTGAACGGCATCAATCTGCTCGCCTTCGGGCATGCGGGACTGGAGGGCGGCGCGGAGAAAGTTGGCATTGCTCACACCGGGAATTTCCATGGGATACTGGAAGGCGAGGAAGAATCCGGCGCGGCTACGGTCATCCACTGGCATCTCAAGGAGGTTGCGGCCATCCATGAGGACTTCGCCGCTAGTTACCGTGTAGTCTTCATGGCCGGCGAGCACTTTGCTAAGAGTGCTTTTGCCGGAGCCATTGGGGCCCATGATGGCGGCCACCTGGCCGATGGGCAGGGTGAGGGTGAGTCCTTTGAGGATTTGACGGTCGCCGATGCTGGCGTGGAGGTCTTTGATTTCGAGTATCATTTGGGGAGATCGTAAAGATGGTTTGGAAAATTCAGGGGCGCGCAGCTTTGGCTGCCTTGGTGCAGGCAGGACACTGGCCGCGGAGGGAGACATCCAACCGACTAACCACGTAACCGCGCGGCAGCGGCATGGCGCAATCTGGCAAATCCACGTCGTAAATGGTGCTGCAGGATTCGCAGTGGAAGTGGCCGTGCTCCTTCAGATTAGGGCAATACCGGGACGGTCCGCGGTCGAGATTAACCTGCCGCACCAGTCCGCTGTGCGTGAGAGTCTCGAGACAGTTGTAAACCGTCGCGAGGGAGATGCCGGGAACCCGCTCCTTCACCCGGATAAATAGTTCTGTGGCCGTGGGGTGATTCCGCTGCTCGCAGAGGCTGTCATAGACTTCCCGGCGCTGCTTAGTAAGCCGGAATTCCGGCCCCAGCGCAAACCCTACCACTGCGGGAGCAGTAGGGGGGACGGTCTCCGTGGAGTATGTGTTTCGGCTCATGGTCGGAAGGAGGTACTACGCGCCTGCGGAAGGTTATCAAGAATTATTCTAAATAAATCCTCTCATAATTCCGCCGCCCGCCGACCCGCGGATGCATTTTTCATCTTAGTTTTCTTCGGGGGCAGGGTCAGTATGCGGGAACAAGGGGGACTTTCAGAGGCTAACCGAAATACAGGTTGGTTCACGTGATGCTTTTACGATGCCTGCGATGCACTGGTCAAATAAACCATCTGAGAGGCAACGGATTTCTGGACCGTTTTTTGTTTAGTTTTGGCTGAGGATTCCGGCCTCGAATTGGGCCGGGGTTTGGTAGTCGAGGGCGGAGTGTTTGCGGTGGAGGTTGTAGTAGGATTCGATGTAGGCGAAGAGTTCGGTGCGGG
>CAMAUV010000052.1 GCA_945861415.1 Akkermansia muciniphila | reverse complement strand
AGTTCTTCCGCGATCTCCGCGACGGGCCGGCCGGTCTCAAGCAGCTCGACGGCCTGGGTCTTGAACTCGGCGGTGTAGCGCTTGCGTTGCTTCTGGTTCATGGGCATGGATTCTGGTAGGTGGTGGTCCAGAAATCCAGCTCACCTCACACGTCTTTTAGTTCCGGCTACGCCGGGTTAGGGATGCAATGCCCAGCCGCCGGTGTGCCTGTTCTTTGCTTCCTCCTGTGCGGCCAGTAGGTCATTGTGAAAGTCGCCCGGCTTGCTTGAGGGCGAGTTCGGAAGCGGAAATTTACTGGGGCGTATGAGCGCCAGCCCGTTCCTTACAAGGAGAAGACCCAAGTTGTGCTGCACCGCACCCGCGGCGGCACTCTCCGCTGCATAGGCAAAACAATAATACGCACCGTCTCCGGGATCCCGGCCCCATCGCGTCACAATGCGAAACGGCAAGCCGCGCAGCGTATTGAGCGTGAAGTCCCGCGCCTGCACCGCAAGATCGCGCAGATCCCCCTCCGTGCGCAGATGAAAGTGATCCATCGCTTCCCGAGAAGCTTCCGGTGTATCGCCGCTGAGCTGCACCACTTGCACCCAATAGAGCCGGAAAAGAAACGATCCTTGCGGCGTGAGCACACGGAACGTGTCGCCGTCATTCACCGGGTCATCCTCCAACTGGCACCGGTCGATGACCTGGTAGTCGCTGCGCGGCTGCCCCCGTTCATCCACCGGCAATGAAGGGCCGGAGTTTCCCGCGGCCCCGCCCGTCTGGGCCGGCGCTCCCGGCACTGTCCGGTCGGCCGCATTCCGTTTCAGCGCCCATGCCATGATGATGAGCACGACCATAAATATGAGCGTCACGGTGAGCGTGCTGCTGGTGCTTTTGTCTTCACGGGGTTCGTAGTCGTCCATCATGTCTGTCTACAAATTGTGTCTGCTGCGTCTTCTTCGCAACGCGCAATTGCCGCATGCCGCCGCTGCCCTTTCATGCATAGAATTCACTGTAATTAAAGAAATAACGCGTAAATTTTGCGTTCCAGAAAGCGCGCGTTTGAACTGAATCGCTAAATTATTAGCGCACAGCGCCATGTATGACTCTTCGAAATTCACCCGCCGCAAACGCCAGATCATAGACATCCGCTTCACCCGCAGCGAAGCCACGGTGAATCAAATCGCGGAGAGCCTGCCAGATCCGCCCATGGCCGTGCGCCGCATGATGCCCATTTTGGAGGAAAAGGGCCACTTCCTCCGCAACGAGCAGGGCCTAGGAAGCGGGTAAGCACCGTGAAAGCGTAGGCGCTGCGAAAAGGAGGAAGGCGAGCTTTAAATTCATAATGTAAGCGGGCAAAGTTGCCTCACCTCCATTCAGCAAAGTTTGCTCGGTGGAGTTTCCGGGATGCAAAAGATTTTCAATGCCTGCAGATTACGCACGGCACTCCGGGGGCGGCGGGCTGGCAAAATCACCCGCTACTCCAGCATGGAGCGGGACACTATTCCCGCCTCAGGGAATACCGGGCCAACGCTCCGCACATTTGCCACAAAAATATGTAGACCGGATGCCTCGGCCCTCCATTTTTAAAATCTCCATGAACACACAGTACTCATTTTGCTGCGGGCTGTGGCCGCTCGCCGTCCTGCTTATCGCCACCCTTCCGAAAGCGGAGGCCAGGACATGGACTTCCGCTGACGGACGAAAAATGGAGGCGGATTTTGTTTCCGCCACCGACGCTGCAGTGACGCTCAAGAAGTTGGGCGGGAAGCCGTTCACTTTGGAACTGACGTTGCTTTCTGCAGAGGACCAAGAGTTCGTCAAATCGCAGGCCGCAGCACCAGATGCCAATCCGAAGACTGGCAAACTGCAGGAGAAATCCACGAGGCCTACGAAGGCGATTGAAGGACCGTATGCCGCGAACATCACCGGAGAGTGGAATCAGTTTGAGGGTAAAGGCGGCCTCCAGGGGATGCTCTTTGGCGGTAAAGATCTCGATGCGAAAATGAAGTATCCGTTGGTCATTTACCTACATGGAAAAGGCACCGACGTAGTCTCGAAACATGCCCTCGGCTTTGCGAAAGCCTGCTCCAAAGAGGAGAACTACAAGGAACGCCCGTGTATTATCTACGCGCCGCAGTGTCCGGACGAAAACGGTTGGCAGGGCACCACGGGCGCAAACCTGATGAAGACCCTCAAGGACCTCATCAAGAATCTGCCCGTGGACGAAGACCGGCTCTATGTCATTGGCTACAGCATGGGCGCCTACGGCACTTTCGCGCTGCTCAATGACAACCCACGCCTATTCGCCGCTGGTATTCCCATCGCTGGCGGTTCGCATGTGGGCGTGGCCAAAAACCTCCGACGAATCCCGCTCTGGATCTGGCACGGCGAAAAGGACGATGTGGTGCCGCCAGATCAAAGTCGCGCTATCGCCAGAGCCTTGGATAATGTGCAGACAGCGAAATACACCGAAGTCCCCGGCGGTGGCCACGGCATCGGCGGCGAGGTAGAGAAGAACGCCGAGGTGCACATTTGGCTCTTCGAACAGAAGCGCGGCAAGTGATCCCCCCTTCCTAAAGATCACTCCGGCGGCGGATGCTCCGCCTGCTGGCCGATTACCACGCGGAATCCGAGGCCGGCGATGCGATGGGCACGTATCAGCGGCCCCATGTGGAGGAAGGTGACGGTCTCCGGCGTGCCATCCATTATGCACGGGACGCAGATTTGGACTTTACTGCTCACGGGGCGCAGATTGGTAGGCACTACTTCGTCGAGCACCCACTCAGTGAAGTTACCGGAGATATCACAGAGGAAGTAGGGCTCCGCCAGAAAAGAGCCGACGGGCGTGAGGTTGATGAAGCCGTCAGTCGAGCGGCGACCCTTTTGATCAGGCTGCTAGTGCCGCTTTTTCGGCCGACCTGTATCCCCCTCCATGGAGACGAGAATTTCCTCCATACTGAGGGTGTGCTGGTGAGGTTTGTTGGCATCTGGATCGTCGTCCTCTTCATCCTCGACGTCTTCCACGTACTCGATTTTGGGTTTTTCGAATTTCCGGTGCCGCTGATGCTGCGCGAGCGGGGAGAGAATCATGCTGATGCTGCGACCGCTCTGGCGCGGGGCTGTGTCCACATGCGCCATTCCTTTTAGATCATCAATGATTCTGTGCATGCGGGCCATGCCGATTTCCGGGTGGGCCAATTCCCGTCCACGAAACTGAAGGATGGCACGCAGCTTGTTATTGCTGTCCAGAAACTCCTCCGCGTGCTGCAGTTTGGTCTGGTAGTCGTGGGCATCGATATTGATGCGGAACTTCATCTCTTTGACCTTGCCGCCCTTCTGCTTGTGCTTGTCCTTGTTGTGCTTTGACTGCTCGTACTTGTATTTTCCGTAGCTGATGATCTTGCACACAGGAGGCTTTGCTTCCGGGGCCACCTCCACAAGATCCACTCCGCGGCTCCTTGCGATCTGGACAGCCTCAGCCACTGTCATGACTCCGATCTGGTGATTCGTTTCCCCGTCGACCACGCGTACTTTGGGCGCACGGATGCGGTCATTGATGCGGGTGATGTCTCGGGAGCGGGAATTATTGTATCTGGGAGGTGGCGTAGAAATAAGCGTGCGGAGTTAGTGGTTTGTCTAATGTTGGATGGGAAAGGAAGCGGACTACTGCCGAAATGGAATGGCAGAGTGCTAAGCGGGCATAGCTTGGAGGACCAGCGAAATCATCCTTACTCGCATTTCGCGTCCCCACTCTCCTGCGACCCCGCCGGCAATAAAAGATGGGAGGGCAGGCTGATTCGCCGCCATGGGCCGTGCACTGGTGCGCTATGTTTGTGTGAAATTGACAACGTATTTAAAATACGGCCCACCGCGCAGTGCGCAAGATATTTTTCAGGCAGGATTCCGCACCCGCAGCCAGTCCCGTCATACACCGAAAACAGAAAAAATACCGGCTTTTCTGCCTGCGAAGACTCAGGGGACGGGATTGTCGATGAATCCCTCGAGGTGCCGGATGCGCGTGGGGTGCCGCATTTTCCGCAGGGCTTTGGCCTCGATCTGCCGGATGCGTTCCCGGGTAACTTGGAAATGTTTGCCCACGTCCTCTAAAGTGCGGCTGTAACCGTCAACAAGCCCAAAACGCTGTTCGAGCACGGCCCGCTCCCTTTCATTCAATGACTCCAGCACGCACTTAAGCTTGTCTTTGAGAATCGAGAAACCTGTGCGCTCACTGGGATTGTCCGCGCGCTTATCCTCAAGGAAGTCCCCGAAAGTCGCATCCTCGCCTTCTCCGACAGGCGCATCCAATGATATGGGCGTCTGCGCCATTTTGAGGACGGCCCGAATGCGGTCCACCGGCAGGTAAATCTCGTCAGCGATTTCCTCCGGGCTTGGTTCCCGGCCAAGCTCCTGGATCAACTGTTTCTGCACGCGCATTAGCTTATTGATCGTCTCAATCATATGCACCGGGATGCGGATCGTGCGCGACTGGTCGGCAATGCTGCGGTTGATGGCCTGACGAATCCACCATGTCGCGTATGTCGAAAACTTGTAGCCGCGCTGGTATTCGAATTTCTCCACCGCCTTCATAAGCCCCATATTGCCTTCCTGAATAAGGTCGAGAAAGGGCAACCCGCGGTTGGTGTATTTCTTGGCGATAGAGATGACGAGACGGAGATTTGCCTCCACCATGTCCTTCTTCGCGCGGTGGGACTCGCCTATCTGCTTGCGGAGACCTGCCACACACTTCTTAAATTCCTCTGCGCTCATCCATGCGCGGGCTGCTAGGCACTCGATCCGCGCCCGCGCCTCCGCGGCCGTACGCGACTTCTTAGGGCCCTCCGCCTTTTCCAGTTCGGCATCAAACGCCTCCACCGCATCCATGAATTCCTCCCGAATTTTAGGCTTCAGAGAGAACCGTTCATAAGCCCGCGACAATCCGGCGAGACTCTTTTGAAAACTCTCTGCGGCAGATTCTCTTCTGCCGGGTTGTTTAGCATCCCTCAACTTCTCCCAAGCTTTCTGGGCGGCAGCCTGATACTCGCGCACCTGGCCCGTTAATCGCTTGAGCGCCTTAAGATAGCGCTCTTTGGACTCTAGATGACCTTCAGCCACTACCCGGTCAATGCGTTCCTCTCCGGAAAATAGCTGGTCCGCCAGATCCAGATAACAGTCCGCGATGAACCCCAGTCGGTGAAAATATCCCATCATGGCGCCATCCGCAGTTTCAATACGTATGGAAATGGCCACCTCCTGATCACGATTCAACAGAGGTATCTGCCCCATCTGCTTGAGATACTGCCGGACCGGGTCATTCAAGGAATCTGGACGTTCGGGGGCCTTATCCACAATTTCCTTTACCGGCGAAGTGGCCATGGTAGCTGGCTTGACTCTGTCCACCTCACTGGAGTCGATTATATCGATCTCCAAGTTGCGCAGTCGCAGAATGATCTCCTCCACTAGGTCTGGCAAAATGATGTCGTCCGGAAGCACTTCATTCAAATCGTCGTAGGTCACATAACCCTGCTCTTTGGCGAGACGGATGAGTTCCCGGATCTTGGACTGAATCTCTGGATGAACTATGGTGGCGTCGGCGGGGATTGCGCCACGCGCGTTCGCCTCAGGCCGCGGATCTTTACGCGGCCGTCCCCGCCCGCGCTTCACGGGCGGAGCGCTGGATTCAGCAGGATTGGGTGCGGGGCGCACTGCTGGCATGACTTTGGAGGAAGTGGGGATGATTGCATCCCCTCTGCCCCCATTGCCCTTTTCACCAACTGCCGGGCTCGACATGCGGGGCTTCCCCCGCCTGCGTCCATCTTGCCGGACGGGAGAGGTCTTCGTTTGCCTTGCCATGTGGGTGATTGAGTGGGGAGGAGAAAGGGCTGCTCTGGGGCTTGCTTCTAGTGTCAATATCCCTCACCCTCCATCGAAGGTCAAGGCATCTGTTTGGCTGCCCGTGAAGGTTGCAAAGCGACCGGCGATCCGCAGACCGCTTCCGTAATTATTACTTTGAAACTGCCTATGGAGCTTGAACCTGCTGCGATCCGCATGCCGATGCCTCCTGTGACCGGGCGAAACCCTAAGGCCCCATCAGGCTCCCTGAAACCAAGTCACCTAGCGGGCGAACGAGGAATGCACCTTCAACGCCAAAGTTCAAAAACACCCTGCAGCCCTCCATCTGTTGCGAACCATCCTCCGCAGGCTCCGCGCTCACACTTGCGTTCTGGGGCGCACGGTCGATTTCAGCTTGGGAGATCAGTGAAAATTGGAGAGGATATGTTTCCGTGAGGCTGTTTGATGAACTTGCCCCTCCGCAAACCGTCCGACTCGCCCCGGAGCGCGCCTTGCACTCATGGCATCCGGCCGGATGAGCTGGCCCTAACTTGCGATATACGTCCAACTCGCCACCCCAGCCAAATATTACGTATGCTTGAACGTCCGGCAAGAAAAATGAATCGTAATGCCTAGCACCTAGGCTTCGCCATTTTACTTAGGTCAGTTGGATGGGATTCCAAGAGCGACAAAGCCAATACTGGATCGGCTATCTAGAAGAATATGGATACTAAATGGAAGTGCAGTTTTTGTGACGAGTGGCATACCGATTTGCCGTTCTAGCATGGCCCTAGCTTTCCTGATTTCTACTTCGACATTCCAGAGGCGGAACGCAGCGAACGCGTGGCCGGAGACAAGGATTCTTGCGCGATCGACAGCATGCACTACTTAGTTCGCGGGAGGCTTGAGATTCCGGCCATTGATTCCAATGAAGTCTTCGTATGGAATATTGCGGTTTCTCAGAGTGGGAAAACCTTTAACCGGACGATCGAACTGATTAATACTAGGGGGGAGCGCATCACTACCACGCTACTTTGGATGGCTCAGCAACAACCTTCAACTCTATCCGGATACGTCGAATTTAAAGACCAGCGTTCATCCCCGGCAAGTTGGCCTTGTCGCGACTATCGAACTGGAGCCTACCGATCACTCGATTGCCATGGAGCATAGGAACGGCATTACCCTTCCAAGAATTAAAGAGATAGCTGCGCCGATTCTGCATCCAGAATCCAACCCCCGAGCAAACGCCGGGCAAATCGTCGGTGTAAAACCGGTTCCTAGCCTCCAGAAGACACGGCCTTATTGAATATAAGACTTACCTCTGTTGCCGTTGGACGCTACGGGCAGTTGGTTCGGCGTCGGGCTTAACGGAGAAACTTGTGGGATTGGAGGAAGAACTTGCGGCGGCACGCCCGGTCACACGTCGAGGTTTCGGACGTTGAGGGCGTTGTCTTCAATGAACTGCCGACGGGGTTCGACGACATCGCCCATGAGGATGGTGAACATGCGGTCGGCTTCGACCATATTCTCCTCGTTGAACTTCACCTGGAGGAGCTTGCGGCGGGTGGGCTCCATGGTGGTGTCGAAGAGTTGCTTGGCATTCATTTCCCCGAGGCCCTTGAAGCGGTAGATTTCAAGGCCGCGGCGTCCGATTTCGAGCACGCGCTGGAGAATTTCCGGCACGGTGAAGAGCGGGTGCTGGCGGTCGTGCTCGATGAGTTCGAAGAGCGGCTGATCCTGTGCAGAGAAGTGGGCGAGCGCGAGGCCTTCAGCACCGAGCTGCTGGAGGATTTTGGCAATGGCGCGGGACTCGTGAATCTCGTAAAGCCGGGCGCGGCGCTGCACTTTGGTCGGGTCGGGTTTGATGGAGGATTCGTCGCCGCTGGTGTCGGCGGCGAAGAGTTTGAGGTCAGGATTGGATTCGCCGAACGCACGCAGGGCGACATCGTCGAGCGGATAGAAGAGGTGCTCTTCATTGCCTTCGCGGATCTTGACCATGTATTCCGGCAGGCGTCCGGTTTCCTTGTCCCGGCCAGAGAGGTAGCTCTCAAAGATACCGCCGTTGCGTTCGATGACTTCGCTGAAGCGGGAGAGCTTAGCGAGCAAGGCGACGATTTCCTTGAGCTGAGCGGCGGCGATGACGGTGCCATCGGCCAGGTTCTTGAGCTTCACTTCCTCGATGCTGAGTTCGATGAGGATGCGGTTCAGTTCGGTGTCGTCCTGAATGTATTCCTCGCGCTTCTTCCGCGTGATGCGGTATAGCGGAGGCTGGGCGACATAGACATAGCCGCGCTTCACCAGTTCCGGCATCTTGCGGCAGAAGAACGTGAGGAGCAGGGTGCGAATGTGCGAGCCGTCCACATCCGCGTCCGTCATGATGATGATCTTGTGGTAGCGGGCCTTGCCGATGTTGAAGGTGCCTTCGTCGCCTTCGCCCAGGCCGATGCCGGCCCCGATGGCGGTGATCATGCTCTGGATTTCTTTGTTCTCCAGCACTTTATCGAGCCGGGCTTTCTCGACGTTGATGAGCTTGCCCCGCAGCGGGAGGATGGCCTGCGTTTTACGGTCCCGGCCCTGTTTGGCCGAGCCACCCGCTGAGTCACCTTCGACGATGAACAGTTCGCTGAGCGCGGGGTCTTTCTCCGAGCAGTCTGCGAGTTTTCCGGGCAAGCCGCCGCCGGTCATCACACTCTTACGCACGGTCTCGCGGGCCTTGCGGGCTGCTTCGCGGGCGCGGGCGGCCATGGTGATTTTTTCCACGATGCGTCGGGCGACCTGCGGGTTCTCCTCAAAGAACTTGGTGATGCCTTCGTAGCAGACGCTGTTCACGACGCTCTCGGCTTCGTGGTTCACGAGCTTTTCTTTGGTCTGGCTGGAGAAGCGCGGGTTGGGCAGCTTGATGCTGAGCACGCCGATGATGCCCTCGCGGCAGTCATCGCCGGTGATTGGAGGGTCTTTGTCTTTCTGGAGGTTGTTGGCCTTGGCGTAGGTGTTCACGGCGCGGGTAAGTGCGCCGCGGAAGCCGGAGGCATGGGTGCCGCCGTCGGTGTTCTGAATGCTGTTGGCATAGCACAGGAGCTGCTCGCTGTAGCTGTCGGTGTATTGCAGCACAAGGTCCACATAGAGTTCGTCAGCGGGCTTGCCAGGCTCGTTTTCGATGCTGCGCTTGCCGCGGATGACGATCGGGGTGGTGGGGGTCAGGACTTTGTTTTCGCCCATCTGGAGGACGAACTCGACGATGCCCTTGGGGTAGCAGAAAACGGCGTGCCGCTCTTTTTCCCCGCGCTCGTCCACGAGATTCATGATGAGGCCGGGATTGAGGAAGGCGAGGTCGCGCAGACGGGAGCAGAGCTTCTCGTAGCTGAACTCCTGGACTACCTTGAAGATTTCGGGATCGGGCAGCCATGTGATGAGGGTGCCGGTGACGGAGGGATCGCTGAGTTTGCCGACGACGCTGAGCGGTTTGGTCGTTTTGCCGCGCTCGAATCCAATGCTGTAAATCTCCCCGTTGCGATAGACTTCAGCCTTAAACCACTCGCTGAGCGCATTGACGCATTTCGCACCCACGCCGTGAGTGCCGCCGGAGTATTTGTAGCCGCCTTGACCGAACTTGCCGCCGGCGTGGAGATTGGTGAGCACCAGTTCCACGGCGGGCATGCCCCATTTTGGGTGCATGTCCACGGGGATGCCCCGTCCATCGTCGAGGATGCCGCACGAGCCGTCCATGTGGAGCGTCAGCGTGACATTGCGACAGTGCCCGGCAAGGTGTTCGTCGATGCAGTTATCTAGCACTTCATTGACGCAGTGATGAAGGCCTCGGCCATTCGGCTCATTCGGGTCGCCGATATACATCCCGGGCCGCTGACGCACGGCTTCGAGGCCTTCGAGCTTGTCGATTTGAGCGGCATCGTAGTCGCCGGTGGGGCGCTGCGGTTCGAGGTCTTGGTCGTCGGGGAGAGGCTGGTTTTCCTGGTCTGCCATAGGTGCGTGGTCGGGGTATTCATGTCCTTAAAGGGGTGGGGGCAGAATGCAAGCTATTCAGTGGAATCTATCATGTCCAGAAAGCAGGGGGCCGGGCTATCTTGTTGTTGATCTCACGCCCTGAAAAGTTCTGACAGCCGCGTCAGATTCCTCCAGCGAGATAGGCAGTGAGAGCTCCGATTTCCTTTAGCAAAAATCCCGTCCTTGATTCTTTCGACCTGTATAGCGAGGTGGGCGTGGGTGAACGCCATGCTTTCAGTTTCAAATCGGCGGCCATCCGCGCGGCGCGCTCCATGTGCAATGGATCGCTGACAATCAGGACGGTAGCCAGACCGTGTTTTTTCATGAGTTCCTGAGCACCCTTCAAATTTTCAAAAGTGGTGCGTGAGGATTTCTCAATGAGCACGTCGCGGTCCGGCACGCCCTCCTGTAGGGCATAGCGCCGAGCGACCTGGCTCTCGGACATCTCGGCCCCGTCGCCAAATCCCCCGGTGAGCAGGAGCTTTTTCACTATCCGTTTTTTATACAGACCCACCGCGTGCGCGATCCGCTGTTCAAAGACCGGCGAAGGCTTGTCGCCGTAAGCCGCTGCGCCCAGCACGATGGCCACATCAACCGGCCGTGTTTCATCCTGCTCCGCACCCTGCACGATCCTCCATCCCAGCCATGCGCACCACAAGAGAGCGGCGATGACGAGCCATGCGATGAGTTTCAGGAGGCGTTTGATGAGCTTCATTCGGGGTTCAGGGAACGCTCCATGTATCAATCCCGCCAACTGTGCAAAAGAAAGGATGCGCTCTCACCGTTGGACGGTTTAGTTACCTCAATGGGTTATTCTGACTTCACTTCACTGCAAAAACGGCTGCTGCTTATCTTTGCGGCGGCCATCCTTGCGCTGGGTATCTACGAGATGCATCCCGGCAGAAGGCTGGGGGCGAAACAAGCCGCCTTGCTCGAATGGGCCCAATCCGGATCACCGTCCGCCTTCCGGGATACGTTTGCCGCACCGGACTATAGCGATCAATGGGGGCAGTCCGCTGCCGACGTCGTGGGACGGATGCGCATGGTACGCTTTTCATACCCGGGCGTCACGGTCACTACGGAGAATCCGGAGATCAGCCGCGACGGGGACACAGCGCAGATCCGGCAGCAGTTGGAAATCAGCGGGGCAGACTCCCCGCGCGCTGCCATGTTTACGTTTCGCTGGAAACGTCAAAACTGGCTACCCTGGAGCTGGCGGCTGGAACGGTTGGACGCGCCTGAGTTGGAGTTGTGATCCCGAATCGGGAAAGCTTTCGTTAAGGCAGTTGAGCCAAAAGCCGGGCGAACAGGCGGAAACCGGATGCCGGGATGAGCACCTCCTCGTCATCAGTTGCCACATCGTTCGTCTCAGCGGCCCATGTGATGTAGGGATCAGATGGCACGGTGATTGCGACGTCGTTGGAACTCACGCCGTCATTGTAAGCATACTCCACGAGCTAGCCGGCAAGCACACTCGCAAAAGTGCTGGTGAGATGACCGTAGGTGGCGATCACATAGGTGGAGGCACTGCAAGTTTCACTCACGATGAGATCGTTGCTTGTGAGATTGAGCGGGCCAGTGACGCTGAGCCTGCTGTTTGCGGGCCGTCTAGTTTAGTGAGAGAATTCCCGCCGCCGCTAAGATTGGCGCTGGCGGCGGACACCGCGGTTGCACCTTTGAACGAGCAGTCTCCGTTTAAAGCTTGGGTCCCGATGCCCTTTTTGGTGAACAGCAGGTTGGCTGCTCCGTTGCGTATGATTCCGTCCCAAACTGCGGACCGATTAATGCCGCCGATAGTGAGCGTGGGATCGCCGCTGGAGACGTTGGGGCTAAGGAGTGCCGCAGCGAGCCCTGCGCCGGGATCCGCCGCGCCTCGGAAGACACCGCCAATGGCTTACAGCGCTCTTGCCGCTCCTCAAGGCGAGAAGGCGGGCCATTCCCCGAGAGATCCCTTCGCCAAGATGGACACCAATGGCGACGGAAACATGTTCCTTGAGGAATTTACGGTCGGCATGAAGTAGGCCCACAGCAAAACCAATTCCAAACCCGCCGCGAAAAAGCCTACCGGCAAAGCCAGCAAAAAGAGGCAGGCGACCAAACCCAAACCATGGAAAAAGGCCCGAAAAGCTAAAGCGGACAGCAAGAAAATGACCGAAGCCGACAAGAAGGCGAAGCAAAAGAAGGAGAAGTTCGGCAAGAAGCGGGAAGCCAAGAAGCAACAAGAGGCCCCTCGATTCTCGACTCCCCCTATAGACAATAGGGAATTTTGCTTGCATGCTGCTGGCGGATGACTTAAGGCGTCCCGGGAAAGCACCATGTCTACATTTCACAGCTACAACGTCAGCCATCTTCAGCAACTTGAGTCGGAGGCCATTTATGTGCTTCGGGAGACCGCTGCGCAGTTTCGCAATTCTGCCCTCCTGTTTTCCGGGGGCAAAGACTCCATCGTGATGGCGTGGCTGGCCCAGAAAGCTTTTCACCCGGCACGTATGCCCTTAGCGTTGCTGCATGTGGATACGGGGCACAATTTTCCGGAGACCCTCACCTACCGCGACATGTTTGTGGAAAAACTGGGTGCCCGTCTCGTCGTCGCCCTTGTGCAGGACAGCATCGATCAAGGCCGGGTGGTGGAGGAAAAGGGCCACCGCGCCAGCCGGAACAAGCTCCAGACCACCACGCTGCTTGATGCGATTGCCGACGGGAAATTCGACGCCTGCCTCGGCGGTGGGCGTCGAGACGAGGAGAAAGCCCGCGCCAAAGAGCGCTTCTTTTCCCACCGCAACGACTTCGGTCAGTGGGACCCCAAAAAGCAGCGCCCCGAACTGTGGAACCTCTTCAACGGCCGAATGCATGAAGGCGAACACTTCCGCGTCTTCCCGCTATCCAACTGGACCGAGATGGACGTGTGGCAGTATATAAAGCAGGAGAACATTCCCCTGCCCTCTCTCTACTTCAGTCACCAGCGCCGCGTCTTCATGCGCGACGGTTCATGGCTCGATGCCGAAACCGGATTTGCTAATCCCCAACCCGACGAACCCGTGGAGGAAAAGACCATCCGCTTCCGTACCATTGGCGACGTCACCTGCACTGGCGCGGTGCCCAGTACCGCTGCCACCATGGATGACATAATAGCGGAAGTCGCTGCCGCCCGCCAAACCGAACGCGGCACTCGAGCCGACGATCAGCGCAGCGAAAGCGCCATGGAAGACCGGAAGAAAGAAGGCTACTTCTGAAAACTGCGCGCCTCGCAGCATTAACGCAACGGCGGCAAGTCCCGCTACCTCAATATCCAAGATATCCGCGAGATCCGTGGCTCCATCTTCCGTTCAAGGCAAGCCGAGCAGCCCTTACTGGCTAACACGCATGGGCATTATTACGTAGAGGAAGGGCGTATTGATACGGATGACGCCAGGGCTCACTTCGTCGATGAGGTCGAGGTGGACTTCATCGCTGTCGAGGTTGCGGAAGGGAGCCATGAGATACTCGGGATTGAAGGCGATGGCCATGTCCGGGCCGTTGTATTTCACGAACATGCTTTCGCGGGCTTCTCCGATGTCGGCGGCGTTGGCGAGAATCTCAATGCCCTCTTTGCTGAAATTGATCTTCACGCTGTTGCTCTTGTCCAATGCGAGGATGGAAACGCGCTGGATGGCGGCGAGGAAAGGCTCGCGCTCAAGACTGACGCGGTATTTAGCCTGGCCGGGAATGACTTGGCGGAAATTGGGGTAGTTGCCTTCGATGAGCTTGGAAACGAGGAGGAAATCGTCCATTTCGAAAGCGATCTGCTTAGGGCCGATGCGGATTTTGACTTCGGACTTATCGCCGCCTTCGCGGAGAAGCTTCTGGAGTTCGTTCACGGCCTTGGTGGGCACGATGATGTTGCATTCTTGGCTTTCCGGGAACTCCAGGTCGCTGTCGGTCATGGCGAGACGCCGTCCGTCGGTGGCGACGAGGGTGAGCTTACCTTCTTTAAACTGAGTGTAGACCCCGTTGAGCACGTAGCGGGTCTCGTCGGTGGAAATGGCATAAGCGACCTTGCGCAGGCCGTCGCGGAGGGTGCTGGCGAGGACTTTGAATTCCTTAACCTCCTCAAAGCGGGCAGGCGGCGGGAAGTCGTCAGCGGCGAGGCCGAGGATTTTGAAGAAGCTGTTGCCGCAGCGCATGGAGGCAGCATTTTCGTCGCTCACATCCACACGGATATCCGTGGCGGGGAGTTCTTTGACTATATTGGCGAGGCGGCGCACGGGGAGGGTGGTGCTGCCTGCTTCCTCACACTCTTCGAGCCCTACCTTCCCGCTTATGGTAACGTCGAGGTCAGTCGTGGTCATGCGCAGGAATCCGCCATCTGCTTCGAGCAGGACGTTGGACAAAATGGGGAGCGTGGCGCGGCTGGAAACCACGTTTTGCACCTGCTGGAGGCCTTCGAGGAACTTCTCTTTACTGATACGGAACTTCATACGTGAATTGTAAAGGGGGGTGAAATTTCCGGTAGTGATAATGCCCGCTGATGGTTTGGCAAAGGATTTTAATAACGCCCCCGTGGAAAGGATACCCAGCCGGTCGAAAAAAGTTTCGAGGGTCGGTAACCAGAGAGAAAGGCCCGCGTCAGGAAATAGGATGATCAGCGTGGCACAAACCTAAACTCCCGCTCCGCAGGCCATTCCAACCAAGCCAAAGTCCAAAAATGAAACTCCATAAAACCCTCCTGCTCTCCGCAGCACTCACGGTCACCGCCGGCCTCAGCCGCGCGCAAGATCCTCCCCGTAATCCCTTCGGCAACGGAGGCCTCCCGGAAATCCTGAAGCCCTTCGATGTAGATGGCGATGGCAAGCTTTCCGAAGAAGAGCGACAGGCGTTCATTCAAGCTATAAAAGACGGCACCGTTCCGAAACCGGTGCGTCCGGATCGCCCAGAGCGTCCCACCAATCCTTGGGATACTGATGGCGACGGCAAGCTTTCCGACGCCGAAAAAGCGGTTGCCCGTGAGGCCATTCGCGCCAAAATCGAAGCCCAGCGCAGCAAGCGCTTCGACGAACTGGACACGAACGATGACGACTCCCTCTCGCTGGAGGAATTCTCCGCGGCTCCGGGCATCCGACCAGAAGCGGCCGCACGCATTTTCGACCGCCTAGACAAGGACAACAGCGATGCGGTGAGCAAAGCAGAATTTCTCACGGCCCTCACCCGTCCGGGTGGCCCCCGCCCTCCCAGCGGCGGTGATGGCCCCCGCCTTCCACCACCTCCTCCGCCCCCTTGGGGAGGTGGCATTGGCCGCTAATCCCGGATCGGTATTCCCTCACTGATTTACTCTCGAAGCGGCCCGGAGCGATAGCTCCGGGCCGCTTTTTCTTGAATGGGCTATCTGGGAAAACTGCAAAGTGCGAGATTTTAATTGTATATGAAGCTGGGATCTGGCAGACTGTGCCCTTTGAGCTTACTCCAGCCAATCACCGAATGCTCCGAGTTCTTTTCGTCCACCTTTTTAGTATCGCTAGCGGCGTTTGTTCTGCCGGCATTCTCTATTACACTGGCTTTGAGACAAATTCCATTCCTCCTTCGGCCAGCTTCCCCACAGGGTTTGACATTTTCTACGCAATCCCTTCCCCTGATGAATGGAAGGCCTCCGCTGCTCACAGCAGGCTCAGGCAGCACAGTATCGAACCCGAATCCGTGCATACCCAACGAGGTATGGGAAAAGTGGTCTACCTCGGCGGGAATACCACTCCGTTCGCGGTCACGTCGACGAACCAGACGGTGCGAGTTTGGAGGATTTATAATCTCGATCCGGTAGCCACAAATCAGGAGATTGTCACCTTCAGCGTGCTGCTGGGAATCAACGACAGCACCAGCACGGCAATCACCTTCTTACCGCGGCGCGACAATTTCGAGTTTTCCATCTACAATCAAGCCAACCAACTCATTGGCTTCATTCAATTCGACAACAACACGCTGAACACCTCCATAGTGCCGCCGGAGCCCACGCGAAGAATTTTGCGCTCCAAAGTGGTCTCAGGCAATCTCTCCAAGATAGATACAGGAGACGTGTTTTACCACGATACGATCATGAATCTGGTGGTGCGCATCAATTTCCGCACGAACCGCTGGACGGCCTACTTGGACGATGTGGCGCTCTTCTCGGACGAGTTATTCTACTCGGGAAACAACGCAAGAAACCTCGGTTCACTGGCTGCCCAGATGCAGGTCATGAACCAAGCACAGAGCACCACATTCCCCTTCACGCAGCAGCGCGCCCCGGGGGACAACTTCATGCTTTTCGATGATCTGCTCGTCCGGGCGGATAGGATACCGGACACGGAAATTTATGACTTCGCACGCAATGCAGCCGGCAGCGTCAGCTTTACATGGCTTACCGAGGCTCAATACCGCTACCAAGTTCAGTATAGAGACGACCTTGCCAGCGCTTGGCTGGATACTCTTGCCAATTCCCTGAGCACCGCCACCACCACTGGCACCGCCCCGGCATTCACCGACACTGCCGCCGCAAGGGTCCCGAGGCGTTTCTACCGCATCAACCGGATGTATCCGTAGGCTGTCTGCAGAGTGGTTTTAAAAGAAGAAACCGCCCCCGGCGAAACCGGAGACGGTTTAAAATTGATCTTGGAAGGGAGTGTGCCGCTGCGCGATTAAGCGTTTGCTACGTCCCGGGCGGAAGCTGCCTCCTTCACGTTGGTGGCGTTCTTGCCCACACGGCTGCGGAGGTAGTTGAGGCGCGCGCGGCGAACGGAACCGCGCTTGGTGACTTCCACGCGGGCGATGCGCGGAGTGTAAAAGGGAAAGACGCGCTCCACGCCTTCGCCGTAGCTCACTTTGCGCACAGTGAAGGACTTGCCCACTCCGGTGCCTTTGATGTCGAGGACGATGCCCGCGAAAATCTGGATACGCTCCTTGCCGCCCTCGATAACGCGGGTGTGCACTTTGACGGTGTCGCCGACGTTGAAGCCCTTGATGTCGGGTTTGACCTGCTCGTTTTGGATTTTTTCCAGCTTGTTCATGGGAATTTGGGGAAGGGTGGGAGTAATTTGAAGGAGAAAACCGCCGGAGAAGCGGCGGAAGTGCCGGCCGGACAACCGGGTGACGGGCGGGGGGGCATGGCTGATAATCCGCCGCCCCCCGCGACGCAACGGAAATTTTAGACTCCGTGCGAATATCAAATTCAGGCTCTACTTCCCCAGTTTCGACGCGCAAAGGATTTTCGGGAATCCAAAAAATCCATTCGCACGATGCGAAAGGCTCGTTAATCATCTACCATGGCATCCCCTGAGCCGAATCAATTCAATACATTTTAACCCAACCAAGGAGGCAATTTTGGACCTCAAAGAGATTAGACAAATCATCGAACTGATGAAGCGCAACGACCTGTCGCTGTTCTATATGGAGCGCGAGGGCTTTAAGATCAAACTACGTAAGGGCGTCGATTTTGAAGCGCAGCTTGCTCCGACCCCTGAAGCCAAAGCAGCAACTCCTCCCCCGTCACCGTCTCCGCAGGTTGCTGCCGCTCCTGAGCCCGCCCCGGCCCCACCAGTCGGCACCTTCATCGGTTCCCCCATGGTGGGCACCTTCTACCGCGCCTCAGGCCCGGATGAGAAGGCCTTTGTGAATGTTGGGGACACCGTGGATGAAAATACCACTGTCTGCGTCATTGAGGCCATGAAGGTGATGAACGAAATCAAGGCGGAGATGCGCGGCGTTATTACCAGAGTGATGGTGGACGACTCCGCGCCCGTGCAATACGATAGTCCCCTCTTCGAGATCACGCCGGCCTGACCTCACCAACAGCGCATGTTTAATAAAATCCTGATCGCCAACCGTGGCGAAATCGCGCTGCGCGTCATCCGGGCTTGCAAAGAACTGGGCGTCCGCACCGTGGCCGTCTATTCTAAGGCCGACGAAAAGTCCATGCACGTCCAGCTCGCAGACGACGCCATTTGCATCGGACCTAGCCCCAGCAGCCAGAGCTATCTCATGATAGACCGCATCATCGCTGCGGCCGAAATCGCCAATGTGGATGCGATCCACCCCGGCTACGGCTTCCTGAGCGAAAACGCCAGGTTTGCCCGCATTTGCGAAGCATGTAAGATCAAATTCATCGGACCCAGCGCTGAGGTGATCGAAATGATGGGCGATAAGAACATGGCGCGCGCCACCGCCAAAAAGTTCAAGCTACCCATCACCCCCGGCACAGACGGCATCCTCAAAACAGAAAAGGAGGCACGCGAAGCAGCAGCAGCCATTGGTTATCCCGTGATGATCAAAGCCAGTGCCGGCGGCGGTGGACGCGGCATGAGACCCGTGCACAATGAGGCGGCTCTCATCTCCGCTTTTGCCAGCGCACGCTCAGAGGCTGAAAAGTGCTTCGGCAACGGCGACATGTATATGGAGAAGCTGATCCTGAATCCTCACCACATCGAGATTCAGATCATCGGCGATTCCAAAGGCAACGTCGTGCACCTTGGTGAGCGCGACTGCTCACTGCAGCGCCGGAATCAGAAGATTATCGAGGAGTGCCCCTCCCCGTTCATCAGCGACAAGCTCCGCAAGCGTATGGGCGCGGCTTCCGTCAAGCTCTGCGAAGAAATCGGCTACGTAAACGCTGGCACCATCGAGTTCCTTGTGGATAACGACGAAAACTTCTACTTCATGGAGATGAACACCCGCATTCAGGTGGAACATCCCGTCACGGAGGAAGTGTATGGCTGCGACCTCATCAAGGAGCAGATCCGCTTGGCCGCAGGCTATCCGCTCTCGGAGCACGTGCGCAAGAATACGCCACGGGCGCACGCCATCGAGTGCCGCATCAATGCCGAAGACCCATACAATAACTTCGCCCCCAGCCCCGGCAAAATCCTCGACTACTACCCGCCCGGGGGGCGCGGGGTTCGGATCGACAGCCACATCTACGCCGGCTACGAAGTCCCGCCTTATTACGACAGCATGATCGCCAAGCTGATCGTCACCGGGGCCACGCGAGAAATTGCCATCGCCCGCATGAAGCGTGCGCTCACAGAGTTCAAGATTGAGGGTATCAAGAGCACCATACCTTTCCAACTCGCCATCCTGAATAACAGTGACTTCCGGAGCGGACGCTACAACATCGGTTGGGTGGAGCAATTCCTGCAAAAACAGCCGAAAAGGTAACTCCGCCTGACCATGAGCCGCCATACGATCATCTGTCATCGATGCGGAAAGTCCACTATAGTGGACCTCTCCAAGACAATTTCCGATCAGCAGTGCCGGGCTTGCCGGGGGTTTCTCCATGGAGTGGAGGTAGCCAAAGAGCCGACAACCTCTGAGCGTAAGCGAAAGTTCGTCTACCGGACAATCCGAGGCGGGGAGGAACCCGAGTGGCATGATCAAGATGCTCCCGTAATAGCCGTGCGCCAGCGCTGGCCGCTTTTCTTCACATTGGCTGTCGTTGTAGGCTCTACGGTCTACTTCTCGCTCATCGGTTTTGGGGCGTTAAGGAAGTGGAAGACCTCAAGCGTGGGTGACTTCAAAGACTACGGGCAACTGGTGACCGACAATTCGGATGTCCGGCTCTCTCCAGAATGGCGGGACAAGGCCACAGACCTTGCCAAAAAAGCCTTGGCTGCCCAGACCATAGAAGAACTCCTGCCTCTGCTCTTCCACCCGGAAGTGCCGGATAATATCATCCGTAACTACTACAGCACGCGGGAAAAACTGCCTCTAGGCAAGGACCTCGAGGAGGATTACTACGTGCCACCCGCAGTGATGACGGAAAATGCAGTCGCGTTCTGGTTTGAAGACTCCGGCCAGCGAAAGCGCTCGTTCGTCGTCGTCGAAAAACCCACAGCGATGCTCATCGACTGGCCCAGCCTTGTTGGTTTTGGCGAGATGCCGCTGGATGAATACATCAAATCCATGCCGCCCCAAACCGTTGTCATGCGCGCCCGCGCCAGCATCGGCCAGTATTACAACGACTACTTCGCCAACACCAAAGCATGGCTCTCCTTACGCTTGAGCGATGTGACCGACGACCATGTGATCCACGGCTACGTCAGCCGCGAAAACCCGATTCACCAGCTGATCGAGAGCGTTTTTCCCGATCAAATGCGCGACAAGGTCCCACGCATGGACGAAGCTGTCATCATCGTTCTTCGTCAGCCAACCGGAAACACTAAGGGCGACCAGACGGAGATCGTGAGCCTTGAGTCGCGCACATGGTATGAGCCAAACGGGCTCAATCCAATTATCAAGCACATCCGGGACCTTGAGAAGATCAAGGCTGGTGAAAAGCCCCGGGAGGAAAAATCTCCCGGCGAAGAGCCGCCGGAAAATCTCCTGCCTCCGACTCCCGGGCCAAGGCCAAAGTCCCCGTCTGATCCCGCGCCTGCACCGGGACCGGGCAGCGCCTAGAACTCCTCCCCGCGCCGATGAAAGCCGGCTTCCTCGACAAACTCCTCGCCCGCGTGGACCGTGTTCCGGCTGGGGAAATTCAGTCCTTCCTCATGCGCCTCGTCCAGGAGAAAGGCTTCTTCGAGCAAGTCTTCGAAGCCCTAGAGGAAGGCGTCATCGTCTGCGATCCCGCTGGAGCCATCTCTTTCATCAACCGCGCCGCCGGCAAATTCTTTGGCCTCACCCCCGCCGACGCCACCGGCAAAAACCTCCAGGACGCCATCCGCGGATTCCACTGGCCCTCCAAACGCAGTCGCCAGGACACCGTCACCCGCGACATGGAAGTCTTCTACCCCGAGCACCGCTACCTCAACTTCTACCTCCGCCCCATTGAGGACGGCACCGCCCACGCCCCCGAAGTCGGCTACGTCATGCTCGTGCGCGACATCACCCAGACCCGCCGCATCGCCGCCGAACAAATCGAAAGCGAGCGCCTCAACGCCCTCACCATGATGGCCGCCGGTGTCGCCCACGAAATCGGCAACCCCCTCAACTCCCTCAACATCCACCTCCAGCTCCTCGAACGGAAACTCAAAAAGTCCGGCCCCGCAGCCTACGCCGGTGTCAAAGAACAAATCGACATCTCCCGCGGCGAGATTCAGCGCCTCGACTTCATCATCGAGCAATTCCTCCGCGCCATCCGCCCCTCCGCCCCCGTGTTCGAAATGGTGGACCTTAACCAGATCATCGAGAACGCCGTCCAGTTCCTCGCCCCCGAACTCAAAGACCGCCGCATCCACACTCACCTCCAACTTCACGACGCCCTCCCCCTCCTCCGCGTCGATGCCAATCAGCTCAAACAGGCCTTCTACAACCTCATCAAAAACGCCCTCCATGCCATGGGCACCGGCGGCACCCTCACCATCCGCAGCGACATGGAGGAATTCGACACTGTCATCACTTTCGAGGACACAGGCAAAGGCATGAGTCCCGAAACCGTCGCCGCCATGCACGAAGCATGGTTCACCACCCGCCAGAGCGGCACCGGCCTCGGCATGTTGATCGTCCGCCGCATCCTCCGCGACCACGGTGGGGACCTCACCATCGAAAGCCGCGAAGGCCAAGGCACTCGTGTCACCCTTCACCTCCCCCGTGGTCCCCGCCCAGCCCGCTACCTTGAAAGCGGCGACTCCCCTGCGCGCAAGCCCGCCAACCCGGACATCATCGACGTCTGAGCCAGCCACCAGTTCGCGAAAAGCCCCGGGAACGCGAAAGCCGCAGCCGCTCAGCGGGCAGAGCCACCATCTTTCGCCGCATCCTCGGGAATCGGCGTATCCGCGGGCACCGCCTAGCTTACTCACCCAACGTGCAGACGCACCTCCGTTTTAGTTTGCTGACCGGGGCGGTAGCGCACCAACACCAACCTCCCAGCGTCAGAATTAGATAAATTCTTCCTCCGGTTTTCGATGATGCCCGGCTTCAGGTTTTCCAGCCACTTCACATCAATACCATAACTATCCGCCACGCTTGCCAGCTTGTCCAGATCTGGGGGAAAAGCCCCGGAGTTATCCAGAGTCCATGTCATCAGATACTTGCCGAGAGTCGATATTTCTCTGGCCGCTTTGTTCACCTCCATCTTATCCTGCGGCACACGATAGGCATCCAACACAGCCGGCTCCGGAGCCGGCACAGCCGCAGACGGGGGCTCGCCGGCTGCTCCGGTGCCTGAGTCGGCTGCCGCTTACACTGCGTGAGTAAAAGCACCGCACCTTGGCTCTCGACCGGCCACTAGTCCAGCCCCGTCCTTGAAACAATTCACCTCCCCGCCAGCTCCCGTCCGTCCGCCAGACGGACGAACTAAGCGGGGGGCACGCCATCCGCTGGATGAATGTGACGCGTTATCTCAAAGCCCGGAAGGACAAGAAGAGCCGCCAGATCATCTTCACTGAAGAGAAACTGGACATGGAAGCGGTGTGGAAGGTGCGGGATGATTTCTTCGCGCCGGGTCGGAAGCGGGCGGGCGAGTAGCCTCCAGTCCATTTGAAACCTGCGCGCAGCGCCCGGTCTCCGCGGCTTGGTGTCCATCCTCCAGAATGCCGGGGCAGGCCGCACGTTCTCGGGCGCAGGGATTCGGTGCGGCTCCGCGCTTCCCGGGTTCACCGTTGGGCTTCAGACCGGCTACCGCGGGCCCGATTTCCCCTCCGGCAGCCTCCGCCGTCTCCGGATGCTCGGTTGACCAGAAAGTGGGAACGGATGCCGTGAACCCATGCGTCATACCCTTTCCATCCTTGCGACCGTTTGGCTCATTGCCGCGCTTCTGGGCACTGTGTTTGAAAAGGATCTGTGGAATTGGATGTTTCTGCTCGGTCCGGCTGTGAAGTGGGGTCTCATCGCCACGGGAGCAATCATGGCGCTGGTGTTTCTGAGAAATTCCCTGCCGGATCGAGAAAACCGCCGGAGCGCTAGGGCTGCGCTGGCGATTGCAGTGTCGGGGTTGGTGCTGCTGGTGGGGTTCTGTGACTACCTGTCGCAGGATGTTCGCTTTCTGCTGTCGCGGGCGCGCTATGAGCAGCGGCTGGCGGAAGTGCTGTCAGGAAGGGGAGCCGACGACGGAGAGTTGGCCCGCATCGAACGTGGCTCTTCGACGCAGAAAGTCGCTTTCTGCTGGATAGGCGGCGTCACGGATAATTGGGTCGGTCTGGTCTATGATCCGACAGGGGAAGTCAGTAACGCGGATAAAGCCCGGGATCTATTTGGCGGCCAAATGACTCATTCGCGCCATCTGACGGGGCCGTGGTATCTGTGCTGGTTCACCTGATCAAAAAATCTCCGGCTCCGGCGTGGGCTGGGTGCCGGCTAGGAAGCGGAAGTCGCAGCCTTCGTCGGCCTGGGTTATTTGGTCCATGAGGAGGCGGCCGTAGCCGCGTTCGTAGCGGCTGGCGGGCGGGGTCCATGCGGCGCGGCGTTTGGCTAGTTCTTCGTCGCTGACGTGGAGGGTCAGGGTGCGGGCGGGGACGTTGAGCTCGATTTCGTCGCCGGTGCGCACGAGGGCGAGGGGACCGCCGGCGGCGCTCTCGGGCGCGATGTGGAGGACGCAGGTGCCGTAGCTCGTACCGCTCATGCGGGCGTCGCTGAGGCGGACCATGTCGCGGATGCCTTGCTTGAGGAGTTTCTTCGGGATGGGCAACATGCCCCACTCGGGCATGCCCGGGCCGCCGAGAGGGCCGGCGTTTTGGAGGACGAGCACGGTGTCGGGCATGACGTCGAGGTCTTCGCGGTCGATGTTGGCTTTGAGTTCCGCGTAGGTGGAAAAGACGAGCGCTTCGCCGCGATGAGTAAGCAGGCGGGGATCGGCGGCGGCGGGTTTGATGACGGCTCCGTTGGGGCAGAGGTTGCCGCGGAGGACGAAGGTGCCGCCTTCGGGGGCGAGGGGTTTGTCGCGCGGGAGAATGACGGCGGGGGTATAGATTTCTGCGCCGGCGATGTTTTCGCCGAGCGTCTTGCCGGTAACGGTGAGGGCATCACAGTGGAGCAGATCGCGGATGCTTTCGAGCAAAGCGCGGAGGCCGCCGGCGTCGTGGAAGTCTTCCATGAGGAACTGACCTGAGGGGCGGAGGTTGGCAATGAGCGGCGTTTGGCGGGAGAGACGGTCGAAGTCTTCGAGCACGAGATCAATGCCGGCGCGGCGCGCCATGGCGAGGATGTGCACGATGGCATTGGTGCTGCCGCCGAGGGCCATGTCGGCGATGATGGCGTTCTCGAAGCTGTGCTTTGTCAGGATGCGCGAGGGTTTCAGGTCTTCCCACACCATATCGACGATGCGGCGTCCGCACTGCGTGGCCATGCGGGAGTGCGCGGCCTGCACGGCTGGAATATCTGACGCGCCAGGAAGCGCGAGGCCCATCGCTTCGGCCACACTCATGAGCGTGGCGGCGGTGCCCATGGTCATGCAGGTGCCGGGGCTGCGGGCGATACCGTCCTCAAGTTCGCCCCATGCTTCGCAGTCGAGGCGGCCGGCACGGCGCTCGTCCCAGTATTTCCAGACATCGCTGCCGCTGCCGAGGGTGTTCCCGCGCCACGAGCCCTTCACCATCGCTCCGGCAGGAAGATAAATGCATGGCAGGTCCATGGTGATGGCGCCCATGAGGAGAGCGGGCGTGGTCTTATCGCAGCCGCCCATAAGCACCGCGCCGTCGAGCGGATAACAGCGTAGGGTTTCCTCTACCTCCATGGCCACAAGATTGCGATAAAACATAGACGTTGGCTTCATGAACATCTCGCTGAGCGTCATGACCGGCAGTTCCACGGGGAATCCGCCGGCCTGCCAGACGCCGCGCTTCGCCTCCTCGGCACGCTGCTTGAAGTGGGTGTGGCAGGTGTTGAGATCGCTCCATGTGTTGAGGATGCCGATCACGGGCTTCCCAGCGAAGTCCTCCGTAGCAAATCCCATCTGCTTCGCCCGCGAACGGTGACCAAAGGAGCGGAGGTCATCCGGCCCAAACCAGCGGTGCGAGCGGAGTTGTTCTGGAGTTAGACGGAAATGGGAGGCCATGTCTCTGCCTGACCCATCGCGGCCATTTGCGCGAGGGAAAATTCCCCCACCTCAGCGTGCCCGTTGCTTATTAGAAGGCGAAAGGAATCGTGCTTTACCTAACACGATTTTGCTCAGAGGATGGCAGTGCATGAGAACGGTTCTGATTGATTCACACGACGCACTCGTCGGACACGCCAAGTCCGTTTTTGAGAGTGCCGGCATCCCTTGTTCGATCCGTAATGAACTGCCACATGTGTATCAGGGAGGATCGATTGTTGGCCCGATGAAATTGTTCGATCCTGAACTAGCCATCGTGAATGACACCGGCTACCGGCGAGCCATCGAACTGCTCCGGGAGACGCTTCAGCCCGGCCCCACAGGCATTGATTGGAACTGCCCGGCCTGCGGCGAAACCGTGCCCGGTTCCTTTGCAGAATGCTGGGCCTGCCAGACAGTGGCTCTCAATTTCAATTAAACTTCTGGCTTCGCCATTCTGTTTTGGCGGTTTGTCTAGCGGCTCAGTATTCCCGGTCCCTCCAGTTCAGGATTACTCCGGCACGGGTTCGGCCTTGGGTGCGGGTAAGGCCGGAGCGGAAGGTTCTACAGCGGTAGCCGTGGCTGGAGGGATGACTGGTTTTTCCGGCGGCGGAGCTGACTTGTCAGCATGGGCCGGGGGAAGCGCAAGTGTGGACTTCAGTAGATTACGAATGGAGGCTGCGGGGATGCAGTATTTGACCACCATCTGCACGTCATCGTCCGGGTCTAGGCCCTTCTCGCCGTAGTAGGTAGTGCGGGTGCTGCAGACCATGCCGACGACAGCGCCCCGGTCATTAAGAACGGGTCCACCACTGCTGCCGCGGGCATAGTCGGCGGTGATAGACATGTATTTCACAGGGGGAGTTTCGGGCGCGTTGCGCTGGATGGTGTAGCGGCTGATTTCTCCCTGCGTGAATGAATAGAACTGGCCGTCAGGATGGCTAATGACGGATACCCTTTTTCCAACGGACTCGTCGGCGGCGAGAGCGAGAGGCTGCAGGCCTTTGGCGCCGCTGACTTTGAAGACGGCCACATCGTTAACGGGATCTGCGGCGAGGATTTCCTTCACGGGGTGAAATCCGCCGCTTTTCGTCATGACGCCGAAGACCTCCTCTTTTTTGGCACCTTCGAAGACGTGGTAATTGGTCACCATGACACCGTCCGGGGTGAGCACCCACGCAGTGGCTGGATCGCCCACTTCCCAGTGCTCACCATCGTCCGATTTCCACGCGGAGGTGATGACGACCACGCCACCCGCGCAGCCGGAGTAAATTTCCTCCGGGCTCAGCACCAGCAAACTTTGGGCAGCCGGGGAAATGTCGCAGGATTTGCGGTCTTTCTGCTCAAGCAGTTCCTTGCCGCGCGCGGCCTTACCGTCGTCGGCGAGTCTGAGAATTTTCGTCCGCAGCGTGTTGGCGATTTTGTCATCGTCAATATAACCGGTAACTTCCGCGATGCCGGATAGGGTCAGCACAGTCAGGAAAATGGGGACGCAGAGTATCATAGATTAAGACTAACGTCCACACTGTGCTGTCCGCACCAATACGCAAGAGCGCGCGACTGCCGGGAGGGGGTAGGGTAGGGAAGCTTTTGCGCTGCGAGTGCTAGGGCTCTTTTGCGGGCAAGAGAGGAATTCAGGAGGCATCAAATCCCATGATGATCATACCGCCCCGGGAGCGGTCTGACGCAGCCACTCAAGCCGATGGCTGAGTTTGGCCTGACGCTCGGGACCTGGATGGGGATAGAGGATAGGATACCATGCACTCATCACGGCGGCACGCGCAGTGAGACTGTATTGCAGGGCACGGGAGTCGATTCGACCGCCCGCGGCCTCGTAGGCCCCGACAACAGCATCCGCTGCGGCGTGATCGCGATCCAGAAGCCGGGCGTTCCAGATGGCGGAGGCGACGTCCCATTCCACCGGCCCGGAAAAGGCGTCCTCCCAGTCCGTCCAGAGCAGTCCGCGCGTAGTGTTCAACGCATTGCCAGGGTGAGCGTCTCCATGCAGCGGTTGGTGCGGATAACTCTCCAGCACCTCAAGGGCAGCCGTGAGATGCGGACGGAGCAGATCAATCGTGTCTTCCGGAAAAAGCCTGCGGCTGGACAGTATCTGCAGCAAGTCGATGCATTCAGTCAGAATCGCGAGGCGCGGCAATGGCTGTGTGAAATGGCTCAGCGCGACATGGCAGTTCCGGAGCGCGCGCCCGGTTTCCTGAGAAGAAGCGGGAGCCGGAACGGCGGTGACAAATTCCCAGAAGTTAATCGGAAACCCGTGCCGCCAGTGTGGGCCTGGTGGAAGATCCGGATGCAGTGGAATAATTGGCGCTCCCTGTTTCGTGAGATGCTTCACGATGGCATTCTCCCGCGCAAACCACTCCGGGCCCTGACGCGGCCCGCCGGAATCCTGCACCACCCGTGCCACCAAAGTCTCGGTGAGCCTAAGCACCAGCGTGCTACCATTCTGCAGAATGTCGCAACGGTCAGCCACGATCCCATATTCCACAGCAGTCTCCACTGCAGCAAGGGTGGCCAGAGGTGTTTTGTCTGTAAAAGGGTGGTCAACTGCGTTGCTCATTCTTTTCCCCAGTGCAAAATTCCTCTTTGTTCAATGGGGCAGGCCGGGAGGTTTGTACAAGGATGCAAAGCCCGGACACGCAGACCGCAGTTGCGCACAGGATTTGTATTCAGTGGACTGAAATGCGATGGATTGAGTTTCGCATTCAGAAAACCACGGGGCCAATTCCTCGACAACCGGGGGAAGCTAGGCGAGAGTGGGCGGGGAAACCGGCGTGCTGCTCAGCGCGGCGACGATGAGTTTATCTGCGGGCAGACCGGAGAAGGTGGGCGGGACGAAGTCGGGTGCGATTGGAATGGGCTTCCCATTCTCCCGTAAACTGATAACGGGTGTAACAAGAAATTTCGGCCGCAAAAATTTAAACCGCGCCAACGCGGACTGCCCAAAGATCAATTTCTGATTTCAGTCCCCTTTCTGGGAATCTTGGGTAGCAAAAGAGACGTGAAAGAGCCCGGCGCTGTGGATGACGCTGAGCACCTTAACGATACCCTCGAAATTCGTCAGCTTGTCCCCACGAACAATCACCGCGCGCATGCGGTCGACAACGGAAATTTCTGTCAACCGGGCCAGCAGGCTTTTCTCGTCGAGCACGATACTGTTCATGACAATGGTGCCGTCCTTGCGCACATTGACGACCAGCTCACCGGGACGGCGGGCGCTGGGCTCGGCTTTTTCTGCGGCGGGCACGCTCACGTTTAGTTCCGTCTCAAACCTCGCCATGGCGAAGGTGACTATGAAGAAAATGAGCAGGATGAAAAGTACGTCAATGAGCGGCACGAGATTCATCCCGTGGTGTCCCTGGTAATGGTGGGAGGAGCGGAAGTTCATGACGGTGACTGCTTATTGGTGCTTCCCGGCGGCCTGAGCCTGAGCCCGGGCCTGTGCTGTGACCCTCTTATACTGAGCGGCCAGCAGGGCCATGATGTGCGTGGCCGCTGCCTCCAGTTCCGAGATGAGCGTATTCACCCGGCCCTTGTAGACGGAGTAAACAATCATGCAGGGGATGGCAATCGCGAGGCCGGCAGCCGTGTTGATGAGAGCCTCGGCTGTTCCTCCTGCAAAATCCATCTGCGCGGCAAGCATGTCCTTCTTCGAGATTTGCGTAAACTCCTTCATGATGCCGATGACTGTTCCCAGCAGTCCAACCATGGGCGCCACGGCGCCAACGTCAGCGAGATATGTGACGCGCTGGCTGAGCACGCCCGCCTGTCGCTGGCCTTCACTCTGCGTCACTTCGCGCACTTCCTCAAAGGTAGCAGTGGGATTCTTGGTGGCAAAGTCGAGCGCCTTCTGAGTGATGGCGGCGATGCTCTCGTTCCGCCGGTTGCACACTGCCAGCAGGCCAAGGTAGTCCTGCTTTCGGATCAGCGAATCCGCCGTGCGCATAAAGTGATCGCTAACCACCGCACCCCGGCGGATGGTGAGAATGTAGAAAACGATTAGAGCGACGGTAATGACAGAAAGGCCGCCAAGGACCCAAATAGTCTCCCCCCCCTGCTTGAGCATCTCGCCGAGGGTCATTTCTTTTTCGGCCGGTTTTGTCGGCGTTGCTGCGGGCGCGGGAGGGTTCACGAGCGCCAAGGCAGGAGCGGGCGAATTAGCCGCAACTGGAGTGCCGGGGGCACCTGCGGGATTGGGAGGTGTGTCCGGCGTTTGAGAGCTAGCGGCGGAAAGTGTAAGAAAAACAGCAGCGAGGAGCCGCAGGAGGAGTTTCATAAAAGGTGGTCGGCACTGAAAGACTAACGCACCACGGCAAGGATGCAACCCGCGGCTCTTTCCATTTCCAAGTTGGCTCCCCAGAAGCTGACAAGACCCTAAATTTAATTTTTTCATCACAATTTTCCAATACTGTCGGGCGCGCGCTTACTTCAGGCATGGTAATAATCAACATTGATAACCAATCCAAGCTCATGACATCAAAACGCGCCCCCCATGCGGTTGTCCGTGAAGCCATCGACAGTGGGCACTGGGCTCTCGGTTACAAACCACGTGCGGCAATGCCATTCTATGGTAGCTCACGCGAAATAACTCACAGGATGCGATGACTTTCGTGCTCAGTCCGTGGCGCAATTGTTTTACATCGGGTAGAAAAGTAAATCTATTAAGTATCGAAAGTAGTTAACTGATAACATATCCGGCGAGTTTAGATGCTGCATTTTGGTGGTCGCCTTAATATTACTTTTGTCTCTGATTATATTAACAAGCAGCGAGACGGTGCATATGCGTCTTTATTTTCGTGTCTTAACTGGACGCAGCGGCGCAGAGGCTGGCTTCGCAATAATATAGTAACCCAGGCTTTTCCGGAAATAGTGGGAGGAGTGATTTATAGCAAATGCGGAACTGGGCCTGTTGGCGCAATCCTGTCTGACGGCTTCGACTGGACTATCGGGAGAGGACCACCCGGTAGTGAATCTTTTACGCCTGTTCATGCGTTTGCAGGTCGCACTTAGACCCATCCTCAAAAGTTTTCGATCCTAACACTTGTACTTTCCATAACTTGACATAGTTACCAGGCAGTTGTGAGCCGCCCGGTCGTCATGCCCAATTTCGAAAACGCCTCGCTTGCCGAGGTGGAGACGGCTGTGCGCTGCACGC
>CAMAUV010000051.1 GCA_945861415.1 Akkermansia muciniphila | reverse complement strand
ATGCCTTTTTTGCGGAGGATTTCCTCAGCCTTGTCCATGTCCCCGGCCGCTTCGGCGAGGGCTTTTTTACAGTCCATCATGCCGGCGTTGGTGCGGGCACGAAGATCCATGACGGTTTTGGCGCTAATTTCTGACATAATCTTAAATAGGTGTGTTGGAGTGTTGCTGGTGTGAAATGAAAGCAGCGGCGGGGTAGTGAACCGCCGCCGCCGCCTCAGATGGGGGGCCGCCCGGAGATGAGCGGCGGTGATGATTTACTCCCGCTTGCGGGGGGGGCGCGTCCGCTACTGGTCAGCGCGCCTGTCCATAGCCAATCTCAGGCCCGGATCACCGGCGCCTTCCGCTGCGGCACCTCGACCCTGTGCTGCTCCTCCAGCCACCGCGCATACCAGTGCAGGATGGCAAAAACTCCAGATCCGCTGCTGCTCCCGCGCCAACCGGTTCGCAAACTCCATCATATAACTCTGAAATTTTACCCCCGCGGACTTCCGCTCACTGAAATTCATACCTCCATTGTAGCACACCACTCTCCCCTCGTGTCACCTTGCGAGTGTGGATAAGTGCGATATCCGAACTTTCAAAGAACCTCCACCTTCATGGCCCAGTGGAAGCTGGGGCTGCAGGTGCTTTATGTGGACAACTTTGCGTATGAGCGGTGTCAACTTCGTAACACGTCGCATTTAGCCAATCCATAATCGCGTGGCATGGTTACGGCTATGGGCAGACCCACACTAATTCACGAAAAAAAGCATCCGTATTACTTCAAGAGCCGCACACCGGCCGCTCCGGGCGCAAAGGCGATAAACGAGCAGGCGTCACCGGATACTCCCTCCGTGCAATTCCCGGAATACTTCATGGAACAGGTGATGGAGGGACTGTCGGATGCGTGCATGCTAATCGACAGCGGGGACAGGCTGATTTACGTAAACGGCGCGGCGAAAGGCATGCTTCAACCGAAAGGCCGGATTCTCGGACGCAAGCTGGCGTCCATCCTTGCCGACAGTCAAGTCAGTCAGTTGGCCTCGGAAGCCTATCGCACGGGTAAGCCTGTGTTTTCCACGCTCACCCTCCAGCTACCTGGCATCCGCTGGCGCGACACGCATCAGTTTCACGCCTCCGTGGTGCCGTTGTGGATTACTCCCTCCCGCCGCCTGGTGCGCATCGCACTCCGCGATGCCGGTGCGCCTCCGGAGACAAAGAAGCCTCCGACTTGTGGCGACGCGGTGCTTCAAATGCGGAATCCTCTTACAGTCCTGCAGGGCTATCTCGAGAATTTGCTCGACGGTCTCATTACTGACCCCGCGGCTGTTCGTAATTCTCTGATGACCATGCGTAAGCACACGATGGCCATTGAGAGGCTGCTGGATTCCTGCAAATGACCACGGTCAGGGTTGGCGGGCCGTTTTGCAATTCTCCAACCAGTCCCGCACGGCACGGTCCAGTGGATCGCCGCTCAGAGTGCGCGCGGAATCACCCAGATAGAACGCAATGGTGTCACCGGCCTCCTTCATCAGCGGGTGACCTTGCATGGCACCGACCTTCACAAGCAGCGGCAGCGTAAAGGCCGGATCGCGGTCGTGCATATTGAGCCCAAGAACTTGCATGCCTGCTGGGTGGATAGTGGAGTCCAGAAGAAGCGGTCCGGCGAGCCGCTGATAGTCCCCGCTTTTGATTAGAAACACCGCCCGGCGAGCTGCTTCCGCAGCACTTCGGGCATCAGCGGAACGCATCGCCTGGGTAAGCGCGGCCAGTTTTTGCTCCAAAGTGAAACCACTGTCTACAAGCCGGTTCATTTCCGCAGGGGTGTGGACGACAGGGGTTGGAGCGGAAGCAGTGTCCACGGTGCTTTGGGTAGAGGGTTCGGCAGAGAGCGGAGGTCCGTGCGGCCCAAGCGAATTTGGCACCGGGTGGACCACCGCAGCCGGGGCATTATGCTGGCTGGACTCGCGATTCAGAAGGAGGAAGGCGAGCGCGCTGCATATGGCGGCTGTGATAATGCAGAAAGGCAGCACGCGGCGGATATCGGAGGATGGACGAGTGATAGCTGGATGATTCATGACTCCACACACTGGCACAGCTGCGTCCGGGCGCTCCCGCTCAGCAGTGACAAAATTGGCAGTGGCGCAATCCTCACCACGCGGTGCCTGAACACACACGAAATAGTCAGGAGGGAAACGTTCACTCACGGCATTTCGCACTGAGGCAAAAGTCAGGTTAGGAAGCCATGCCGCAGGTTGGTTGTTCAGATTGAACGCCCGCCTCGGCTCCAACCCAACTCAAACCATACAAACACTAAATGAAACCACTGCCTCATCTCCTCACCGCAGGACTCGCACTCACTCTCGCTGCTGTAGCGGCGGCCGCGCAAACCTACTCCTCCGCCAATGCCTACGCGCTGCCCACATGGCACAGTGAGTATGCCGTGGAACCCATCCTCAGTGTTGGGGAAACGGTGCCGCGCACTTCCAACGCATCGCAACTATTCCAAATGGTCGGCATTCCGGACGGCACGGGAGTTTACAGCATCAACCAAAGCGTCGCCGGGGTTTATATTAATCATGAACTCAGTCAGTCGCGTCTGAGCCGTCCTCTCATTGGCGCCCCGCGCATCCGTGGGGCCTTCGTATCCCACTACCGCATTGATCGTGTGCGCCGGGGAGTCATCAGCGGCGATCTTGCTTTCACTGAGGTCTATAATAACAGCACTCCAGTGGGGCCCATCGCCGACGAATCGAACACCACACCGGCTTTTGCCCGGTTCTGCTCCGCCAGCATCGCCGGACCGCGTGAGGGGTTTGACCGCTGAATTTATTTGACCGGAGAGGAGGAGGAAACGGTATCCTTTGATCCACTCGGCGGAAGTGCGGTGGCCATCTTCGACAACAAGGCCTACGTCTTGCCACAACTCGGCCACTTTGCATGGGAGAATCTCCTCGTTCAGCCGCGAGTGGACACCGGGCTTTATGCGAACAAGACGGTGATCATGCTCAATGAGGACGGACCGGCCACCGCCCCCTACAGCGGTCTTGCTCTCTATGTAGGTACCAAGGACCGCACCAGCAGCGATCCGCTCGTACGAAATGGCCTGGTGGGTGGCCAATTTTATGTTTTGCGCGGCCTGGACGGCGACGCCAATTTCGAAGCGGACTTTTATGGCGAGAATGTTGGAACCCGGTGCGAATGGGTGCGCATCCCCAATGTTGCCAGCAAGAGCTACACCCAGCTGAAAGCCGCTATGGAGGCAAATGACTTCTTCCGTTTCTCCCGCGTGGAGGACGGCGCATGGAGCAAGACGAACAAGTTCGAGTACTACTTCGTGACTACCGGCGGCGACGGCATCGTGGGAGAACCCACCGGCAACAACAAGCTGGGCCGCCTCTATCGTCTGACAATGGACTCGCAAAACCCGCTGGCCTACTGCTCGCTGGAAATCATCACTGACGCTGACCGCTCCAGCCATGCTGATGTTCCGCTCGCGCCGGACAACATTGATACCAGCGCTCGCTACCTTATGGTGCAGGAAGACGGCACCAGCCAGAGCCGCCCGGTGTATGCCGCCCGCAACCGCGACGCCGGCATCTGGCGCTATGACCTGTGGGATGTCTCCGCTCCTCCCGTCATGGTCGCTGCGCAAACCAGTATTGGCCGCGACGGTATTTATGCCGTGACCGGCTCCGTGACCACCCCCCCGGTACTGCCAGTGACGCCGACCTTCACGACGAACAAGTTCACGCCCACCGGCCGCGGTATCTGGGAAACCAGCGGCATCCACGCCTCAGATTCCGTATTCGGCGACGGCACGTTCATCTTTGATGTGCAGGCCCACGGCCCCACCACGGCTCGTGGCGACAACACCGTCGAAGACGGCCAGCTCCTCATCCTCATCCCGGGGAATTGATCCTAACACCCCCTTGCTGCCATAGGTTGCTTCACCGCACCGGGCCGCCGCAGGCATTTCGTCTACGGCGGCATTTTTGGTTTTAACCGCTCAACCTAAACAAAACCATGAAACCACTCTTCACCGCCTTCCTGTTTCTCAGCCTGCCGCTCTCCGGGGCTACAGTGATTCTTTCGCCTTCCGCCGATGCCACGCTCTACGGTCCTCCATCAGAAGCCATCGCCGACGGAGCGGGTGACTGGTTCTTCGCTGGTGTTAATGCGGACGGCAATATTCGCCGGGCCCTCCTCGAGTTTGACACCTCCCTCATTCCCGCTGGCTCAGTTATCAGCGCAGTGGAGCTTCGCCTTGTTGTTGACCGCGGGCGGTTGTTTCCGTCGCCGCTCACCGCACAGCGCGTGACGGCATCGTGGAATGAAGGCATCACCAATGCGAGCGGCCGCGAAGGCCAGGGATCGCCTGCTCAGGGTGGTGATGTGACGTGGGCGTTTCGTGAACTGGGGGGCAGCGCATGGAGCACACCCGGTGGCGATTTTGCGCCTACCGAGTCTGCTGCGGCCCAAGTCACCGGCGCAGGCGTCGTGACACTTTCGGGCCCGGGACTGGTGTCTGACGTCAGCTCTGGCTCGCTGATCCCTCGCAAAATCACGGCTGGATCATTCGCGTGGTCGAATACCTTACTCAGACTGCGAACCGCATCATCTCGCGCACAAACCCCTTAGCGGGCAGCCGTCCGCAACTGACGGTGACTTACTCTCCTGTACCGGAGCCGGGCATCCCAATCTTGTTACTCACCGCCGCCGGATTCAGTGCCTTCCGGCGACAACGGTTCCCCTGAGACGTTCGGATAAAAAAAGAACGGGCTGCCCGCTAGCCGGGCAGCCCGTTTGTTTATTGGGAAAGAGAGCGGGGGATCAACGGCGGCGGCGGTAAAGCGCCGCGAGTGCGGCCAGGCCTCCAAAACCGGCTGTAGAAGGCTCCGGCACGGCGAGGACGTTCAGGCTTGGCGCCGCACCGGCATTTTCGAGCCAGTTGTCGCGCTCCGCGATCACAGACAGCCACTGTGTTTTGGTCCCGCCGCTGGACTGGAGAGAAGCTACATCCGAGTCAGTTAGGTCGAGCCGGAAAGTGCCGCTGAGAAAGTCGGGAGCAGGCGTGGGCGGGAGATGCACCACCGTGCCCGCGGCAATGGAGAGACCGGCGGGAATGTCCGTTTCCCCGGAGGTCGTGGCGGGAGTGAAGGTCGCGCCATTGTGGACGAGGAACAGAATGCCCGACGGAGCGAAGAGCGGATTGTTTACCGGGCCTTGAAAGGCGGTGATCTGCTCGCCGCCGGTGCCGAGCGACGGATTCGCAAAGCTCCCGGTAGTTGTGCCGGGAATGGCTCAGCTGGCAGTCCAGGTGGCGGCGGTGGAACTGCCAGTGCTCGAAAGCACCGTGCCGGCGGGCAGCGGATCGTTGATGGTCAGCGCGATCAGATTTTCGTTGCCATCGCCGTCCGTGGCACTGGCTCCGCGGAATCCGGAACCCGTCCAGCCGTTGTCCGTGAAGTAGATGACTTCACCCGCCGCGATGGGAGCGAGGGTGGCGATGAGGAAGCTGTCAGGAGCACCATTGTCCTGATAACCAATGATCGCGATGTCGCCGGCAACGAGCGCTGCGGCACAGTGAGAGGCAAGCGCCGGCAGCGTGAGCAGCACGGCGGGAATGAGTGAACGTCTTTGTTTCATGAGTTGGGAGTCGGGCCATCGTGCCATGCACCATCATGGAACAGACCTGCAGAAGGTCTAACATCGCTGCGTCACGATTGAGTCACTGGCGAAGTTGTCACCGGATTCGAATCAATCAGTTGGTGCCAGGTGCAGCCTGTTCCTTTGACGCTGCTTCGGCTTCCTTCTTCCGGCGCTCCTCGTCCTTATCCTCATCGGGTTCGCTGCTGCCGCCGCCGTAGCCAAGTACATCCACGGTGATGACGGAGAGCGGATTTTCCTGCGGGGCCGGCGGGGGTGTTGGCTTCGATTTTTCGGCCACTGTGCCGGCACCCTCACTCTTCGTGGGCTGAGCTGGCGGTGGAGTGGAGGCGGAGGAGGCGCCTCCGGTGCCGGGAGCGGCGGGCGTGCCGACACTGCTGCCGCCCGCGGCAATGTTGCCTGCGTTCACCACGTTGTTGGCGGCGATGTTGATGTTTCCCGTCACACGGATGCCGGCGTCGCCCGCGTCAATGGTACCCTTCGGCGCGATGAGGTCCACGTTGCCGGGTTCTACTCCCGCGACGGTGGCGAGCACTCCGATACCGCCGCCGGTGGCAAGACCGGCGAGGTCAGTCTTCACGTCGCCGCTCTGCGGGTCAATGAGCACGCGGGTGGGAGGAGCGCTGGCGATGGTCTTGGACGAAGCGCCCGCCGCGATGTCGCCTTCGCTGGAGTAGAGCATTTCATCCCCGCCGCGCAGGGTGAAGATTCGGCTCGTGCCCACGGCCACGCTGTTCCGCGTGAAGATGCTGATGGCACCGCCGCTTTCGGTGAGAATGCCCTGATCGGCCGATTGCGTTCCGGCGTCGAGGCCGACCGTAAGTTTCCCGCCCGGCGCGAAAAGACTGATACTGCCCCCGCTTGCGGTCTTTATGGCGCGGGGGGTCAGCGCGATGTCGCCCTGCCAGCCCGTGCCTTTGAACAGCGTCGCGATCGCCTGTTCGGCGACCGCGTAATTGCCGGTCTTCGGACGCGCCCGTCCGGTGTCACGCAGCACGCGGTAGAACACGTCCAGCGCCAGTTGCTGCCACTGCGCGTCGCTGAGGGCATCGAATTCCGCCTGCCTTGCCGCCAGCTCTGAGGTTTGCTGTTCGGTGGTGAGCTTCTTCCAGTCGGGGAAGGATTTACCGGTGAGTATCTCCCATACGTAGTGATGCGTGTCTTCCCCAATGACCGTCGCCCCGGTGACATACTTTGTGATGAAGGCCCCAAAGTCGAGGTTCGGATTCTCCGTACCGCCCGCCGTGCCGAGGCCTGCTCCGGCGATGATTTTTGCGCCTTCAAACGGGAGCGCCGGGTTCCGCGCATTGCCGATACTGGTCAGGCCGAGCGCCGTGCGGTCGCTATTGTTAGGGCCGACACCGAGATCGAGGTGGCGGCCGGCGCGGACCTCAAGGGTGCCCGGGCCGCTGATCTGGAAGTCGCCCGCAGCGGGTTTTCCGGCTGAGGTGGCAAGGAGAACATTTCCGGAGGTCTGCGCCGCGGTGCGCAGCGCGGAGTTCGGATTATAAGCGATGATGTCGCGGCCGGAGGCTAGCACCGTAGTGTCGGTAGCGCGGGTATTTTGAATGTAGAGTGCCACATCCGTGATGTCCGCCCCGGCGAAAACGCGGCCGGACTTCCCGCTGAACAGCGTGATGCCGCTGATGCTGCCGGTGCCCGCATAAAGACGCAGCGGCTGCGTGTCATTCGCATGCAGAACGCCCGGAGCGTGCAGCGCCTGCTTTGTCTGCAGCACTCCGAAGGCTCCGGTGGTGCTGCCACTTTCGGCAAAGCGGAAGTTCACGCTGTCCATGAGCGTCGCCAGCGTGCGCACCCACGCCGTCCCGCTGCTGAGGCCGGGCATATTGAGCGGCGCGGAAATGCCGGGCAGCCGCGACGGATCGGTGTCGCTGAGATTGATAGTGCTGCTGCCCCACTGCTTCGATCCGCTCACGCTGTCCACGCTGTTGGCCTGGAGACCGTTGATGGCACCCGAGGCGGAAAAGTCCACCGTGCCGGTGGCGGAGGGCGAAAGTGTCAGGCTGCCAACCAGATTGATGTCTCCGGAGAAGGAAGTGGCACGCAGCGTGCCGGGCATGAGCGCAGCCACGGTGGCGAAAGGCATGACTTCGGTTTCCGCCAGACGAAGCCACGGCTGCGAGCGTGCAAACGTGCCCACCTGCGGCGTGTAGCGCAGCACATTGTCATACCACGCGAGCAGCGTCCCGGGGCGCTCGCCGGACGGATTGCTCTGCAGGGTCACATTGCCGCCGAGAGAGGAAACCGTGACCGCAGTGCTTTGACTATACGTGGAGAACCAGGTCTTCTGATGGTAGCTGTTGTTGATCCCCTGCGGCAGAAGGAAGGCGTTCGCCACCTGACCAAGCAACAGATTGCCGCGCGCACTGACGTCGAAAGTGGACTTGCCCGCAAAGAGCGTGGTGGGCAGCCATGCGGTGCTGTCCGGCGTCTTCCCCTGCAGGGCGAGTGCGGAGAGCACGTCCTGCGGCATCGCGGCGCGCGTGGCGTTCGTTTTCACATTATTACCTGCTGCGAGCGTGCCGGTGCCGCGCTCCACATAGTAGACACCGCCGTCAATATCGCGTCCCGCGCGCACCGTGAGATCCCCGCCGCCGAGTTCCAGCAGCGCTCCGGCATCCGGTGTGCCTTTAGGCATCCGGGCATTGGTGGGAATGACGGCGTCCACATTCGCCACATCGCGACCGGCGATCATCGTGACATCACCGCCGCCCAGCGCCCCCACGCCCTGGAAGAAATTGCTGAAGTCCACCCACCACGAAGTGCTCGCCACATCGCCGCCGGCGCGCGCGGCCGCGAACTCGCCGTTCGCCCCCACATAACCGCGGCGATAGAGCCAGTTGGTGGGCATCTCGCGGGTGGAATCGGCGAGGAGAACGGCATTCGCCCCGGTGCCCTGAACGCGGTAGCGGGCGATGTCCTGTCCGGCGGTGATGCTCACATTGCCGCCGTGCAGCGAATACTGCGCAGGATAGGGAGACTGCGTTTGCGCAATGCCCAGCGGGCTGGTGGAGCCGGCGGTGTAGCTGAGATTCGGCGCGTCGAAATTGGCCATCGCCGTGTCCTGCGTGCCCGCAGTGTAGATGGTGCCCAGCGGATTGAGAATCTGCACATCGCGGCCGGCATTGATCACGATATCACCGGTGCCGGTGCGGATCGTCTGATAGCGCGGCGTGATGATGCTGTCGCGGAGAGTATTCACAAAGGCTGTGGGCAAGGCCATTTGCGAGGTGCCGTTGCTGCCAAGCACGAGCGAGCCCTTTCCCGCCGTGAGGCCGCCCAGGGCCTGAACGGTGCGGTAGTCCGCGGCATTCACGTCTGCTCCGGCCGAGAGATGATAACTCCACGAGCGCGTGCCCGCAGCGAGCATCGGCTGCTGCCAGAAAGGCACACTGCCGCCACCGCCGAAGCCATCGCTGAGGCTGTTCGAAAAGTTGAAATTCAAATTCCCCGCGGCCCTCAGGGTGAGCACACCGGGGGCATTCTCCCCGCCAAAGCGGAACGTGCTGAGGTCCCATGTCGCTGCGAGCGTGAGGTCGCCGGTGCGGTGCAGGATTTCCGCTCCGGGCATGATGCTGGCGAGTCCCGCCGACGTGCTGGAACCAAACAGTCGCGAGCGAATGGCCGCAGAAGCGCCGCCGAACGTGGTGCCGTTGTTCATCACGTTCGTCTGCACCGCTGCATTGATGGTGCCGCCGCCGACCGTGAGATCATACACGCGGTACCCTTCGACCGTGATAGAGGACGCGCCGGTGATCGCCGCGTTCACCGCGTCCATCTGCACATCCGTGCCCGCCGCAGTCTGCGGCGCACGCAAATGCAGTGTGCCGCTCACCTGCCCGGCGACTGGCGCTGCGGCGACTGCGAGATTGATCGCACCGCCGCTCAGGTTGAGCCGGGCGGTGCTGTTCGCGATGCCATCCCGTTGCGTACCGGCGGACAGATACACGCTGCCGCCTTTGCCCGCGGCGCTGAACTTCTGCGCTGAGGCATTGAGAAGCGCACTGCCCGACAGGGTCACACTTCCATGCGCCTGGAGCGCGATGCTGCCGCCCTGAACCCCGGAGGCATCCACACTGCCGGTGACACTGATGCTCCCGCGATCCGCAGAAACCGAATACGCCCGCGCCCGCGCCGTGCCATCCACCGCGACATCGCCGCTGAGCGCCCGATAACTGCGGGACTCCGTGAACTGCGCGGCATTTAGCAAAGCATCGAGCGTGCTGAGCGAGGGCAGAGTGCCGGACGTGATTTCCACGCTGCCAGACTTTCCGCCAGTGCCGCCGCTTCCGGCGAGAGATCCGGCGATGTCCACGGCTCCTGCCGGTGCACTGATGACCAGGTTGCCGGCATTACCGCCCGCAGCAGGCGCGGAAACCTTCACCTCACCGCCTGCAGGCACGATCACGCTGCCCTGGTCCGCACTGAGCGCGATGCGGCCGCCGTCGGTGTACTTTGTCTGATCGTAAAACTGACGCGCTGTGCCCGAGGCATCAATCAGACCGTCTGCGGTCACGCTTCCCTGAGTGGCACGAAGGGCAATTTCGCCGCTGGGCAGAATGATGCGTGCGTTGTTGCTAACGCTGGCTCCAGTCAGGCTCAATCGTGCGCCAAGTCCGCCGGTGACCGCCGCGCTGCCGCCGCCCGATGGAGCCGCAATTTGCAGTGATCCGGAAGCAAGGATGCTCTGCACGGCACCGGCTGCGCCAGTGAGCAGCGGGGTAACGAGAGTGGCATTGCCGGATACGGAAAGCCCGCCGGCGCCTTCTGTGCGAATGCCGCCGGTCGCCGTCATCGTGAGATTCGCAAACTGGCTGACCTGGACCTGATTGACGCCGAGGCGGAGGACACGGCCCTCCAGTGCGAGCGTGCCTTCATTGGCTGCGGCGGCACCGGGTTGAGTGCCGTTCGCCACATTATCCATGAGGATGTTTTGCGCCTTGAAGACGGCCGTGCCGCCGCCGTTGTTGAATCCGCGGATTTGCGCGGCGTGCAGGGCGAGGTTCTGCGTGGTCTCGCGCCCCACCCGTCCGGTGCCGTAGATATCGAGCGAGCTGTAACTCAGGAAGGAAAGGTTCGCTGCGTTCTGGAGGTCCGTGAGTGCTGAACCGCTGAGCACAAGGCCGGCATCGGCAGGAAGTGTACCCGCATTGTCCAGTGCAAGACTGATGCGGCCGCTGTTCACATTGATCGTATTGCTCAGCAGCCGTGCGGTGGCGTCGAGCGAGGTGGAGGAGGTGGAATCGAGCGTCAGGCTGGCACCCTGCAGCCGGACGTTGGCCCCGATAGCCAGTTGTGGTCCGGCGGCGCTGGTGGTGGCGCTGCGAATGACCTGCGCGGTGGTGTCGCCGCTGAGCCGCAGCAGGGTGCCATTGCCGCTGCCGGCGGCCCCATTACCCAGCAGCAGAGTTTCCGCTGTGCCCGTGCCGGTTTGTTCAATCTCCGAGCCGTCACGCACCGTGATGCTGCCATTGGAAACGAGCACAATGTCCCCGCCGGTGAGCGGGGAGCCCGCATTGTCCACGGTCACGCTGTTTGTCTTTGCCGTGATCTTCGTGCCCGCAGAGCCGGCCTGCCGCGTGCCGCCAATGAGCAGACTCTGTGCATTGAAGGAACTCAAATCAGACGACCGCAGGGTGAGCGTGCCGGCGCCGCCACTGACATTTGGACCGGCCACCAGAATGTCGAGCGGGCTGCTGATATCCACGAGACCACCGCGTGCTCCCGCAGGCGTGCTCGCAGTGAATGTGCCCGCGAACGCCAGCTGCTGCGAGGCCGTCATCAGTAACCGCCCGGCATCCACCGGCAGCCGCGGCACGGCGGTTTCGGAATTCGTCGCGAGCTGGGTGAAAAAGGTCGTCGCCTTGTAGTCGTCATACTGCGAACGCGTCCGCACTACCGCCGTGGAAGCCACCTCCCATGTACTCAGCAGCGTATTGGCCCCGCCGGGAGCCGCGGCATTAAAGCGATAGCCGGACACCAGAGTGGCTTTGTCAGGCTGCACGATGGCATCGCCGGGTGTGCCCGACTTCGGCGTCACGAGATATGCGCCCGGCAGCAAAGCATAGCGCGCCGGCAGCAGCGTGTAGGTGCCCGCAGCAAAGCCGTTGCCGCCATTGAGATAGATCTGATCTCCTGCACTGAGCGTGCTGTTCACGTAGCCGGCATCACCGCCGAGATTCACGGCCAGCGAACTCGGATTGAACAGCGCGTAGGGCGCATACTCGGCGCCGTAACCCGGAATGATGGCGAAGCCGGTGGTGGAATTCAGCACATCACGCGTGCCGCCATTCCCCTGCACCCAGCGATAGGCGTAGAGATCGCCACCGCCGCGCGCATCCAGCGTGCTGCCGCTGCGGATCTCCACATTCTGGCCGGAGAGGGAGATGCTCTTTTCCGGCGGATTCACCCGTGTGATGTCGGTGCCGGAGGGATCAATCCATGCCGTGGTGCCTTTGTTGATGCCGTAAGGCAGCAGGACCGGCTGCCCGGTCAGCGGATCAATGCTCGAGACAGAAGTCACGCTGCCTGCTCCGAGCGTGAGTTGCGCCGCGACCGGCACTGCAGCGTTCGTGATGGAGTCTTTCGGAGCCGTGCCGGTGCCGTCCCAGCCGAGATTGATCGTTCCGGTCGGCGCGCGCAGGATGCCGCCGTGCTGGATGCGGGAGGCGAACAGATTCAGCGTGCCAGCCGCGGAATAGGGCAGTTGGCGAGCACTGCCGCCCTCTGTCGTGATGGTTCCCGCGCTGCCATTTTGATCATATACCGCGACCGTAAACGAGCCGGCGGTGGTCGGATAGATTTGCCCGGCGCGCATGAGCAGCAAACCGGCGAGATTCAGCGTGCCATTGCCTCGAATGTCACCGGCGGGCGCAAGCAGACTGGCTGTGCTGATGCCGCGCAGCGAGAGATTCCCCACATCAATGAGCTTCGCATTCACCGTCAGGGTGCCGGTGCCGCCCTCGGGCTGGAAGAAGAAGGGCTGATTGGCATTCGTGAATGCCGTGGTGGTCAGCTGCTCCTCGAGCAACTGCGGCGCAGTGAACCGCTGGCCGAGCGCCACGCTTTGCCCCGTGAGCGTCACGTCACGGTCCGCGATGAGAATCCCGCTCGTTGCGACAGACAGGCTCCGCTGCGCCGTGAGCGATACATTGCCGCTGAATAGCACCGAGCCGGAAAGCGTGACCGCGGAGAGCCCGCTGCCATTGAATTGATCCGCCGTGAAGTAACCCATGCCCTGCTGCGGCACGCCGCCGCTGCCGGTGACGGGAAGTCCGATCACCACCGGGCCCGCGGGCAAACTTGCGCCACTCTGCGTGATCTGAAGCGTCGGCTCCAGCACGCTGGGAGCGGCACCGTTGAAGAAGCGGCCGGAAGAAACGGTGAGCGACCCGCCCAGTGCGCCTGCACCCCCTGCGGACCCGCGCAGCATGCCGTCGTAGTAAAGCTGCTGCCCGCCGCTCAAATTGATGGTGCCGCCATTGCTGTCCACCCGGGTGCGGACAAACTCCGCGCCTCCCAGCGACGTATTCGGCAACTGCGATTCCTGCACGAATCCCGGCGCCACATCCAGTTCCCCGCTCGTTCCGGACACATCGATGACCGAACCCGCCTCCGCCGCGATGTTGCCGCCCACACTCACCGAGCCGCCGCCATACACGGTGCCGGTGCGATAGCCTCGGCCGTTGGGCGTGAGCACGAGCTTTCCTGCGGTGGAAAGCACGCTCTCCGCGGCGAGACGCACGGTGGTCAGTGCAGTGTTGTCATTCACACCAGGGAACACCGCCTGAGAAGAACGACCGCCGCTCACGGAAATGCTGCCTGCGGGCGCTGAAACATGGCCGCTGAGATTCACTGTATCGCCGCTAAACGAAACACTTGCGCGCGCATCCGTCAGAATCTCACTGCCCGCGCCCATTACCACATCCCCGCGCACCTGCTGCAGGCCGCTGAATGGATCAAACACCCCCGGGGCACTGAAGCTGAGGCTCACCGGCGTGCGCACGCCCTCCTGCTGCAGCACCTCGCGCAGGGTGAAATCGGAATCCGGTGTGAGAATGTCCGCGAGCCAGCTGACGGCGACGGGATTGATCTGCGTGCCCGGGGCGATGACCATGCCCGGCGATCCCGTGGCCAGACCGAAGCCGGAAAGGTTGTAGCCTGTGAAGCCGCCCTGCTGGAAAAATGCGGGCGTGAGCAGCAGCGTTTCGGCATTGGGCGCGGTGCCGCCGATTTGCATGGCCGGTGCGGAGAGCGTAAGCGCGGTGCCGCCGATTTGCATGGCCGGTGCGGAGAGCGTAAGCACGCCGCCGCGCCCGCCTGAGATGGAACGAAGGGTCCCGCCGGGATTCAGCGTGCCGCCGGTGACAGAAGGAATGCTCGGATCCTGCCCCCCGCGCAGAATGATGTTGCCGCCATTGCCGTAGGTCACGCGGCCCGCTGCGCTTACGGCCGCGCCGCCACTGGCGTCCACCCTGCTGCCTGCGGCCAGCAGCGTGCTGTAGCCGTTCAGGGAAATCGCCCCGCCGCTGATGATGAGCGGATTGGTCACCGGGGCTTCTGAGTAGAGGCGGTCGTCCACGAGCAGGCCTGCGGTGTTCAAAGTGGCTGTGGAAGCCAGCGCCAGCGTGCCGCGATCGGCGTTAGGGCCGGGCTTGGGAAAGCCGGAAGTATTCGCATTCAGCCGCGTCGCCAAATAAGGGGAAATGGTCGAAGCATTCAGCGAAATCGTGCCTCCTGGCACATTGATGGTGCCGCCGATGTTCACATTCGACCCGGTGAGGCTGATGCTGCCGAGCACCGGCGCATTGAGCGTGACTCCCGCCAGCACCGTGATGTCACCGTCGCCATTGTTGACGCGCAGCACACCGAATCCGCTGTCGCCTAGCAGTGACGGACGGAGAATGACCTGCTCCAAACGCTCCGCCGCGAGCGCCTGCGGCTCACCGGCGGCATCCAGGCTGAACGGACCCGCCGCCGTGAGGGTGCCGCTTTCGGCGAAGGTGATGTCCGGCGGCGTGGGTGACTCAAGGTAGTGGGGATCCGCCAATTCCTCGCGCTGCCAGTTCAGAATGAGTTCGCTCAACTTTGGCTGGAGACTGCGCTGGCGGGGCCCGGCCACCGTGATGCCGCGCAGCGTGCCGTCCAGTGCCATGCCCGGCGCCGTGATGGAAAGCGTGCCGCCGCTCGCTCCGAAGAGCAGCCCGGGCTCGGTGCGCCGCCCGGTGATGGCGAGGGCACTGTTGTAGGTTTCTGTCAGGCCCCACTGCTCATACTCGGCTTGTCCGCTGCCGGTGTAGATGCCGTCATAGACACGGTCGGGCGTGGCATTGGCGATATCGAAGATGCGGCGGTTGGAGATGACGCGCGTCGTGGCCACCGGCGTGCCGGTGTATTGAATCCAGCCGTCCGAGACATCCACCGTCGCACCCGGCTGCATCACCACCGATCCGCCTGCATTCAGCTTCACCGTGCCGCCGGCAATGGTAAGCTCGCCCACTTTGCGCTCGATCAGATTTGCATAGCCCGCCACATCTGCGATGGGCGAGCCCACCCAGGCACGGCCGTTGTAGGTGCCCGTATTGCGGATGTCCACGATGACCGCCTGACCGCGCAGCGCCCCGGTCCGGAGCAGCGGCGAGTCCGCCAGTTCCGACGCGCGCAACTCGGCACGCACGTAGTTCTGCGACACCGGCACCAGCACATCAGAAGAGCCCGCCACATTCAACAGCGCGCCGCTGCTCATAAAAATTTGGCCGCCGTTGTGCACAAAGTGCGACTCCTGCGGGGTGCGGTCGGCAAAGAAATTCCATGTGCCGGCATCCACGGCCACGTCCGCATTGGGCGCGAGCAGGCTGGAGTTATGCGCAAAGTGGATCGCCCGCCCGGTGATGTTCACTTTGGAATTCAGCGACAGCCTGGTGCCAACCACTTTCTCCGTGCTGCTGTATTCGGGCAGGATGCGCGCCGTGCTGCCTTCGCCGAGCGTCACCGTGCCGGTATTGCGGTAAAGAAACGGCGCAGCATTCGCCTGCCCGTTCGTGCTCACCGCATTGTAGTTGGCGATAAGATCAATGCGCCCGTTGAGCGAGACCGATGTGCTGCTGTCGATCGCGCCGGTGTTGGTCACCTCTTTGCCAGTGATGGTCACCGCAGCGCGCGCGGCGCTGATGAGTCCACTGTTCGCCGCGCTGCCCGCATAGGCGGGAATGATGCTCGCGGGATCCGTCACCGCCCCTACATACACATCCAAACCGCGCAGCGTGGGATCATTGGAATCGTGCGCCGTGAAACCCACCTGCAAACCCGCGGCGAGAATCGCCTGACCGTCCGGTGTCTCGACGGTGCCCGCGTTCGTCACATTCGGTCCGATGAGCGCGATGCGCCCGCCGACTTTGTCCGCGCTTGTTGGTGCCTGCAGCCGGGCCCCGGCCTGCACCGTCACATCGCCAATGCGTCCACTGGCCGGAGTGGCCGGCGGTGTGCTGGCCGGGGTTCCGTTTGCTCCGGACGGCTGCGGCAAGCTGGAGAAGAGGAACTGCGAGTCCGGATTGTTCAGCAGACCGCGGTTCACGAGGTTGTCATTCAACGGCAGGGAGGAAGCCACCAGTGTGTGGGCATTCACCTGACTGGCTCCGCCAAAGATGATGCCGTTCTGGTTGATGACATACACCTGCCCATCCGCCTTGATGCTGCCGAGAATCTGCGACGGCACGCCCGAGGGGTCGTTCACCTTGTTGAAGGCAATCCACTGATTCTTGCTGACCCCGCCTGCGGTCTGATCAAAGTACAAATCCGTGCCGCGCCCCACATTGAACGAATCCCAGTTCAGCAGCGCCTGCTGCGCGGTCTGCTTCACGGTCACTTCGACTCTTGAGGTCGTGCTGTTCGTAGTCTGCGTCGGCGCATTCGCCCCGGTCCACAGAGCCCCATTCGCAGTGGGCTGCAAACCGCCTGCACCCAGACCGTTGGGCACATTGGGCAGCCCCGCACCTGCGCTGTTCTGCTGTGCCGCCAGGGCGCGCGCCTGCGTCTGCATGAGCTGCACTGACGCGATCGCCTGCGAAGTCCGCGCCAGCGCATCCGCCGCATTCGCCCGCGCAGCTGCCGCCTGCACCCCGCCTGCTTCATTGCCGCCTGCACTGCGCACCGGAGCCGAAGGCCCCGCGCCGCCCCCGCCGCGCAAAATATCGCCCGCCTGTGTTTGACTGCCTAAAGCCAGAATCAATGCCGTGGAGAGATGCCATTTGGCCGGGAGAAAAATTGGGGATTTCGAGTTCATCTTGAAATAGTATCCGTCAATTTGAAGGCGGGGAGTTACCCTGCGTTTGTGCCGTTTCGCCGGGGCTATCCGGGCCGCCCCGCAACAACTTCGCCACATAGGCTTCGCTGTTAGACCTTGTCTTCTCGGCCCGGAGTTGTTGCGTCAGGGCGGCGCGACATTCCTCGAGGGTGGGCGCATGGGCGTCGCGACGGTCCAGGCACTTGAGGATGTGCCAGCCGTCGTTGAGGCGCAGCGGGGTGGAGATTTCGTGTTTTAACAGGCGAACAACCGGCGCGCGGAGTTCTGGCTGGATTTGGGCGTCGCTGAGCCAGCCGATTTCTCCGCCGGCCGGGGAGCTGGCTTTGTCTTCGCTCGCGGTGCGGGCGACGGTGGCAAAGTCTTCATCTGCACTGGCCAGACGCTTTTTCACGTCGGCCAGTTTTGCCCCGGCCTTCGCGACGGTGGCTTTATCCGCGCTTTTAGGGCACGCGATGTAAATCTGCGCCAGACGGTGCTGACGCGGAGTGGCAAATGAGGCGCGGCGTTCCTCCCACGCTGTTTTGAGTTCAGCCTCCGACGGGTAGTCCAGTGGCGGAGTGGCGACGGACTCCAGCCAGCTCTCGGAGATCGCTTTGTCGCGCGCGCGCGCGATGGCGGCCTGCACTTCCGGGCGTTCGTCCCATTTCGCTTTGCTGGATTCCGCGAGCAGCATCTGCTGGGCGCGGGCGAGATGGAGGTATTTTTCCTTGAGCGCCGGATTGGAATCCAGGGCGGCCTGCTCCGCGGCGCTTAGTTTAGGCTCCTGTGCTGATGCCTCGCCAAGTAGAACACCGCAGAAAAGGAGCGCGCTAAAAAGAACGTGGTGCCGCCCGCTGGGCGGCAGCGGGCCGCCGGGCCGGCGGCACCACATTCCTTGCGGCACGGTTCCCCGGGGTTTCATGGCTTCGCAGCGGCCTGGTCAGCGAGCTTATCGCTGTAGTCCTGGACGATGTTCTGGAGCTTCACACGGGCATTGCCGGTAAAGGGCTCGCGGGCGGCCAGGGATTCGCCGATGCCCATCTTCCGGTATCGCTCAAGGATTTCATTCCCGACCTTATGCAGTTCGGTGTTCCGGGTCTGGAGGTCGGCGACCTGACGCTCAAGATCGGAGGCTTTGGCGGAACATTTGCTGCGTTCGGCTTCCTTCTTTTTGGCAATGTCAGTGATGAGCGCGTGGGCGGCCTGCCATTTTTCGAGAGAGGCCTGATGGCGGGTAAGCTCGCTGCGCAGGCGATCAATGGCGGCGTTTTGCTCATTCTGTTTGTCAGCCGCGGCTTTCTCGATCTGCTTTTTTTCGGCGGTTACGGTTTCGAGTTCCTTCGCCTGCTTTTTCACGAGTTCATCCAGCGTCTTGTTTTTAGCCTCCAGCTCCGCCTGCGCCGCCTGCATGGATGCTTTTTCCGTCTGGAGTGTACGGAGCTGCATCATGACGGCTTTCAACTGCTCGCGGGACTTGTCCCCGCCCTCCTGTGCGGAGGCTGGGGTGAAAAAGAGGGCGCTGCACAGCGGGAGAATGAGGAAGCGTTTCATGGATTAAAATTTGAGCTTGAGGTCGAACTGGAGGTAATCGGCGCTGAAGGATGGGCCGGCGATGCTGTCGCTGCTCAGCCATGAGAGACCGAGAGCGGCGTTTTTGGAGAGCGCATACTGAGCGCCGAGGGTGAAGCCTTTGCTGTTCGTTCCGCCCCCGCCGAATTCGGAGTCGGTGAAGGCATCCGGCACGGCGTCGGAGCCGACCCAGCGGTAATTGAAGACGCCCTGCCAGTCGCCGCGCTTATCCAGCGCGGGTTTGCCGAATTTCACCCCCATGATCCAGGCGGTGTCGTCGCCCTGGAAGGCGCCGGGATCGCCATTGGCCGCCGCCGGGCCGCGGTTGTTCACGGCAAAGGTGTTGAGCGTGGCTTCGTCGAATGCGGTGTTCTTCACATACTCGCCATACACGGTGATGCGCACCGGCTCGAAGCGATCCCAGTCGAGTTTCGCACTGACCGTGAGCGGACGGTGCGGCGTCGCGAGGCCATAGTACTGCCACTGGTTGGTAGTGCCGAAATTGTTCGTGGCGTCCGGGATGATCTGACGCAGCGGGCGGTAGGTGTTGCCCTTCTGGGCGAAGGACGGGCGGGTATTGTCCGTGTCGCCAGCGTCAGAGGCTGAGATCGGAGTGTAGGGAGTGGACAGCTCGCCCTCCATGCCGTCGAAGGCATAGTAACCGACCGCGAGGCGGGCGGTGAGGTCCTTTGCCAGTTTGAAATCAGCACCAATCTGCGCGGCGAAAAGATACTTGTCGGTGCTGTCGAATTTCTTCGGCTGGTTACTTGAGAAGTTGAGGTCCGTATTGAAGACGGGGAACGCGCCGATGGTGCCGAATGGCTTCACCTTGTCGTTCAGTTTCGTCTTATACTTGAAGGCGAGACCGTCGAAGCCCACGTCCTCGTCAAAGATGATCTCGGTGTTGAAGAAAGGATTGTCGAATCGTCCAGCCCACATGGTGAGGGCCGAGCCGTTCTTGAACTCGGTGTCCCAGCGCATGAAGGCTCGCTCCAGCCAAATGGCGTATTTGGAGAAATTGCCGCCTGCACCCTGGTTCGCGAGGCCAAGGCTTTGATTCGTAGTCACAGGCGACGAGTTCTCCCCCGTAGCGATGCGGAAGCCCGCAGCCCAGCCGTCTTCGAGTTCGTAATTGCCCCCAATGCGGAAACGGAGGCGATACCGTTCGCGGTCCTGATCCACATTGAACTGGGGCGAAAACACGTTGCCGGCGGTGTCGAAAGGCGCGCCGGTATTGATGGAGTGGAAGTTGGGAAACGCGCCGGAGTCGTCGTTGCCGGCGTCCATGTAGATGCCTTCGTAACGCACGCGCATGTCGCCAAAGAGCCCTTCGTCTTTTGATTCATCCAGTGTGGGAGAGGCAATCGTATTCTTACCTCCGGAATCGGCGTGAAGGTGCATTTCCATCACCACCTGCTGCTTGATTTCATCCCGCATCTGATTCCTGACGGACTCGGGAATGTAGGGAATGTGCAGCGATTCCTCCTCCTCCGCAGCTTCCTTTTGCTTCGCGGCGCGCACCTGATCCCGGGCAGCTTTGGCTTCGGTTTGTGCCTGACGCACCATTAGCTCCGCTTCTTCATTACTGATCAGCTTCTTCTGCACCATGAGGCGCAGCAGATTGATGGTGACATTTTGGCTAATGTCGGGCGGGTCGGAGTCATCCTCCGGCGCACCGCCGGAGAGAGATGAGGGAATCGCCGGAGGTTCCGGCAACGGCTCATCCGACGGCAGATCCGGTATCTGATCCGGTGGCGGCGGTGGTTCATCGGCACCTGTTTCGGCCAATGGCGGCGCCGTGGTGGTGGGAGGCGGAACCTCGGGCTTGATGGCAGCGTCACGGAGCGTCTCGCCGGCTGACTTTTCAGGCGGTGGCGGGGCGGTTACGGACGGGGCACCGGCGGGGTCATTCTGGGCCAGCGCCGGGTTTCCCGGGAAAATAAGGGCCGCAAGGAGGAGATGCGCGAGCCTTCCGGCCCGCGTGATAGGGTGTCTTCGCATAAAAGTAGCGCGGTTTAGCCTGGTCGGCGGGCGCTGAGTTTCAGGTTCACAGGCATCTTCATGCCCTCCGGCGGCGGGCCGGAGAGCTGCATGCCATTTAGGATTTCATTGCACAGCGCGGCATCCAGCGCCGCATCACCAGTGCTTTGAGTCGTGGCGCGGGTGACGCGGCCGGTGCTGTCGATCCAGATGCGGGCGGTGATGACCATGTTGGAGTGCTTGAGGCGGTCGTGACGGCGCATGGCTTCAGCGATGCGTCCGGCCGCGCCGCGGGCGTAGGGCGTCCATGTGGAGGCTGTGCTTTTGGGGCCGAGCAGCACGCGCCTTTGGCCGCCCTTTGCTTTCAAGCCGAAGGCATCAGCCGGGCCATTGGAGACGACATTAGTGCTGGGTCCGCTGTCCTCCGCGGGAGTTTCCTCCTGCTTCTCTTCCTCCACTTCCTGCATCTCCTCCTCCTGCTGAAGAGGCGGAGGCGGCGGGGGCAATACCACTGGCGGCGGCGGGGTGAGCATTACCATGGAGACAGGATCGGACTTCTTCGTGTTCACTCCGCCTTTACTGGAGAGCGCGATGGCGGCTTTGGTGCCGCCGATGAGCACTGCTGCGCCCACAAGCATTGCGAGCCAGTTGCGTTTCAGGAAGCTGCCGTCTTCACCGGTTTCGTCAGAGTAGTCGAGATCGTTCTTATTCATAGCTGTGTGTGGTTGTTATTGGTTAAAATTCAGCGGCTCTTGGTGGCGAGGCCCACTTCAGTGATGCCCAGGCGTCCGAGCACCTCGAAGACGTCCATGATGGTTTGATAAGCGACGGCGGTGTCGCCGCGGATGACGACAGGGAACTCGGGATTGGATGCTTTGTGAGCCTGGAGCTTCTGCTCCAGTTGCTCCAAACTAACCGGCGCAGCGTCGAGGGAGATGCGTCCGTCCGGCGAAACCGTCACCGCCTTCATGCCGGGCCGCGCGAGCTTTTCCACGGTCGTGCTGGAGCTGGGCAGCAGGACCTTCATGCCCTGCACCGAGGCTGTCGTCATGAGGATGAAGATCACCAGCAACACGTACGCGAGGTCCAGCATCGGCGTGATGTTGATGTCGTCGTAGGGTTTGTCGTCGTTTATTTGCATGGTGTCACCTGTTCGTTAGTCGTGGCTATGATGCCTTCATATCCGGATAATACTCGGCCATCTTCGTCACGAATTCGTCAACGAAGACGAGCATGTCCGCGTTCGCTTCCTTCACTTTGGACTGAATGTAATTGTAGCCGAAGAGCGCCGGAATGGCGACGGCCAGACCTGCCACCGTGGCTACGAGAGCGGCGGCGATACCGGGCGCGATGGCATTCACATTCACGTCACCGGCCGCAGCGATGTCGGCGAAGGTAATCATCACGCCGACCACCGTGCCAAGCAGCCCGAGGAACGGACCGCCGGAGATACAGATGGTGAGCAACACGATGAGGCTGCTGAGTTTTTGTCCTTCGCGGACGAATCCTCCGTCCATACTCGCTTTGATGGCGTGCATCGTGCGCGCGCTGAGGCCGTTCTGGGTGAACTTAGCTCCGTCTGCCTCCCTGCGGTGGCGAATTTCCTCAGAGCCAATGTGGTAGAGCCGGTAAACGGTGGACTGGCGCATGGCACGCTGGCCTTCCGGGCTGATCTTGCCGCCGAGAGTCTTCACCTGCTCCGCTTCACTGCCGTCGAGCGCTGTCAGGTCCTTCGCCACATGCTTCCAGGCATTCATGAACACTCTGTTACCCTTCGAGATAGCTTTGATGTAGCGCATCTTGGCATACATGATCCACCAACTGATCACCGCCATGATGGCGAGGATGACCACGACGATCCAGCCGTCTATGGTGAGTGAACCGAGGAGAATTGAGGCCGTCCCGCCCGCTGCGAACATGCCTGCCTCGCCCTGTTCATCCGCGCCGACCTGCACTATCTTACTTGCGGCATCCGTGCTGCCCTGGGTGAGCGCGGCGAATTTCACCCACGCCGGAGTGCGCGCGATGTTGGCCAATTGCATTTCATCCAACTCGCAGGGGAAGCCGGGCGTGCCGTTAGGGATCGCACCGATGGCGATGGCGTTGTTGAGCGCAGGAAGCGAGGCACCGAATGCCTTTGCGGCGTCTCCGTTGAGGTAAATGTTGACCTGTCCCGCGCCGGCCGTGACAGCGACGTGCTGCCAGATGTCGGGAGAGAGGGGCACCAGCTCGCTCTTCACAGTGGCGTTGTTGCTCTTCACGCTCACCACAAGATTGCCGTTGTCGGCAGCGATGGTGAATCCATTCGCCCCGCCGTCGCGGGTGAAGATGCCGCCACTGGCGGGAGCCTTGCCAGGCTTGATCCACGCGCTCCATGTCATGGCACCGCCGGCCACCCATGTGAGCGAGGGACTGTCCGCGATGGCGATGGTGGTTCCGGGGGCCAACACGGCAGAGCTGCCGCTGTTCCCCACTTCATTCTGGGGAACCACGCTGTCGCCGTTGTTGTCATTGGGCGTGCCGTCGCCGGGAGCCGTGCCTTTGTCACTAAAGCTCCAGGAGAGCACCGTCGCAGCATCAAAGGTCTCCTTGCTGTCGTCGGCTTTCACCGCCTTCGGGCCGTTGTTGCCGTAGTAGAGGGTGAACGATGTCTTGCCGGGGGCCTGCGGCTTCACCCAGACATGGGCTTCGTTGAAGTTGGGGTCGAACTTCTCGATGTAGAAGGGCAGCTCCGTCTTGTTGTCATCGGCGATGAAACGCAGGTCGGTGCCGTCTTCTTTGGCCAAGCCAAACGTGTAATTGGTATCGCTCAGCCGCAGCAGCACGCGGCTTTCGCCCGGGTCGCCGGCCACACCACCGGCGGACGGGTCCACAGTAATTTGTTTGCGCAGCGTCCACTCTTCCGCCCACCATGTCTCGTCCTTGCCGCAGCCGGACAGCAAAATGGCCGTGGTGGTGAGTAGTCCGGCGCGCAGCGCGTGCCGGCGGAGATTTGCGAAGCGTTGATTCATTCCTGTTGAGTGTTCCATTGGAGAGAGAAAATCAAAAATCAGCCCACAGGCGGAAGGTCACCGTGATGTCTCCCGCCTCCGTGGTGCCCGCGTCTGTGAGCGGGAAGGCGGCATCCAGCGATCCTTTGTAATAGTCCCGCAGCCGGAACCGGGTTCCCGCGCCCACGCTGACGAGCGAGAAATTCGAGTCTTGTTCCGGCAGGGGATCGTGATTGGACATGTAGCCCGCATCACAAAAAGCATACACCCTCCACTCGTTGGGGCGCGACGGTTTGGCCTCGCCCTCTTTCAGCACCGGAGCCGGAATGAACGAGCGCGAGCGCAACTCCACCGAGCCAAAGATGGCGTTATCACCCTGCACTTGCGATTCCAGGTAGCCGCGCGCATTTCCCAGACCACCGCCGCTGAACTGCTCGCTATTGATGAGCGGACCGTTGGAAACCTGCCCCTGCACTTTGCCAAACGCCTGCATCCCGTTCCGCAAGTCGCGAGTGTGCGAGACATCCGCCTTAAGAAAAACAAACGCGCCGTTCGCCTTGAAGCGCTTGTCATCGAACGCATCCGAGGAGCTGCCCATGCCCCGGAAGTGCATGCCCAGCGTGGCATTCACATCGGTAGAACTGTGATCCAGCGCCTGCGTGCCGCTGTAGGTCACGCTCACCGGCCAATACCGGATGGGTGTGGAAATCGTGGTTGTACCCACCTTCACGTCCTGATCGAAGTTCTTGAAATCAATGCCGCCGCTGAGCGTGTGGAAGTAGTTCTTCCCGGGCGGCAGTGTCTTCGTGAGCCGGGCACCGGCCATGTATCCGCGGCCCAGCACGGCGGCTCCACCCAGCGTGTTGAGGTCGCTGTCCTGCTTCGTCGCCGTGAGCGTCAGGCTCGTATCCTCCAGCGACTCCAGCGGCATGTTGTAGAAGGCAGAGAAAACGAGGGCGTCCTCCAGCCGCTCAGGAGCGAGCTGAAAACTCAGCCCGCCGGTGTGCCCGGCCTGCCAGAGATTTGAGTAGCTGATAGCCCCGTTGATGCGCAGTTCAGATGTGTCGGGACTGTAACGGTTGTTCAGCTCCAGGCTGCCGTGCAGCGGGAATTTATCCTTTACGTTCAAATCCACATCGAACGTGCCCGGTATCACACCCGGCCTCACTTCAGGCGAGATTTGGCGGTCGGGATGCTTGTTCAGCGCGAGCAAATCGCGCGTCACGTCATTAAAATTCGGTACAACTCCCTCGGCCAGCGAGGGGGCCTTGGCTTTGATCTTCTCAATGTCAAAGTAGCGCGAGCCCTTCACTCGCAGACGACCGACGCGGCCCTCGGAGATCTTCAATACAACAATGCCGTGCTTTAATTCCTGCGGCGGCAGCGAGACAGTCACTGTCTGCAATCCCTTGTCACGGTAAGCCTTCTCCAGGGCTGCCCTTGCTCCCTCGACGTGCATCTGCGTACACTCCGGTCCCATAAACCGATAGACTGCACTCTCTACATCCACACGGGGAAGATTCTTCGCGCCCTGCACCTTGAACTGCCGGATGTAAAAAGTCTCCACTGGCTCACCGGGAGAGGCTTCCACAGCAAACGGTGGCGGTGGAGGATCCAACGGTGCCGCCAACACCGTGGTCATGCCCGGAACTGCGGCGGCAGCCCCGGCGCAGAGCGCACGGCGGAGTATGGATGAGCGGGTGACCGGCATTAGTTAAGTTAGGAGTTTTGTGTGCCTGAGAATGTATGAGGCTCCCGGTTCACTCAATTCCTGGGCTGCAACTTTAACGTCACTTCGCCGTCCGGGAATGGTTGGCAAATCAGCCGACACGGGGGGATTTCCCTTTTAGCGCGGGGATTTTGAGCCCGCAGGGAAACTGCTTTGTCAGCGGGCGGCTGCGGGTGCGTGACAATCCCGTGACCCTACTGACGGCGAATGCGGCGGCGGGAGAGCGCCAGCAGCAATAGAAGGGTCAAACTCGCGGCGGATGGCTCAGGAATTGTCGTAACGTTGAGTCCCCAACTGACTACGGTATGCTGGTCGCCGCTGGCGAGGTCGGCGATGAAGAGGGTCCAACCAGTGCTGGACGGAGCCATGCCATTCAACGTGCCCAGCATAGCGGTGCGTGGTTCAGTGCCATTCACGGTGAACGGGCTGACGCTGCGGCCGTCGGGCTGCCATCCGGAGCCATTCGTGATAAGCGCAGCGAAGCCGGCAGCACTCTGGTAGGTGTGGATGTCACCGTTAGCCGCAGCGTCATCGAACGTGATCGTCAATGCTGCATCGCTGTAACCGAGGGCATTACCGGCGGTGCGCCCCGGACGGTTGAGCAGGACTGCGACGCTCCCGGCATTCGGATGGGTCAGGTAGGCGTAGAGGTCGCCATTCCATCCACCGGAAAGGCTAATGCTCACATTCACATCTGTGACAACGTGGTCGGCGGGAATAGCAAGGCTGCGGACATCACTCCAGCCAACGGCGCTGCCGTCGGGGACGGTGGTGCCCGGGATGAAGCCGGTGTTCCAACTGCCGGAGAAGGTGGCCGCGGTGGCAAGCCCGGCGGTGGAGAGGAGTATGAGGATGGTTTTCATGGCTGTGGGAGTCACGGGAAGGTTTTGTTTGGCTCAGGGGTTGTAACGCAGGCGGTAGAAGGCGGACGGCAGCCCGTCGTTGTCCGTGATGGAGAACAGGCCATTCGCCGGAGCGGTCACGGTGCTCAGCGGCGTCCAGGTCATGAGATCCGTGGACCGCTCGACGGTGTAGCTCAGTCCCGGGATGCCGGCGAAGCTCGCGGTGAGGGCGCCGCCGGGGGCGATGGTGCTGCCGGTGACGGCTCCCGTTTGGGGCACTACATTGACCGTGATGGTATTCGTCGCGATGCCGCCCTGTCCGTCACTGACGGTGTAGGAGAAGGTGTCGTTGTTATCATTCACCGGCGTATAGATGAGGTGCGTCGCAGTCTGTGCGATGGATGCACCCTCGGCACTGGCTCCCAGTGAGCTGATGGACAGAGTCCCAGCCTCGGCGTCGCTGCATGCGGCAAAGATGGTGCTGAGTTTGATCTTCAGCGGCAATCCCTGACCTCGCGTAAAGGTCTGGGCCGGCACCGTGGGCGGAGTGTTGCCGGTGCCGCGGAGGGGGAACTCGTAGAGCGCGGTGCCGCCAGGAGCATTGCTGCCGATGTGGAGCATGGCATTTCGCGCGCCGGTGGTGGAAGGGGTGAACTGCACGGTGAAGCTCACGGTGTCGCCCGGAGCGAGGGTCGCTCCGCCGGTGGGAGGCGTAAGCAGGAAGTCGGAGGCATTCGCACCGTCGAGCGTCACGGCGGGGTCGGCAAGGATGAGCGGAGCATTGCCGCTGTTATGAATAGTAAACATGCGCGTAACGCTGACGCCCGGATTCAGGACGCCGACATTCACCGGAGCGGACTGGCCGTCGGCGACAAACGGCGACGAGAGGTTTGCGCCATTATGGACGCGCACGTCGGGCAGGTTGTTGAGTCTCACGCGGTAGGCGAGCACCATGGTGTCCACTTCCAGTCCGGCGTCGAAGTCATGGAGCACGCCATTGGCGTCCGTGAGTTTCCCGCTGGCGGTGGCGAAGTCGTTGTCGTTGCCGACGAAGAGGAAATAGTCGTTCGGATTCGACGCGTCCTGACAGGATACGAGCGCGAGGGCCTCCCACTTCTCGGAGAGGGAATTCACATCGCCGGGCGCGGTGTCGAGGTTCAGATTGAATTTTGCGAGGTCGCTGAGGGAGGGGTCCAGTTTGCCGAGCATGTTTACGGCTTCCGTCCATGTCATCGGAGTAATGCCGGGCTTGAGGGTATCGCCGGTGGCCGTGAGATCTCCCGCGGCGCCTTCGCCATCGTAGAGGCCGTCAAAGTTTGTGGCCGGGGTGAGGTCGGCGAGCACGATGGATTTGAAAACCGGAGCGCCCGCCGAGCCGCGGCCATTGCCATCGCGGGTGAGCACGAGGAGTTGGTGGTTGTTCAGCGCGATGATGGCGCTCTGTGCGGCAGTGCGGTCCACGCCGGGGCTGCCGTCCGGCAGCGCCACGTTGGTGTCCACGCGCGGGAGCTGGATGACATACTGTGCGATGGGATCGCCCGGTGTGTCGCTGCCGGTGATGTCATAGACGACAAGGCGGGCATTGGTGCGGCCCTGATTGCCGCTGCCGCTGTCCTGAATTGTCGCACTCTGGAGCAGACCAAAGAGGCGCGTTCCGTCCGGGCTTTGGCAGAGGCCTTCCATGCCCTGATTGATGCGGCGGCCATTGAGCGGCGGGTCAGCGAGGAAGTTCGGTGTGCCCACCGGCGAGTGCGGGATGAGTGCCTTCGGAAGCTTCACCACTCCATCAATTTGTTTGCTTGCGTTGAAGTGATAGATGCCCGCGCCGTATTCGTCGCCGATCCATCCGGCGCCGGCCTTGCCCGGGCGCGTGTCGAGGATGAGCCCCTCGGTATCGAGCGTGAGGCGGTTGCTGATGGTGCCGTCACTCTGCGTCGTAGTGCCGCCTGCTGCTGGGATGGTGGTGCCGAACAAATTCACGCTGCTGCTGGCAAGCAGGCCTGTGGTGAAAATGGGCGCGGTGCCTACATTTTCATCGTGATCGTAGGTAAAGCGCGTGGACCCGGTGAAGGTCAGCGCGATCTGATTCTGCGCGGTCGTCGGAACGGCCCCACTGTATGGCGTGAAGGTGAAGGTATATTCGTTGAGTCGCGCGGCATAGTTCGAGAAAATCTGGATCGGCGCCGCGGGCGGCGGCGGAGTGATCGTCGTATTGTATCCGCGGTCAGGCAGTGTGGTCAGGTTACCGCTCCATGTGCCATCGTTGTTGTTGGTGAAGCCGCTGACCTGCATGTCGGAGATCGAGCCGAGTGTTTCGCCGGTGGCTGGATCTACGGCGCTCGCAGGCACGCGGCCCACCCCCTGGAGGCCGAGATTCACAAATTGCATGCCACCCAGCGTAACGCCTGCGGCATTCCATTCGCGGGTGTTCGGCAACAGCACATCGCGCACACCGGAAGTGAACACGGTCGGCGCACGGTTCACGTTTGCCGTGTAGGTATTCACTGTAGTGCCGTCCACCGCAGTGACGCGGAACTGCACGACGGTGGTGCCGGGACTCAGCGAAACCGGGGCCGTGGTCGTGCCGGAAACGATCGGTGCGAAGGCCGCACTTCCGACACCCCAGTGCAGCGTGGCGGCGGGATCAAACAGCGTCGGCGTGAAGGTCACGCTCGTCGTCGGATTCGTGTAGCTCGACCAGTAGGTGATCGTGTCGGGATTGAAGACCGGCAGCATGGCATCCGGCGCGATGACGAGCGCGGAGAGATCGGCATTGGAAACGCCGAAGGCGGTGAGCACGAGATCGAACGGATCCTCCACAGCGTCATTGCTTCGGATGCGCAGGTTGGCAGTGAAGTTGCCGGGCGCAGGCGGAGTGAAGACGATGGTGAAAGTAGTCGAAGCTCCGGCGGCGAGCATCCCGGACGGCGCGGTGCCGACGGTGAAGTTCGCGGCATTGGTGCCGTCAATTTCCAGCGCGATGCCCGTGAGGTCGCTGCTGCCTGCATTCTTTACTGTGAAGCTGCGCGTGGTGGTGCGGAGAAGTTTGGTGTTTCCGAGGGCGATGGCAGCGGCCTGACCATCGGTGAGCGCCGGCGAGGTGACGAGAGGGCCGTTGAAGACCGCGATGTCCGGGGCGGGATTCACTGTGATCGTCACGGTGGCTGTGGCTTTCGCCGCGGGCAGGCGCGTGCGATCCACGGCTAGGATCTCCGCCCGGTCGCGCACGGTGGGCGTCGCGGGCGAGACTTTGGTGCGGAAGGTGAACGGCGGCGCGGCGTTGCTTAGCGCATCAATGCCGAAATCGCTGTCGTTGGCGATGTAGATCAGGTCGCCGCCATTGGCGATGCTTATGCCTTCCATCTTGTCGTGACCGAAGAAGCGGCCAGCGGCATCCAGTCCGGCCAGCGTCGAGCCGATGTCGAAGTGGAGCGCTTTGGAAACCGGCGTCACGCCGAGACCGGCGAGCGTCGTGGTCGCGCCGGCGGCGCTGGCCAGACCGACGGTGGCTTCCAGCGATTTACCGGCGAAGAGAATGCCGCGCTTGTCGCCTGTGCCTTCATATACAGCGCCAGGCACCGCGTGCAGCGGGCCGACGTCTGTCGCCCCAGTCAGGTTAATGCGGAAAACTTTCTTCAGCGCGGAAGCAGGGAAGCTGTTATCGCGCTCAAGCACAAGGAACTCCGTGTTGCTCAGCGCCGTGATCTCACTCGTCACGACTTTGTTGTTCGTGTTCGGGTCTTCGAGCATGTAGAGATACTCGCGGACCTGGCCGCTGGAGAAGGTGTAGGTCACGATGCGCACCGGCACGACCTTGGTGGCATCGGCGATGAGACCGCTCACGGGGTCGAGATGATCCGCCTGCTCCAGCGCGCTTTGTAACATGCCGACGAGCATGGTGCCGTCCGGCGTGAGGGTGAGACATTCCATCCCTCGATTGCTGCGGCGTTTGGCGAGTTCCACCGGCAGCGTGCCGTTGAAGGGCGATAGGCGCAGCAATTCTTTACCTGTGGCGTCGAAATGCATGATGAACGGACCGTATTCATCGCTGACCCAGAACGTACCGTCGGGCATCGCCACGAGACCTTCGGAATCGAAGCCATTGACATCCGTGGGCAGCAGCGTGCCGTTGATGTCAAAACCCTGATCCAGCCCCGGGTTCGCCGTATTGAAGCGTCCGCTGAAAGGCCTGTCGTCCGGAGCCCGGAAGGTAATAGGCGTGCCCTGGAGCACGGCCTGGCCATTGATGAGCTTGAAGCGCGCGATGCCGGGCGTGTAGTTGGGAAGCGGGAACACCTTCGAGGTTTCCGTGAGACCGTCCACATTCGGACCGCGGTCGGTGAGGCCGTAGAACTCATCTGTCGTTCCCGGCACCGCGACAAATGAGGAGCCATAACCGTCGCCGGAGAGCAGCGTGCCGCCGTATGTGCCGAGCAGCGGGAGATTGCTGCCGTAGAGCTTTACAGCGTCGGTCACGTCGTAAGTGAAAGTGTCCGTGCCGGAAAAGCCTTCGTTGGGCGTGTAGGTGAACGAGCCGTCGGGACTCACCGTCACAGTGCCATTGGCCGGCTGCGTCCATGAAACCGCGATGCGCGAGTCAGCGGCGTCGTTGCCCAGCACGCCAGACACGGCGGGAACCGAGAGCAATTCATTCGTCATCGTAGTGTAGGCGTCCCCGCTGGCGGAGGGCAGCGTGTAAATGCGCACCAGAGTGTTCACGGTAGCGGTGTTGCCATTGTTGGCTTCGCTCACTTCAACGATGGCGTTGGCGGGATCAGCCACGGCTGCGCCGATGGGCGCGGTGTAAGTCGTCGGCGTCGTCGGCGAGGCGGTGACATTCACCGTGAGTATGGCAGAGGCGTTGGAAAGAATGCTGCCACCGCTAAACGTGACCACGCCGCCCGCTTCCACCACGCTGAAGCCTGCGCCTGCACCGCTGTTGAAG
>CAMAUV010000050.1 GCA_945861415.1 Akkermansia muciniphila | reverse complement strand
GTTCTTGCCTCAGGTGACTCGCGTCACATTCACGCAGCAGGAGGATGATTTCTTCGGGCTTATCTCTTTTTTGTCGGTTCATTTTTGTAGGATTTGGTTGTATCAAATCCTCTCACTCAACATGGACCACTTTTTCTGACGGCGGCCAGGGTCCTAAACGCAAAAACTTCTCTAATCGTTAGCGTGAATTCAGCAAGCCCGGAGCGCGTCGTCTGTTGCAATGGAGGTAACTGAGGCCAATGTGCACCATGATCGATTCCGCAGTGACCCCGGTGCGCCCGCATCCTGTGCATCATTTCCTTGCGAGCAGCGTGAAATTTCTGCTCGTTGCCATGCCACTGACCTGTGCGGTGCTGATGGTGCCAGCGGAGAACTGGCTGCTGGAGCTTTTGCGGCATTTCCGGCTCTGGTGTGCGGGTTTTGCGGCGTTCCTGTTCGTGCTCGCCATGATCTTGCGGCTCTCGAGGTGGCTGCCTCTGGCGGCGCTCACTTTTGTATGGCAGGGGGCACCGTGGTATTCCTACCGGAGCGGTGGAACCACTCCAGTGGAACCAAAAAAATCGTTCACTCTCATCAACTGTAATCTTCTCTACGAGGCCAGAGACCCCGCGCGCATGATCGCTCTGCTGCGTGAGGCGGATGCCGATGTGCTGGTTTTTACCGAATTTACTCCCAGCTGGCAGGCTGAGTTCAATGTATTGTTGTGGCCGCACTATCCCTACCGCGTGGAGGAACCGCAGCCCGGAGCCGCAGGAATTTGTCTTGCCAGCAGGCTACCGCTCGAGGCTGCGCGGCTGCGCAGGGACCTTGGCGGTTTTCCGATTGTTTCCGCCGCCGTTCTTTCGGGCGGCAGTAAAGTGGCCCTGCTAGGCGTGCATCCCATGCCGCCGGTGCCTCCGGAAGGTTACGCGCCATGGCGGGCGGCCATCATTTCGTGGCCGTCGATACTTCGTGAGGTGAATGCGCCGCACCGAATCATAACGGGCGATTTCAATGCCACGCCCTTTTGCCGGACGTTTCAGGAATTATGCCGAAGTGCCAGCGTTCGTGAGAGCAATCTTGGATTTGGAATCGCCAGCACATGGTTCCCAGGAAGCCTGCCCGCGGGTCTGCCTCTCGATCATGTGCTGGTTTCGGAGAAACTGGCGGTCGTTGACTATTCCATCGGCCCTGAAGCAGGGTCGGATCACCGGTGGGTCAAAGTGCGTCTGGCTCTGCCCTGAGTCGCGATTACTCAGCGATGCCGCGATAACGAAGAGGCTGGAAACCCTTCGTCTCCAGTTCGGTGCGGCTAGATGTTCTGCGGACGACCAGCCAGTAAGGCGGCACACCCGTTTCGAAAGCTACTACACGAGTGCGCGCTGCATCTTCCCAGCCGGCGAAGAGCATGACGTGACTGTTGTAGGTGTTCAGGATATCGCCCGGCAGCAATACATCCCATGAAGGCAGTGCGTCGCAGAGGCTACCGAGTTCCCGGGTGGAATAGGAGCGGGGCAGGTTCCAGCAACGCGAGATAAAGCCACTACAATCGATGCCAGTGGCCTCTTGGCTGACGGCGGCCTCCAGCATCCGTCGCTTTTCCAGTGTGTAGACATCGCCCGCAGCAAGACCGGCGGCGATTCCACGATCAAAGTCTTCCGGCGTCGCGAATCCGCCCCACTGATAAGGCATGCCCGTGTTCCACCCGCCCGGCCGCCACCAACCCGGCACGGCTCCAAGCCGCTGGTATGAAACATCCGGAGTATCCACCGAAATGCCGGCGGTATCCACGCCGTGACGCACATTGGCCTTATCTGGCATCCAGCGGTGGCTCTGGTAGCGCTCGGCGAGGGCGAGGCATTCCGAACGGGTTATACGGGATGGCGCCCCGCCCTGCTGCATGGAATCACAGGCGGCAAGCAGAAGAGGAATGGCAAGGAAAGCACGACGCTTCATTACGTGACTTGGCAGTTCCGAGCCTGAGGCACAAGAAAAAATCCCGGAACGCCGGTGCTCATTGCGAAGAGCGAAAGGCCATTTTCTTCCACAATTCAGCTGGAGCTTGCGCAAAAGCTCACCACACAGGAAGCCGGGCTGCGGTCGAGGTTCGGCAACGTCATCGCCAAACTCCCTGCCGCAGAGCGGAACGGAGTGGTGGAAATGTTTAAGCGCTCACCGGGCAAAGTGCTTGCGTGGATGGAGCGGCATTCGAAAATTCTCATCGCGGACAGAGCGACAGCCGCTATTGTCGTGGCGCGAAAGGAAATTTTGGGCGAAGGGAAAAATCGTGGGTTTCTTGAGCGGGTCGGTGCTTCCCTCTAAGCGACGTTCAAGACCCCGATGAATGTTTTCGTGGCCGCCCTTACGGTCATTGCCGGGGCATGGGGTGCGCCGAAACTGCGCCGCGTGATGAGAGCCGGGAAGGCGTGAGTGATTTCCTCGCGGGAGCTACTTCCCGCGTGCCTTGCGCCATGCCACATGATGGTGGTGCGCCCAGTCGGTGAGCGCGGCCTCGAATCCTACATCGTGGCCGGTTTTTTGGCTGAGCAGCCACTTGTGCTGGAGTATGGCTTCCCTCTCCGCGAGGTATTCGCGATAGGCGCTACGGGCGGATTCCTCTTCTGGAGGCGATGTGGTGACGGAAGGCATTGAGATCTTTATGTAGCAGACCGGGGGAAAATGCCAGCGGCTTTCCCTACTTGAGAATTCCCCCAGTCCCCTGCATCGTAAAAAATTCTGGCCTAGCCGGTGCTCCATTCATTAGTTTCTCCCTTCTTTTTTACTCATGCCTTCCTCGCCAAACGTCCTCCACGCCGACCGCATCCCCAACGGGGGCGCGCTGCTCATACCGTCGCAATTGTCTGCATCAGATCTCGCCCGTTTGCAGAAAATTCTTGCCGGGCGACGGATAGCACTGCTCACGGAAGGAAAGGGCGCACCGAATGCGCCACTGGAAGCCGCCATGAACGCCAGCGGCCTGCCGCGCTGGGAGCGGGTCAGTGAAGGGGGGCAGGAATCTTCGACAGCGGCCGTGCATGCAGGCACTATTGTCCTTTGCGTGCCTCCGTCTGTCAGCGCGCTGCCCGGCACTCCGGTGAGAGTGCCTAAGGCCATGATGAAGGACCTGAGTGAATGGCATCTGCCTGTGCTGGTGGTAGGAGTGGACCATTCGGATGAGGGTTGTCTAAGTGTGGACTATACCGGCGGAGGAGCGGAATCGGTTTTCTACTTCTCCCCCGTCATTCCTGCCGCGCAGGTAAGTCGGGCCCGTATCCATGAAGCTCTGATCAACGCAGCCGCAGAAGCTTACGCCCAAAAGCCGGCCTTTGAGCAGCACCTCGGCCGGTTGCTGGTCGCTGGATTGAAGAAGCACGCAGCCTGCACTATCTTTGACGGATTTGACGATTCGCAACTTACCTACGGCAAAGTCCTAGCCGCTGCAGCCGCCCTAGCCGGCGTCATTCACCGGCAGACAAGCCAGCCGCGTGTGGGTATAGTCCTGCCGCCGGGCAAGGGTGGGCTCATTGCCAATATCGCAGTGGTGCTTGCCGGCAAAGTGCCGGTGAATCTCAATTTCACCGCTGGCAAAGAGGCCGTGCAAAGCTCAATCAAGCAGGCTGGCATCGACCGCTTCATCACCACGGATTCCGTGGTGCGAAAAATGCAGACGTTCCCGTGGCCGGCGATGAAAGATCTCATCTTTATGGAGCGGTTGGTGCCGCAGCTCAAAGGTGCGGCCACACGGTGGTTTTTGCTCCAGAAGTTTCTGCCTGCGGGGATGCTGTGCAATTTGCTTCGACTGCCGGCAAGGGGAGGTGATGAAGAAGCGGCACTGTTGTTTACCAGCGGCAGCAGCGGCGATCCCAAGGGCGTAGTGCTCTCGCACCGCAATATTATTTCCAACGTTACCCAGTTCAGCAACCGCCTCGATCTCCCCTCGGGATCCAAAGTACTGGGCTGCCTGCCTCTCTTCCATTCCTTTGGCTGCACTGTCACCCTTTGGTTTCCGGTGATTCAGGGGGTAAATCTGGTGACTTATCCTTCACCGCTTGATCCGCCGAAACTCGCCGAACTCATCGACAAGCGCAGCGTGGACGTTCTGCTGGCCACACCTACCTTCCTCCGCGGCTACATGCGGAGGGTAAAGGTGGAGCAACTGGCACCACTAAAACTCATTGTTACCGGTGCGGAAAAACTGCCGCTCAATTTCGAAGAGGAGTTCCGCATCAAGTTCGGCAAAACCGCCATGGAGGGTTACGGCCTTACCGAGACGAGCCCGGTGGCCTCAATCAACCTGCCGGATCCGCCCATCGGGGATGGTCCGGTCCTGCCCGCGCGCCGGCTGGGCTCCGCCGGCCAACTCCTGCCGGGGATGGCCATTCGTTTCACAGATCCGGTTACCAATGACAAAGTGCCTATGGATCACAGTGGCATGATCTGGCTGCGCGGGCCGAACATTTTCCCCGGCTACCTCAACGCACCGAAGAAAACCGCCGAGGTCATTCAGGACGGATGGTTCCGCACCGGCGACATCGGTCGCGTGGACGAAGACGGATTCCTCCACATTGAGGGTCGTCTCAGCCGCTTCTCCAAGATCGGAGGCGAGATGGTACCGCACGAAACCGTGGAAGCTCACATCACCCGCGCCCTCGGCCTCGACGGCGACGTCGAGCGCCGCATCGCCGTCGTGGGCGTGCCGGACCCCGATAAAGGCGAAGCACTCGTGCTGCTCAGCACCGTGGCCAGCGAGGCAGTGAAGCAGGAAATTATCCAGCTTCGCTATACTCTGCTGGAATACGGCGTCTCCGCGCTCTGGATTCCCAAACGCATGGTGCGCGTGCAATCCATTCCCGTGCTTGCCAGCGGCAAGCTCGATATCAAAGGTTGCGAGCGGCTGGCGCTTGAATCCGGAGAATAGCTCGGGGAGTTCAGGAGTAAAGCTTCAGCAGTATGATGCCCGCCGCGGCTAGCACCGTTCCTGCGATCTGGCGCGGGCCGGGGGCGTCGCGCTCCATGAGTTTCGCCAGAGGAATTACCAGCAGCGTGCTGGTGGCGGCTATGGCGACCACGGTGGCGCTGCTCCGCAGTTCTAACTGTGCCCACTGGTAGCAGCTCACTCCGGCCACCGGACCGCAGAGGGCGGTAGCGATGAGCCAGAAGGGCTTGTGTTTCCATGGCTTCGCCGGTGCCGCCAGAGGCGAATGGGACACCACCATGAGGGCAGCGAGGGCCGCTGTCACGCCTGCGGTGCTGCGCTGGAACGCCTGACTGATCCCATAAACTTCCACGCCCAGTGTCTGTGCCTGATCATTGGCAAGGCCGCTGATCACCGTGCCCATACCCATGCCGACCCCTGCCAGCAGCGCCCAGAGATATCCAGCCGGAGCGTGCTTTTTCCCAGCCTCCCCGGATGGCCACAGCGCGACGAGCAGCCCGGCCATGATGGCGGCCACTCCGCCACACTGTGGCAGTGTGAGCCCGTGTGCGCGCAGCCACAAGTCACCCGCCGCGGCCACTAGCGCGGCAGCGCACCAGTTGAGCAGAATGGTCAGTCGCGAGCCTAGCCGCGCGTAGGCTAGAAACAGCGCGATGTCACCTATGCCGAATCCAATGAGCCCGCTCCAGTAGTAGCTTCCGAAAAGCTCACTGTGCAGGGAAGACGTGCCCCGCGTCGCATCCGTCGCCAGCGTGATGAGCCCCAGCACAGCACACGCGATGCAAAGCCGGTAAGCATTCGCCGGCAGCGCGCCAAAGATGCGCGTGGCCCGCTGGCTGACGACGGCGCTGAAGGCGAAAAGGATGGCGGTAAGGATGGCTGGTAACACTGGCGCTGTCCTCAGCCTGCGGGCGGCAGGTGGCAATGCCGGAACTGGGGCATTCCGTTTCGCGTAAAAGAAAACCCGCCGGCTTGTGAGAGCGCGGCGGGTTGTTCAAAGATTGTATTCGCGCGTCGGAATTAAGCGCGGCCGAGGTAGGTGCCGTCTTCCGTTTTCACGCTAATCTTTTCACCGGTGTTAATGAAGAGCGGTACGTTTACGGTGAGCCCGGTTTCCATAATGGCGGGCTTATACATGTTATTCGCGGAGTCGCCGCGCACGCCTTCCGGAGCTTCCGCCACGGTCATGATCATGCTCGCAGGCAGTTCGATGGCGGCGATGGTGTCATCGGTGAAGACGAGAATGTATTTGCTGCCTTCCATCAGGTAGTTCTTCACCCCGGCCACAAGTTGAGAGTCAACGATGACGTCGTCGTAGGTTTCCGGGTGGATGAAGTGGTAGCCGCTGCTGTCCTTGTAGCTGTACTCGTGGTCCACCTTGTTCAGGTTCACGGCGTCGAGCGACTGGTTGGAAGTCAGACGCAGGTTGGTGACACCTCCGTTGCTGATGCTGCGGATGGACATTTGGACGTAGGAAGCCATACGCGGCGGCGTTTTGTGCTCCATCTCAGTGATGATGCACACGCCGTTGTTGTGGCGCACGGCATGGCCGCGGCGGAGGTTGATGACGGGTGTGGATGCCATAGGGGCGCGGTGTTTACCTGTGTTTTACCGGAGCGCAAACGGAAGATGCCTGGGGATCACGGAAGATGCCGGAAGATTACTTAAATGACTTCGAGAAGTCATCCCCGCTGATCTTGACCTCGCGTGGCTTTTTCACATGGTTACTGGTGTCGATCCGGCGCTGCAGTTCGCGTTCATATTCAGCACTGTCCATCGGCAGGGGAATGGTGCGGCCATGCCATGAGGAGAGGAGAATGGCGTTGGCCAGCTCAATGGAGCGGATTCCCTCAGCCGCGGGGGCGATGAGCGGCTCCCCTCTGAGAATGGCTCCGGTAAAGTTCTGGAGCACATCGTTGTGACTTGAAGATCCTGCCTCGATAGGCACCTCCACCGACCAGCAATCGGGCTTGGCAAAACCGGCACCCGATTCCTGGCTGAACTGGCTCATGGGCGTGCGGTTCCGCTGGAAGCGGAGGGTGCGCCCTTCGAGGGTCAACATGCCGCGCTCCCCGGAGATTTGTAGGAGATTGCGGCCCGGGGCTTCGCCAGTGCTGGTGATAAAGGTGGCGTGCATACCGTTGCCGTAGCGCAAGTAGGCCGTCACATCGTCTTCGACTTCGATGTCGTGGTAGCGGCCAAAGTGGCAGAAGCCAGTGACTTCATCCGGCATGCCAAAGAGCCACTGGAAGAGGTCCAGATTGTGCGGACACTGGTTGAGGAGCACGCCGCCGCCCTCACCCTTCCATGTGGCCCGCCAACCGCCCGAGGCATAGTAGGTCTCCGTGCGGAACCAGTCCGTGCAGTCCCACAAAACGCGGCGAATTTCACCCAGTTCTCCTCCTTTGATAAGGCTTTTGATTTGCTTGTAGACGGGATCGGTGCGCAGTTGGAACATGGCACCAAACACCTGGCCACCTCCTTTGTGGGCGGCGATCAGGCGCTCGCAGTCGGCCTTGTGCACGGACAAAGGTTTCTCCACCATGACATGCAAGCCGGCCTCGAGTGCCTCAATGCCCATGGAGGTGTGAAAGTAATGCGGGGTGGCAATGAGAACAGCATCAATAAGACCGCTCCGGATCATGTCGGTGAAATCTTCCACCTGGGCTTCATCCTCTTCATGCTCCGGCATGGCTTCCTTGCGGTCGCAAATAGCGGTGAGTTTCAGGCCCTTGACCTTCCCGGCACGGATATTGGCGCGGTGAGCCTTGCCCATGTTACCGAGCCCTACGAGTCCAATGCGTACGATTTCTTGCTGCATAATCCTTTGCAAAGCATGAAGCGGACGCCCGGCTTGTCAAACCGGCGTCGGTTCATCAGTAGAAATTTGAAGCCGACGTCAAGTCTTCGAAGTTTATCGCACCGGCGGGGCGCGCGGGCACAAAAAACCGGGAGGCACCTTGCGGCGCCTCCCGGCGTTGATCGTTTCCGGACTGGTCCGGTCGAAATTACTCGATGATTTCGCCAACGCGACCGGCACCGACGGTGCGGCCACCTTCACGGATAGCGAAGCGCATGGTCTTCTCGAGGGCGATTGGGGTGATCAGCTCAACTTCCATCTGGATGTTGTCGCCGGGCATCACCATTTCTACGCCTTCCGGAAGCTTGATGCTGCCGGTCACGTCCGTGGTGCGGACGTAGAACTGCGGCCGGTAGTTGTTGAAGAACGGGGTGTGACGGCCGCCCTCTTCTTTGGAGAGAACATAGACCTCAGCCTTGAACTTCCTGTGCGGCTTCACTGAGCCGGGCTTGGCCAGCACCTGACCGCGCTCCACGTCGTCTTTCTTGACGCCGCGGAGGAGCAGGCCGCAGTTGTCGCCTGCGCGGCCTTCGTCGAGGAGCTTGCGGAACATTTCGATGTCGGTCACCGTGGTCTTCACGGTGTCCTTGAAACCGATGATTTCGATTTCCTCCATCTTCTTGACGATTCCGCGCTCAACTCGGCCCGTGACGACGGTTCCACGACCTTCGATCGCGAACACGTCTTCCACAGGCATGAGGAAGGGCTGGTCAATCGGGCGCTCTGGCAGCGGGATGAAATTGTCGACCGCGTCCATGAGCTTGTGGATAGCTTCCTTGTAAGTCGCATCTCCTTCGAGAGCCTTGAGGCCGGAGCCGCGGATAACGGGGATGTCGTCGCCGGGAAACTCGTAGCTGCTGAGCAGGTCGCGGATTTCCATTTCCACGAGGTCGAGAAGTTCGGCGTCGTCCACCATGTCCACTTTGTTCATGAAAACGACGAGGGCCGGCACGCCCACCTGACGGGCGAGGAGCACGTGCTCTTTGGTCTGCGGCATTGGGCCGTCTGCGGCGGAAACCACTAGGATAGCGCCGTCCATCTGAGCGGCACCGGTGATCATGTTCTTCACGTAGTCAGCGTGTCCCGGGCAGTCCACGTGAGCGTAGTGGCGCTTCTCGGTTTCGTATTCGACGTGGGCAGTGTTAATCGTAATACCGCGGGCCTTTTCTTCAGGGGCGGCGTCGATCTGGTCGTAAGCTTTCGCTTGGGCGAAGCCTTTTTCCGATAGAACGGTGGTGATGGCGGCAGTGAGTGTGGTCTTGCCGTGGTCCACGTGGCCGATCGTGCCGACGTTTACGTGGGGTTTATTGCGCTGGAAGATATCCTTGGCCATGACGTGATAAGTATGTTAGTTAGCGGGTTGTGATGATGTGGAAGGCAATGGAGCTCGTGGCGGGGATTGAACCCGCGACCTCTTCCTTACCAAGGAAGTGCTCTACCACTGAGCTACACGAGCGCACTTTTGTGCGGGAAAGCGGAGACAAAAAACGCCGACTCACTCTTTTTCTCCGTATGAAGGGAGCCCTGTGAAGCGGCCTTTTTCGTCTCTGCACCCCACCCGGAAGCCGACTGCCGCCCCGCAGTCTCGATCCCATAATCCATTCCCGTAAAGGTTTGATTTGAAGGGGTCATTACCGTGGTGCTGCCAAAGCCGGTTTCACCGAAAAAGCGCCGCTAAAGGTAGGGTCACGGTATGGAGTGTCAACGGCTTTTTGCGCGCATTCCGTTGAGTTTTACTTCTGCGGCTCGCCGAGCGGGAGTATCCGGCAAACAAAGAACGCTGGAATCATTGCTGATTGCGGCGCCAGATACCGCACCCGTTCCCATATAAAACGAGTCCGGCCTATCTTCGAACACGATGAATTTATTCTTCTGGCTGCGCTCTTTTGTGGGGTGTTTCTGGCAAATTCGTCGTCTCTCCCCTTAGCGCTGAATGAAGCCGCAGCGTATCTAATCGCAGGCCAGATCCGCTTCGCAGCCGGGCTTATTCGTGAGCGCCGTGACCGCCAGACCGTCGCGCGGGGCTATCCAGACTGCGGAATTGTTGCTGTGGGTATGGGTTGCCTCCCCCATGGCTCTCGTTCGGCACGGAATCCGGAGTGACGGTAGGGCAGTTGTTCAACGGTGGTGCCATTCACATCCCGCATGGCTTTCTTCAGCAGCCTCGGAATAAGGTCCCTCAGCCTTGCTTGAGCCACAAAGGCAACCAAAAGTGTCGGCGTCATGGCCTTTCATGTCGGCGAGGTGCCAGAGGTCATCTTTCGTGACCGGTTTCTTGCCACCCGCCCGCACGGCAAAAGTGGTGCTCGGAGGGGGACTCGAACCCCCACAGATTACTCCATACGCCCCTCAAACGTACGCGTCTACCAATTCCGCCATCCGAGCATGTCTAGTAAGAAAAAGAACCCGCGGGCCAAAGCTTCGCGGGTCAAGGGCTTTAAGCAGTTGCTTCCCGCTGTGCAAGCGATTTGTCGCGGAGGGATTTAAAATCTGTGTCCAATCCGGTCCCCGGCTCCGTGCCCGAGTCGCTTCCAAGGAGATTTGTTGCACAACTTCAATAGCCGAAGGTGACAGAGCGATCCCGATATTGCCCACGATGGTTGGAACTCAGATACAGGCTGCGTAGCGAGGGCAAGGCAAGCAGGGTGCCACGCTTTCACCTCGCCCCGCCGATGTTGCTCCTTCGTCTCTTGTCATGGCCGAGGTCGGCGATCAATGATTCCGATTTGCCCGCCTGTTCAAGGAGAACAAGATTTGTCGAATTCTTCCGGGTTGTTTTGTCCCTCCTGCTATCACGCGACTGCATGCTTCCCGTTGCCGGGAATAAAATCAAAACCGCGGCTCCATGACCTTCTATCCGCGGGCTTTACGCTGCGGGTGTTGCGGAACGAACTGCCTAATGGGCTAGCCCCACGCTGTATTTGGGGAAAGAGAAATCGGAACTGGTTACCAACTGATCCAACTGCATCAGAGCTTGCGATCCTCCCAGCGGCGAAGAATTTTGGAGGGTTCGTGGCAGTTCAAGAATCACTGTCCCGACCCCGGTGCTTGCCAACGGACTAATCATTGTGGCCAGCGGCCCTCAGCCTGAACGGGCTATTTTCGGTGTCTGGCCGCGCGGTTGAGTCGACCGGTCGTAGGATAGAGAGACCTGGAGGAGCGGGAATGTGGCACCGCGGGGCGGTTGGCTGCGCAAAGCCGGAGCAGTGTGTGGCCCCGTTAGGCGGTCTTCAATTTCTCCAGAGCCGCCAGCCGTTCGGGCATGGGGGGATGAGAATAGTGTAAAAAGACATGAAGGGGGTGCGGGGTAAGATTAGATAAGGTGTCGCGCGCGAGGCGTTTCAGACCACTGATCATGTCTCCCGGCGCTCCGGTTGCTTTGGCGGCGTAGGCATCGGCTTCGAACTCATGCTTTCGGCTCCAGAGATTCCCGGCGATGCTGAGCAGCAACTGGACGGGCTCGAAGAGAAAAGTGAAGAAGACCAGACTCAGCCAGACGCTTGGCTGGTTGACGCCAAAAGCGGATGCAAGGGGACCGTTTTTCATGAACAGTCCCATGAGTAAAAAGAGTAGCGCCATTTGCACGATGCCCACCACCATCCGCTGCACGATGTGGCGGCATTTGAAGTGCCCGATCTCGTGAGCTAGCACGGCGATCAGCTCCGGCTGAGGGTGTTTCTCGATCAGTGTGTCGTAGAGCGCGATGCGTTTATTTTTTCCGAAGCCGGCAAAGAACGCATTCGCTTTGGTGGAACGACGGCTGCCGTCGATAACGAAAAGTCCCGCCACGGGGAAGTCACACTTCTTACTAAGCGCATTGATTCCGTCCTTCAGTTCCCCGTCCGGCAGAGGTGTGAATTTGTTGAAGAGCGGCATCAGCCACCGGGGCGCGATGTATTGCAGCGCCAGCATGACGACCGTGACACTGCCCCAGGCCCACAGCCATGCGTTGGCATACGTGTCAAAGATCCAAATCAACAGAGCCATGAGCGGCAGACCGATGATCGCGCCCAGTAAGAGGCTCTTGATCATATCGAGCACGAACGTCTTGGGGGTAGTCTTGTTGAAGCCGTATTTGGCTTCGATACGGAACGTATCATGCAAGTCGAAGGGAAGGCTGAGCAGCGTGCTGAGAGCATAGAGTACCGACATGCCCGCGAGTCCCTGCCAGACAGGAGAATCGCTCCAGCCGCGGACTAGCCCATCCACCAACGTAAATCCTCCTAGCAGCCAGAACGTGAGGAACGCCGCCAGCTTGAACCCGCCGGCGAGAATATCGAAGCGTTCGCTTTCCCGGGTGTATGCCTGACTTTTCGCATATGCCTCCGCATCATAGATGTCCTCAAGGCCGCGCGGCAAGGAAGGGGAGAGGCGTTTCAAATTGAGCAGTGAAGCCACGATCTCCAGCACCTGCAGCGCGATAACGGAAAGCAGGATGACGGTGAAGTATGGATTACCGAAGTTCATATCCCCAGCACAGCGCCGGATGCTGCGGAGGGCAAGCCCGGATCAATTCGGCCAGCCGCGGAACTCGCGCAGTCGGTAAAAGCTCCGACTCGCGGTGGTGGATCCCGTGTCGGTGAAGCTGGTAGCCGCCCCCGTGCCTGCCAGCCATGCCAGCGGCTGCCATGAACTGCTACCGAGGTCGGTGCTGCATTCAAGGTAGTACCATTTCCCGGGCGTGCTCTGCCACTGCAGTCCTGCTCCTGCGGGTGTGTTGCTGCTGGGCAGCCACGCAGGCGCGACGACCTTCGGAGCAATGTTGCGCACGATACGAATGTAGCCGGAGTCGTTGCAGGCGATGAGCACATTGCCAGAAATGCCAACGCTTACCGAGCGCGGCTCGCTCATGACCAAGCCAGCCGTTGGCACCGGAGCCGAGCCGGGCAGATGGGTGTTGCCATTGTCCCCCTGCACAAACATCCACGCACGGCCCGCCGTGTCCACATACCATACGTCTCCTCCTCGGTGCGTGGCCACGAAGTAGCCGCCCAGTGGGTGGAAGGCTACGCCGCGTGCTCCGCGCATTCCCACACTGGTGGCCATTTGGCCGTTCGATGCCGCATTGCTGTCTGTGGTAATCTGATTCCCGACGCCGGCCACCCTCAGGGCATCTGTCATGGCACCGCCTCCATAGTTGGGCGGAACGCGATAGACTCCCATGAGGGTGCGGTCGCTCACATAAATGTTTCCGGCGGCATCCACGTCGATGTTTCCTGCTTCGCCAAAGTTCGTTGCCACCGTGACCACTCCCCCGGCGGGAGTCCAGCGGCGCAACCTGCTCACTGTGCCTTCAATGGTGCAGTAATAAATGAGTTGCCGGTCCCGCCGCACCCATAGTCCACGGCTGAGAATATCGGTGTCGTTAATGATCGTAGCCATGTTGCCGGCTAGGTCCACATAGCGAATCCGGCGGTTCAGGCTGTCACCGATGTAAAAGCTGCCATCAGGCATGACATAAGCGATTTGTGGTCCGTCCAGCAACCGCTGGCGTGCCGGTCCGTCGCCATTAAAACCTGCGTTGCTGATCCCGCCCGGGATTTCATTTAGATTCATACCCGCCACTGTGTGGATGGTGCCATCGGGATCGATGCGCCTTATGGCGTGGGCGTTCTTGTCGGCCACGAAAATTCGCCCGTTGATGTCCTCCATGGCGAAGTGAGGTTCAGACAGTTCTGCGTTCAGCGCGTCCTGAGCTTCGGCGTTGTTCCACTCGTTGGGATTGAGATCCCCGCTCAGGGCGCCGAACCCGCCGGCCACGGTGACCATCTGATATTGGGCGCGGAGGTCAGCCCATTCATCGGCGCGCAGCAGGATCGGCCAAATGAGCGCGGCGAAAAGGAAGGGGGCAAAATTCATCGGGTCGATTAGGGGCTATGCATTCCTTGGGTGAATTCAGGCTGAGAGGCGAGGGCGTTTTCAAAAATCAGAAACTCCTTGATTCGAGTTTACTCCTTCGATGTTGCGAAGCTTATGGCGGTCGCTGCCTGCTGCTGCGCGGGGTTGGTGCAGACTCCTGCGCTCGGTTGGTTGCGGCTGGGTGCGCTGGGAAGTGCGCTGGATAGGGTGGCGCAGGTGCTAACGGGCAGGGCGCTAAACGGCACACGCACGGGCACCCTGCCGACCGTGACTCTCATGGGCGCGGGCAGCGACCGCCGGTTGCGGATCTTTTGGCGACAGCGGAAGGCGGCGACACTTTCCGGGCTGATCGACACGCCGCAATTTACTAGCAGCCTGAGCGGACTCTGGCAGGATGGCGGGCAGAGCCGCAGAGTGAGGAGCATTGATGGGGTGCGAAAGCAAATTGCGGCAGAGGATACGGTGGCGGTGGGAGGCAGCGTGCGGAGCTGTGCCCGGGTGAAGGTGGAACTTTATGTCACCGCCTTACCCGGCGCAGCCGGAACCAAGAGACTTGTTTGAAGGGTGAGAGGCGCCCCGGGAATGAGGAAGTCAGAAAGACGATGCCCGAAATCCTTCGAAAACTTGTTCACTTTTCACCTGTGAGTTACTTAAGCAAATCACCGTTGCGCGGGCCGGACGGGGCAGTTATTCGCGGTGATCATGACCGCCGTCCAATCCGTTCAGGCCCTGCAGGAGAAGTTCCCCACCGCCGTCGTTTCGTCCGCAGAGTTCCGCGGCGAGCATACTGTCGTGCTGAAACTGGAGAACCTCGTTCCGGTGATGACGTGGCTGCGCGACGAACTGACGTATGACCTGCTGCTTGATATCTGCAGCATCGACCAGATGGGCCGCGAGCCCCGCTGGGAAATGGTTTACGAGCTCTATTCCCTCACGGGCCGGGCGCATCTGCGCATTCGCACGGCGGCTGCGGAGGAGCAGGAAGTGCCCACGGTCAGCCACTTGTGGCCTACGGCAGACTGGCATGAGCGCGAGGTGTATGACATGATGGGGATCCACTTCAAAGGGCATCCGGATCTGCGCCGGATTCTAATGTGGGAGGGCTATCCGTTTTACCCGCTACGCAAGGATTTCCCGCTGGCGGGCAAGCCGTCGGAAATGCCAGACGTTGCATTCACGGGCATCGCCCCGCTGGCAGGCGGGCCGTTTGTGACCAGCGCGGGAGCCTCGGATACCATCAAAGCGGAGCCCCGCGGCAGGGCGGAAAGCGGATGCGACGATCGCTAGCAGAGGCGCCGCGGTGCCAGCTCAGTTTATTGTATTCAAGGCCACCGCGGGGGGCTTATCCGATAGCTTCATGGCCAAGGGAAGAGTGCCGCAGCGGGCTTCTAGGCAGGTGATGAGTTCCCCGAGGGCCTCGGCTTGGGCTCTTGTCGGTTTTCCCGGCTGGCCGGCTAGGCAGATGTGGATGCCTTCCGGCTGCACCGGCAGTTCCGGGCTCCAGCGCGCCTGCGCATTGATGAGACCGTCTTGGCTGCGCCTTCCGTTTCCGATGACAAAATCATACGGCAGGGGCGCGCTGTCGCCAAAGGTGCGCCGATGATGAAGGGCGAGGGCTCCGGCATCACCTCCGTTGGTATGGCTCCACGTGACGGTGATTTGCCGCGCGACTGGCGGCATAGATTGTAAATTGTTCCTCAAGCGGGGCGGCACATAGTGCCAGCTTTTGTGCGCGGCTGCAGCGACGGTGAGAGCCCGCAGATCGAGTTCGCCCTCCGTTTCACTCTGGGGCAGCCCGGGTATGGCGCGGGCGGATTTCAAGATAACCGAAGGACGCCATTCGCCCTCCGGCAATTCCCGGGAAAGCGTGCCATTGAACAGTCCCTGATTTTTCTGCTCGCCAGTTCCGCGCCCTGCCCCATATTGCGCCACGATGCCTGCCACCAAAAGCCCGCCAATGAGGCCCCACGACTGCACTAATGGATCGCGCCAGCGCACTGCGCTGACGGCTGCCCGCACCCGGGATACCCAACCTGTAATATAAGCATTATAACCCATGGAAAAATTCAGACTTTATTCCAAACTTCAGATAGTTCAACAACCTTAAGTAAAAATTCTTTCTGTGGCCGCCCCTTCCCGTGAGACTATTCTTGTGCTGACCGCCGGCTTTGGCGAAGGGCACAACACGGCGGCAAAAAACATCGCCTCAGCCCTCAAGCAGGAGTCCGGAGGCAGTGTGGAACCGTTGGTGTTGGATCCTTTCACCGCGGCGGCGCCCAATTTGTCCGCGTTCATGAAGTGGGGTTACCGGACGATGACGAACCGAATGCCGGGGCTCTGGAACTGGCTTTACCAATCCACCCAGCAGGGAAATTTTGGCAATCACGTCTGGGACCGCTTCGTGGGGCTCATGCACTGGCTGGAGGAGAAATTCGCTGAGACTAAACCGCACACGGTGGTTATGACCTATCCGCTCTACGCGGCGTTCATCCCCCGCTTCAATCCAGCGGTGCCCAGGCCGAAGCGGGTCTATGTAGCGGTCACGGACAGCATCACCATTCACCCGATCTGGACGCAGGCTCCGGCGCACCGGTGGTTTGTGACCGATGACCACAGTCTGGAAGTGGCGCGGAGACAGGGACTAGCGGCGGAACGGTGCAGCGTCACGGGATTTGCCACATCGCTGCAGTTCGCCGCCACCCCGCCGCAAAGAGAACGTCGAGGCGTGCTTTATTTCGCCACGACCTCCAACAGCCACGTGAAGCAAACCCTCACCGGCCTGCTTCGTGACCTGCCCCCGGAGGTGCCGCTGACCATCGTCACCGGCCGCAGTGAGGATCGCCTGCGGTCGCTCATTGCACGACTGTTGCATGCCAGCCGGAGGGAGAACGTGGAACTGCACGGCTGGTGCGGCACCGTGCCCGACCTCATGTCCCGCCACGCTTTGTGTCTCACCAAAGCCGGCGGAGCAACGGTCCATGAGTGTTTCGCGGCCGGCATCCCGGCGGTCATTAATTATGTGATCCCCGGTCAGGAGGAGGGCAATGCCATGCTGATGGAACGCACCGGCTGCGGCTGCCGATCCGAGGAGCCCGCACAGTCCGGTGCGCTCATCCGGGAAATCCTTACCGGCGACGCATTGGCTCGTATGACTGCCTCCATGCATACCCACCGGTGCCCTAATGGAGCAGTGGAAATGGCCCGGGCCATTCTCGCTGGGGCCTGAGAAAAAATCGCGGGACAATTGTGTGGATTTCCGGTTCCAACGCTGACGTGGGTGGCGGCGGGACTTGATTCCACGGCCCACTGACGAATGACGTTAGCCTATGCGTCATCCAGTCATATCCTTCGGTTTCGTTTCTCTTTTGTTCACCGCCGCCGTCCGTGCGGAGGTCACGTTGCCATCCCTGCTGAGCAGTCACATGGTGCTGCAGCGGGACATGCCGGTGCCTCTCTGGGGCTGGGCCGCAGCGGGAGAGAAAGTGAGCGTGAGCTTCGCTGGGCAGAACAAGGAGGTAACCGCCGATGCCAATGGTAACTGGAACGCGAAACTGGATGCCATGGCTGCCAGCGCCACTCCCCAAACACTCACCGTGAAAGGAAACAATGAGGTGAAACTGGAGGACATCCTCGTGGGGGAAGTCTGGCTGGGCAGCGGGCAGAGCAATATGCAGTGGAGCGTGGAAGCTTCAGCTAAACCGCAGGAGGAAATCGCCGCGGCGAATTTTCCCAATATCCGCCTGTTCCTCGTGCCGCTGGTTTCTTCACCCGTGAAAAACAAAGATGTCGCGGCCTCATGGACGGCGTGTTCTCCGCAGAGCGCGCCCAAGTTCTCTGCCGTGCTCTACAGCATGGGCCGCCATCTGCACAAGGAACTTGACGTGCCCGTGGGGCTCATCGCGAGTAGCTGGGGCGGCAGCCGCATTGAGCCGTGGACACCCATTGAGGGTTTTGAAATGGTGCCCTCCCAGCGCGACAAGGTAGGCACCATTCGCATGAACACTCCGGGGTATCCGGAAAACGACGCCGCCATGCAGGGCTGGCTTAGCAGTGTGGAGGAATGGGCGCGGCAGGGAAAGGATCTGGTAAAGCAAAAGAAGCCGCTGCCCAAAATGCCTGACCGCCCTGGGCCGTTGGCGCACGGGCATCATCATCTGGTAGGCACCTACAATGCCATGATCCACCCGCTAGTTCCCTCCGCTCTGCGCGGGGCAGTCTGGTATCAGGGTGAATCCAACAACGGTGAGGGCATGCTCTACGCCGACCGCATGCAGGCGCTGGTTGCAGGTTGGCGGGCCGTGTGGAAGCAGGGCGACTTTCCTTTCTATCACGTGCAGCTCGCGCCTTACAACTACACCAAAAAGTCACCTGAAGTGGACAAGGCCACGACGGCCCTCGCCGAGATATGGGAAGCTCAGGCGGAGAGTGTGAAACGCATCCCCAAAACCGGCATGGCCGTCATCAACGACATCGGGAATGTAAGCGACATCCACCCGCGCAATAAACAGGAAGCAGGCCGCCGTCTGGCCCTCATCGCTCTGGCCAAAGACTACGGCCGGGCAGACCTCGTGCACAGCGGCCCTGTTTATCGCACGCACAGCGCGGAGGGGAACAAGGTGCGCGTGAAGTTCGATCATGCCGGTGGCGGACTCACGGCCCGCGACGGCAAGGCTCTCACATGGTTTGAGGTCGTAGGGGCGGACGGAAATTTTGTCGCCGCGGAAGCTGTGATCGAAGGCACTGACGTGCTCGTTTCCTCAACAGCAGTAGCAGAGCCGAAAGAGGTGCGCTTCGCCTTCAGCCAGATTGCGGAACCCAACCTGATGAACAAGGAAGGACTGCCCGCCGGAGCGTTCCGTTCTCGTTAGGTTGACTGTCTTCACTGTGTAGTGCCAGTTCGCAGCCGACAATAGGCGAAGTCCATTCCCTCTGCGGACGTGACTTTGAAAAGAGTGCGCTCACCGGAGAGGGTGGCCGTTCCGGAAGCTGGTGCCCATGTGCTCAGGTCGGGACTGTATTCGATACCGGCTCCCAGACCGGCCAATGTATTCCATGAAACCACCATGCCGCCGTTTTCAGCCAGCGTAGCCTGGATGGGAGGCGGGGTGCCATCGTTGGCGAAGTAATTGTCAAAGGTCCCGCTGCAGCGGGTATTCTCATAGCTAAAGATCAGGAGCCCGCAGGTTCCGCCTTCGTAGGTGGAGTCCTGCGCCGTGGCCACGATTATCGGCGTGGTGAGGTCGCCGTGATGGTAAATCCGTCCTTCCAGTCGGTAGTCCACTCCGGTGAAGACCATGCGGTAGCTTTGCCCCGGCGTGAGCGTCACTTTCGGATTTCCGGAAATGTCGGCCGCCTGCTCACCAGTTATGCGGCTGATTTGCACATCATTGTCCTTACTCTGCCATGTGAAGGCATACCCGTTCACATTGCCCGGGCCCGGGCCAGACTGCACGCGGGCGAGAATCCCCAGCGCAGAATTCTCCGCCGGGTTCCAGTCCAGAATGTCCACCATCACACAAAAATTGTCGTAGCTTCTGTCCTGCCGCAGACCGGCTGCACGCGAGGGACCATAGGAAACGGGATCCGGCGAGGGCTGGCATGAGATCTGGTAGCTTCCACCGTTGTTGGAAAAGGCAGTCCCGCCGAAGGGGTTCAGCGGGGCGAATCGCGTCCAACCGGTGTCATTGCCGTCGTTGAAATCGTCCTCCTGCGCAGCAAGAGGAGCGACGAGAGCAGCGAAAAGGCAGAGCTTTGTGCAACGACGGAGGATAGCATTTAGGTTCATAGCGTGGTTAGTAGAATTGATTTACCGTGAAATTTATCAGATTTTGGCCGGCGTTGTCAATCCTCGCAAATTTTGGCCTGCGGTCACGCATTGCGCATTGCCCAAATCGAGAGCCTAAATAGTTGGGACGCCTTAAGTAACTCATGCAATCCCGTTCCGCCCCGCAGCTCACCGCTCAGCCTTGGTTCCGGCTGCGGGTGGCCGCGTGCCTGCTTTGTGCGCTGGGTTTTTTCCTGTGCGTGAAAAACGCGGTCCCCCATGCCCCTCAAAGGATAGCCTCGCCAGTTCCGGACGCTGGTGCCCCGGCTATTATTATTGATCCCGGTCACGGGGGCAAAGATCCGGGAAGGGTGTCCGGCACGGAATACGAGAAGCACTGGGCGCTCAAAGTGAGCCTTGCGCTCGCGGATGAACTGCGGCGCCGCGGCTATCCCGTGGAGCTGACGCGCACCGACGACAGCTACCCGGAACTGGTCGAGCGGGCGGCATTTTCCAACAGCCGGGAGCGGCTCGCTTTTGTGAGTATTCACTTCAACGCCTCGGAGTCCGACGCTTCGGGCATAGAGACTTACTTTGCATGGCCAAGGGAACCTGAGACCATGGCGCGTCTGGCCCTCCGCCATAATGCCCCGCCGGACCGGCAGATCATGGATGGCCGTAGCCGCCAGCTCGCGGAGCGCGTACAGGCCAGCGTCACCGCCGCTACCGGCGCGCGCGACCGCGGCGTGCTGAATAACACCTCCCACGCCGTCACCCGCCGCACCGAGGCGCCGTCCATCCTAGTGGAGTGCGGATTTCTCACCAATGCCGCCGAACTTGCCCTCATCCAAACGGACGAATACCGGGCCCGCCTTGTGCAGGGCCTCGCCGATGGCATCCACGGCTGGATCGCCTCGGGAGCCGGGGCCGATACCATCCAGTTTGAACCCATAGCCCCCGCCGCTGACCCAACTCCCGAGTTGCTGGAGAATCCTTGAAGCCTCCGACTGGCACTTAAATTCTGTGAAGCCGCGTTTAAGCCCCGGCCATCAGCAATGTTTCCAAATTTCATGTCATGGAAAGGCGGCGTTGCTCTCGTCGCGGCTGCGCAGGAAGTCTTGCGATGCCAAATGTCACCATCCACTTGGCCCGCATGGTCCGCACCCCAGCCGATATTGCCCGGCCCGATCCGGCCGGAGCCCGCTCGGTCCTCGGATTCATTAGTTTCTATACCGTTGCGGGTGCCTGCTTTGGGCCTAACATTTTGCCGCTACTCTTTTTAGCGGCTCCAGTAGGCGCCGCCCGCGCGGCATCGAGCGCGGCCGTGGGCGACTACGTTTTTGAAGTGGAAACGACGAACCTCGCAGCGCGATGACGTTGGCGACCAGACACTGAAACTCCCTTAATTGAGGGGCGTAAGTAGTTTTTTCTCGAAACTGCGAAAAAAGGCTTGGCAAAGTGATGCTCGATGCTTAACCCTTTCAGATAATCGATTCGCACGAAGTTTTCGCACTTCTGCACTTAGCGATCAAACCGGCCAATTGCCAAAATTATGGGAAAAATCATCATCATTGACGACGAAGCAGGCATTCTCCAGATCATGGGGCAGGTCTGCAGGAAAATGGGGCACACGGTTTCCCTATTCCAGAACGGCAAGGAGGGCATGACAGCAATTGACAAGGAGCGCCCGGAACTGCTCATCGTTGATCTGCGCATCCCTGACATGAACGGGATGCAGATCATCCAAGATTGCCGCTCCAAGTTTCCCGAGACGGAGGTGGTTATGGTCACCGGCTACGCGAGTGTCGAGACCGCCGTCGAGGCCATGAAACTTGGTGCGTTCGACTACCTGACCAAGCCTTTCGAACTGGACGACCTGCAGCGCACAGTGAACCGCGTGATGCAGAAGAAAAGCAGCCCCGCGCCCGCATCCAGCGGCTCTCATGCGAAATCTGAGCCCGCCATCCACTTGGCCAGTTCGGCCAACCTTATCGGCGGCAGTCCGCAAATCAAGGAAATCCTGAAACTGGTGGCCAAAGTGGCCGACAAGGACAGCCCGGTGTTGCTGGAGGGTGAATTTGGCAGCGGAAAGCAAATGGTGGCCCGCGCCCTTCACAACGCCAGCCGCCGCAAGTCCTCCTCGTTCAAAGTTCTCCACTGCTCGTCCCTTCCCGTGGAACTCCTCGACCAGGAAATGTTCGGTGGCGGCAATACCATTTTCCACCGCGCGGACGGTGGCTCCGTCGTGATCGAAGAAATCAACGTCATGCCCATGCGCCTCCAGTCGCAGCTCGACTCCTTCCTGGAAGACATCAACGCCCGCCGCCTTGCGGGCAATTTGCCGAAGGAGATGAATTTCCGCTTCGTGGCCACCAGCAGCGTGCCGCTTGAGCAACTGGTGCGGGAGGGCAAATTCCGCGAGGACCTTTACTATCGCATCTCGGTCATCCCCATGACCATCCCGCCGCTGCGCAGCCGCCGTGATGACATAGCACTGCTCGTAGAACACTTCCTAGGCAACTACGCCCGCTTCACCCAGAGCCCGAAAAAGGAAGTGGACAAATATGCCGTTAAGCTCCTCGTGGACTACGCATGGCCCGGCAACGTCCTCGAACTGCAGAACGCCATCGAGCGTGCCTGTTCCTTTGCGGACGACAACCGCATCCGCCCGGTGGATCTGCCGCCGAAGATCACCCAAAAAGTCGAGATTTCCGACGACGAAAATGAGCGCATGAAGCACAGCCTGCCCATCGGCACCAAGCTGTCGGACTTCATCAAGAAGCAGGAGCGCATGTTCATCCGCGAGACCCTCAAATTCAACGAAGGCTCCCGCGAAAAAACGGCCTCCATGCTCGGCGTGTCCATCGCCACCCTCTATCGCAAGATGGGCCTCAAACTTGAGCGGGATAAAACCATGAGTTAGTCGCCTCCGGGCGTCTATTTGACCATTAGCCGCGGGCTCCGCAACACTCAACCCTAACACACAAAAAGACTATGGCTCAAGCCATGATGGATCCAGAGGAGGTGCGGCGGTTCGCCAAAGAATTGAAGCGCTTCAACGACGATGTTCACAGCCGTGCCACCGCGCTAAACGCCCGCTTCACCGCCCTGAGCAGCACATGGCAGGATCAGGAGCACGCTAAGTTCGCCGAAGAATACACCGCCACCATGAAGGTCCTCAAGAAGTTCATGGAAATCGCCGAGCAGCACACCCCCTTCCTTCTCCGTAAAGCCCAGCGCATCGAAGAATACCTTGACCAGCGCTAGCCCGCCGCAATGTCTGATCAGGCCAAAGTCAAATCCGTCGAGTCGCTCGAATACTTCAGGGCGTCCCTCCTCACTTTTCTCGATAAGGCGAAGAAGGCCAACGCCAGTGCCGAAGGGGCAGTAAAGAAGGCACGCTACTGGATCGAACAGGAACAGTGGACCGCATGGTCCCAGGAACTCAAGAAACGCACCCGTTACCTCGAGCTGGCCGAGCAGGAACTCTTTTCCGCCCGACTCTCAGAGCACCGGGATGCCATGCTGGAACAAAAGACCGTGCGCCGCTGTAAAGCCGCCGTGGAGGAGGCGGAGGGGAAATTAAAAGTTATCAAACGCTGGACCCGCGAGTTCGACCGCCTGTTCGATGGCCCGGTCAAAGGACTTGGCCATCTCGACGACTTCCTCACCAATCAAATCCCGCGCGGAGCGGCATGGCTCGCTCAAGCCATCAAAACTCTCGACGCTTACGCCCGGGAAAGCGCCCCGCCCTCCTCTGCCGGGATCAGCGCCGCCGATTCCACCCCATGAACACCGCCTCCAGTGCCGCCGCCCTCGAAGCCGCATGGCGCGATCTTGCCGCCGCATGGCAGCACGCGAATGACACGTGGCGCGACGTCAAAGCGAAAGAATTTGAGGAGCACTTCATCAAGCCGCTCCCCGGTCTCCTCTCCACCACCCGCGCCGCCATGGAGGACATTGATATCCTCCTGCGCAAACTTCATCAGGACTGTCAGTAGCTCTGGTCCGCTGGGCCAATGAATGACGACTAAGGAGGGCGTTCCGGAGAATAGTCGCGCCTGCTGGACCTCGCCGGACTGGGGACGGTCGTCTACTCCGTCGGAGGTCGAACGGTGGAGGTGATTGGGCGAGTCGCGGCGACTCCTCGCCCGCTGCCTTTAGCATCCAGCAGGACCTCAAGTTCGGCGGGGAACTGCCGGAGGTCTGGGTAATGCCTTGCCATCAAATCTTCTTTTTGCATGGGCAGGATCCCTGCGGCGGCTTAATGCTGCAACGCAGCAAGTCTCTGCTGCCAAGCTCATGGACCCCGGTTAAAAGCCAGCTACAGGCACTCAGGGATGGTCTGCTTTGCTACGTGGAAATATCACTCTTTCGGCGCGGATGTTCTACCGGCTTACGCGTCCCTCAGAGGCCATCTTTGCGCAACAGGTCCTACCAGTTGCTCCCACACCCGCCCACAAAAAAACGGCACCCTTACTAGGGTGCCGTTTCTGATTGAGGGATTCGTTCGAGAAGCGGATTAGCGCTTGCTGAACTGGTAGCGTTTACGGGCTCCGGGTTGGCCGTATTTCTTACGCTCGCGGGCGCGAGCATCGCGCCTTAGGTGATTTCCATCCTTGAGGGTAGGACGCAGATTGGAGTCGACCAAGAGCAGCGCACGGGCGATGGCGAGGCGGGAGGCCCCGGCTTGTCCACAGAGACCGCCACCCATGGTGTGGATGGACACGTTGAACTTGGTGGTATTGCCCGTGGACTGGAGGGGGGCGAGGACGGCGTTACGCATGGAGACGGTAGGAAAGTAGTCTTCAAACATGCGGTCGTTGACGGTGATGTGTCCCTCGCCTGCTTTTAGGCGGGCGCGGGCGGTGGAGGTCTTGCGGCGGCCGGTGGCGGCGTATTCGGTTTCAGCCATGATGGGAAACGGTGAGTGTTGTGATTAGAATTTGTGGTGCACAGGCTGTTGAGCCTCTTGCTCGTGTTTTTCGTCGCGATAAACCCGGAGCTTGGTCAGAGTCTTGCGGCCCAGTTTGTTGTGGGGGATCATCCCGCGCACGGCCAGCATGACCATTTGTTCGGGACGGCGCGCACGCATGTGGCGGGCGGACTCGCTGTGGTGACCGCCCACGTATCCGGAGAACCGGTGGTATTCCTTGTCGGTCTCTTTCTTACCGGTCAGGACGACTTGGGAGGCGTTGATAACGACGACATGGTCGCCATTGTCGATGTGCGGGGTGAAGGTGACCTTGTTCTTGCCGCGGAGGATGTTGGCCGCTTCCACGGCGACATCGCCGAGGACGCGGCCCTTCGCGTCAACGAGGTACCACTTGCGTTTGATGTCTACAGCCTTGGCTGAGTAGGTTTTCATAGTGCGCTGAAAATCAGGGATGTCCAGAACGACCTGGGGGTCGGAGGCCGCGATGGTAGGAGCCAACTTCGATTAGTCAAATGCCTTTTTGGCTTTCTGACAAATTGGGCTCACGGGGCGAACTCCACCACCACCGCACCGGCTTCGGTGCGGACCGTGGTAATCGTTTTCAGGATGTCGAGCACGGCGGAACCCTCTGTGCGATATGGCGCCATGAGCAGGGTGTCGAGGTGGCCGTTCTCCTGATAATGCTGGATGAAGCCCTCGCTGACGGTCTTGCCGGGCACGGAGAGGTTTTTGGTGGCCAGAAGGATGCCTTTTTCCTTTTGGGCGGATGGCGAGACGTCCGCGAGGCCATTTAACCAGAACCGCTCTCCGGTGAGGGGAAGACCATTCATGCCGACGGAAATGCGCAGCCTAATGCCTTCGGCAGTGATTTCCTCGACGAGGGCGGACTCTTTCATGCCGACCAACGGTTCCTCGGTGGCCAGCAGAGCGTTCAGATCCCCAGCAGAGAGGCGGAGAGAAGCGGCCGTTTTGCTTGCGGCGGCCGTCGAAAAAGCAGCAAGGCGTGCGCGCAGGGCGCTGAGTTCCTCGCCCGTGGGTTGTGCCGGCACGACCTGCTTGGCCGCAGAATCAGCAAAGGCGCGGATTTCCTTCACCTGCTGGAAGAGGCTGTAAATCATCCAGCCTCCGAGGGCTAAGAGCCAGACGCCACCCACCATGAACATCAGGCAGCCCGGGGTGAATCGGCGGTCCTTTGTCGGAGAAGCGGCAAGATCAGACATGTGGACGGCTAAAAGCATGCGCCCCGCCTTGGCGCAACGGAAAGCGGACAACTGTATGGGAATTCAATCCGTTCGCTGCACAGGTCTGCTCCCGGGACGAAATCCAAATTGACAAATGACTAAAATTTCGCCTGGCATTCCGGCACGGGGCGTTTAATAAACATTCCCGTTTTCGCGGTGAATATGGTGGCCGTAGCTCAGTCGGTAGAGCCCCGGATTGTGATTCCGGTTGTCGCGGGTTCGAGCCCCGTCGGTCACCCCACCCGCACTCGCCCGGAGTTGCTGTGAATGACGAAGCCCGCAGTCCGTTACATGCCTGTTCACCTTCATCGGTGAGATAGAGTTCACTGATTCCGTATAAAATACCGGCCGTGTGCCGATGGTATTTAGCATGGAGCTTGCATCCGCCACAGGAGCGTGATACCTGGCAGGCTATGCAGTCGCTCGAAGAGCAGTTAGGCTATCAGTTTCGCAACCCGCTCCTCCTCGCGGAGGCGCTCACGCACCCCAGTCTCGCCTACGAGACCCACCGCGCGCACTTTGACAATCAGCGGCTGGAGTTTCTGGGCGATGCCGTGCTGCAGCTCATCTTCACGCACGAACTGTTTCGGATTTTCATGGATTTCAACGAGGGGAATCTGACCAAACTAAGGGCCCGTCTCGTCTCCCGCGTCGCATTGGCCAACTATGCGCGCACCCGCGGCCTCGGCGCGCACCTGCTCATGGGTCGCGGCGAGGAGTCCTCCGGCGGAAGATTCCGCGCCAGTACGCTGAGCGACGCCTTCGAAGCGCTCATCGGAGCCATCTATCTGGACGGGGGGCTGGATGTGGTCCGGGATGTCGTGCTCCGGCTCTGTGCGACGGAATTGAAAGCCATCGCAGACGAACCTCGCGAAGTGAACCCCAAAGGCCAGCTCCAAGAAATGCTCCAGGCGCTGGCTGCTGGCAGCCCAAATTACAACATTATTTCTGAGGAGGGACCGGACCATAGCAAGAAGTTCATGGCCAGTGTGGTGTGGAACGGACAAGTGCTCGGAACGGGTTCCGGTATGAGCAAGAAGCAGGCGGAAACCGCGGCCGCAGAGGTGGCGCTCGCCTCACCGGAAGTGGCGGAGCTCGTCCGCCAGCGCATTGTTCACCCGCAGGATGCCTCAGCGCCTCAGCCGGCGTGAGCCGTTAGTTGCTGGCTTCGGAGCGGTCCATGACTGCCAGGACAACACCCGCGAAAATCAGCATCGTCCCCGCTAAACGGTAAATCATAGTGATACGGCCGGCGTTACCGCGCTCCCGGTTGGCAAACCATGCCCCGGCAAACCACACAAGGATCAGCGACCACAGCCCGCGGGTGCTGTAGAGAATGTTCACGCCGGTGGTGTCATTGAAAAACGCCAGAGCCACGCCCATCGCCATCCCCTGAGCCGCCAGCAGCAGCCCGCCGGAAATTACCCAGCGCCTAGAAGTCGGCGCAAGGCGCAGCAACGGCTGCGGAGAGAGAGACACTGCGATAAGCGAAAACAGCCCGATGAACTGAGGAATACAGGCAAGAAACGTCATGCCGCCGTGACTCTGCGCCCACATGCCGATGAGCACATCGGTGAGCCCAAAAAAGAAAGCACTGCCGAGACAAAGAAGGATGGCCATGCCACCCGCCCGCCCTGGTTTCCAGTCCGCCTTGCCGATGACCATGATCCCCAGCGTGGCCAGAGCGGAGGCGATCCACAGCGCCGTGCTCAGTTGCTGTCCGGCGATGGCCATATTCCCCAGCGCCACAAACACGACCTTGGTGCCGAGAATCGGGGTCACCATGCTCACATCCCCAAGCTTCACCGCCGCAAAGGTGCTCCATGACCCGAGGAAGATAAGGCCCGCCGTCAGCGCCGGGCGCCAGAGTTCGTTCAGCGGCAGGGCCTCCGGTTGCACAAAAAACATCGGCAGGAAGAATGGAATCCCGATCAAATTCGCCCAGTGAAACGTCTGCAGCGTGCCCGCCCCGGAATCATATCCGCGCTTATGCAGCAGCGACGACACGGTATACACCACCGCACTGAGAGCCGGAATGATAAGGTAGAGGGGGAACTGCATCGGCATTGTTTTGCTCTCCCCGCAGAAAATCGACCGCTAATCCTGAAAGCAGGAACTGGCCCCGCCGGAAGTGAGCGTTACTCATTTTAACGGCTTGCGCGGGAGCATAAATATCGTCAGCTTATATCTTAACTTAACTCACCCACAGCACCATGGCATTTCCCGTCAGGCGCTCCCCGGCCATCTTTACGGGCTGCGCTGTTCTCGTTGGCCTCATTTTCTTCTGTGCCGGGCTCGCCCTGATGTGGTTCCTGGGCTTTCGCGCCATCGGCCGTGCTGGTGAGGTGGAGTCATGGGACAAGGCGGCGTGCACTCTGAAAAAAGCCGACCTCACGGTGAGCATGAACGGCAAAGAACCTCTGATGAGGGCCGATGCGCTCTACGAATTTACCTATAGGGGGCAGGCGCTCAGCGGCAGCAAAGTATTCGACGACGGCATGACCCGTCAGGCGAATGAGATAGAGGAAATCCTGCACGGTCTCCGCTCACAGGCGCAACCCACCGTGTATGTCAATCCGGGTAACCCCGCCGAGACCGTGCTGGTGCCTCCGTCCCGCGGAACAGCTTATCTGATGGTCGGACTGGGTGCCACCTTCGCTCTCATCGGACTGCTGGTGATGCTTAGCCCCCTGCTTCGCCGGCGCAGCGGCTGGGGTGCAGGGCCCCTAGTTGGAGTCATCCTCACGCTCGTTTTTGCCATCACGGGCGGGGTCTGTCTCTGGTTTGCCATGAGTAATGACTCAAGAGAAGTGGCCGCCCGCATGACCTCAGCGCCCTGCACCATCCTCTCCAGTAGGGTCGAAGTCAGCACCACAAGAGATAGTCACGGCCGCTCATCCACCACCTACCGCCCAGACATCCTCTTCAAATACGACTGGCAGGGCCGCACATGGCACTCGGAGTGGACCGATTTTTCAAAGAACAACTACTCCACCAGCAGCTTTGGCGACTCGGAGGAAGTCATCCGCCGCCATCCGGTGGGGGCCGCCCGGACCTGCTGGGTCGATCCCCAGCAGCCGTGGTTCGCCGTGTTGGAGAAAAACGAACGCGGCGCATGGCTGCTCTGGCTTATCGGCGGGATCTTTGGCGGCATTGGCTTGATCGGACTTATCTTCTTCTTCGGTAAAGCAGCGCTCGTTGGAGTTTTCGCCACCCGCGCAAAGCCCGCCGGCCCGCCTCCGCTGCCGCCGTCTTGAGCCAGCGTTGCCGCTTAGCCGCGGGCGTTGCAGGGGTGAGCGGTTCCGGTTCTCTTCCGTTCACTGGTCCGCCCTTTCCTATTGACGCCCGGGACTGGATGGAGCAGCGACTTTGCCCTAATTTCCATAACCTCCGCTGATTTTCTTTTCTCATGAAACTTACCATTATTGGCTCCGGTTACGTCGGCCTCACCACAGGCGCATGCTTTGCCGAAGTGGGTCACCACGTCATGTGCGTGGACAACAACCCCGCCAAGATAGAAAAGCTCCTTCGCGGTGAAATCCCCATCTACGAGCCCGGCCTTGAAGAACTGGTGACCAACAACGTCAGCGCCGGACGCCTGAAATTCACCACCAGCACCGAAGAGGGTGTGGAATATGGCGACGTCGTCTTCATCGCTGTGCCCACCCCGCCGCAGCCGGACGGCAGCGTAGACCTCCGCTTTATCGAGAAAGTCGCGCGCGAAATTGCCGCCGTGATGAAGAGCTACAAGGTCATCGTGGACAAGAGCACCGTCCCCGTGAAGACCGGCGAGAAGGTCACGGAAACCATCAAGCGCTACGCCCCTACCATGGAATTCGACGTGGTGAGCAATCCCGAGTTCCTCCGCGAAGGCTGCGCCGTCGAAGATTTGATGAAACCCGACCGCATCGTCATCGGCGCCAACAGCGACCGCGCCATGGCCCTCATGCAAAAGGTTTACGCCCCATTCGTAGCCCCGGTGCTCGTCACTGACATCAACAGTGCAGAACTCATCAAGCACGCCGCCAACAGCTTCCTAGCCCTCAAGATCTCCTACATCAACGCCGTCTCCGCCATCTGCGAAGCCAGCGGCGCGGACGTGGAAAAAGTCGCCGAGGGCATCGGCATGGACAAGCGCATCGGCCGCCACTTCCTCAACGCCGGCATCGGCTACGGCGGCTCCTGCTTCCCCAAGGACATCGCCGCCTTCGTCGCCATCAGCGACCAACTCGGCGTCCCCTTCACGCTCCTCAAGGAAGTCCAGAAGATCAACAAAGACCAACTCCAGCGCTTCATCAAAAACATCCGCGATGCCCTCTGGGTCCTCGGTGACAAAAAGATCGCCGTCTGGGGCCTCACCTTCAAGAATAACACCGACGACATCCGTTCCTCCGTCGCCATCGACCTCATCGAAGCCCTCGTGGCCGAAGGCGCCCACGTCACCGCCTACGACCCCAAAGGCACGGAAAACGCCAAAGGCCTGCCGCTCGCCGGCCAGATCAAATTCGCCGACAGCGCCATGGACTGCGTAGACGGCGCCGAAGCCCTCATCATCGCCACCGAGTGGCCCGAGTTCAAGCAGCAGGACTTCGCCGAAGTGAAGCGCCGCATGGTCGCCCCCATTGTCTTCGACGGACGGAACCTCCTGCACCCCGAGACCATGAAGGAACTCGGCTTCACATACCGCGGCATCGGCCGGGCGCAGGTCTAGACTGCCCCCGCAGCTCCATGATCAGCCCGTTTATCTGGGCGGTGGTCACCCCTACGGATCGACCGGTTGGCCCCCGCGGAGATGCGAAGGCCCTTGAGCCCCGGCCAGTCCCGCGGTGCGGCGGATTTTCGCGGCTTTCCTAATTTGACGAGACGGCTAGGTCTAGCCTTATTGAGGTATTATGAACGCCAACAATTCCTCCTTGGGAACTTCGGGTGTATTCTCGCGCAGGACTCGGATCTGGTTTCATGTGGTGGCATTCCTTGCCCTTTGGGGTGGCGAGGTCATCGCGGAACAGTTTGGGAATTTCACTTACAGCGCAAACGCGGGGGTGGGGGGCTTTGGTGTTGGTGTAATCATCACGGGCTATTCGAAATCAGTTACCAGTAGCGTTCTCATTCCTGAAAAAATAGAAGGAAGACTAGTCACCGGTATAGGGAACGGGGCGTTCAAAGATTGCGCCGGGCTGACGAGCGTGACGATTCCTAACAGCGTCACCAGCATCGGGAACTATGCGTTCAATGATTGCAACGGGCTAACAGCAATCAATGTCAGCCACGGCAGTTCTACCTACACCAGTGTGGACGGGGTATTATTCAATAAGAACCAATCGACACTGATATCATATCCGAGAGGGAAAGCCGGGAGCTACACTATCCCCAACAGTGTCATCAGCACCGGGAGCTATGCTTTCGAATACTGCGCCGGGCTGACCGGCTTGACGATCCCCAAAAGCGTCAACAGTATCGGGAACTCTGCGTTCCGAAATTGCACTGGACTAAAGCGTGTCTATTTCCAAGGAAATGCACCCGATATGGGGACGAGTGTATTCTCCGAAACAAACTCTCAGCTAACGCTCTATTTTTTCAATGGGCGCACAGGGTTTACCAAGCCGACTTGGCAGGGAGAACCCGCGGTCGAATTGAATGGTCCCGCTTCTATGGTTGATTGGCTAGTTTTTAATGGCTTCTCGCCAGATGCGCCCATGTTTTCCGATCCCAATGGTGACGGGATATCCCTCCTCATGGCCTACGCGCTCAACCTAGATCCGGATCTTAAATTGGCCGGAAGTATGCCACAGCCAGTGCAGGAGGGAAGCCAGTTACGGATGAGTTTTCCCGGGAATCGTTCGGACATCATCTACAAGGTGGAGACCTCAACGGATCTAAAAGTATGGACTACATCGAGGTTCACGCGATCCCTGCCGAACGGAAACGGCATTCGTAGCGCCAGTGTGGGCGTGACTGGAGTCAATCGCTTCATGCGTCTCCGTGTTACTAGGTCTTGAGGTGGTGGTCAGTCCGTGAGGCCCCGGATAGCCGCGCTAG